>JAFYPQ010000002.1 GCA_017559955.1 Bacteroidales bacterium
GATATTGAGCTGTTCAGAGAGCAACTATTAAATATTCAAGAGAGTTTATATTCATTTGCCTATATGCTCACCGCCGATAAGGAGGAGGCAAAAGATTTGGTTCAGGATACCGCACTGAAAGTACTTGACAATTACAATAAATATATCAGCGATATCAACTTTAAAGGATGGGTATTTACCATAATGAGAAATATTTTCATTAACAACCATCATCGGTTTGTTCGCAGCCAAACCATTGTTGATAACACAGAAACTCTATATCATTTAAATCTACCGCAAGAGTCGGGAATTGAAACTCCTGACGGCAATTATACCATATCTGAAATTTATCGAATTATTTCGATGTTCTCGGAAGATTATCAAATCCCATTTTCGATGCACATAGCAGGCTATAAGTATAGCGAGATAGCCTCCTTTCTGAAACTCCCCGTAGGAACCATAAAGAGCCGAATATTTTATGCTCGCAAAAAGTTACAAGTTATGCTTAAAGATTATAGGTAAAATTGATTATTTTAAATAAATAGTTGATCCTCTTATTTTATTGTTTCTCTTATCGCTACATCTTTCCTGTCAAATAAGCCTTGGTTCGTTCGTCAATAGGGTTTGTAAACATAGTTTCGGTGTCGCCATACTCTACTAACTCTCCCAGATACATAAACATTGATTTTGAAGATATTCGCTTTGCCTGTCCCATATTATGTGTTACAATGAGGATTGTAACCTCTTTTTGAAGTTCGAGCAAAAGCTCCTCAATATGTTTTGTTGCAATTGGGTCAAGAGCCGATGTAGGCTCGTCCATCAACAGAACATCGGGCTTCATCGCCAATGCACGGGCAATGCACAAACGTTGTTGCTGACCACCTGATAAGAATGTACCTTTCTTGTTAAGCACATCCTTTACCTCGTCCCACAAAGCAACGCTACGCAAGCAACGCTCTACGGTGGCATCTTTTTCAGCCTTTGAGAGTTTGATTCCGTTCAATGTAAATCCCGACAATACATTATCGTAGATACTCATTGTTGGGAATGGTGCAGGACGCTGGAAGACCATACCCACACGACGACGTACATCGATGGGCTCCATTGAAAGGATATTTTCTCCGTTAAGCAAAATCTCACCATCGACACGAATGTTCTGATAGAGATTGTGCATTAGGTTCACAGCACGGAGCAAGGTGGATTTACCACATCCCGAAGGACCCATAATTGCTGTGATGGTATTCTTCTCAATGGCTGTAGATACATATTTCACAGCCATTGTTTGCTTGGTATATGATATGCAAGTCTTCTTAAATTCAAGTATAGGTGTTATTGATTCCATTTTTTTGCAAGATATTTAGATAAAACATTTAATGTAAGTACAAATAATAATAGGAAGAGTGATGCCCCCCAAATCAACTCTTGAAGGTTAGGGTCATTGAAGAACTCCCAGATAAGCAGAGGTATTGCTGAGATAGGTTTGTCAATAGAGAAGCGGATAAGTGAGCAACCAAGAGCGGTAAACATCAACGGTGCAGTCTCGCCAATTACTCTTGAGATAGCGAGTAGAACGCCTGTGAAGATACCACCGAACGCAGCAGGCAACTGAACCTTCATCATCACTCTTGCCTTGTTGCCTCCGAGAGCCAAACCAGCCTCCTTAAGTGATGCCGGAAGGATTTTAAGAGTCTCTTCAGTTGAACGAATAATAAGCGGAAGCATCATAATACAGAGTGCCACGCTACCGGCTATCGCCGAATAACCCTTCATCGGAACAACCACCCATATATAGGTAATGATACCGATAATTACCGAGGGTGTACCTTGCAAGAGGTCGGTCAGGTAACTGATGAATTGTGCAAAACGATTTTTGCTATTCTCTGCCAAGAAAGCTCCGCAAAGAATACCCAACGGAATGGCAACAATGACTGCCATACCAAGCATAATCATTGTACCCACTATACCATTTGCTATACCTCCGGGGATAGGTTCACCCTCTTCGATGGCTTTCATTGCCTTGTATGCAGTAGGTGTAGGCTCTGTAAAGAATGACCAAGAGAGCTGATCATAGCCACGCAATAATACTTCTCCCAAAATGGCAAGCAACGGAACGGCTGTTAATGCAGCTAACAAGCAAATGCCCCAAAGCATCAACTTATCTTTTGCCAAACGATGTTTAATTTTCAATTTATTCATAATCAAGCTATTCTTGTGCGTTTAATCATTATTTTACCAATCATATTGATAAGAGCGGTAATTAGAAAAAGTACCAATCCAATAGCAATCAAAGATGATAGACGGAGGTCGTCTGCCTCGCCAAACTGATTGGCGATGATTGAAGCCATTGAATTTCCCGTAGATGTGATTGAATTAGGAATGTTATTGGTATTTCCAATAAGCATTGTTACGGTCATAGTTTCACCTAAGGCACGACCTATAGCCAATACATATGATGAAAATATTCCTGAACCGGCTACTGGGAATATCACTTTACGCACAACTTCGGCACGTGTTGCTCCCAAGCTATATGCACCTTCTTTTAGGTCGTTTGGTACCATCTTGATAAATTCTGCACTAAGCGATGTGGCATAAGGGATAATCATTATCGCCAAGACAAGTGATGCGGTTAATATGCCTGAACCTTGTGGAGATATATTAAGTGCCATAATTATAGGTCGCAAGGTATAGAATCCCCATAAACCATAAATGATAGATGGAATACCTGCTAATAGGTCGGTAACGGTGCTAAGTACTGAAGCAACCTTTGTTCCCTTGAAATATTCACCCACGAAAAGTGCAACGGGAAGAGAGAAAGGTATGCAGAAGATAAGAGCCAACAGTGTGGTCATCAGTGTACCTGTAATGAATGGCAACGCTCCATACTGCTCATTACCCTCGGTATAACTCCATTCCGATGAGGTGAGGAATTTCAGAAATCCGAAATGTTCGAAAGCATCGTATGCGTCAGTGACGAGGGCGTAAACAACGCCCCCGCACACTATCGGCATAATCAATGCTGCTACAAACAATGTTATTCTGTATAGTTTATCGTTCATAGTTTGTTGTTTTTACTGGAGTATTGAAACTCCGTCGTATGTCACAGTTTTAAGATTTGTCAAACTTAACTCCTTAGCTTTTGCAGGGAGTGGAGCGTAATGCACCTCAGAGGTGATATTCTGTGTATCGTCAGAGAGGATATACTTCAACAAATCGAGTGTTGCCGTAGCCTGTTCTTTACTGCGGTCAGAGTAGTTCTGCTCCTTATAGATAATCATCCAGGTAAATGTTGAGATCGGATAAGCACCGGATGCATCTGCATTTGTAATTGAGCAACGAGTATCTGTCGGAATTATTCCAGAAGCAGCTGCTGATATTGATTCAGATGAAGGCAATATAAATTCACCTCTTGCATTCTGAATGCGAGCATAAGGAATCTTCTGGGCAAAAGCGTATTCAGATCCTACATAACCGATAGAGTTCTTGGTCTGTGATATTACACCTGCAACACCCGGATTACCCTTTGCAGCCTGCCCTGAAGGGAAGTTTACAGACTTTCCTGCACCATATTTTTCTTTCCACATAGGGCTAACTTTTGTAAGATAGTCTGTGAAGACGAATGTTGTACCTGAACCATCTGAGCGGAATACTGGGATGATTGCCTCGGCAGGAAGTGTAATATCGGGATTAAGAGCGGCCAGACGCTCATCGTTCCACATCTTAATTTCGCCAGCGAAGATGTCTGCAACAACATCACCTGTAAGTTTCAACTCCTTTACGCCATCCAAATTGTAGGCTACCACTACAGCACCCATACAAGTAGGAACGTGAACTACGGGAGCCATTTCTGCCATCTCCTTATCGGTAAGGAAAGCATCACTACCTGCAAAATCCACAATCTTGTCGTGCAAGTTACGAACGCCACCGCCCGAACCAATACCGCCGTATGCTACTACATCACCATTTACCTGAGAGAAATTCTCAAAAACCACATTGTAGAAAGGAAGAGGGAAAGTAGCACCTGCTCCCGAGAGTTCTTGAGCTTCACGAGTTCCATTGTTCGCATTACTACTACACGCTACCGTTGCAATTGCAACGATAAAAGTAAAAACTGATTTGAAAATCTTTTTCATATTAATTATATTATAAAATGTTTATACTATTAAAAACCAAAGTAACAATTTAAATATGCAGAGTAATTATTCTTAACCCCGTCAGCCTTAGGCATAGACATTCTAAAGTTTGGTGAAATTTTTACATATTTTCCAAGTTTGAATTGGGCACCTACTATTGTCGTTCGTTCGTCCTTTGCTATGTTCCAATCGTTTTTTGAGTACAGGTCATCAAAACGAGCATACATCGAAATTTCTTTTGGAAGATTTATAGAAGCAAATACAGAGTAACCGCTTTGGTCAGCATCTTCTTTGTATGAAGAGTTCATAATGTAGTTATATTCGGCTCCGACAGTAAACTTATCGTGTTTATAACCAATGAAACCTGCCATATTTGCAATATCCGTTTTACCCTCTTCTCCACTTTGATTCAATCCTCCATATAGGCGAATTTGAAAACCTTTTACTGGAGTAAGAGTTACACCTAAACCATAGTTAAAACCATTGTTATTCTGAATTTTTTTGTAACCTTCTCCATTTGTAATAATTGCATCGGCCGATATCCAATCTGTAAATTTGTAGGCTGCCGAGATACCCAAATCGGCACTGCTACCAAACTTGTATTGGTCTTGGAACGACTTCATAATGTAGCGGTAGCCCCAAAATTTCTCTTGAAAATTGAATTGAGTTGTAGAGATAAGACCTCCGTTAAGTGTTAAGTTTCCTTTCTTCCACGAGATCATAGCATTTTTAATATAGATAATGCGATGATAATCATCAACATCAGATGATTTGCCAATATCAACAACTCCCTTTATCGACAATCCGTTTTCAAATTTGTATTCGTATCCAAGATAACTACGGTCTAATTCAAACCCCAAGTCTTTCTTATTCTCTCCAAAACCGGAGTGAAAATTTGCGAATACTTGTACAATAGCTTTACCTTTTTCTTCCTCACTCTTTGTATCCTGTGCTTCTGCAGAGATACAGATACAGGTTAAAATACCTGCCATCAAAAATTTAATTTTCTTTTTCATATTACTGTCTTTATTTTGACACTGCAAAGGAACTCTCATTTTGTTTCATAAAAGTTTCAAAAAAATTAGAGATAAATTAAATTGCGGTTACATAAAAAGAAACTCCCTTATCTCTATGAGATAAAGGAGTTGATATAGAATCTAATGACTTATGTTTAAGGGCGTGATAGTAGCCTTTGAGTTGCCATCTCTTCATATTTGGTATCGGGACGTCCATAATTAGCGAATGGATATATTGATATACCACCTCTCGGAAGAAAGATACCTGTTACCTCTATGTATTTTGGATTCATTAATTTAATTAAATCTTTCATAATAATATTAACGCAATCTTCGTGAAAGGCTCCATGGTTACGGAAACTGAACAAATATAATTTAAGACTCTTACTTTCTACCATTTTTATATCAGGAATGTAGCTGATACGTATTTCTGCGAAGTCAGGCTGTCCGGTAATAGGACATAAACTTGTAAATTCAGGACAATTGAATTGTACCCAATAGTCATATTCAGTATGTTTGTTGTTGAATGCTTCCAATACCTCGGGTGCATAGTCTTGACGATACTCAGTTTTTTTACCTAATAACGAAAGTTGCTCTTTTAATTCTGCCATTTTATATTCTAAATAATGCGTTATTTATCATTTAATTTCCAAATATTGTATGATATACCATTATCATAAACATCTGTCCCTTCTATACGTTTTAAGGTTTTTACAACCTTTATTGTTATAGGAAGAACTATTACTTCGTACATCGATTTTAGTATAATTTGCGTAATCATTAATACAAGTAAATCACCGAATGTTATTATTCCTCCAAAAGCAATCGGAAAGAATATGATTGAATCAATGGTTTCTCCTGCTATAGTAGAGGCAATTGCTCGGAAAGAAAAGAATTTGCCTTTGTGTAAAATTTTCATTTTACTCATAATATAGGCATTTACAAACGAACCCGAAAGGAATGCGAGTAAACTTGCCACTACAATACGAGGGGCAAATCCGAATATAAAATTAAAATGTTCTGCAGCATTCCAAAATGAAGCTGAGGGTAAATGTACAGCAAATAGACCAATTGCAACTACAAAAAAATTCATTGCAAAAGCAATCCATATAACAAGAGAAGCTCGTTTGAAACCCCATACTTCTGCAATACAATCGTTAATGATATATGATATAGGGAAAACCAGCATACCTGCCGTTATGGTTGTTATCCCAAAAAAATCAAGGACTTTGGTTTCGAGGAGATTGGCTGTGATAAGGCATACAACAAACACAACAGCCAACAGCATAAACAATACTGATACTTTTTGTCTCATATTTCCTGTTTTTTATGTGGTTATCTGGAATACACATCCATTGAAAACTCAATGGAACTCAAATTTAAGTACAAAAATACATATTTTTTTTGACTTATGCCATATTCTTTTCTTAAAAGGGATATTTGTATTATTACACTATTAAATAAGGATATACTATAATATAACAGGTTCAACTACCTATTTGTGGTATATTAAAAAGAAATGTTACATTTTTATTAAATTTCATTTCATATTGCATTCAGTTCGGTTTTTCTATATAATTTTGTAATATAATAATATATATGTATATGGCAACAGAACGTATATTGATAGTTGATGATGAGGAGACATTGTGTGAAGTTTTACAACTAAACCTCGAAAATGAGGGATATGATGTAGATACGGCATTAAGTGCTGAAGAAGCTTTGCTCCTGGATTTAAAGAAGTATTCTTTGATACTTCTTGATGTAATGATGGGGGAGATTAGTGGAATCAAAATGGCCAAGATGTTGAAGTCCGATGTAACAACAGCGGATATTCCAATTATCTTCTGCACCGCACGTGATACGGAAGATGATATGGTCATGGGACTGAATCTTGGGGCAGATGATTACATTATGAAACCGTACACAATCCGTAATGTGATAGCTCGTGTTAAGAGTGTGCTAAGGCGAACATCGGCTCATAAAACTCTGACAGCTGCGACTAACGAGAAGTCAAATGTACTTAAAGTTGAAGGTTTGCTAATTGATTTAGAATTTAAACGTTGCATCGTAGATGGCGAAGAAGTCAAGCTCGCCCGTAAGGAGTTTGAACTATTGAACTACTTGATATTGCATCGAGGTAAGATTTGTTCACGTGAACAGATTCTAAGTAGCATATGGAGTGATGAGGTGGTAGTACTTGACCGTACAATCGATGTAAATATTACCAGGTTACGCTCTAAAATCGGCAAATATGGTTCATACATTGTAACTCGTTCAGGTTTTGGTTATGGCTTCCGTGATTAAAATATCTTACCATAAGCGACTCTTTTTGATGTTGCTTGCTTTCTCTTGGACCCTGATTCTCTGTTTCATCGGATTTCAATATCTGCGAGAAAAACAATATAAATCGGATTTCTTGAACGCCCAGCTTCAAATGTACAATCGCCACCTTCTTGAAGTTGTAGAAGATGGGTTGTTATACGAAGAGTATATTGCGGCACACGAAAAGCCTTTCAAGGATCTTCGTATATCTATAATTGCTCTTTCCGGTGCTGTTATTTATGACAATATGATTCCATTGGATTCTCTTGATAATCATCGCTATCGTCCCGAGGTGGCAACAGCATTTAATGACGGATTCGGATACCATATAGGACGACAATCTTCAAGTGATGGACGAGAATATTTCTATTCTGCAACAAAAGGCAAGCGTGCAATAATCCGTACCGCTATTCCTTATTCATCAACACTTCGTGAGTTGCTTAAGGCTGACTGGGATTTTTTGGGGATAATTATTATCATCAGCTCAGTGATGAGTGTGTTGGCTTATTTCGCAACAAGAAGACTTGGCAAGACCATTGAAAGACTTAATCGATTTGCCGACAAAGCCAAGAATGGAGAGGCTTTTGATGAGAACGAACCATTTCCCAAAGATGAGCTTGGTTCCATTTCCAATCATATTGTTACACTTTATGCTCAATGGCAGCAAACCATTAAAGATAGGGATATTGCATATGAAGCAACCTTGCGTGAGGAACAAGAGAAAATGCGAATCAAGCGTCAGCTAACCAATAATATAAATCACGAGTTGAAAACCCCGGTGGCATCCATACAAGTCTGTCTTGAAACACTGCTTTCAGGGATTAATATAAGTGAAGATAAACGCCAGGAGTTAATAGAAAGATGCTATTCTAATAATGAAAGACTTAGAAGATTATTAGCAGATGTTTCATTAATTACTCGAATGGAAGATGGAAATGCTCTTATTGGTAAAGAGAAAATAATACTTAATGAAATTATCTCAGATATTGAAGAAGAGTTGGTAATTATGCCGGAGAATGAGCGAATGACGTTACACAACAATTTCAATGAGCGAGTAATAATAGATGGGAACTTCTCGCTTATATGTTCAATATTTCGTAATCTTACCGAAAACGCCTTAACTTATTCTGGAGGCAAAAATATAACCATAACTTTGCTTAAAAATAATGATACAGAGTGCCATATTCGTTTTGAGGATGACGGATGCGGTGTTGAAGAGAAACAATTGACACGTCTGTTTGAGAGATTCTATCGAGTAGATAAAGGACGCTCTCGCCAGAAAGGTGGTACAGGATTAGGGCTTGCCATAGTTAAGCACGCCGTTCTCTTTCATGGAGGAACAATAACTGCTACCAACAGAGAAGACCATGGATTAAGATTCGATTTTACATTAAAAAAGTAATATATTTATACTTTTTTACAAGAATAATGATAAAAATAGAGTGAGGAATTATGTTTTCTCACTCTATTTTACTAATCTATTATTTAGGATATACTAAATTCTCCTCTTTTATATTTTCAAGTACTTCGCTAACATAAATTGAAGCTTCACGTTTGGCATCATCTAAATTGTGGCAAGTCCAATCTCCACAATCTTTTGGAGCCATACCCGGAATTTCGCCCTCAAAATCCCTCACAAACTCAAAAGTCCGTTTCATAAGATTAACTATATCGGCACTTTTATATTCTCCGGCAATAATTAAGTAGTTTCCTGTGCGGCAACCCATCGGTCCCCAATAAACAATTTTATCTTTCCACTCGTTGTCGTTCCTCAAATAAGTAGCTGCAAGATGCTCAATAGTATGCAAACCTTCTTGTCCTAATACCGGCTGACGGTTAGGTTCTTTCATTCTTATATCGAATGTGGTTATGGTAACTCCGTTAAAAACATCAACCCGTGAAACATATATACCACGCAATAACTTATTATGATCAATGGTAAAACTTGGTATTTTGTCCATATTATAATTTATAAATTAAATTTTTAATAACATCAAATGATTTTTCCGGAGCTACTTGCCAGAAATTATTATATTGTTCAATATTGTCATCTTTACCCGGAGTATCGCTTATTACTCTGATACTAACAAATCTAACACCCTTCATATAGCAGCAGTGAGCAAAAGCAGCTGATTCCATATCTACGGCAATTGCATCTGTAAAATTATTTTTAATTTCTTGTAATCTGTTGTTGTCGGTAATAAATTGGTCTCCTGTACAAATTAACCCTTTATATATTCTATCTTCCTCTGTGCGGTTTAATAATATAGTATTTATAATATCCTCATCTCCTTTAAATTTTAGAGGAAAACCTTGCACCTGACCAATTTCGTTTCCGTCGCCACACCAGACATCGTGGTACGCAACCTCGTCTCCGATAACAACATCGCAAACTTTCGATTTTATATCGATACCACCGGCTAAACCTGTGTTAATAATACAATCAGGTTCAAAGTTAGTTATAATATCGTGGCATCTTGTAGCAGCACATACTTTTCCTATTCCCGATTGCGATACTATAATTTGATGACCATTACACTCTCCGAAAAAGTACGTAATGTTGTCGCACTTAATCTCTTCAATATCTTTAAAAAGACGTTTTGTACATTCAAGTTCGCTTTGTAATGCAACTACTATTGCTATTTTCATATATTATTTAATTTTACGTCTGTTAAGTTCTCTGCGATATTTTGCAGCATTAATATTATGTTCTCTTAATGATGTTGCAAAATTATGGTAGCCCGAAAAATCCTCTTTAGCACACATATAAATATAGTTCGACTTTTGATAGTTTAGCGATTTTTCAATAGCAACTTTTGAAGGTATTCTAATCGGGCCCGGAGGTAAGCCTTTATATTTATATGTATTATAGGGTGATTCAATTTCAAGATGTTTGTTCAAAATACGTTTTAATCCAAAATCGCCTGTTGCAAATTTAACAGTAGGGTCCGATTGCAGAAGCATTCCTTTATTTAAACGATTAATATATAGACCTGCAACAATATCCATCTCATCGCTTTTTTTGGTCTCCTCTTCAACTATCGATGCAAGTATGGTAATTTCAAAAGAAGTCATATTGTTAGCTTTTGCTTTATTTAATCTCGCTTCGTTCCAAAAAGAGTGATACTCCTTTTTCATTCTTTCAAGAAAACTTTTGACAGATGTAGTTTTAAAAATATTATAGCTGTCAGGTAAGAACATAGTTACAATGCTTACTGTATCAAATCCATAGTTTTTGCAAATGTCGTTATTACATATAGCATTGTATAGTGAGTCTGCCGGCATATTTAAATTTTTACATATAGCATTTGCCAGCTCTCGTTTTGTTCTGATATTATTAAATGTTACTGTAGTGGTGCTATTATCTCCTAATGCAAGAAGATTGTAAACCTCCCAAGCACTCATATCCGGGGTGATTTTATAAAATCCGGGATATCTGTTAACCTTTCTGTCTCTTATATCAAAAATTTTATCAACCCAATAGGCAAAATCGTTATCACACTCTTTCTCTAATATTAACTTGATATCCTCTCGAGAAGTATTATTGTCAATATATAAACTAAATGTGTTTTTGCAATTATTCGGAGTATTTACAGTTTTGTATATATACCATATTGTTCCTCCAAATAATATAATTATAACAGATAAAACTATTAATGTGAATTTTATAATTTTCTTTTTCATTATCTAAATTTTAGTACCTGCGAAGATACAACAATTAGTTGATATTCTCTATTTAATTACTTTGTAAGTTTTAAATATAAATATTATTCCAATGTGCGTATATTTGACATATTTGCGTTTTACTTTTGCATTAAACATAAATATATAAGACAACCCCTTAAATATTTATAGATATTGAGCGATACTAACTATTTTACATGGAGTGTAATTTGGCAGTTTAAATACCATGAAACAAATGAAGTATGTCTATTATTAAAAAAGAGCAGTTATGAAAAATATAATAGTGGATACGGTATAAATACCCGTACACCTATTCAAAAATATCACTTTTTAATATTTTACTAAATTTTTCAGCTCCTTTATGGCAAAGGTGATCGGCATCAAAGAAATCAGATTTGTCAAATCTTTCATCTTTAAGGTAATTGTAATACGATGCATCATATTTTAAACAAATATCATTAACAGTTGAAGTTGTAAACAGCCATCTCTTTGCATCTATGTTATTGTAATATTCTTGTAGGGTAGGAGTGGTTATAAAATATAAACGTATGTTATTTGTATAGCAAAGTTCGGCAATTTTATTTAAATATCTTATATTCTCATTAATATAATCTTCATTAGGTGTGTGTCTTAAAATAGTCTTTGATACATTTATTTCAATTTCGTCATCAATCTTCGAAACACTATAACCTGTTGCCCAACCAAGTGAATCAACCCCATAATCAGCATTAATACCTATTAAATTTTTAAACCAATTACCAACTTTTTCTTGTAGAATAGTTGGGTTATATATCTCCATTTTTTCGATGCTATTTAATTGGGTATCGTTATAATCCATATAATGCTCATAAAATTTAACTCTGAATTTTTCATTACCCTTATCTAACGGAGTTTCATATAACGAAAAATATGATATAGGAATAATTACTGTTTTAAGCTCTTTGCATTTCTCTATATTTCTGTTAAGCAGATACAAATCAAATTTTAAATCTTGCGAAACATTTGCTAAATTAAACGAGTTGTTTTCTAAATATAGGGGATTTATACCATAAAAAGAATGAGAACTGCCTAAAACGAGAGTATTTATGCTGTCGCAATTTTTTAACATATACTCATTTTTATAAGAGTATGAGTTTGGTGTGATACGGGCAATATACTCCAACCCTGAAACCATACCCATAAGCAAAGTAACAAAGAGTGATATTTTAAAAATAAATTTACCCATAACCTAAAACTGAAAATATATAAAAGATTGGTTTATACACATAAATAGTATTGTAGCAATAATAATTGCATAGTATATAAACCATCTTACTGCCGAATATTTAAGAATACCATTGTCCGTAAATTCCAAACCATGAGCCTTGTCTCTATTAAACCACTCAACAATAAGCATAAATATTATACCAATCATTACGCTTTTGCCATATGGAAGCTCAAAATAAAAAAATGATTTTGAGAATATAATAGATATATAGTCTATAGCTTCACTAATTGACGCACTACGGAAAATAATCCACCCAAAAACAGCTAATATAAAAGTGATAATCATATTTATAGACTCTTTAAAACTTGGCAAATACCTTCCGTTGGCAACCATATCAATATATTTTCTGTTACTCTTTGTTAGCAACAGAGGAATAAATAAAATAGCGTTATAGATACCCCACACTAAAAAAGTCCAATTTGCACCATGCCAAATTCCACTTAGGACAAAAATAGTTATAGTGTTTAAAATTACTCTCTTTTTTGAACATCTGCTACCTCCTAACGGAATATACAGATAGTCTTTAAACCAAGTAGTTAAAGATATATGCCACCTACGCCAAAACTCTGCTGTGTTTCGTGAGAAATAAGGGAAGTTGAAATTTTGTTTAAGAGTGATGCCGAATAGTTTTGCTGAACCAATTGCAATGTCAGAGTATCCCGAAAAGTCGCCATATATCTGGAATGCAAACAATACTCCGCCAATGAGAAGAGTAAAACCACTTTCGTTTTGATAATTATTCCAAATAGAGTCAACAGCAACTGCACAATTATCGGCAATAACCATCTTTTTAAAAAAGCCCCATAAAATTTGTCTGCAACCATCAACAGCCAAACCATAATCAAAAGTACGTCTTTTTAATATTTGAGGCAGGAGATTTGTTGCTCGTTCAATCGGACCTGCAACAAGTTGAGGGAAAAAACTTATATAGGCAAAAAATGCGACAATATCCTTTGTCGCTTTAATTTTACCCCTGTAAACATCAATCGAGTAACTCAAAGCTTGAAATGTATAAAAACTGATTCCGACAGGCAGAATAATATCAAGCGTAACCCAGTCGGCTTTAATCCCAAAACTGTTTAAAAGGTTGGCAAAACTCTCTCCAAAAAAGTTGCAATATTTAAAATAACCGAGAATGGCTAAATTTATAATAATATTGGTTGCACTAAAAAACTTTTGCCAACATCGTTTACCCTCAAATCCCTCTATAACTATTCCGCTGATATAACTTAACAGAGAAGTGGAGGCAATCAAAATCAGAAACTCTTTGTTCCACCAACCATAAAACATATAGCTGGCTATAACAATTAATAAATTCTGTATTCTTAATTGTCTGAAAACAAACCAATATAGAATAAAAACTATAGGTAAGAATATTAAAAACTCAATTGAGTTAAAAAGCATAATATGATGACAGAATTGTTAGTTTAAAAATTACTGCTGATAATATTGCAAAAGACAAATTTAATTTAAAATTTCTCAAATCGTTTCATTAAAAAGACAAATATTTGTATTTTTGTAAATAAATAGTTGCATAAATAAAATTAGAGCAATGGCCGAAAGAATTTTAAAAGTAGGATTGGTGCAACAATCAATTGTTGCAGATAAAGAGATAAATCGCAAGAGACTTGCCGAAAATATAAGAAAATGTGCATCAGAGGGAGCAGAGTTAGTTGTCTTACAAGAGTTACACGATACACTCTATTTTTGCCAAGTAGAGAATACCGAAAACTTCTCTTTGGCTGAACCTTTCCCCGGTGATGCAATACCTTTTTATAGTGCGATAGCTTCGGAGTGCGGAGTGGTATTGATAACATCTTTGTTCGAGAAGCGAGCAGCCGGATTATATCACAATACAGCAGTGGTATTTGAAAAGGATGGTTCAATAGCAGGTAAATATCGTAAAATGCACATACCCGACGACCCTGCCTATTACGAAAAGTTCTATTTTACTCCTGGCGATATGGGATTTAACCCAATTGAAACATCTGTTGGTAAATTAGGATTGATGGTCTGTTGGGATCAATGGTATCCCGAAGGGGCTCGTTTAATGGCACTTGCAGGAGCAGAGTTGTTGATATACCCGACAGCAATAGGATGGGAGAGTACCGATACCGATGAGGAGAAAGCACGTCAGCGAGAGGCGTGGATAACCGTACAACGTGGACACGCTGTTGCAAACGGTTTGCCGGTAATCGCTGTTAACAGAGTTGGTTATGAAGAGGATCCTTCGGGCGTAACAAACGGAATAACATTCTGGGGAAGTACCTTTGTCGCAGGTCCTCAAGGAGAGTTTTTATACCAAGCACCAACCGATGAGGAGGTAACACAAATTGTTCAGATTGATATGCAACGTACAGAGAATGTTCGTCGTTGGTGGCCATTCCTGCGTGATCGTCGCATTGATGAATATGGAGATATATTAAAACGATTTAGAGATTAAAAAATGATAAGAGAGATAACTAAAAACTTATATTACGTAGGAGTAAACGATAACACAAAACAATTATTTGAAAATTTGTGGCCTTTACCCTACGGAGTAAGTTATAATGCATACCTGATAAAAGATAAAAGCAATGTCTTGATTGATACAGTAGAGTATCCTTTCAATCAAGAGTTCATATCACAAATATCTGAAGTAATAGGAGATGAAAAGATCGATTATGTAGTAGTAAACCATATGGAGCCCGATCACTCATCTTCACTTGTGCAATTAATAGATAAGTATCCCGAAATAAAAATAGTAGGGAATAAAAAAACAATGGATATGCTCAATGGCTTTTACGGAATTACAAGCAATGTATATGAAGTAAAAGACGGAGATAAAATAGAGATAGGCGAACGTACACTATCATTCCATCTTACACCAATGGTGCATTGGCCCGAAACAATGATGACCTATGTCGATGGTGAAGGAGTTTTATTCTCTGGCGATGCTTTTGGAGCATTCGGTTCATTGCAGAATGGTATAATGGATAGTGATGCAGATATAAAATTGGTAACAGATGAGATGTATCGTTACTATTCAAATATTGTAGGTAAATATGGTGGTCCCGTTGAAAAAGCAATAGAGAAGTTATCTTCGTTACCAATAAACTATATCTGTTCGACTCACGGTCCTGTATGGCACGATAAAATAGGCTATGTAGTTGAACACTATCTTAAAATGGCTCGTTACGAAAGCGAGGAGGGTGTAGTTATTGCATACGGAAGTATGTATGGACACACAGCCGATGTAGCTAAAAATATCTATGAAGCATTAATTGAAGACGGGGTAAAAAATGTTGTATTGCACGATCTATCAGATGTAGATGCATCTTTTGTATTGCGAGACGTATTTAAATATAACACACTTATATTGGGTTCTCCAACATATAATTCAGAGTTGTTTCCAAAAGTAGCAGATTTAACAGTTAAGTTAGAGGGGCGAATGATAAAGAATAAAACCTTTGCATGCTTTGGCTCATATTCGTGGGCAGGACAAGCTGTAAAACGACTAACAGCTTTTGCTGAACGTATGCAATGGGATATTATTGAACCTAAAATAGAGATTAAACAAGCAGGTTTAGATGTTGATGTAAAGGCATTAAGCAAAGAACTTGCGGAGAATATTATTAATTCAATTAATAATTTATAAAGTTATTTTTTGTCCTTATGAAGAATATATACATATATCTCATTATTATAAGTCTATTCCCTATAAATCTTTTTGCTTTTGGAGTAAAAAATAGTGATGGTGTAACTATTTATTACAATCGTCGTTCAGTAAAGGGCGTTGATGTTGTCGCATGCGAAACAGGAGATCTTTATAGAGGTGTTGTAAATATTCCATCTACTGTGGAATATAATGGTAAGGAATTAAGTGTTATTTCGATAGCAGATGAAGCTTTTTGCAGTTGTTATGAATTAACTTCTGTAACCATACCCAGTACTGTTACAAAAATTGGAGAAAAAGCTTTTGCATATTGTTCATTACTTACATCAATAGGTATTCCAGAAGGAGTAACTATAATTGATAGCTATGCATTTGAGGGATGTATAAATTTAACCTCATTATATATCCCTAATACGGTTACAAGAATTGGTACTGGTGCATTTGGATATTGTGGAAATATCTCCAGTTTTGAGATTTCTGCCGATAACACAGAATATACGTCATATCAAGGACATCTATTCAATAAAGATAAAACAAAACTTATAAGATATATTGGAGGAGATTTAAATTATGACATCCCTGATGGAGTAACTTCTATTGATAAACATGCTTTTTCAGGTTCTTTATTAACATCAATAACAATACCTGATTGTGTTACATCTATTGGTTCATGGGCATTTTCTTATTGTACAAACTTATCTTCTGTATCATTACCAAAGAGTATTGCAACAATAAATATTGGAACATTTTTTAATTGTATATCTTTAATCTCAATAAATATGCCAGAGAGTGTTACTGAAATAGGTGTAGAAGCTTTTGCTTATTCAGGTTTAAACTCAATAACTATTCCTGTAAATTTAACAACTATTGGTGGATCTGCATTTAGTGAATGTAAAAATATAAAAGAAGTCTGTGTTAAAGATATAGAATCTTGGAGTAATATTCAGTTTGTTGATGAAACTTCTAATCCTCTAAAATATGGAGGAAAATTGTCTGTTGTAGATTGTGATGATAATGGTATCAACTTAAAAATCCCAACTAATATAAATGAAATATCTGCAAATATGTATAGAGGATGTGACGATTTGGTATCAATAACAATTCACGATAATATAACAAATATAGGAAGTTGTGCATTTGCTTATTGTCATGAATTGACAGAAATATTCTCTTTAAGTAAACTTCCGCCTATTTGTTCTAATGATGCATTTATTGGAAAAGATGAAAATACTTCACAATCAATATTGAATGATTATTCTTCAATAACATTATATGTTCCAATTGGTTCTAAAGAATCTTATATGCAAGCAGATGTATGGTCAAATTTTACAAATATTGTAGAATCCAATTTCCTTGGAATAGGGGATATAGACTTATCTATACCTAAAATTAAAGTTATTCCAAATGAGGGAATAGATGTTGTTGATTATTTTGGAAAACTACAAATAGTAAACATTTCAGGAAAAGTAGAAAAAGATATTTTAGTTAATGGATCAACTAATATAATATTACCTAAAGGAGTATATATTGTTGTTGCTAACGGCAAATCTCAAAAAATAATTATTTAAAAGATTGTACTTTGTAATAGCGGATAAACTCCACTGTTATTGAAGGAAGAAACGTTTTTATTTAAAATTATTCTACCGCATACTTGTAGTAATAATAATCAAACAATTTGATAATAATTATTATAATAAACTCACTTAATCCTATCATACAACTTTTGCAATATGGCTTTGCCCTGTTGTAAAAGTTGTTCGTTTTCATCACCTTCAAGAGTTGTGGCTGTGTTAGCATCACAATCGTATATAACGAAATTACTATCCGTTTGCCATTGCAAAGCCATTCGGGAATGTCCAGTAAGCAAAATTTGTTAATGTGGTGTCTGCAATATTGCGACTATATTTAAACTTGCTGTAATCTATTCCTAATTGAGCGAGCAGGGTAGATGCCATATCCGATTGAGAAGCATATTTGTCAATCTCTTTTGCCTCTTTTATTGCACCTCCACACCAAACCATAGGTATTAAGTGGCTCTCTTTACCTCTATCGTTATATTCAAGTAGGTAGCTGACTTCATGGTCGGGAATAAGCACAAATAGTGTTTTATTCCATACTTTGCTTAATTTGATTTTGTCAATAAAATCTCCCAAGCAACTATCTGTATATGCAACCGAGTTTAAATATGGGTTTTCAAACTTTTTGAATGGCACTTCAAATGGCTCGTGGTTGCTTAATGTAAGGAAGGTTTTTAAGAATGTTTTCTCTTTTTTATAGTTAAGTATGTCGTTCTTTAAGTAGTCAAATGTTATATGATCGTTTGCTCCCCATTTCGACTCGATTCTGCTTACATTCAACTCAACATCTGTTATAAATTCATCACATCCGCCTGTTGCAAAGAACGAACGCATATTTGTAAAGTTTGCATCACCGCCATAAAGAAAAGATGTCTCATATACCTGCTCTTTAATGGCGTTTATAAGAGAGGGGAATTTTATCGGGATATTTCATCACCGATGTAGTTGGTAATGCAGGAAATCCATCAATTACTGCAAAAACTCCTCTGTCTGTTCTGAAACTATTGGCATATATATTCTTAAATGATGCTCCTTCACACATAAGTTTAAGCAGATTTTGTGCAATTTCAACTTCGTTACTTGTTAATGTTCCTTTCGAAAATCCCTTCAATATTATCAATACAATATTTGGTTTTCGATCGCTTAACCAACTGCTTTAAACCATTCATTTATAGGAGTTTCGTTGTATAGATTAAAATGTTTTAAGCATAAATATAGGTTTAAGCAAAACAAAAAATGCAATAAACCTTTATTAAAAATTTCAATCACTCTTTCATTCTTTGCTCAATTTTTATAACTTTGTATGTTGCAATAATAGAAATATTGCAGACTTATAATAACCTTAAATTTATAATGCAATAAAATAAAAGGAAATAATATGAAACGTTTAGCTACAATTTTAGCATTAATTACAACAATCACAATGAGCAGTTGCAGACAAAATCCGTTATTATCAGAGTTTGAAGGTCCTTATGGTACGGCCCCATTTGACAAAATTGAGTTGGCAGATTACAAACCAGCCTTTATTGAAGGAATATTAAAGCATCAAGAAGAGGTTGATGCTATTGTAAATAATCCTGATGCTCCTACATTCGAAAATACAATAGAAGCATACGAGGCTTCAGGTTTGTTGTTAAACCGAGTATCAAATATATTCTTCAACCTATTGTCTGCCGATGGCGATGAGGCAATGATGAATCTTTCGCAAGAGTTGATGCCTATGTTAACTGACCATACAAATAACTTGACACTTAACGAAAAGTTATTTGAAAGAATTAAAATAGTTTACGAAGGCAAAGATTCTTTGGATTTAACACAAGAGCAATTGACTCTACTTGAAGACACATATAAATCGATGGTTCGTAACGGAGCTAACCTTCAAGGAGAAGAGAAAGAGAAATATCGTCAATTAACATCAAAATTGGATAGTCTTTCTTTGACATTCGGTCAAAACCAACTTAAAGCGAGCAATGCTTTCGAAATGATTCTTACAACCGAGGAGGAGCTTGCCGGCTTGCCCGAGAGCGTTAGAGAAGCTGCAAAAATGTTGGCTGAGGCAAAAGGTAAAGAAGGATACTTGTTTAATGTATCATACCCCTCATTCTATCCTTTTATGAAATACTCTGCTAATCGAGAGTTGCGAGAGAAAATGTATAGAGCATACAACTCTATTGCATTAGGAGGAGAGTTTGATAATTCTCAAAATGTATTAGAACAAGTTGCAGCACGTAAAGAATTGGCAAATCTTTTAGGTTACAAGGATTGGGCAACTTACGTCCTCGATAACCGTATGGCAAAAACACCTGAAGCAGTTTACGAACTTCTTGATAATTTGTTGGAGGCATATACTCCTGCAGCTAAAAAAGAGGTAGAGGTTATAAAGACCTATGCCGAGAATAAAGAGGGTAAAAAAGTTGATCTTATGCCTTGGGATTGGTCATACTATTCTGATGCATACAAGACCGAGAATTATGATTTAAACGATGAGATGCTTAAACCATACTTTGATTTGGAGAAGGTTAAAAAAGGAGTGTTTGGTTTGGCTACAACGCTGTATGGTTTACAATTCGAAAAACGCAACGATATTGCTATATATAACGAAGAGGTAGAGGTTTATAAGGTAACAGATGCTGAGGGTAAATATATGGGTATTCTTTATACCGACTTCTTCCCACGTGAAACAAAACAGCAAGGAGCTTGGAAAACAGACTTTAAAAAGCAATGGGTCGAGAAAGATGGAACAGACAGTCGTCCACACATATTGCTTGTAATGAACTTTACCAAACCGACTAAAGATAAACCCGCATTATTGACATTCTCTGAGGTTGGAACATTCCTACATGAGTTCGGACACTCATTACACGGTATGTTGACAAAATGTAATTATGCATCGGTATCGGGAACATCTGTATATCGTGATTTCGTAGAGTTGCCATCTCAAATAATGGAGAACTGGTTAAACGAGAAAGAGTTCTTGGATACATTTGCTGAACACTACCAAACAGGTGAGAAAATTCCTGCTGAGTTGATAGAGAAAGTTGAGGCTACATCGCAATTTAATGCAGCATATGCTTGTTTGCGACAATTGTCATTAGGTTATTTGGATATGGGTTGGCACACACTTCAAGGAGAGATACCTACCGATATGCTAAAACAAGAGGTTGCTTCAATGGCTAAATCTACATTATTGCCTGTGCCTGACAGTACAAATATGAGTACACACTTTGGACATATATTTGACGGAGGATATGCTGCAGGATATTATGGCTACAAATGGTCTGAGGTGTTGGATGCCGATGCCTTTGCTGTGTTTAAAGAAAATGGAATATTTGATAAGAATACAGCAGATGCATTCCGTACAAATATCCTTGAAAAGGGAGGAACAGAAGAACCGATGAAACTCTATAAAGATTTTAAAGGTTCGGAGCCAAGCATCGAAGCAATTATGCGTCGTGACGGAATTATTAAATAGCTGGTTCTTAGAATTTATATTTGAAAAATAATAAAACTTCTTTAAGATAAAAGAGCTTCAAAGTCGAAACTTTGAAGCTCTTTTATGTGATATAATTACCAGAATCTTCGATGCTTACAATAAAAATAGAACAATGCTTTAATGTGCATCAATGAAAGTTTGCTAAAAAGTTTTCGTCGGGTAGCTCTACGCCATAGGTGAATTATTTCGCAGTTTGGTAAATAAGCAATTTTCCACCCGGCATTCTTTGTTCTAATGCAATAGTCTGCATCTTCCGGGCCATAAAATATATTTTCGTCCAATAGTCCGACTTTATCTATTACTTTGCGTCTTATCATTTGGCAAGCTCCAATAATATATGTAGGATAAATCACCGCCTTTTCTCCAACTACATGGTCTCGACTCATTCCAAAGACGTTTTTTATTTTTACCCATAATCCGGGGAATTTTTTATAGCTTAATTGTATGTTGCCATAACTATCTACAAGCCTACATCCGCAAATACCGACATCTTCGTTCTTTGACATAAAATTCACCATTTCATCTATGGATTTTGTATTTGCAATTGTGTCGTTATCCAATAAAAGAAGATACTTTCCCTTGGATAATTTTATCCCCATATTTCGAGCGTATGCAACTCCTCGATTAGTGTTGTTGGTTGCTAATTTTGCAAATGGATATTCTCTCTTTACAAATTCAATTGTGTTATCATTGGAACCATTGTCAACAATTATTAATTCTGCTGTATCTCGACTTATTACTTCTTGCAACGATTTTAAACACAGTTGCAACATTTCACATTGATTCCATGTAATTATGATTATAGACAAATTTAAATTCATAATTAATTAGCCAAATAGCTTGATTTTAAGAGCCTTTAATGCATAAGTAAATTCTTCCCACGATGAAAAACGTTTCATCTGTTTCCATATAAATTTTGGTGATAAAAAGTAGGACAAATTGTTCTTATACAACAATCTTTCCATCTCCTTGGATGTTAAATGAGGAAAATTCAAAATAGATTCACGTTGCACGTCTGTCGGCACATATTCACCATTATCTGTACCTATCCAACCATTTTCCTTACAAAGTTTATAATACTCGGTGCCGGGAAAAGGTGATACAATGTTAAACATTACTTGATCTACATTTAATTTCTTAACTGTAGCAAGAGTTCGTTTAATAGTCTCTTTTGTCTCTAATGGAGAGCATCCTATTAGGATGTTGAGTTTGACAGGTACTTTGTATTTTTTTAAAGATTTGATTGCTGAAAATATCTGTTCGGAAGTTATCCCTTTCTTTACATATTTGAGTATTTCATCATCAAACGATTCTACTCCTAAATCAACATATTTGC
>JAFYPQ010000003.1 GCA_017559955.1 Bacteroidales bacterium
AAGAACAAGATTTAGATGCTGATTTGGCTGAGTATGGAGATATCTATATTGAGGATCCAAGCGAACCAATACATATCGTTGCAACATTCGATGGTGTAGGAAATGGTGTCGAGAGTGCTGAGGCAGCGGCAATAAACGTATATGCAGTAGCAGGCGGTATCGTAGTTGAGACAGCAAAGCCGGCAAACGTAGAGGTATATACAATTGCTGGAGTATTGGTAAATGCTCAAATAGTATCAGGCTCTGCAACAATCGAAATGCCTCAAGGTGTTTACATTGTAAAAGTTGCCGATAAAGTAGAGAAAGTGATTGTAAAATAAGAGATAATCAGAAATATATAATTGAGGATGGAGGACATTTGCTCTCCATCTTTTTATTGTTTTATAAGAGTGGTATAGACTTATAATTTTCATTATTTTAAAAGATTGAATCCTTTTTGTGTTAAAAAACGAAAAAAGGTTTGTGTTGTGTTAAAAAAAATATTACTTTTGAAAAAGTATATTGAAGATATCTAACCTAAAATATTTTAAGTATGAAGAAAAGTTTACTTTTTATCATGGCATTATTCTTATTAATGCCATTTGGCGTAAAGGCACAAGTTGCCGAAGATGAATTGCCAACAGGATATTGCTCGATAAGTTCTAAGGCAATTAATTGGGCAAGTGCGTGGACTCATGCTGTTCAAGATTTCACAGTGGAGGTAAATGATGAGGTTGTATTCTCGCAAGGAGCACCAACTTCGACATTTAACAACATGACTTCAACTGTGATTAATGCAGCACAAGGAGACGAAATGGTAATAACATTTACCAACGGACATTGGGCAAATAATGTTTGGATGGGATTTGACTGGGACAGAAATGGTGATTTCGAAGATGTTGTTGCAGCATATCCTATTGAAACAGGACGTACAGAGTTTGGAAATGACCAAGGTTCTATAACTGTGAAAATTCCCGATGATGCAATGCCCGGAAAATCTGTTATGCGTCTATTGTCTGACGGAGATAATGGCACAGGAACATATACTCCTGAGACACCTATGTGTGGAACACACGGAAACGGAGTTATCGGATATTGCGGAATTTATTATGACTTAACTCTTAATGTGGAAGAGGGTAATTTCTCAGGAGTTATCTATTCGGTATCGGCAACAAGTGCTGATGCAACAATGGGTACAGCTGAGGCTTCTGCAACAGAGATTAACGAAGGACGTACAGTAACTTTGACAGCAACACCTGCATATGGTTATGGTTTTGTAAATTGGACAGTAGAAGGAGTTGAAGTATCGACAGAAAACCCCTATAAGCCAATAATTAATGCAAATACCGAATTCGTTGCAAATTTTGAGTTGTTGCCTGTATATTCGGTATCTGCAAAAACATCGGATGTAACAAAAGGAAGTGCAGTGGCTTCTCTATCAGAGGTTCCGGAAGGTGAAACTGTAGTATTGACAGCAACACCCCAAACAGGAAATGCATTTGTGAATTGGACAGTAAACGGTGCGGTAGTATCAACCGAGAACCCATATACAGCAACAATTACAGCTGATACAGAATTTACTGCCAATTTCGAGGAGTCTGCAATAACTATTGGAAATGAGTATCGCATAAAAGATATTGCATCAGGAAAATATTTAAATGCTGCAAACTATGTGGCTCATGCATCAGGTCCTATTGGTGGAGTGAACGCAATTGATTTTGCGGAATCTGATGACCAAATATTTATTTTTGAGACATCAGGCTCAAATTATAAATTAAAAACAAAGAGCGGATATTATATCTATTGTCAATCATGGAACGTTGATGCTCAATTAACAGGATCGGAATTGGCATTTGTTGAGAATGCAAATGGTTTCTATATAATGAACGGAACCAAATATTTTAAAATACAGTATGTTGATGGAGTATATTATCCATTCTGTGATGCACCTCAAAGTGATGCAGCAACATTTGTGTTGGAACCATTAACTCCTGTATATACCATAACTCTTGGTGTAACTCCAACAAATGGAGGAGAAGCAACAGCTTCGATTTATGCAGTAGAGGAGGGAAGTACAACTACCTTAACAGCAACTCCTGCAGAAGGATATGAATTTATTAATTGGACATTAAACGGAGAAGAAGTTTCGACAGAAGCAGTTTATACAACAACTGCGGTAACAGAAAATCGCAACTATGTTGCAAACTTCCGTTTCAAACCTATCGACCCACGTGAGGTAAAAGTTGCAACCAACGATGCAGCACAAGGAACCGTTGAGATTATATCTCCTGCAACAGAAGGAACATCTGTTGTAACAGGCGAGATGGTAACCGTAAAAGCAGTGCCTGCTACATCTGACAATTTCTTTGTAAACTGGACAATCAACGGTTCGGTTGTAGGAACAGAAAACACTTATACTTACATAGGTAAAGAGGCTGCAACAATACAAGCAAATTTCACAACTAAATATGTTGTAACAATCAACAACACTTCGGGTGGAAAAATAACTGTTCTATCAGGAGACAATACAATTTCGTCAGGCGATAGAGTTGCGGCAGGAACAACAATAAAAGTTACTGTAAAAGAGGATAATTTGAAAGAGCTTAAGAAATTATTTGTAAACGGAGTTGACGTATATGCTCAATATAAAGCTACAAAATCTTACACTACAACAGTAACAGAGGCTATTACAATATCGGCTGAATATGGAACTCCGACATGTATTTTGTCTTGGGAATATACAGGATACGGATATGTTGAGGTGTGGACAACCGATACATACGAAACTGAGGGAGCAGATTGGGCAGAACCTGATGGAGAGCAATACTCAATGTTTGAAGAGGCTCCATTTGATAGCAATATTGCAATATTTGTATTCCCAGGGGATAAATCTTTGGCAGAAGGTGCCGGAGAATTATTGTCATTGACAATAAATGGCGAAGAGATTGATGTAACCGAGGATGGAGATCTAATGCAATATGGAGACTACTATCTTGAAGGAATAACAGGTCCTGTTCATATTGTAGCTGAATTTGATGGTGTGCCATCTGGCGTTGAGACAACAGATGTTGACGATGTAAATATATATGCAGTGGCAGGCGGAGTTGTTGTGGAGACATCAGAAACAGCAAATGTTGAAATTTATACAATAGCAGGAGTATTGGCAAATGCTCAAGCAGTGTCAGGAACAGCCACAGTAGCAATGCCACAAGGTGTATATATTGTTAAGGTTGCTGATAAGGTAGCTAAAGTTATTGTTAAGTAAGTAGTTTGTTGACAACTAAGACGAAACTAAATAATTTTAATTGGGTGAGGCGGAAATTTTTTTCTGCCTCACTTTTTTATTCCCTCCCTGTTGAACAATCTATTTTATAATGGTCAAAAACTAACAATTAACAACTTTTTTTGTAACTTCGCATATTAAAAATGTAAGACGTGAATATTGAGGAGTTACATCAGATATTTTTATCGCATCCCTTAGTAAGTACAGATACTCGAAAAATTGAGCAGGGTTCGATTTTTTTTGCATTAAAAGGAGCAAACTTTGATGCGAATAAATTCGTTGTGGAGGCTCTTGATAAGGGTGCCGCTTATGCTGTTGCCGATGATGCAGCACTTTTTCAATACAATGATGAGAGGATAATTTTGGTTGATAATGTTTTAAAGACATTACAGAAGTTGGCTCGTTATCATCGTGATACAATGAATATTCCTGTGTTGGCGGTAACGGGTACAAATGGTAAAACAACAACAAAAGAGTTGATTACAAAAGCTCTCTCTCCTTGTCATAATGTGTTGGCGACAATCGGGAATTTAAATAATAGTATTGGAGTCCCTTTGACGCTCTTGCGTTTAACCAAAGAGCATACTATTGCTGTTATAGAGATGGGAGCAAGCCATCCCGGGGATATAGAGGAGTTGGTAAATGTCGCAAATCCCAATTACGGAATAATAACCAATGTTGGCCGTGCCCATTTGCAGGGTTTTGGCTCATATGAGGGGGTGATTGCCACTAAATGTGAGTTGTACAACTACATAAAGGCGAATGGCGGAAAACTATTTGTCAGAAGTGAAGATGAGGTATTGATGCAATGTTCCGATGGGTTTGAACGTGTGTTGTATGGTTTGTCGCAGTCTTTGTATTTACAAGGAGAATTAATATCTGCTTCGCCATTCGTTACGGCAAAAATAGAGAGAGAAGGTTGTGACTGTGTTGTAAATACATCGCTTATAGGTAAATATAATTTGGATAATATTATTGCAGCTTCGGCGATAGCTTCATATTTTGGAGTTCCAATGTGCAATATAGCAGAAGCTATATCGTCGTATGTGCCTTCGAACAGCCGTTCTCAGTTTATTAAAGGTGAACGTAATAATATAATCCTTGATGCTTATAATGCCAATCCTTCGAGTATGGAGGTGGCAATAGAGAATTTCTCTGAAGTTGATGCTGAGAGTAAGATGCTTATTCTTGGAGATATGCTCGAACTCGGAGAAGAGAGTTTTAATGAACATTCAAAAGTTGTGGCATTGCTAAGCGAATTAGACTTCTCGGATGTTATTTTGGTAGGAAGAGAGTTCGCAAAGATTAAATCGAAATATAAAAATTTTGAAACAACGGCAGATTTGCTTCTCTATTTGAGCGACAAGAATATAAATTCAAAAACCATATTGATAAAAGGTTCACGAGGAATAGCCCTTGAACAAACAATCGCATATTTGAAGTAATGGAGTTTGCAGAGAAGATAAAACAAGCAATAGATAAACCTATATTTCGACAACTATCTGATGTTGCCGAGGAGGAGGGAGTGCCATGTTATGTGGTTGGAGGCTATGTGAGGGATATAATACTTAATCGTCCATCGAAGGATATTGATGTGGTTGTTGTTGGCAGTGGAATAGCCGTTGCAGAACGTTATGCAAAAAAACTCGGCAAGGGTGCACATCTTGCCGTATTTCGTAACTTTGGAACAGCTCAGGTGAAGTATCGAGGGATGGAGGTTGAATTTGTAGGAGCTCGAAAGGAGTCTTACTCTCGTAATTCTCGTAAGCCCGTGGTTGAAGACGGAACTCTTGAAGACGACCAAAATCGTAGAGATTTTACAATAAATGATATAGCGGCAAGCTTAAACAGAGACTCTTTCGGAGAGGTGTTAGACCCCTTTGGCGGTTTTGATGACATAAAATCGAAGACCATACGAACTCCATTAGATCCAGATATTACTTTTAGCGATGACCCTTTGCGAATGATGCGTGCTATACGTTTTGCCACGCAACTTCAGTTTGATATTGCACCTCAAACATTTAGGGCGATAGCTCGTAATTGTAAGAGAATATCAATAATTTCGGGCGAAAGAATAATCGATGAGATAAATAAAATAATGAAATCTAAATATCCTTCGATAGGATTTAGATTGTTGGACGAATCGGGTCTATTGGAGTTGATACTTCCCGAATTATCGGCACTAAAAGGTGTTGATAATGTTGAGGGTAAAGGACATAAGGATAACTTTTTTCATACCCTAACGGTATTGGACAATGTCGCTCTAAAAAGTGATAATTTGTGGTTGCGATGGGCGGCACTTATGCACGATATAGGTAAGCCTGTGGTAAAACGATACGATAATAAAAACGGATGGACATTCCATAACCATAACTATATGGGTGCCAAAATGATACATCGTATCTTTAAAAAATTAAGGCTTCCATTGGGAGAGGAGATGAAGTATGTCAAAAAACTTGTCGATTTACATATGCGTCCCATAGTATTGGCAGAAGATATTGTAACCGATTCTGCAATTCGTCGTCTATTGTTTGACGCTGGAGTTGATATAGAGGATTTGATGCTCTTATGTGAGGCTGATATAACTTCAAGAAACAGGGAAAAGGTTGCACGATTTAGAGAGAACTTTGGAATAGTACGCCAAAAACTTAAGGAGATAGAGGAGAAAGACAGGATAAGAGAATTCCAACCACCTGTAAGCGGAGAAGAGGTTATGGAGGTGTTTGGTTTATCACCTTCTCGTCCCGTGGGGGATATAAAAGAGGCTATAAAAGAGGCAATTCTCGATGGTATTATTCCAAATGAATATGAACCGGCATATAACTATATGATAAAGGTTGCTGCCGAAATGGGTTTAAAACCGGTAAAGGGTTCGTGATTAATTCGTAATTAAGAAAATAGATTCTTAATTGTGAATTATTATTGGATGAGTGCTTTTATCGTTAAGAATATGAATATGGTATATGCCGCTCTCGTTGGTTATAGAGAATGGTATCCCGTTTTCTATTTCCCTGCTTAATATAAATTTACCTGAATTATCAAATATCCTTATATCTATTGTTTTATCCTTGCCACAAATTATTATCTCTCCGGTTGATGGGTTTGGATATATCTTATAATCGGAGCTTGATGTGCTTTCTTTGATGCCACTGCTTTGGTTAATCTTAATATCTGCCTGATATGTAATTTTATCCTGGGCGGTAATGGTTAGTTTTATAAACCCCTCGTCTATTATATTCTCTATATTTAGATTTGCCGAACCATTGTTTACCGTTTTAGTATCTATTATATCTCCGTTAAGCCAAAGTGTTGCGGTTGCAGAATTGGTGTCGCAATTAACTTGAAAGGTATGCTCTTCTGTATCTATCTCTTGTTTGTGCGAAATTATCATTTTCGTTGGAGTTTTTGTGCGTAACACAAGAGAAGGGTCTCCAAACAATGCCCATTGACAAGCTACATCTGCTCCGCTACCTTTGTATTTGGCAATTACACTCTTATATGCTGCATTTATAACCTCTCCAAAATTTTTTGTAAATCCAATAGAATCGCTTACCAATATTCGGGCGAACTCGTCTTGAGCAAGCATCGGCGGGTTCCAATATATCTGTGTCGTAAAGGCTAACATTCCTACGGCTCCGATTGCGTTATTGTTTGTGTCTCTGCCTCTCAAAAAACTCTCTGCCAAGCAAGTGGTTAATCTGAAGTGTCCGTTTTGGCACCCTGCGGCAATTATAATGGGAAGTTGGTTGTTATTGGTCAAACTTTTTACATCTGATGTTGAAAATCCAGTAGTTTGCCAACTTGTGGTGTAGCCATGGCCTATATAATTCAATACTCCGCAACCATTGTTAAGAGCCTCTATTAACGAGGTTTTTATGTTGGTCGTAGAGGAGTTGTATCCTGCCTCATTGAGCCTGTTGTTTAGGTTTGTAATGTGTTGGTAATCAGTTTCGCTGTTAT
>JAFYPQ010000004.1 GCA_017559955.1 Bacteroidales bacterium
CTTTAGGTTTACCTCACAATTCCCGGGAATTACACACACAAATAAGCCATTGCGATCTCCTCTTAAGACTAGTGTTTTAAATACCTGATTTATATCTTCTGAAAGTTGATCTGCAATATGCTGAGCTCCTAAGTCGCTCTCATCAACAACATATGGAATCAACTCATATGGTATTTTTGCAGCATCTAAAAGACGTGCAACATTTGTCTTATTTATCTTTTGTGGTTTCATCTATTTCTGCACTTTTTTATACTACAAAGGTAATAATAAATTTGACGTAAAATTTACAAAATTCAAATAATGTAGGATATTTAACCTATCAAATTAATTTTGAAACTTTAGCACTAATATAATTTAAATATTATCTAAAATGACAAAAACAATCATTCATTCTATTTTTTTTACGTTGTAAATACTTATAGCAACTCATGTTTTCGGGCAAAAAAGTCAACAGTTGAGAAATATCTTGAAAAAATTGGACTTCAAAGTATAAGTAAAGAGATTCCCGGGATTGAGGTATATATGGTATAGCCACTCCATACAATTTTATGGGAGGAGTACTATATAAAGATCTCGACGAAGCATATCTTGTTTCTGATGCTATGGGAAAGTTTAAAAAAGCAAATGAGATACTCCGAAAGAAAAGACTGGATCTTCATCTTGTTGTTTATGGTGTAGCAAGACATTGTTCTATACAAGAGCAAAAGTAGAAGATTATAGAGAAGACAGATCTTGAAGACTTTGTTGCGTGAAACAATGACAGAGGCAGGTTGCCTTGTTGAGCCATCTGAGTGGTGGCACTTCAATGCTATGCCTATCTCAGAAGCCAATAAAACACTTACAATCATTAAATAAATATAGTTGAATATAATAAAATTCAAGTTGATATAACTTTTAAGAATATCATTGAATTGAAGATATTATGCTATTGTTTTTTCTTTATATCTTTTGTATCTTTGCGAAGATAAAAGCATATAGGAATAAGGTTTATCTTTATAGAAAGAAGTAACACCTAATTTCTAATTAATAATTCCTAATTTAAATTATTTACAAGATAGTCAAATGATTAAAGTTTCATTACTTAACGGAGATGCTCAAGAGTTTTGTACAGAGAGCAACGAGGTAAATTTTATCGATGTTCTAAAATCGATTGACCCTCAACTTTTAAATAGTGTTGTTGCCGTGAAAATTAACGGTGAAATTACAGATTTAAGAACGACTATCACCACGGATTGCCAAATTGAACTTGTAACTACAGATAGCAAAGAGGCTCTTCATATTCTTCGCCACACAGCAACTCACATTATGGCTGAGGCTGTTAAACACATCTTCCCGGAGGCTAAAGTTACTATTGGTCCTGCAACTGAAACTGGATTCTTCTACGACTTTGAGTGCTCTCCTTTCAGTAAAGAGGATTTGGAGAAGATTGAGAAAGAGATGAAGAAAATCATAAAATCGAATCCAAGAATTGAACGTAAGGTTGTTTCAAGAGAAGAGGCTTATGAACTAATGAAGGATAAAAACGAGCCTTTCAAATTGGAGCTTATCGATGCTATTCCAGAGGGAGAAACCATCACTCTTTACTCTCAAGATGATTTTGTTGACCTTTGCATGGGTCCTCACCTGTTGAATACAAAAATGATTAAAGGCTTTAAGCTATTATCAACTTCAACAGCATATTGGCGTGGTGATAAAAACAATGCTTCACTTTCTCGTATCTACGGAACTGCATTCTTCACTAAAGAGGATTGCGATGCATATCTTGCACACTTGGAGCATATCAAAAACATTGACCACAACAAAATTGGTCGCGAAATGGAGTTGTTTACCACTGTTGATGTTATTGGTCAAGGTTTGCCTTTGCTTATGCCTAAAGGTGCTAAAATTGTTCAAACACTTCAACGTTGGATTGAGGATTTGGAAGATAACGAATGGGGGTACATTAGAACTAAAACTCCTTTGATGGCAAAGAGCGATTTGTATAAGATTTCAGGACACTGGGATCACTATAAAGATGGTATGTTCGTTCTTGGAAATGAAGAGACTGACAAAGAGGTATTTGCTCTTCGTCCTATGACTTGCCCATTCCAATACTTTGTTTATAAAGCAACACAACACTCATACCGCGATCTTCCTTTGCGTTATAGCGAAACTTCTACTCTATTCCGTAACGAAGACTCAGGAGAGATGCACGGTTTGACTCGTGTTCGCCAATTTACTATCAGTGAAGGTCACTTAATAGTTCGTCCTGACCAAATGGTTGAGGAGTTCAAAAACTGTTTGGCATTGGCTAAACACGTTATGGTTACTCTTGGATTGCAAAACGATGTTACATACGTTCTTGCTAAATACGACCCAGCAAACACTACTAAATACATTGGTACAGCAGAAGTTTGGGAAGAGACTCAAGAACATATTCGTCAAATGTTGCGTGAACTTGAAATTCCTTTTGTTGAGGAAGTTGGTGGTGCAGCTTTCTATGGTCCTAAAGTTGATATAAACGCTAAAAACGTTTATGGTAAAGAGGATACAATGATTACTGTTCAATGGGATGCTCTTTTGAGCGAACAATTTGATATGTACTACATTGACCAAAACGGAGAGAAAGTAAGACCTTACATCATCCACCGTACAAGTATGGGTTGCTACGAGCGTACTCTTGCTTGGTTGATTGAAAAATATGAGGGTAAATTCCCAACTTGGTTGTCACCAGAACAAGTTCGTGTATTGCCAATTTCTGACAAATACATGGAGTATGCAGACAAAGTTGCTGCAGAACTTAAACGTAATGGAGTGCTTGTTACAGTTGACGGAAGAGCAGAAAAAATTGGTTACAAAATTAGAGATGCTCGCAACAACCGTGTTCCATATATGCTGGTTATTGGACAACAAGAGGAAGAGAGCAACTCAGTTGCAGTTCGTAGCCGCTTTGCAGGCGATGAGGGTAGTAAACCTTTGAGCCAATTTGTATCGGAAATTTGCGAAGAGATTAGAACTAAAACCATTCGCAAAGAGATTCCTCAAGAGACGAAATAGTTATTAAAACTATATTTCAAAGGAGGTTGTATCAAATGATGCAACCTCTTTTATTATACCATTTGTTTTGAAATACAGAGGTTTGTTTTTATCTTTGCAGGAAAGTTTACTTTTTAATAAGCTCATAATAAATTTATTAATATGAAAAATTTATTTACCATTGCTTTTATTATATTTTCGACTTTCTCATATGTTTATGGACACAATAACAAATTGTCGATAAATACAATGAATTTAATACGGGATATTAATAATAGTAATAACTCTATATTAAAGTCATCAAACAATAAATATTCAGAAATTGGTGCTTATATTATTATAAATAAAGATGCCGACCCATACTCATTAGAAGAATATGGTGTGAAAATAAATATGGTTATCGACTCTATTGTTTCGGCTCGTATTCCCCTGGATGCCATTGATAAAATTTCTGCTCTCGACATAGTAAAAAAAATTGACTCAGGCGGTAGGGTTAAACCTAAAATGGATAAAGCAAGAGAAGCTGTAAAAGTTAACAACATTATAAATAGTATTGATTTACCTTCAGCATACTCGGGTAAAGATGTTGTTATTGGTATTATAGATTGCGGTGTGCAATTAGACCACATAAACTTTTTTGACAGCTATGGGAACTTACGCATAAAACGTGTTTGGAACCAACCTGTAAATAGCGGAACTCCTCCAGAAGGTTTTAGTTACGGAAGCGAATATAAAACACAAGAGGAGATTATTGCCGCAGGGTATGACGATACCTCAGAAACTCACGGCAACCACGTAATCGGTATTGCCGCAGGAAGTTATAAGGATAATGATTTTTATGGCGTTGCCCCAGAAAGTGATATTGTTTTTGTGAGCTACAACTACAACGATATGAGCATTGGCTGGAGCTCAATAAGCGATGCCATTGGATATATTTATGATTACGCCGACAGTGTAGGAAAACCTTGTGTTATAAATATTAGTTTAGGAGATACATATGGTCCCCACGATGGTTGTTCTATTTTTGACCAGGTTTGTGATGCTCTTCAAGGCGAAGGAAAGCTTATTGTTGGCAGTGCCGGGAACGAAGGATCAAACAGACAACATATCAAAAAAACATTCACCTCGGAGCAAGATAGTTTAAGAACTTTTGTTTCGTTGCTTACAAAATATGGTTCGTACTATGCAACTCAATGTGATTTTTACGGAGAACATAACAAAGAGTTTAAAATAAAAGCTTGTATTGTTAAGGCAAGCAATGGTAACATTGTTAATGAAACAGGTTGTATATCTTCTAACGATATTGGCACTCACAATTTCACTCTTTCTAAAGTTAATAACATTGGTGCCAACGCATCTATTCAGATTACAAGCGAAATAGAACCTGGTAGCAGCAGACCTCATATTTGTGTTATGGGAATGGCAAGTTCAGTTTCAACAGGATATACTATAGGATTTAAAGTTATAGGTGAAGATGGAAGTACTGTTCATGCCTGGGTTGATGACTATTATAGTAGATTTACAAACAAGGGAAATCTTGAGGGGTGGACTCCCGGTGATTTGGAGAGCAATATTGCAGAACTTGGAGGTACGGGTAAACGTATTATATCTGTTGGTTCGTACAAAACCAAAGTGTATAGTTCTACCTCGTATGTTGGAGAAATATCTTCCTTTTCAAGCGTAGGCCCTACCCTTGACGGAAGAATGAAACCCGATATTACAGCTCCAGGAGAGTACATTGTTTCTTCTTTTTCAAATTCCGATTATATTACAAGCAGTAAAACTACAGAAATAAGTAGAGGAGATAAAATCTGTGTTGATGGTATTGATTACTACTGGGGTGCAATGCGTGGAACATCAATGAGTTCTCCCATGGTTGCAGGAACCTTGGCTTTATGGTTAGAGGCAAATCCAAATCTTACCCCGGAAGATGTACGTGATGTTTTAAAAGAAACTGCCATTAGAGATAGTGAAACAGGAAGTGAGCCTAATAACACTTGGGGTTATGGGAAACTTGATGCTTGGAATGGTTTAAAAAAGGTTTTGGAGATGACAGGCATTGAGAATGATTGTACACTAATAGATGAACTATCGACAAAGGTTTTTGCCCGTAATGGTGAAATAAATGTTTTATTTACCAAGGACATAAATAATTGTTCTATTAGCATATATGACATTACAGGAAAATGTATAAACAACACCTTTATTGGCAATGTAAATGCTGGTGAAGAACTCTCTTTTAATAAAGGGACAGAAAAAGGCATCTATATTATAAAAATAAATGGCGACAATCTTTCAACTGCCACCAAGCTTATTTTATAAAATTCGGAGTTAATTACTGATTGAAAAATTTACATATCTAAAAGTCCATCAGGGAGGTTCATTGTAATCTCCCTTTTTTCATCATCTATCTCTTCAACAAAGTCGTCTGTTGCTGGAATTAACAACTCTTCCCCTCTCTCTGTTACAACATAAAAGAGAATGTTTGCTGTGCTATCATCAACTCCCTCTATTTTCCCAATTAATTTTCCATCGGAATATATTTTATATCCTATTATCCCCTCTCCACAATTCATGGGTTGAGAATCTGTAATATACTTCATTGGGAAATATAATTCTCTGCCTAATAATAGTTTTGCAGAATCTGTATCATCAATATCCTCAAACTTTATTAGAGCGGTTACATCACTTTTGAAGCGATACTCCTCTATAAAAAATGGGACATATATTCCATCTATGTCTGCAACCAAATATGGAGCATCATCATCTCCAAAAATATCATTGATAAATGTACAAGACAATTCTCCCGATACTCCGTGAGTCTTGGTTACTTTACCTATCTTTATTACCTCTTGTGGTTTAATCATTGCTTACTCTTTGAATTGATGCCCCAAGTGCGTTTAATCGCTCGTCTATTTTTTCATATCCCCTATCGATTTGGTCGATATTGTCAATTTTACTTGTTCCTTGTGCCGACATTGCCGCTATCAACAAAGCTATTCCAGCTCTAATATCGGGAGACACCATCGATGTAGCTCGCAAGGGGTGTTGCTTGTCTTGCCCAATGACTACTGCCCTGTGTGGGTCGCAAAGAATTATTTGAGCTCCCATATCAATAAGTTTATCAACAAAGAATAATCGACTCTCAAACATTTTTTGATGTATCAAGACACTACCTTTTGCCTGTGTTGCTACAACCAATATAACACTCATAAGGTCAGGGGTAAGCCCCGGCCATGGAGCATCGGCAAAGGTCATTATAGAGCCATCCATAAAGGTCTCTATCTCGTAGTGATCGTGTTTGGGGATATACAAATCATCACCATCCTCTTTTACGGTTATTCCTAAACGTCGAAATGCATCAGGTATTATTCCCAAATCTTTTATCGATACATCCTTAATTCGAAGTTCTGAGGCGGTCATTGCAGCCATTCCTATAAAACTTCCTATCTCAATCATATCAGGAAGCAATCTATGCTCACACCCGCCTAATTTATCTACACCTGTTATTGTTAAAAGATTTGATCCTACACCCTCAATTTTTGCTCCCATAGAATTAAGCATCTTTGAGAGTTGTTGCAAATATGGCTCGCAAGCAGCGTTATATATAGTGGTTACTCCTTTTGCCAATACTGCCGCCATAAGTATATTTGCCGTACCGGTTACAGATGCCTCGTCCAACAACATATAACATCCGTTTAATCCATTAGCTGTTATTTCGTATGTGTGTTTCTCTTCGTTATATGAGAAGTTCGCTCCCAACTTTTGAATTCCCAAGAAGTGGGTATCTAATCTGCGTCGTCCAATTTTATCTCCTCCGGGTTTCGCAACAACAGCTCTTCCAAATCGAGCCACCAAAGGTCCGACAATCATTACCGAACCTCGTAATGAAGAACATTTCTTTAAGAAATCCTCACTATTCAAATATGCCAAATCTATGTTGTCGGCTTTAAATGTATATGCTCCTACACCTATGCGTGTTACCTTAACTCCCATATCAGCCAAGAGATCAATAAGATTATTTACATCTCTTATGTCGGGAATATTGGTTATTGTAACCTCTTCACTTGTAAGAAGTACGGCACATATTACTTGGAGTGCCTCATTTTTAGCTCCCTTTGGTGTTATAGTTCCATTTAAACGACAACCTCCTTTTATAATAAACGATGACATATACTCTATTTTTTATGACGGTTATTGCGATTATTATTTGCCTTCTTCACTTGAAGCTCTTTTATTGATCGTAATTTCAAATCTTCGATGGTTAAATTTTCTGCTTCTTTCCCTATATATTCCTTTATGTCCTTTAATATTCGCTCATCATCAACCATCTCTTTTGTTGAGTTATAAAGAGTTTTTTTCATATTGTTGGACAATAGTGAAATAAACTGCTTACGTTCATCACTACCCTCAGGGAAAGAGGAGTACTTACCTAACATCTCCTCCATCAACTTTCCGTAATGGCGATATTTAATTGATGTTAATTTATATTTTATAGGATTGGGACGTGTATATAAATTATCGGGCTTTAGAACTTCATAAGGGTAATCTATATCAAGTTTAAAATCGGACATTATTGCCAAATGGTCCCACAACTTATGTTTAAAATCATTTATATCTCGTAAATGAGGGAATAGATTTCCCATAGTTGCTATTATTGCATAAGCACATCGTGTTCGCTCTTCACGATCTTCGATTTGAGTACAATAATCAACCATTCGTTGTATGTTGCGTCCATACTCCGGCAACTCTAATTTTTTTAACTGTGTGTTATATTCCAACATTATTTGTTTGATATATTATTTAATACTTTATTCTTTGGGGTTGTTGCCTGAAAATCTTTCAAATAGAAGGGTTGATAATAGGCTGTATCTTTGAAATCGCTGTTTCTCATTGCTCTCTCGGATAGTGCCAACATCGATTTTGCCAATGGTGCTATTCCTGATAGGAATATTGCATTCTCACTCTTTATAACATTTTTGCATTTATCTGCACCATCTCCAAAAAAAACGACTTTTCTCTCTTTTAAGATATCAGAAAAACTATCTTCATCAATTATATTGGCGGCTATAGGCAATACCGGTTGTAATGCTCTATCGTATATAGCTGAATATACCTCCATACGGCGAGCATCAATCATTGGACATAACAGAGCCTCTTCATCAGCATTGGGATTGAACATTACGGCACATGCCATAATCTCGGTTGTATCGAGCGCAATCAAAGGAACGTCCAAACCAAAACACAAACCTTTTGCCATTGACACTCCAATTCTCAATCCTGTATATGAACCGGGGCCACCACTTACGGCAACCGCATCTACTTTTAAGTTATTCGATTTTACAAATTCAAGTGCATCATTGACATATCCACCCAATAACGATGCATGTGATGGACCATCGAAATGTTCGCGATTAAACGCTACCGACCCATCAACTGTTACTGCCAATGAACACACCTTTGTTGAAGTTTCTATATTTATTATGCAGGGCATATTTAAGTTGTTAGTTTTTAGTTGTTAGTTAACGAGCCTTCGCTCGTTGAATCCGCTCACGCTCAACAGTACTCAAATAAATTTGTCATTGTATTCGCTTACTCGCGGATTTGTTAGTTATTAGTTTAGTTAGTTTATATTTCTGCGAAGATAATATTTTTTTTTCAGTTGTTAAATATTCTTTGGCATATATAAAAGCTCATTTAAAGATATTTATTTTAAAGTATATGCTATATGCATATTTATGTGTACCTTTGTTTAAAATTCACACATTATGAAAAAATTATTTTTAACTCTTGTTTTTGCTGTGGCATCTTTTAGTTTGTTTGCTAAATTAAATGTTCAGATGCACTATGATTTTGGTAATGTTGCTTATGGCAACCAACTTTCTAATCGTCCTCACTTGACTGCTACTATCGAGAACTTTACTCCCGACAGATTTGGTAGTACTTACTTCTTTATTGATGGTAATTTTGGTGGCAATACAATGAAGAGTGCATATGCAGAGTTTTCTCGTGAGTTCTGTTTCTGGAAAGCTCCTGTTGCTATCCACATTGAGTATAATGGTGGTTTGCAAGAAGGTTTTGGTTATGATGATGCTTACCTTGCCGGTATTGCTTATAACTGGGCAAGTGCCGATTTTAGCAAAACTTTCTCGGTGCAAGCGTTATACCGTTATGTTGCAAGACAAGAGAAAGGTTATAAACACAACTGGCAGGTGACTGCAGTTTGGGGTATCAACTTTGCCAAAGGTTTGTGTACATTCTCGGGTTATGCCGACCTAAACTTTGACAAGAAATTGAACGGATATCTTATGTTTACTAGCGAACCTCAATTCTGGTTTAACCTTAATGCTTTGAAAAAGGTTAATGATAACATGAGATTGAGTATTGGTACTGAGGTGGAATTGAGCCAAAACTTTATTTGGCCTACTGACGGTTTGAACAACCGTTTTTATGCTATTCCTACATTAGCTGCCAAATGGACTTTCTAAAAACAGATTTTGCTGTTTTAGCACTGTTTTTACAAGAGATATTTGTATCTTCGTACACTCAAAAGAAAAACTTAAAAGAAAATTATGTTATACTCAATGACAGGATACGGAAAGAGTGTTATTAAACTTCCTTCTCGTGATATTACTATAGAGATTAAATCGTTAAATAGCAAACAGTTGGATTTATCGGTTAGAATTCCTTCTGTTTATTCTTCTATTGATGGAAGCATCAGAAGCAAAATTGCTAAACTTGTTGAACGTGGTAAGGTTGAATTTTCAATGAGAGTTGAAAATATTTCTTCATCGAATGGTGCTTGCGTGAATATTCCTGTTATTAAAAAGTATAAGGAGCAGATTGTTGATGCTGCCTCTGAAATTGGCGCAGTTGTTCCTGAGAATTGGTTTGAGATTCTTTTGCGTATGCCTGAGGCTATCACTACTGAGGTGAAAGAGGTTGACGAAGAGGAAGAGGCAGCTATATTGGCAGGTGTTGACGAGGCTATTGAGGCTCTTTGCAAATTCAGAGAGCAAGAGGGTGCTATGCTACAATCGTTCTTTGAAAGCAAACTTCAAAACATCAGAGATTTGCTTAACAGCGTTGAGCCATACGAGAAAGAGCGTATTGAAAAGATTAAAGCTAGACTTATTGAGAATCTTGAAAAAATCAAAGAGGTTGATTATGATAAAAACCGCTTTGAGCAAGAGCTTATCTTCTATATTGAGAAACTTGATATCAACGAGGAAAAGCTACGTCTTGACAACCATTTGAAATATTTCAAAGAGACTATGGATGGCAAGCAAGGTCAAGGTAAAAAGCTTGGTTTTATTGCTCAAGAGCTTGGTCGCGAGATTAACACTATGGGTTCAAAAGCCAATAATGCAGAACTTCAACGTATTGTTGTGGAGATGAAAGATGAATTGGAACAAATTAAAGAGCAAGTTCTAAACGTCTTATAATTGATTGTTAACTATGAAAAGAGGAAAATTAATTATTTTTTCGGCTCCTTCAGGCTCGGGAAAATCTACTATAATAAACTACTTATTGGGGTGTAATTTGAATTTGGCTTTTTCTATTTCTGCTACATCGCGCGCTCCAAGAGGTAACGAACAAAATGGAGTGGAATACTTCTTTTTAACTCCCGATGAATTTAGAGCAAAGATTGCCAACGACGAATTTATTGAGTACGAAGAGGTGTATAAAGATAACTTTTACGGCACTCTTAAGAGCGAAGTTGAACGTATCAGAGAGAATGGTATGAATGTTGTTTTTGACATTGATGTTGTTGGTGGTGTTAATATTAAAAACATTTTTGGAGACGAGGCTCTTTCGATGTTTATCATGCCTCCTAGCGTGGAGGAGCTCCGCAACAGACTTGTTGGCAGAAACACAGATAGTGCTGAGACTATTGAAAAACGTTTGGCTAAGGCTGAATATGAGATTGGCTTTGCTGATAAGTTTGACAAGGTTGTTGTTAATGATGATCTTGAAAGTGCAAAAGCCGAAGCTTTGTCAATTATTAAAGAGTTTGTTGAGAAGTAATGGAAATTGGTTTCTTCGGAGGGTCGTTCAACCCTATCCATATTGGTCATTTGATTATTGCCGAGCATATATGCAACAATGCCGGATTGGATGAGCTATGGATTAGTGTTACGCCTAAAAATCCGTTGAAAGCCGATTCTTCTCTTTTGGATGAAAAGCATCGTGTGGAGATGGTAAAAAGAGCCATTGAGCGTTTTGATAAAATTAAATATTGCGATATTGAACTCTCTCTGCCTATCCCCTCCTATACTGCCAATACTTTAAGGGAGTTATGCAAGCGTTATCCTGAGCATAACTTTTCGCTTATTATTGGCGCAGATAACTGGTTGCTTTTTGAAAAATGGAGAGAGTATGATTTTTTACTGAATAACTTTAAGATTATTGTTTACCCTCGTCCGGGTTATGATATTGACATCTCTACCCTACCCAAGAATGTTACGTTATGTAACACTCCTATAATAGGAATATCCTCAACAATGGTAAGAGATAGTTTTAAAGAAGGCAAACCTTCTTTATCGTACATAGCTCGTGAGGTCGGCGACTATATTATTGAAAATAATTTATACATCTGTAACAGTTAAAATATGGACGAATATGTTTATGGTAAAAACAGCGTTGAGTTTGTTACCGTGTGTGTTGAATATTGTGCTTTGATTGAAGGAGCAAATAATCAAGAAAGAGCAGACTTTATTGGTAAGGCTTCAAAAATATTACCTCTGTTATATATTAAAGCTTCTTTAATTACTCCCGAAGAGAGTTTTGTTGATTATCCCGAACGTTTTGTAAGTGAAGATCTGTACAATAATGTAAAGAGCGGAATTGAACAACTACTCGGACATAATGACGCATATCTTGAAGTTTTTATGGAGGGTATGCAATATAGCGATACGCCTATTACTGCTTTTATTTCGGAAGATTTAACAGATATATGGCAACCTATTCGGGACTTTTTAGAGATATACCGATTAGGAGATGAAGATAATTCAAGAGCCGCATTAAGCGACTGTTTGGACGCTTTCAGAGAATATTGGGGACAAAAGTTAGTTAATGTATTGCGTCCACTACACTCGTTACTTTACAACTCAGATGCGTTGGAAGAGGGGGATGATTATGATGTAAATTTTAATAACGACGAGCTTTACAATGACTATTGATAATAATATATCAACAAATAACTCAAAATCAGAACTTATTAAAATTTCAAAAGAGGATATTGCTTTGTTGGAAAATGATTTTTTCAACGGAAGAATAATTGTAGTTCAGTCGGCAGAGGAGGCTAAAAAGGCTATTGCATATCTATCGAATTTTAAAGTTGTTGGTGTTGATACAGAGAGTAAACCCTCTTTTAGAAAGGGTAAAAAAAACAAAATATCTTTATTGCAAATATCTACAAATGATTGTTGTTTTTTGTTCAGACTTAACAACATTGGCTTTATTCAAGATATTGCATCTTTCTTAGAGAACGAAAATATAACAAAGGTCGGGCTATCGCTTAAAGATGATTTTATAATGCTTCACGATATATCAAATTTTACTCCGAAAGCCTTTATTGATATTCAATCTATTATTGAAAATTATGGTATTGGAGATAAAAGTTTACAAAAGATATATGCTATTTTATTTGGCAAGAAGATTTCAAAATCTCAACGTCTTTCGAATTGGGAAGCAGATATTTTAACCGATGCTCAAAAACGTTACGCTTCGACTGACGCTTGGGCTACTTTAAGAATTTATGAGAAGCTAATAAGCATTTAAACAAAAAAATGGTACTATAAACCAAAATTAAACCTACTATTCTACTGTTGTGTTAGATATAGTAGGTTTTATTATTTGGCTATGAAAACTCATAACATTGTTACTTTAATTCTTTGTGCGTACTTGGCTACAATGGCATATTGGGCAAGAGATTTAATATTGATAGATAATGACTTCTTTGAATACTTTTTTCTTTTAGCTGTCAGTTTAATTATTGTTATTATTCTAAGATATACCATCAAACTTAGAAACAAAAATAGAGATGACGATTAACCTTGATTGTAACGAGACGATATATTATCTATTTTTCTCCTCTTCAAGTTCTATTACCTCTAAATTTTTAAATTCACTTCCGTCTATGGTAAAGCGTACTATTGTCCTTACTTTATGAAACCCATAAACACCCGCTGCCCCCGGATTTATATGTAACAAGTTTAAAGTTTTATCATACATAACCTTTAATATGTGAGAGTGTCCGGAGATAAATAGTTTTGGAGGATGGCGAAAAATATCAGGCATAACAGATTTATCATATCGCCCGGGATAACCTCCTATATGTGTTATCCAAACCGATACATCTTCGATATTAAACTTCTGATACTTGGCTGTTCTTAACCTGACATCTTGCCCATCGATATTGCCATACACTGCCCGAACAGGTTTTATTGCCTCTAATTTATCTAAAACTTCTGTTGAGCCTATATCTCCGCAATGCCATATCTCATCACACTCAGCAAAATATTTTTTATAACGTTCATCCCAATATCCGTGTGTGTCTGATAATATTCCTATTCGTTTTGCCATAAGTTTATATTTAAGTGCGAAGATAATGTTTAATTTTATTTCGAATAGTGCATTCACTGCTTTTTTGTAACTTTGCAACCGTTTTAATAATTAATTAAGTAATATATGGATATAATTATTTCGGTTGTTGGCTTTATTGCCGGTATTGCCATTATTCTATATGGAGCAAACTTTCTTGTACGAGGAGCATCAGCTCTTGCCCGTAAATTTAAAATCAGCGAACTCATTATTGGTTTAACAATTGTGGCTTTGGGAACATCTTTACCTGAGTTGGTTATTAGTGTAGGTTCTGCTATTAAAGGTTCTTCGGGTATTGCACTTGGTAATGTTGTAGGTAGCAATATATTTAACACTATGCTTATTTTAGGAGTAACAGCTCTAATAACTCCTATTAGATTTAATGGTCGTATGTTATCTCGAGAATTACCATTCAACTTATTGGCATCGTTAGTATTGATTCTTGTTGCAGGGAGTATGGTTATAGGTGGTGAAGAAGATGGATTTATCAGCCAATATAGCGGTATGATTCTTTTGTGTTTCCTTGCAATATTTATTCGCTACACATTCTCTATTCCTAATGATGATAGCAATAGTGAAGAGGTTGAACTACCACTCCCCATTTGGAAAATTGTTGTATTTATAATTGCAGGTTTGATTGCTCTTATTTTTGGAGGCAAAATGTTTGTAAGCAGTGCAACAGAGGTTGCAAGAATGCTGGGTATGAGTGAGGCTATTATTGGCATTACAATTGTATCGGCAGGTAGCTCGTTGCCAGAACTTGCAGTATCTGTTAATGCCGCACGCAAAGGAAATGTTAGCATTGCATTAGGTAATGTTTTAGGTAGCAACATTCTTAATATATTCTTTATTTTAGGTTGTAGTGCATCAATAACTCCAATATCACTAAATGGTTTCAGCCCAATTGATTTTTTTGTTCTTTTAGCTGCATCTGTTTTGGTATATATCGTTGGTAAGTTTGGTGGTAAGAATGTTATAAACCGATACGAAGGTGCTATTCTTACCTTAGGATATATTGCTTATACGGTTTATCTTATTACTAAATAATTAATTAGAAATGAGAAATTAGGAATTAGGAATTTTGCCTATTAGACTATGGTTTAATAGGCTTTATTTATATTAAAAATAACATATTGAAATATTAAAACTTTTTAATAATTTTGCAGTGATGAAGTAGATCTTCATGACATTTATATATTTATAGCGTTTTGCTATTGTCATTTGCTCTAAAAAACTACCACCTTTTGAAAGCATACAAAGACAATAGGCACTTAACGCCTACGCTTTGCGTGGGTTGTGCTTATCTTGTATGCGGGTATGTGGTAGTACCTTTAGAGCGTGATAGCCAACTCACGCTTTCTTTATTTAGTTATGCGTGAGGTTAAAAACGAATTAAATTAACTTATGTATAACTAAAATAAATCTGTATGAAATTTAAAAACTACACAAAACATTTAGTGGCATTTATAATGCTATTGACAACACTACATGCATATGCAGCATCAGTTGGAGATTCATTTTACTATGAATGTGAAAATGGGAAATATCTTATCTTTGAGATTACGCATAGTAATACTATAAAACTAACAGAGGTAGATGATTACGAATGTACCGGAGAGGTAATTATACCATTTTTAGTTAATTTTGATGCTTCGAGTTACATTGTAACAGAGATTGGAGATTGGGCTTGTAATAGCAGAGAAAATATTACATCTGTTACAATACCTGAAAGTGTTACAAAAATTGGCAAGAGAGCATTTAACAATTGTAGTAGTTTAACAACTATCACTATTCCCAAAAGTGTAACGGAGATAGGAGAAAGAGCTCTTGTTGGATGCGATAACTTGACTGCTATTAATGTTGATAGTAATAATCTACACTATACTTCAGAAGAGGGTGTATTATTTAACATAGAAAAAACAAAACTTATACAATGTCCTCCTGCAAAATATGGAACATTCACAATTCCTGATGGTGTTGACATTCTTGAAAATTTCGCATTTACAGATAGTAAACTTACATCTATTATTATACCCAATAGCGTTACAAAAATAGGTGAGAATGTTTTTGAAGATGCTCAAAATCTAACATCTATAGAAATTCCCAATAACATTACATCTTTGGGTGAGTATCTTTTGGCGGGATGTTCAAGTTTAAATGATGTAAAACTATCTAATAACATTACAACAATACCTGTTGGATGTTTTGCGGAATGTACAGGTTTAACCTCTATAAATATTCCTAATGGTGTAACAACTATTGATGAAGAAGCATTTGCCGAAACTGGTTTGACATCAATAAATTTCCCTGAGAGTATAAAGTTCATTGGTGATTATGCTTTTGCATGGAGCAGATTGACATCAGTAGTAATTCCCGAAGGTGTTGAAACAATAGGAGAAGTTGCTTTTGTTGAGTGTGATAACTTAAAAACGGTAACAATCCCAAAGAGCGTTACAAATATTGCTATGGGTGCTTTTGGTTACAATGCATCTCTTACATCTATAACTGTTGATTCTGAGAACTTGAATTATTTATCAGAGAACGGTATTTTATTTAATAAAGAGAAAACAACCATAATTCAATATCCGGGAGCAAAACAAGGTGCATATACAATTCCAGAGAGTGTAACAAAAATTGGGTATGCTGCCTTTTCTAATTGTTGGGGTCTTACATATATAAATATCCATAATAATGTAACCTCAATAGAGAATGGAGCTTTTTATAGATGTGAAAATCTTAACAACGTAATAATTCCTGAAGGCATTACCGTTATTGAACGGAATACATTTGCAAGGTGCTTTAATATGAAATGGGTAAAAATACCAAGCAGTGTAAATGAAATTAGAGATTATAGTTTTATTGAGTGTGGCCTAACAGAAATATTTTGCTTAAATCCAGAACCTCCTCTACTAAATGATGATATACCTTCTATATTTGAGGCTGTTGATAAATCAATCCCTGTATATATTCCTATCGGTTCTATTTCCAAATATAAGTCAGCAGAGGGTTGGAATGAGTTTACAAACTTTATTGAAAGTGATTTTACAGGTATAGAGGATAGTAATATTTCTGCAACAGAGATAAAGGTTTTTGCAGGTAATGGTATTGATATTTGTAATTACTATGGCAAGTTACAAGTTATCAGCCTTGCAGGGCAAGTTGTTAAAGAGACATATGTAAATGGCTCGGCTCAAATTACATTACCTAAGGGTGCTTATATTATTGTTACCGAGAATAAATCTCAAAAGGTAGTTTTATAGTTGTTAGTTATTTGCTAAGATTACTATGGTTACGAGGATAACTATGGTAGTTATGATTTAATTAGAATTTATGCAAATACCTATATTAGTCTTATGGGTTTCATTAACCCTATATAACAAAAAAAACGATGTGCCGATGACACATCGTTTTTTCTATATTGAGTTATTGGAGAATATTACATCATTCCACCCATACCTCCCATTCCACCCATTGGTGCTCCCATAGGTGCAGGGTTCTCTTCTTTCTTCTCTGCTATAACGCACTCTGTTGTTAAGAACATTCCTGCAATTGATGCTGCGTTCTCTAATGCTACACGAGATACTTTAGCAGGGTCGATTACTCCCGCTGCAAAGAAGTTTTCGTATGTGTTAGTACGTGCATTATAACCGAAGTCATCTTTTCCGTCTTTTACGTTTTGTACGATTACTGCTCCTTCAAGTCCTGCATTTGCAACGATTTGACGTAAAGGCTCTTCTATTGCACGTTTTACAATTTCAATACCTGTTTGCTCATCATCGTTATCACCTTTTAATCCTTCAATTGAAGCTATGGCACGAATGTATGCTACACCACCACCGGGAACAATTCCTTCGGCAATTGCTGCACGAGTTGAACATAGAGCATCATCAACACGATCTTTTTTCTCTTTCATCTCAATTTCTGAAGGTGCTCCGATGTAAAGTACTGCTACTCCACCTGCAAGTTTTGCAAGACGCTCTTGAAGTTTTTCACGATCGTAATCAGATGTTGTTTTCTCGATTTGTGCTTTGATTTGAGCTACACGAGCTGCAATTGCATCTTTATCGCCTGAACCATTAACGATTGTAGTATTGTCTTTGTTTACCGTAATCTTCTCGGCTGTTCCAAGCATATCAATTGTTGCTTTCTCCAATTGCAAACCTTTCTCTTCTGAGATTACAATACCTCCTGTAAGGATTGCGATATCCTCTAACATCTCTTTGCGACGGTCTCCAAATCCAGGCGCTTTTACCGCACATATTTTCAATGATCCACGAAGACGGTTTACAACAAGTGTTGCAAGTGCTTCGCTATCTACATCCTCTGCAATTATTAATAGTGGACGTCCTGATTGTGCTGTTGCTTCAAGGATTGGCAACATATCTTTTAGAGAAGAGATTTTTTTGTCGAAAATCAAGATGAATGGACGCTCCATTTCGCACTCCATACTCTCTGTATTTGTAATGAAGTATGGAGAGATATATCCACGATCGAATTGCATACCCTCTACAACCTCTACTGTTGTATCAGTTCCTTTTGCCTCTTCAACTGTGATTACACCCTCTTTTTTTACTTTCTTCATTGCCTCTGCTATAAGTTTACCTATCTCCTCATCGTTGTTTGCCGAAATACGAGCAACTGATTCGATTTTTGAAAAATCGTCTCCAACCTCTTGGCTTTGAGCTTTGATGCTCTCAACAACTTTTGCAACGGCTTTGTCGATACCACGTTTCAAATCCATAGGATTTGCTCCCGCTGTAACATTTTTCAAACCTACATTTACAATTGCTTGAGCAAGAACTGTTGCTGTTGTTGTTCCGTCTCCTGCATCATCGCCTGTTTTTGAAGCAACTTCACGAACAAGTTGTGCTCCCATATTTTGGAATTTGTCTTCCAATTCAACCTCTTTTGCTACAGATACTCCATCTTTTGTAATGTGTGGTGCACCGAATTTTTTCTCGATGATAACATTACGTCCTTTGGGACCAAGTGTTACTTTTACAGCATCAGCCAACGCATCAACACCTTTTTTAAGCTCTTCACGAGCATCTATATTAAATTTAATATCTTTTGCCATAGCTAAATAAATTTTTACTTGTTTTTTTCTATTATTTAATGATTGCAAGAATGTCTGATTGACGCATAATCAAATATTTTACGCCATCAAATTCAACCTCTGTTCCCGAATATTTGCCATACAAAACATTATCGCCTTGTTTAACAACCATCTCCTCATCTTTTGTACCGTTGCCTGTTGCTACAACTTCACCTTGAAGAGGTTTCTCTTTTGCTGAATCAGGAATTATAATTCCACTGATTGTCTTCTCTTGTACAGGAGCGGGTTTTACCAACACTCTGTCTGCTAATGGTTTAATCTCCATAATTTTTTATTTTTATTGTTAATATATATCTGTAAATAAGAAGTTTTTTTTCTTCATAATTATATATACCAATTTTGTGCCAATTTTTTTATCCTGCATGGTAAATATAAAATATGACAAAAAGACAGAATAAGACAACCTTGCCACTGACAAGTTTGCGTTTATTTATAACAAAAATTTATATCAATGTATTTTATCCATATTATAGAAGGGGAAATAGATTTTGATTTATTTCGGCAAGAGTTTATAAAACATTTTGTACTTTTGTTATATTATCGGTTATAGAACAAATGAGCGAAGAGAGAGATATTCATGGAGTTTTAAAGAGGTATTGGGGTTACAATGAGTTTCGTCCTCTGCAAGCAGATATTATAAACTCTGTTTTAGACGGCAAAGACACTTTGGGTCTTATGCCAACAGGTGGTGGTAAGTCTATCACCTTTCAGGTGCCGTCCCTTATTATGGAGGGTACTGCCATTGTTATCACTCCGCTCATTTCGCTAATGAAAGACCAAGTTGACCACCTCAGAGAGTTAAATATTAAGGCTACATACGTTCATTCGGGTATGACTCGCAGAGAGACAAATATTGCTCTCGAAAATTGTATATTCGGAAACTATAAATTCTTGTATGTATCTCCCGAACGTCTATCGAGTGAACTATTCTTGGAGAAGTTCCGACAAATGACAATCTCAATGATTGTGGTTGATGAGGCTCACTGTATTTCGCAATGGGGATACGATTTCAGACCTGCATACGTTAATATTGCCGACATCAGAAAAATATTTCCTTCTATACCTGTATTGGCTCTTACAGCCACTGCCACACCCGATGTTGTTAAGGATATTCAAAGTAAACTGCTCTTTAAAGAGGAGAATGTTTTTACAAAGAGTTTTGCAAGAAAAAATATTGCATACGTTGTTAGGAGTACTGACGATAAAAATGGAGAACTCTTTAGAATATTAAACAGAGTTAAAGGGTGTGCAATTGTTTATGTTCGCAACCGCAAAAGGACAAAAGAGGTTGCTTTGGATTTGCAGGCTTGCGGAATTTCTGCCGACTTTTTTCACGCAGGATTGGGTAGCGAGGATAAAAATCAGAAACAACAACGCTGGAAAGACGATGAGTGCAGGGTTATTGTCGCCACCAATGCTTTTGGTATGGGTATCGATAAACCCGATGTCAGAGTTGTTGTTCATATGGATTTACCAAACTCTCCCGAAGAGTATTTTCAAGAGGCAGGACGTGCGGGTCGTGATGGTAAAAAGGCATACGCCGTTGTTTTATATTCGAATAATGATAAGACAAAACTTAATAAACGTATCGCAGATTCATTCCCCGAAAAGGAGTTTATTATTCATTGCTACGATGCGTTGTGCGACTACTACGAAGTTGCTGTTGGTTCGGGCAACGGATTAATTAAAGAGTTTGATATAAACAAATTCTGTTCGATTTATAAGTTTCCGATTTTAACAACTTACAACGCAATTAAGATTATTGAACTCTGCGGATACATAGAATACGTTGAAAATGTTGATACCTCTGCAAGAATGATGTTTGTTGTTGACAGAGAAGAGTTGTATAATTGGCAAGAGCAATATCCTAATGAAGAGACTGTTTTAGAATGTGCCATGCGTTCGTACAGTGGTATGTTCTCTGAATATGCTTATATTAATGAAGAGCAACTTGCCCGACGTACTGCTCTTTCGCAAAAAGAGGTTTGTGAGGCTCTTATATCGTTAAGCAAACAGAGGATTATTCACTATATCCCACGACGACAAAATCCATACATATTTTTTTCGGCACCGAGAGAAGCTACTAAATATGTTCATATTCCAAAGGATGTTTACGAAGAGCGTAAAGAGCGTTTTGCAAAACGTATTGAGAGTATGATTACATACGCCACTCACGACAAAAAATGCCGACAACTTTTGTTGCTTGAGTATTTTGGAGAGAGAGACGGCAAATATTGCGGAATATGCGATAATTGTCTTAAAACAGACAATAACGAGGTTGACAAAAGAGAATTTTCAGAGATTGAGGCAATGTTGAAAGAGATGCTCGAAAACGGGGCATACAATATTTCTCAAATTGTAAACTCTATTCCTCGTGATAGAGATAAAATCATTGAAGTTGTTCGTTTTTTGGTTGATGAAGATTATATTATTTATGAGGAGCCTCTATATAGACTAAAATAAAACGATATATTATAATTTAAATTACTATTTTTGTAACATTGGCAACTTTTATTTATTATGAGAAAACTAATTTCATTATTTACCATAGCTTTAATATGTTTTAGTTGTATAAATAATACAAATAAAGCAAGTGAGGGAAAAATTACAGAAGAGAGCAATTTCCCTTCGGACAAATTGGAATTTGCCTCGTTTGCCGACTCTTCAACATATCATATTGCAAATAGAGACACTATGCCCTGTATAAATATAACTTTTATGCTTGAGTATCCGATTGCAACAGGAGTAGCAGGTAATGACGAACTTTTACTTAAAGATTTTATTGGCAATTGTATTGGCAAAGAGTACAAAAACCAAAAGAGTATTGATGAGGCTGTAAAGGTTGCTATGAAAGATGATATAAAACAATACAAGATAGATGTATGCGGTTCTACCCCAGAATCAAAAATTACAGGCGAGCCTTGGATGAACTACGAATATTATACTACCAATAAAGTTTTATACAATGCTCACGGAATATTAAGTTATTCGTGCGACCAATATACCTATACCGGTGGAGCTCACGGATTAAATATTACTTCGTGCTATGTTTATGACTTTTATGATAACCAAGAGATTGGATTAAATAGTATTTTCAAAGAAGATGCCATAGCTGAAATTTTACCACTTATAAGAGAACAGCTTCTAAAAAACGAATGTGCCGAAAGTATTGATATAGAGGATGTATATGTTACAGAAAATTTCTATGCCGATGCAAATGGCATTCATTGGGTATATAACCCATACGAAATAGCTCCCTATGCCTGCGGTGCCATAGAGGTTACAATACCCTACTCTAAACTCGAAAAATATTTTATTGAAAACACTCCTATTAAAAGCATATTATAATCAGTTGAACTATGGAGAACATTAAACGATATTTTAAAAATCTTACAGAAATACAGATATCTCAGTTTGAAGCTTTAGATGCTCTTTATCGCAATTGGAATGAGAAAATAAATGTTATATCTCGCAAAGATATTGACAACTTATATCTGCACCATATTTTACACTCATTGGCTATTGCTAAAATTATTGAGTTTACCCCTGGCACTAATATTTTAGATGTTGGAACAGGTGGTGGGTTCCCGGGTATTCCTTTAGCTATTATGTTCCCCGAATGTCAGTTTTTATTGGTTGACCGTACAGGCAAAAAAATCAGAGTAGCAGAAGATATTGCAAACCAAATAGGGTTAAAGAATGTTGCTTTAAAGCAATGTGGTGTTGAGGAGGAGAAGGGTTTGTTCGACTTCGTTGTAAGCCGTGCTGCTATGCCTATGAACGAATTGTTCCGCATCAGCAGAAAAAACGTGGCTAAACATCAACAAAATGCTCTTCCAAATGGTATTATTGCACTTAAAGGAGGAGACCTTACTGCTGAAGCCGCTCCCTTTAAAAATATTGCAGTAACTTACGAACTTTCTGATTTTTTTGAGGAGGAGTTCTTTAAAACAAAAAAAGCATTGTTTGTTCCTGTAACAAATCGTAATAAATAGTTTTGTATGCTTAAAGTTAAATGTTTTGTTTGCAATACGTTTTGCGAAAACAGCTATGTTGTTTATGATAGCAACACAAAAGAGTGTGCAATTATTGATGCAGGCTTTTACTATGCCGACGAAGAGGATGCTGTAACAGACTTTATAGAGAGAGAAAAACTAAAAGTTAAATATCTACTAAACACTCACTTACATTTAGACCATTGCTTTGGTGCAACATATATCGCCAACAAATATGGTGTTGGATTAAGTGCAGACAACGAAGATATTATGCTCCTAAATCTAATTCCTCAACAGTGCGAAATGTTTGGAATAAAACTTAATGCTCCTGCTCCTGAACTTAAAAATATTATTAAAGAGGGAGATATAATTAAAATTGGAAACTACCCACTTATTGCAATTAGTGTTCCGGGACACTCTCCCGGCAGTTTGTGTTACTACTGCAAAGAAGAGGGCATTTTGTTTTCTGGTGATGTTCTTTTTAAAGAGAGCATTGGCAGAACAGATTTATATGGTGGTAGCTACAAGGCTCTTAACGAAAATATAACTTCTAAAATTTTTACTCTACCCGATAACACTATTGTTTATTGCGGACACGGACCTACTACCACAATTGAGTATGAGAAGGAGTATAATCCTTATCTTTAGAGTTGTTAGTTATTAGAGTATTATATATATTGCAGTTGCTATCTGTGCCACTAATATTATTGGCACTCCTATTGTAAATTTTTTATGTTTTGTTTTGTGGCGAAATGCCTTCATTGCCAATAAAGCACCTATTGAACCTCCGATAAGAGCTATTATAATAAGAGTTCTCTCCGATATTCTCCACTTCGATTTTCTCGACTTATATTTGTCTATTCCGTAAAGGATAAAGGCAATGAGGTTTACTGCAACCAAATAAATACCAAACAAATATTCAAATTTCATCTGTTATAAAAATATGGGAGAGCATTTTTCAATACTCTCCCTGTTTTTCATAGATTTAGATTTAGGTAATCTTTTATTAATCGTTAGCAGTTGTAAACCACTTAACGTATGCAAAGTCTTGACGGTGAGGCAATGCAGGATTTTTAGGATATATGCGGAATGCATATTTGAATGATCCTGCACGAAGCACTTGATAATCATATTTGAATGTTGTCAAGTCGCCTGCTGTCTTAACGATTTCAAGCTCTTTAACTATACGATGCTCTTTTCCGTCTTGGTCTTCAAGAACAACGATCTCTACTCCTAAGCAGTTAGGTAATCCTTTACGATCGATTGTTACCTCGATAGGATATGTTTGACCAACTTGAAGTCCTGCCTCGTAGTTCTCAGGAACTTTAACATCGATTACATCGATTGAATCCCATTTCTCTGCAACCATTTGTTTCCAAGCCGCAATCTCTTTAGCCAATTTGTAGTCGTCTGCTTTAAGAAGAGCACTACGTGAAGCCTCTTTTGAGTAGAAACGATCAACATAGTCAAGAATCATACGATTCATTGTAAACTCAGGTGCGATTTTAGCAATTGAGTTTTTGATATATTGAATCCACTCAGGAGAGTATCCTTTGCTGTTTTTAGCAAAGTATAGAGGAACGATTTGGTTCTCTAACATTGAGTAGATAGTTGCTGCATCTAATTGGTCTTGTTGTCCTTGGTCTTGGAAAGTACGTTTGTCGGTCAATGCCCAACCTGCACCTTCTTTGTATCCTTCGTACCACCATCCGTCAAGTACCGAGAAGTTAAGTACACCGTTCATCTCTGCTTTCTCACCAGATGTTCCTGATGCCTCAAGAGGACGAGTTGGTGTGTTCAACCAGATATCAACACCTGAGATAAGACGTTTTGATACTTGCATATCGTAGTTCTCCAAGAAGATGATTTTTCCGATAAACTCCGGACGACGTGAAATCTCAACAATTCTCTTAATCAATCCTTGACCTCCACCGTCAGCAGGGTGTGCTTTACCTGAGAAGATGAATTGTACAGGATAGTTAGGATTGTTTACGATTTTAGCCAAACGATCTAAGTCGGTGAATAATAGGTGTGCACGTTTGTAAGTTGCAAAACGACGTGCAAAACCGATTAATAGAGCGTTAGGGTTGATTTTCTCCAATACTGATACTATACGAGAGGGATCTCCTTGGTTTTTCAACCAGTTTTCACGGAAGTCTTGACGAACATAGTTAACAAGTTTGTTCTTCATTTGTTGACGAAGTGTCCAAATCTCTTCATCGGGAACATCATAGATTTTGTTCCACATTTCACGATCTGCTTGTTTTGTCAAGATATCTTTTCCTAAATGTTTCTCATATAACTCTTTCCATTCAGAAGCAGCCCATGTTGGAAGGTGTACACCATTTGTTACGTAGCTTACGTGTAGCTCGTCGGGGCTGTATCCTTTCCAGATTGGTTGGAACATATTTTGAGAAACTTTTCCGTGTAACCAGCTCACACCGTTTACCTCTTGGCATGTGTTACAAGCAAATACGCTCATTGAGAATTTCTCATTAGTTCCTGGGTTTTCTCTACCCATATCCATCAACTCTCCAAATGAGATTCCAAGACGCTCAGGGAACTCATACATATATTTTCCGAACAATGACTCGTCAAAACTGTCGTGTCCTGCTGGAACTGGAGTGTGAACTGTATATAATGAAGAAGAACGTACAACCTCAAGAGCTTGAGCAAATGAAAGTTTCTCCTCTTGTACGTACTCTACTAAACGTTGTACATTGATAAGTGCAGCGTGTCCCTCATTACAGTGGTAAACCTCTTTTTTAATTCCAAGACGTTTCAACATCAACATACCACCGATACCCAACATATACTCTTGTTTCATACGGTGTTCCCAGTCTCCTCCATAAAGTTGGTAAGTGATTGAACGATCGTACTCGCTATTTTGATCTAAGTCTGTATCAAGCAAATACAAAGGCACACGACCTACGTTTACTCTCCAAATGTGAGCATATACTACTCTACCTGGATAAGGGACCTCAAGAACGATAGGTTTACCTATTTCATCACATACTTGGTCGATAGGTAATTGATTGAAGTTTTGAGGCTCGTAGTTAGCAAGTTGTTGTCCGTCCATTGAAAGAGTTTGTTTGAAGTATCCATAACGATACAAGAAACCAACTCCTGTCATATCGATATTAACATCACTTGCCTCTTTTAGATAGTCTCCAGCCAATACACCAAGACCTCCTGAATATATTTTCAATACATTTGACAAACCGTACTCCATACTGAAGTATGCAACTGAAGGCATATCGGTACGACGTGGCTCATCCATATATTTACGGAAGTTTTTGTAAACAGCATTGATGCGTGTCATCATTGTTTTATCAGCAGCAATCTCTTCAAGACGCTCATAAGATAGTTTTTGCAACATTAATACAGGGTTTCCTGCTGTGGCACGCCACAACTCTGCATCTATATCTTTGAAAAGATTTGTTGCTTCTGAAGTCCAAGTCCAAAAAATATTTTTAGACATCTCTTGTAATGCCTCCAATTTCTCGGGAACATCGAACTTAACAGTTACATTTCCCCATTTGGGCATGTTTGTTTCACTTACTTTTACTTTCATTTCTGTATAATTTAATAAGTTATTTTCTCTATTTATTTGATTTTTTATTTTGTGCTAATGCTTTTACATATACCTTCTCGTACTCGGCAATAAAGTTATTCCACAATGCTTTTTTAGATGTTGCAGTTGCCGCATCGCATAATGCTTTGTAGTCATTCTCCTTCATTGCGGCTACCGAAGCTATTGTTTCGGCAATCTTCGCAGAAAGCTCGTCGTAATTTGAGTCGGTACGAGGTATTACATATACTCCGCTTCGTTTCGACACTTTGCTTACCTTCTCCATTACCCACATTCCAAATCCTGATAAAGATGTTGTTACAGTAGGAATTCCGAATGCTACACTTTCGAGTGGAGTGTACCCCCATGGCTCATAGTATGATGGGAAGATTGTCAAGTCGAAACCTGGCAATACTTGATAATAGCTCTTATTCAAAATTCCGTCATCACCTTTTAGATATGATGGAACGTATATTACTTGAATCTTATCATCTGCCGAAGCATTGAATGATAAAGAGCGTATTTTATTTACAATGTTATCGTCGTTAAAGTTGTAAAGTGCGTGTGTTACAAATGGAGCATCCAATTGTGTTGCTTCTGCAGGAAGTTTTTTCATACGGGCAACAACATCCTCACGAGCATCGCCTGCCCATGCAGGAACCAATATAAATGCTATAATTTGGCGCTCTCCATTATATGAGTCAGATAATTTTTTCAAAGAATCAAGGTACAAATCAATTCCTTTGTTACGGAATTCATTACGACCTGATGTTGTTACCAACAATGCATCTTCAGCAGGTTTCTTGCCTGATAAGGCAGCAGCTACTTGTAACAATGTTTTACGAGCCGCTGTACGAACTTTCGCATATTTCTCGGGAGCCGGAACCATCTCCTCCTCAAATCCGTTAGGAGTTACATCGGGTTTGCGACCTATAAGTTGTGTACTCTCTTTGGCTGTAATTGAACTTACTGTTGTGAAGGCATCTGCGTTAAGTGCCGCATTTTTCTCTACCGAGTGTTTTGACACCATGTTCAATTCAGTAGCCATTTGATCTCCAAAATAACCAGGAAGATAATCGTATAATGGTTTTCCGTTTGATGCGATTGAACGACCTATTGATGTTGCGTGTGTTGTAAACACTGTAGCTACTTGGGGTAGGTGCTTTTTTACATATAGAAGACCCATTCCTGTTGTCCACTCGTCGAAGTGAGCAACTACATTATATTTTTCTCCTTCGATAAATTTGTATAGGCTCTCCATTGCACGAGCAACTGTTACGGCAAACATACACGACTCATCATAGTCGCCATATGCAGGAAGCGAATCTATACCGAAATCGTTCCACATATCGCCATATATAGTATCACGCTCTGCGAATGTATCTTTAAAGTCAACTAAAATTGCAATTGGAGTTCCGGGTATTTGCCAACGGCCTACTTTTACTTTTAGGCCTGCATCGGTAGCGACTTTACGCCAACCTTTTAATAGTGTTGCACTCTCTTTGAATGCTATATTGCCACCCGCTAAATCGGGTCCGAAAAAAATTACTTTGTCTTTGTTCTTCTCTTGAAGTGTTCTTGCTTTGGTTGAAAGAACTGTATAAATACCTCCTACAAGGTTACATACTTCCCAACTCGCCTCAAATATATAATCAGGTGTAGTTTGTTTCTTCATTAAATCAATATATTGGTTAACACTGATTTGCCCATAAAACCTACGTTTACGGACAAATTTTCAATTCTAATTTCATACAATTTTCAAAATTAGAGGTGCAAAAGTACTCATTTTTTTTGAGTTATGAAAATTATATTGTTATAAGTTATCAACAATTAAGCAATTAGAGCGATAGTTTTTATACAAGAGAGAAGGCTAAAAGGTATTTAAACAGATTGGCTGTAGCAAATATTTTTTAAGAATATTTTTTTGTTTTTATTTTGAAATGATATTATGAAATAATATTTTTGTAGGATATAAAAGCAACACTTAATATTGATGAAACCTTTAAAATCTGATTCAGTTGTAATAATTCCCACTTACAACGAAATTGAAAACATTAAAAATATTATTACAGCCGTAATATCGTTGCCTCAACAATTTGATATTCTTATTGTTGATGACGGTTCTCCTGACGGCACTGCCAATGCAGTAAGAGAGATGCAAGAGATACATAATGGCAGAATTTCTCTTATAAGCAGAGAGGGTAAATTAGGCTTGGGCACAGCTTATATTACAGGCTTTAAATGGGCTTTAAAAGAGGGTTATGAATATATTTTTGAGATGGATGCCGATTTTTCGCACAATCCTAACGACCTTCTTAAACTATACGAGGCTTGCAGTAAAGATGCTGACGTAGCAATAGGTTCGAGATATGTTTCGGGAGTGAACGTTGTTAACTGGCCTATGGGAAGAGTTATAATGTCGTACTACGCATCGAAATACGTCAGATTTGTTACCGGCATGAAAATAGCCGACTCGACTGCAGGATTTATGTGCTACCGCCGACACGTTTTGGAGGCTATCGATTTGGACAAAATCCAATTTAAGGGTTACGCATTCCAAATTGAAATGAAATTCAGAGCATATAAATTGAAATATAAAATTAAAGAGGTTCCTATTATATTCATCAACCGCACACTCGGCACAAGCAAAATGAGTGGTGGAATTTTCAGCGAAGCCTTCTTTGGTGTTATAAGGCTTAAACTTGCAAGCATATTTAAGTAGTTTTTAGTTGTTAGTTTTTAGTTGTTAGTTAAAGAGATGATTTTAATTAAGAATGCAACAATAATAAATAGTGGAGAGAGCCAAAAAGGCTCTCTACTCATAAATGAGGATAAAATAGAGAAAGTTGCCTATGGCGAGTGTCCTCAAGAGTGGATTGCTGATGCAAAAGAGGTTATTGATGCCGAAGGACTTTGGCTGATACCGGGAGCTATTGACGACCAAGTGCACTTTAGAGAGCCCGGATTGACTCACAAAGCAGATATGGCAACCGAGTCAAGAGCTGCAGTTGCAGGAGGAGTAACATCGTTTATGGATATGCCAAACACTAATCCACAAACAACTACCATAAACGATATTAATTGGAAGTTTGACAGAGCAGCAGAGACCTCTCTTGCAAACTACTCGTTTTATATTGGTGCCACAAACGATAATATCGACGAACTTTTAAAAGCTGATTTCAGACGTATTTGCGGTGTTAAATTGTTTTTGGGCTCGTCAACCGGCAATATGTTAGTAAACGAGAGCGAGACTCTTAACCGAATTTTCTCGGAGGTTGATTCAATTATTGCCATACACTCAGAGTCGGAAGAGGTTATAAAACGCAACAAAGAGTTTTATATTGGCAAATATGGAGAGGATTTGCCAGTTAAATTCCACCCACTAATCAGAGATGCAGAGGCTTGCTACACCTCTACTGCCAAAGCCGTGGAACTTGCAACACGACACAATGCACGTTTACACGTATTGCATATTTCAACAGCAAAGGAGCTTACACTATTGGAGAATAAACCTTTGACTGAAAAACGTATCACTTCTGAAATATGTACTCACCACCTCTATTTTGATGACAGGGATTACGAAAAATATGGTAACCTTATTAAATGGAACCCATCCATTAAAACCCAAGAGGATAGAGATGTATTAAGAGCCGGATTCAACAATAACCTAATTGATATTGTTGCTACCGACCACGCTCCTCACCTACCATCGGAAAAAGAGGGTAACTGTCTAAAAGCCGCATCGGGAGGTCCTCTAATTCAACATACGCTACTTGCTCTGTTCGAAATGGCTAAAGCAGGAGTATTCCCAATTGAAACAGTTGTTGCAAAAAGTGCTCACGCTCCTGCTATATTATATGGTATTGAAAAACGTGGATACATTAAGGAGGGATACTTTGCCGACATTGTTTTAGTAAACCCCAACAAACCATACACCGTAGAGAGTGGCAATATATTGTCAAAATGTGGATGGTCGCCATTTATGGGACACACATTCCCCTGCTCTATTGAGAAAACTTTTGTTAATGGCACATTAGTTTACGATAACGGAAATATTATTGAAAACCAAGGAAACGCAAAAGAGTTGAGGTTTGGAAAGTTGTTTGAGGAATTAGGAATGAGTTCGTTGCTTCGCAACAATTAGGAATTAGGAATTTTGCGAGTAAGCAAGAGCAGTGCCAAACTTGTTTGTGCGATGCCGAGCGTGAGCAAAATCAACGGGCGAAGGCTCGTTAATTAGTAATTTTGCGAGTAAGCAAATACAATGATAAATTTATTTAATCTTTGTTGAGCGTGAGCAAAATCAACAAGAGCAGGCTTGTTAATTAGGAATGAGTGCGTGGCTATGCCACAATGAGGAATTAGTTGATATTTGTTAGCTGGGCAAATTAGCATTATTACTCATATTGGAGCTGTATAGAATATACCTCCTCCTTACAACAGTTTATATATCTGACTAAACCAAACCCGAGGTTGCTCATTGAGCAACCTCGGGTATTTTTAATATGTTTATTTTATTATAAATTACAGAATTTTATAATACCACTTTTTGAGATTTATTGTTTGTTACAACAATATAAACTCCTTTGGGCAATGTTATTTGAGCAGAGCCTGATACATACATATCTTTTACTACTTGCCCCGAAAGATTTACAATGCGGAGATTACCATAGTAATCGTTAATCTCTACTCCGTTACCTGCAATAACTTTAATATCAGTTGTTGATATTTGCTCCTCCTCTACACCTACAAAATCGCTTTCAACAAAGTTAAAGAAATACTTCCACTCCTCAGCAGAAGAATACGCAGCTGTTGAGCCTTTTGGTACATATACGGGTATTGAGTAATCTATACCATAAAATGCATATAAATCACAAGCAGGAGGCAAGCTATTTAAAGAATAAATTTCTTTTATTTCGAAGCATCCATAAAACGCTTGTTCTTCTATTTTTGCTAAACATGGAGGTATTATTATTGATGACAATTTTGAGCATAATGTAAATGACATAGCACCTATCTCCTTTACAGAATATGTTTTATTTAACATTATTATCTCTTCTTTTATTGTCGCTTCGGTAATTGATGCATCGGCTCTCTCAACAAAAGCATAAGAATCGTCGAGTGATGCTCTATATTTAATACCATCAATCTCTGTTGTTCTATAATTTGCTTCTTTAAAGATTGAGAAATCTTTCCAGCCATATTGTGTTGAATATGAAGAGAGACTACCCTCAGGTATATATACAGGTATTGATTTTGATACTCCGGTAAAAGTTCCCCCTCCTTGTATATAAGGAGCTGCACCAGTTTTTCCTGAATTTATCTCTTGTAAAGCAGAGCATCCATAAAATGCATTATCTCCTATTGAGGTAACAGACCTACCTATTACAACCCATCTTAAATTAGTATTATTTTCAAATGTTCGGGTTGGAATTGAGGTTATATTATCACCTATTATCAATGTCTCTATCTTTTTAGAGTAAAAGAATGAATTTCCAATGATTGTCGTTACAGGATATTCCTTACCTTCAATTTCTACAACATTTTCAATTTTAACATCAACTATATCTCTATCAACATCTGCAACAACAACCACACCTTCTTTATTCAAGCCGTATGTTATACCATTAATATAGACTGATTTTTCATAAACTTCTATATAATTAGTAAAATTTTTCCACCCATATTGGGTTGAGTAAGTTGGGTAAGTGCCTTCCGGAATATATATTGGTATTGATTTTGATACTCCGGTAAAAGTTCCCCCTCCTTGTATATAAGGAGCTGCACCAGTTTTTCCTGAATTTATCTCTTGTAATCCGGAACAACCATAAAATGCATAATCTTCTATTTTCGAAACTTTATTTCCTATGGTTAAGGATTTTAATGATGTTTTATTATAAAATGGAGCATATGACGTGCTTTCTGATATATCAAATCCTATATCTCTTCCTAAATATATCGACTCTAAAGGCGAAGAATAAAATAAATTTACAAATTTCTTACAAGTATATCCATAGTAATCCCTTTCATTATAATAATACGCAGAATAGCCTAAATGCAAAGGCTCAGAACTATCTTCAATTATTAACGTTTTAAGGCTATCACAATATATAAAAAAACCATTATCTATTTTAGTTACATTCTTACCTATAGTTACAGACAATAAATCAGATCCGGAAAAAGGAGATGCATCATTTCTCCAGTCCGAATAATAGCCATATGCTTCTTTATCATGGAATGTAGATGAATCATAAATTATATTCCTTCCCAAATACAATGTCTCAATACTACTACTAATACTACCATTAGTAATAGAAAGTGAATTTTCTCCACTATCAATTCTTAATTCCTTCAAACCACTACAGCCATAAAATGCAGAACTACCTATAGTTGTAACACTATTCGGAATGGTTATTGAAGTAAACCCAGAACATCCAGAAAATGCATATCCTTCTATTGTGGTTACACTATTCGGAATAGTTATTGAGGTTAAACCCGAACATCCAGAAAA
>JAFYPQ010000005.1 GCA_017559955.1 Bacteroidales bacterium
AGGCTGTTGTATGTTCAGTAATGATGACTCGTGCTGCTGCCGCTGCTGCCGCTGCTGCAAGAAAGTAATTAACTGATTAATGAAGTATCTTATTACAGGTTTGGGTAATATCGGCAACGAATACGATAACACCCGCCACAATATAGGATTTAAGGTATTGGACGCTTTAGCTAAGGCGTCCAATACTGTTTTTGCCGATGCCAGATATGGAGCAGTTGCAAAAATTTCCGTCAAAGGAAGAACTCTTATTCTTCTCAAACCATCTACTTTTATGAATTTGAGTGGAAACGCAGTTCGATATTGGCTACAAAAAGAGAGCATACCTAACGAAAACCTATTGGTTGTTGTTGATGATCTTGCACTTCCATTGGGGCAACTTCGCTTAAAGGAGAAAGGCAGTGCCGGAGGACACAACGGATTGGCTCATATTTCACAATTGATAGGTCAAAACTTTGCTCGTCTTCGCTTCGGCATAGGTAATGAATTTCCAAGAGGCGGACAAGTTGATTATGTGTTGGGGAAATTTTCAGCTGAGGAGGAGAATATTATCGCCCCTCGCTTAGATGTCGCAAAAGAGATTATAACAAGTTTTTGTTTAGCCGGAGCCGCAAGAACCATGACTCAATACAACAATAAGTAGTATGGCAAAAGAGGAGGTAAGAATAGATAAATGGCTGTGGGCAGTAAGAGTTTTTAAAACCCGAAGCCAAGCTGTTGAGGCTTGCAAAAAAGGGAGAGTAGAGATGAAAGGCACTACTGTTAAGCCGTCGAGAACAGTTAAAGTTGGCGACGAAATATCTGTTCGCAAGCCACCCATAATATACACCTTCAGGGTATTGGCCCTTTCAGAAAATAGGATGGGGGCTAAACTTGTTCCCGATTTTTTGGAGAACATAACCCCTCAAGAGCAATATGATATATTGGAAATGTCTCGAATTAGCGGTTTTGTTGCACGAAGCAAAGGTTTGGGACGACCCACCAAACGTGAAGGCAGAGACCTTAAAGCCTTTATTGACAGTGAATACTCATACGATGTTCCCTCCCTATGGGATGACGACGACGATGATGAAAACTTTTAAATTCTGACAATATTAAAAATATCCGAGTCTCTTTAATAAAACACAAAAAGAGGCTCTTTTTTTTAATAAATACTCACCAAATTATACTTTTTGATTTCTAATTTGTATCTTTGCAGAAATAAAAAAATAAATCGAGAAAAAATGACAACACAAGAGATAGATTGGGCAAACTTATCGTTTGGATATATGCCCACAGATTATAACGTTCGCAGATACTATCGCGACGGCAAATGGGGAGAAATTGAAGTAAGCTCGACAGATACTATAAATATGAGTATGGCCGCAACTTGTCTTCACTACGGACAAGAGGCTTTCGAAGGGCTTAAAGCTTTTAGAGGCAAAGACGGAAAGATCCGAGTATTCCGAATGAAAGATAACGCAGAACGTCTTCAATCTACTTGCCGTGGTATTCTTATGCCCGAACTCCCGACAGAGATGTTCTGCGAAATGGTAGAGAAAGTGGTAAAACTTAACGAGCGTTTTGTTCCTCCTTTCGAAAGCGGGGCCTCTCTATACATCAGACCTCTACTGATTGGAACAGGTGCTCAAGTTGGTGTTCATCCTGCAAACGAATATCTCTTTTTAATATTTGTAACTCCTGTTGGTCCTTACTTCAAAGGAGGATTCTCAACAACCCCATACGTAATAATCAGAAGCTACGACCGTGCTGCTCCTCTCGGAACAGGACGCTACAAAGTGGGAGGCAATTACGCAGCAAGTCTTTTAGCAAATAAACAGGCACACGATTTAGGTTACTCATGCGAAATGTATCTTGATGCCAAAGAGAAAAAATATATCGACGAAGCAGGTGCTGCAAACTTCTTTGGAATTAAAGACAATACATATATCACACCTAAGTCTTCATCGATATTGCCCTCTATAACAAATCGCAGTCTTATGCAGTTGGCTGAAGATATGGGTATGAAAGTTGAACAACGCCAAATACCGGAAGAGGAGTTGGCAACTTTCGAAGAAGCAGGTGCTTGCGGTACTGCTGCTGTAATATCTCCAATGCAACGCATTGACGATTTAGACAACAACATCAGTTATGTCATCTCTAAGGATGGACGCCCAGGACCTTTAAGCACCAAATTATACAATGAACTACGTGGCATCCAATACGGAGAGATTGAAGACAGACACCAATGGGTAACAATAATAGAATAGACCCTATCTCTATAATAGAGAAATACTATACAAAAGGGACACCTCTTTACGATTTACTTATTGCTCACAGCAAAAGTGTTGCAGAGTTAGCCCTCGAAATTGTGGCATCGCACCCTGAATTGGGTGCCGATGCTTCATTCGTTTATGAAGCAGCAATGCTTCACGACATCGGAATATTTCTCACAAATGCACCCAAAATACATTGCTTAGGCAATAAACCATATATTTTACATTCCCTTTTGGGTGCCGATATATTACGAGCCGAAGGTTTAGAAAAACACGCCCTTGTTTGCGAACGCCATACCGGAGCCGGAATTTCGGCAAAAGAGATTGAAGAGCAAAAACTTCCTTTACCCAAGAGAGATATAATTCCCATATCGATAGAGGAGAAGATAGTTGCGTACGCCGATAAATTCTTCTCAAAAAGTTCTTCCGAAAAACGTAAATCGATAACAGATGCCAAAGCCTCGCTCGAACGTTTTGGCGAAGAGACTATAAATCGATTTAATTCTTGGATAAAACTCTTTTCATAATACTATATCCCAGATAAATCAAAAAGATGTTGCCTCTCTGTAAAAACAACAAACAGAAGCAACACATAATAATATACACTCCCCTTTTCGCTCTAAATCGTCATTTTACCCCGTTTTAATATTAAAAAGATATAAAACACAGATATAATTCGATTTTTTCGGGTTAAAATAACTAACTTTGTAGGTTGATTGCGGGGATTAGGCGTTATCCGATACTTGTTTATTAAACCTATTCCCTTGAATAGTGCCAAAACAAACAGGCATTGTATTCACAATCTATAAGTTTTGAATATATGTTCATAAAGAGGAATAGTTTTTATAGAATAGTTATAGTTCTGATTGCAACCTTGCTTACAGTTAACCTGTATGCGGAGGAGGCTCAACATAGAGACAAAGATAATGTCTCACCTATAGCTCCTGTAATTACAGATACTATCTCTAACGGCAACACATCTATCTCCTCAAACAATCATGTAAAAAGCGATTCCATACCAAACGACTCTATTTTGAAGAAGCCTGTTACGCCCCCAAAAAAGAAAGAGGCTTTGGACGATATAGTTACATATACCGCAACAGATTCGATGGTGCTAAGAAACGGGAATATGGCTTTTATGTTTGGTTCAAGTAAAATCAATTACCAAGATATTGAGCTTACCGCCCAAGAGATACGAATGGATATGGATAGCAGTACTGTATATGCGGTAGGAGCCACAGACACATCGGGTAATGTTATAGGTTCGCCAATATTCAAAGACCAAAGCGGTCAATACGAATCGGAGACAATGAAATATAACTTCAAAAGCAAACGAGGTTATATCACAAACGTTAAAACACAACAAGGCGAAGGATATTTGGTTGGCGGAAAAACAAAAAAAGATGCAACAGGGGATTTCTATCTTGCAAACGGCAAATACACAACCTGCGACAATCACGAAAATCCGCACTTTCACCTTCAATTGACAAAAGCAAAGATGCGTCCCGGAAAGAATGTTGTTACGGGACCTGCCTATATGGTTTTAGGCGGTGTGCCTCTTCCTCTGGCTGTTCCTTTCGGATTTTTCCCATTCTCTAAAAAATACTCATCCGGAGTTATCTTCCCTACTGTCGGAGAAGAGATGAGAAGGGGTTTATATATCCGAAACGGAGGTTACTACTTTGCAATTAACGAATGTGTTGACTTAGCTCTTACAGGAGAGATATACACCAAAGGTTCGTGGGGGATACAAGGTCAGTCGATATATGCTAAAAGATATAAATTCTCGGGATATATAAACGCAAGTTATCTTACAACAGTTTTGGGAGACAAAGGTATGCCCGATTACTCAAAACAGACAAACTTCCGATTTGTTTGGCAACATCGCCAAGACAGAAAAGCAAATCCCAATATGAGCTTTTCAGCAATGGTGAATTACACTACAAGCGGATATGACAGAAATAGTTTAAGCACCTATTACAATGCCTCTGAATTTACACAAAACACAAAGAGTTCGACTGTAAACTTTACATATTCGTTTCCCAACGCCCCGGTATCAATCTCGGCTACCACAAATATTACCCAACGAAGCAAAGACTCGACCATTGTCGTTTCGCTACCCGATTTTACAGTCAACGTAAGTCGCATATTCCCTTTTAAAAGGAAAAAGCCTGTAGGTAAAGAGCGTTGGTACGAAAAGATAAGTTTCAGCTACTCGGGTATGTTCCGAAACACTATCACCACAAAGCAAAATCAGCTATTTAAGTCTAATCTTATAAAAGATTGGAGAAATGGAATGAAACATACCGTACCCATATCGGCAACATTCTCTCTATTCAAATACATTAATATAACCCCGTCGTTTACCTTTACCGACAGGATGTACACCAATCGTGTAATGAAACAATGGGACCCTCATGCCTCTGCTGTTGTAAACGACACCATTTATGGATTTTACAACGTATATAATTATAGCGGAAGCGTATCAATGCAAACCAAGTTATATGGTTTCTTCCAACCTGCCAAATGGTTTGGTGGCAAAAAGATAAAGATGATACGACACGTTATGACTCCAAGCGTAAGCATTACCGGTGCTCCCGATTTCAGTCATGAGAGATTTGGGTTTTGGCAACGATACACTCAAATAAACAAAGACGGCACAATAAGAGAGGTTAAATACTCTCCTTTTGCCCAAAATATATTTGGTACAGCACCACAAGGACGGCAAGGAACAATAAATTTCAGTTTGGCAAACAACCTTGAAATGAAGGTTAACTCCAAACGAGACTCTACGGGTGTTAAAAAGATAAGCCTTATTGAGAACTTAGGCGTTAGTTGGGGATACAATATGGCCGCCGACTCTCTAAGGTGGAGTAATATAAATATGAATGTTCTGTTAAAACTCGCAAAAAACTTTAATTTTCAAACAAATTTCACATTCGACACATATACTTACCAACTTAACGAGTATGGCAATCCTGTTAGGGTAAACATACCCCGATGGAAAGCAGGAAAAGGTTTGGGGCGTTTATCAAGTACCGGAACTTCATTCTCATACACATTTAATAACGACACATTCAAAAAATGGTTTGGCAAGGATAAAGGTAAGGATGATGACAATTCAAGTCCAATATTAAGCGATACCGGAGAACCTATAACAAACCTTGAAGAATTAGCCAGAATAAAAGAACAGAAAGAGGCAGAACAAAAAGAAAAAGGCGAAACCGAAAACAAGAAAGAGGATAGCGATATGAAGGATGGTTATCTGATTTGGAAAATTCCATGGAGTTTGTCTGTAAACTACTCTATCAGTTACGGGTACGGCGATTTCAATAAAGAAAAGATGGAGTACAATGGCAAGATAACCCAAAACCTTAGCTTCTCAGGCAATATCCAACCCACAAAGAACTGGACATTCACATTCTCTGCAAGTTACGATTTTGATATGAAAAAACTTGCATATATGAGTTGTGGTATTACCCGTGATATGCACTGTTGGAGTATGAGTTGCAATTTTGTTCCTGTCGGTCCTTACCAATCGTACAACTTCCATATAAGCGTAAAATCATCAATGCTCAAAGACCTCAAATACGAGAAGAGCAGTAATCCATACGACAACGTAAATTGGTATTAATGAATTTTGTTAGTTGTCAAGTATAGGTTTGGATTTACTAACCACCTATATATTAACACTTTTAAGACTCAAAAAGAGCAATAAATTCTTTGGAATTAAAACAAATTTTAGTATCTTTGCATCGATTTTTTGACAACATAAAGTCTAACCCATTAATTATTAAACAATTAATTTAAAAAATGGAAAAAGAATTATTACAACCAATTGAAGATTTCAACTGGGAAGCCTACGAAAAAGGCGAGACATTTGGCGATAAAAGCCGTGAGGAGTTGGAGCAAGCTTACGACAAAAGCATCAACACCGTAAAAGACAAAGATGTAACAGAAGGTACTGTTATATCAATGAACAAAAGAGAGGTAGTTGTAAACATCGGCTACAAATCAGATGGTATTATCTCTATGAACGAATTCCGCTACAACCCCGATCTTAAAATCGGAGACAAAGTAGAGGTTTATGTAGAGAACCAAGAAGACAAAAAAGGACAACTTTTGCTATCACACAAAAAAGCACGTGCAGCACGCTCTTGGGATCGTGTTAACGAGGCTCTTGAAAGCAGCGAGATAGTAAAAGGTTATATCAAATGCCGTACTAAAGGCGGTATGATTGTTGATGTATTCGGAATTGAGGCATTCCTTCCCGGATCACAAATCGACATCAGACCTATTCGTGATTACGATATGTTCGTTGGTAAAACAATGGAATTCAAAGTTGTTAAAATCAACCAAGAGTATCGTAACGTTGTTGTATCTCACAAAGCTCTTATCGAGGCTGAACTTGAGCAACAAAAGAAAGACATCATCTCTAAACTTGAGAAAGGTCAAGTACTTGAAGGAATCGTTAAAAACATCACTTCATACGGTGTATTTATCGACCTTGGAGGTGTTGACGGTCTTATCCACATCACAGACCTATCTTGGGGCCGTGTAACTCACCCAGAGGAAATCGTTAAAAACGACGAGAAAATCAACGTTGTTATCCTTGACTTCGACGATGAGAAAAAACGTATCGCTCTTGGTCTTAAACAACTTACTCCTCACCCATGGGACGCTCTTGATGCAGACCTTAAAGTTGGTGATAAAGTATCTGGTAAAGTTGTTGTTATGGCTGACTATGGTGCATTCATCGAAATCGCTCCCGGCGTTGAGGGTCTAATCCACGTATCAGAAATGTCATGGTCACAACACCTACGCAGTGCACAAGACTTTATGAAAGTTGGTGACGACGTAGAGGCAGTTATCCTTACATTGAGCCGTGAAGAGCGTAAAATGTCTTTGGGTATCAAACAACTTAAAGCTGATCCATGGGAAAACGTTGATACAAAATACGCAGTTGGAACTAAACACACAGCAAAAGTTCGCAACTTCACTAACTTCGGAGTATTCGTTGAGATCGAAGAGGGTATCGATGGTCTAATCCACATCTCTGACCTTTCATGGACTAAAAAAATCAAACACCCATCTGAATTCACTCAAATCGGTTCAGACATCGAGGTTCAAGTTCTAGAGATAGACAAAGAGAACCGTCGTCTAAGCCTTGGACACAAACAACTTGAGGAGAATCCTTGGGACGTATTTGAAACAGTATTCACTGTAGATTCAATCCACGAAGGAACAATCACTGAGCTTCTTGATAAAGGTGCAGTTATCGCTCTTCAATACGGAGTAGAGGGATTTGCAACTCCTAAACACCTTGTAAAAGAGGACGGAACTCAAGCTCAAGTTAACGAGAAACTTAACTTCAAAGTTATCGAGTTCAACAAAGAGGCTAAACGTATCATTCTTTCACACAGCAGAATTTTCGAAGATGAGGCTAAGAAAGAGGCAGCAGCAGCTAAAAAAGCAGCTAAAAAAGAGGCAGCAGAAACAGCCGCAGCAATGCCATCAGTAGAGAAATCAACTCTTGGTGACATCGAGGAACTTGCAGCATTGAAAGAGAAACTTGATGCTTCTAAAAAATAATTGAATAACATTTCAATTTAAATACGAAAGGCTACTCAATCGAGTAGCCTTTTTTCGTAATACAAAACTTTATAAAGAGAATGAGTAGTCATTAATATATTTTTTTACTATCTTTGAAGATATAATTTGAATATATAATATATCAAAAACAAAATAGACATGAAATTAGTAAAAGTACTTATTCTGGCTCTTATTTTTGTTGCATGCAGTCCAACACAAGAGAGCGGCGTTAAATTCCCTTCTGAGGAACAACCAGGCAAAGCAACTGCCATTGTTGAAGAAGAGAGTTATACTCTTTCTAACGAGCTTATTTCGGCCAATTATGCTGTTAAAAACGGAGTATTATCATTTGAGGGGTGTGAGGCTCTTCAACTAGCTCCTTCGAAAGATTTGTTCAGCATTACTCTTGGAGATAGTACAGTTGTTAAATCATCAGAGATGAAGATGGGACAACCGGTAATGGAAGCCCTAAAAGGTGATGCAAATGCGATTAAAAAAGCAGAGCAATATAACGGATATAAATTATCTGTACCTTTTGAATATGGCAATTTAGCAATTAACTGGAGCGCTGTATTGAGAGATGGTTCTCACTACCTTCGCACAGAGTTAAAGATTAGTGCTGTGGAAGATACTCAAATGACAAATATTATTCCAATGGAATACACTCTGATTGACGGAGCAGATGTTGTTGAGGTTAAAGGTGCTGTTCGTGGAGCTCCACTTGCATCAGAAAAGATTTTTGCAGGTATTGAGAACCCTCTAGGTATAAATAGCGTTGAAGGAAACACAATTAAAGGATTGTGGAGCAGAGCTACAACCCTTAAAGCAGGCGAATGCTGGGAGATTGGATCGGTTGTAGGATTGGCTGCAGAAGAGCAACTTCGTCGTTCATTCCTTGCATACCACGAGAGAGAGCGTGCAGTACCCTATCGTTCATTTGTTCACTACAACTCATGGTACGAACTTAATATTGATCGCAACAACGACCCAGATCCAATGAAACGTATGCTTGAAAGCCAATGTGTTGAGGTCCTTGAGGCTTGGCGTACAAATATGTTTGAGAAACATGGTGTATGCATTGATGCTTTTGTATGGGACGATGGCTGGGACGAATTCAACTCATTCTGGGACTTCCATAAAGGATTCCCCAACGGATTTGCAAAACTTGACACAATTGTAAAATCAATGGGAGCAGGAACAGGTGCATGGTTAGGACCTGTTGGAGGATATGGTTGGTCAAAACAACAACGTCTAGATTTTTGGAACAGAAACCACGAAAACCAAATTGACAACTTCGAGCTATCACACCCCGAATACTTTAACGGATTTATTACAAGCTGTTCAAATATGGTTAAGAACTACGATTTTCGTTACTTCAAATTTGACGGCATTAGCGACTACGCTAACGCAACAGGACCCAAAGTTGAAGAAGATGCTGAGGGAATATTAAAAGTGCTTAAATCATTACGAGAAATACGATACGACCTATTCTTTAACTGTACAGTAGGAACATGGTCTTCACCTTTCTGGTATCAATATGCCGATGCAACCTGGCGTCAAGATGCCGACTGGACAACAGTTGGCGACCAAGGAGATAATCGTGAGAAATGGATTACATACCGTGACCACATGGTATATAAAAACTACCCAGTTGCATCACCAATATGCCCAATAAACTCTCTTATGACTCACGGATTAATAGTCAGCAAATACGGACCTCCATCATCTGCTCCACACGATGACTCAGAAGAGACTGCAAAAGGCATTATTCGAGAAATGCGCTGCGCATTCGGTTGTGGTTCGGGACTCATCGAGCTTTATGTTGATAACGATCTAATGAGCACTATAGGCGAAGACGGAGAGCTTTGGGCTGAATTGGCAGAATGCATTAAATGGCACAGAGAGAACGAAGATGTTCTTGCAGACATTCACTGGGTAGGTGGCAATCCATGGGACGGAGAAAAAGCAAACATATATGGCTGGGCTTCGTGGAACGGCAAGAAAGCAACTCTTACTCTACGCAACCCAAGTGCAACAGAGCAAATATTCACAACAACATTGCGTCAAGCATTAGATATACCAAAATTCGTTAAAGGCAGCGTAAAACTAACAGACGCATTTAAAAACCAAACACAATACGCAGGAATTACAGGCGAAAGCATTGACATTGACCAAGAGATAACATTCACAATGCCTCCATTTGATGTTGTAGTATTAAACGGAAAATGTAAGTAAGAGAAGAGATTTTTATAAAAGTAAAACGGGTTGCTTCACAATGAGCAACCCGTTATTTTTATTAAGGAGATTAGTTCCTCTCGCTCTGCATTGTTCTTTGCAAAAGATTGGATTTTTAACAAACCACTTATTGTTTATATGGTTGTTTAAGTAGTTACTTATTCAACTGCAGCTTGTACAACTGCAAATTAAGCCTGCTTTTCAGTGAGTTACAAAATGTCATACAACGATTTGTTAACATGGATATTTTATGTATTTCAGTAAATAGCCACAATAGAAATATATAGTTGATAAGAGAATGGGGTGCACATATGTAGCACCCCGTTATTTTATTGTTAAACGAGTAAGTTAATAGGATTAATAGAGTTAGTAGGGTTAATAGGATAACTAAGTTAGATATGGGCTTATTAGACCAATTAGCCTTATTAGACTAATTAGACTAATATTCCCCCAATACTCAGTAGAGTGGTTGGGGAGGAACAAAAAAAAGAGAGAAACTTTCGTTTCTCTCTTTCTCTAAGGGGCGGCTACCTACTCTCCCACTTGCGCAGTACCATCGGCGTAGTCAGGTTTAACTTCTCTGTTCGGGATGGGAAGAGGTGGAGCCCTGACGCTATAGCCACCTAAATATTCTTAGACATAATC
>JAFYPQ010000006.1 GCA_017559955.1 Bacteroidales bacterium
TATATTTATTATTTTATAACAGTTTTATATTGTAATGTATATAAGTAGCAATTCTTGTTTTGGTCGCCGTCAGGCGATTTAAATCTTTCTGTTTTGAATGACGGTGTTGTTAAACTTTTAAACCTAAATATTAATGTGTAATTGGTATCAAACTTAGGTAAAACATACGATTGCCACCCCTTTTCTGTTGTAGTAATTGTAGGAGCATTACCTGTATAATATATATAATCCAATATAATGGTTTTTGTTGCTTCATTTACACTCTCTTTAACGAACTGAACAGAAGTGTTATCGCTTTTTTCGTAAGAAGATTGAAAAGAGATCATCGTCTCTTCGCCTATAACGGTAAGGTATGGTTCTGATACATCATTAATCGAATCACTTCCGGCAAATGGTTTGTTTGCAATATTATCAGTAAGAGAAGCATTCCATTTCTCCTGTATTACTATATCAGCATTATAAATACCCGATTCGTATGCACCTTCCGGTTGATTGTCCCAATCTAAGGTAAAAGTAAACAAGCATCTATTAATCTCATTTTGTATGGGAAGTTCCAAACCACTGCCTGTTAGATTTATGTGAATATTATCGGTCTTTATAATAGGTTGTCCATCAATATTTACAATAGTTCCGACATCGTACGATTTTAAAACATTACCTTTATCACCGAGGCATGATGAAAACGATATTATTGAAATTGTGCAGAGTAGAGTAAATATAAATCTTTTAAATTTCATAAAACAATTAAGTTATGCTATTAATTAATGTCTCAAAATTACAACAAATATCTTATGTAAAAATAGGTTGTATCAGAAAGAGTTATGATACAACCTATTAAGTTTGATAATTATATTAATTGGGTATTATACTAATTTATGTATAACAAGACCTGAACGAAGTTTTGGCTCGAACCATGTCGTTTTTGGAGGCATAATATTACCGGTGTCTGCAATATCCATAAGTTGTTTCATTGAAACAGGATATAGTGCAAGAGCAACTTTCATCTCTCCGTTATCAACACGGCGTTTAAGTTCTCCTAAACCTCTAATACCACCAACAAAGTCGATGCGTTTGTCAGAGCGAAGGTCTGTAATACCAAGAATATCTCTTAAAATTAAATCAGAAGAGATTGTTACGTCAAGAACACCGATAGGATCTTCATCATTGTAAGTTCCCTCTTTTGCTGTTAGTGAGTACCATTTGCCACTTAGGTATAGTGAGAAATTGTGAAGTGATGAAGGAGAGTAGATATCTTCGCCTTTCTCTTCAACAATAAAGTTCTCTGCTAGTTTAGTAAGGAACTCTTCATCACTCAAGCCATTCAAATCTTTTACTACACGATTGTAGTCAATAATTTTAAGTTGAGATGCAGGGAAGCAAACAGCCAAGAAGTAGTTGTACTCCTCATCGCCTTTATGATTTGGATTTTGTTTTGCCTTTTCCGCTCCAACAAGAGCGGCAGCAGCAGTTCTGTGATGTCCGTCTGCAATATAAAGGTAGGGGATATTTGCAAAAATTTCTGTGATACGAGCAATGTCTTTTTCATCTTCTATCAACCAGAAGTGGTGCCCGAAGCCATCGGGTGCAACAAAATCATACTCGGCTTTTCCGCTAACTGTTTTAGCAACAATTGCATCAAGTTCAGCTTCATCGGGATATGCAAAAAATACAGGCTCAATATTTGCATTATTGATACGAACGTGTTTCATTCTATCCTCTTCTTTATCACGACGAGTTAATTCGTGTTTTTTAATAACACCGCTTAGATAATCCTCAACATTGGCACAAACAACCAAACCATATTGAGTTCTGCCATCCATTGTTTGAGCATAAACGTAATAACACTCTTTTTCGTCTTGAACCAACCAACCATTGTTTTGCCATTTGTTGAAGTTTTCAACAGCTTTGTCGTAAACTTCAGGAGCATGCTCATCTGTTCCGGGAGCAAAATCAATTTCGGGTTTTATAATGTGGTAAAGGGATTTCTCATTTCCTTCTGCCTCTTTTCTTGCTTCTTCCGAGTTTAGTACGTCATATGGGCGAGAAGCAACCTCTTCAACCATAATTTGAGGAGGTCTTATCCCTTTAAATGGTTTAATTTTAGCCATGGTTTTATATGTATAAATTATAAACTTCAAAAGAGGAAACCCTAATAGGTTACCTCTTTAAGTTATTGTTTTTGTATATATTATTTGTTAACACGAAATCTGTCGATACCATCTTTTAAATATCCAACAGATTGTTTTGCAGCAGCAATACCTGCATTAATATTAGCCTCAGCTGTTTGAGCACCCATTTTTTTAGGAGTGAAGAAGCAACGATTTTCAAATTTGGCTTTGAACTCATCTGCTGCAACTGGAGCAATGTCCGATACATAACGGAAGTCTGCTCTCTCATCCATTAATTTAATCAACTCTTCTTCGTTGATAACCTCTTTACGAGCAGTGTTAATCAAAATAGCACCTTTAGGCATTTGATTTAAAAGGGCATAGTTGATTGATTTTTTAGTCTCGTTTGTTGCAGGAATATGAAGAGAGATAAATTGACACTCTTTGTAAAGAGTATTAACATCTTTAACAGGAGTAACGCCTGCCTCAACCATAACCTCATCTGGGCAGTATGGATCAAAAGCCATAACCTCCATACCGAAACCTTTTGCAATGCGTGCTACGTTACGACCAACTTGTCCGAATGCGTGGATACCGATTTTTTTACCAAGTAACTCAGTCCCTGAAGTTCCGTTAAACATATTACGAACCATCATAACTGTCATACCAAACACAAGTTCGGCAACAGCATTTGAGTTTTGGCCTGGAGTATTCATTACACATACACCTTTTGCAGTAGCCGCATCAAGATCTATGTTATCGTATCCAGCACCTGCACGAACAACAATTTTTAAATTCTCTGCTGCAGCAATAACCTCTGCATCTATAATGTCGCTACGAACAATAATGCCGTCAACATCTTTTACAGCTTCTAATAATTGGGCTTTTTCGGTATATTTTTCCAAAAGTGCAAGTTCAAGACCTGCTACTTCAATCTCTTTTTTAATTCCTTCAACAGCAACTGCTGCAAAGGGTTTATCGGTTGCAACTAATACTTTCATAATTATTTTTTATTAATTAAAGAAACTCACCCGAAGATTTTTAGAAGCTTCAAAGTGAGTTTCATTTAAATTTATCTATTTATTAATATTTTTTCTCAAACTCTTTCATTGTGTCAATCAAAGCAGCAACGCTCTCTTTTGGCATAGCATTGTAGATTGATGCTCTGAAACCACCTACAGAACGGTGTCCTTTAATACCAATCATACCTTTTGATTTCGCAAACTCCACAAATTCACCTTCAAGTTCTTGATACTCTTCGTTCATCACGAAACATACGTTCATTATTGAACGGTCTTCAACAGCAGCAGTACCTTTGAACAAACGATTGCGGTCAATTTCATCGTAAAGCATTGTCGCTTTCTCAACATTAATTTTCTCAAGAGCCGCAACACCACCTAATGATTTGTAGTATTTAAGAGTTTGCAATGCAGCAAAGATTGGCAAACATGGAGGAGTGTTAAACATTGAACCTTTTTTAATGTGAGTGCGATAGTCTAGCATAGTAGGAATAGCTCTATCAACTTTACCCAAAGCATCCTCTTTAACGATAGCCAAAGTTACACCTGCAGGAGCCAAGTTCTTTTGAGCACCAGCATAGATGATATCATATTTTGATATATCTATAGGTCGAGAGAAGATATCTGATGACATGTCAGCAACTAAGCGAGCTTTTACATCGGGATCTTTTCTTATCTCGGTACCAAATATAGTGTTGTTTGATGTAAAGTGGAAATAATCTACATCGTCTGAAATTTCGTAGTTTTTAGGAATGTAGTTAAAGTTAGCATCTTTTGATGAAGCAACAACTTCAACCTCACCAAACAATTTAGCCTCTTTGATGGCATTAACCGCCCAAGTACCAGTCTCTAAATAAGCAGCTTTAGTTTTTAGAAGGTTGAAAGGAACCATACAGAATTGCATACTTGCTCCACCACCAACTAATACCACTTCATATCCTGCTGGAACGTCAAGAAGTTCTTTGATTAATGCTTGAGTTTCGTCCATAACTGCTACGAACTCTTTTGAACGGTGCGATACCTCCAATAGTGAAAGACCTGTACCTGCAAAATCGATAACAGCATCAGCTGTATTTTTAATAGTGTAAGGGCTCAAAATTGAGGGACCTGCATAAAAGTTGTGCTTCTTCATATTTTTTAATTTATATGTTTATAATTATTTGTTCTCTATTTTTTTAATATTGACCTTTTGTTTTTTAGGCACGACAAAATTAATACATATTTTTTGTTTAACAAATAAAAAGCAAACAAAATGCAATTTAAAACTTGTTAATCTTTATCTTTTTGCTAATTACAATACATTAACTCTGTCAAACTGTTTTTAATATGCTATTTTTTTGAAAATTTATTACCCCATAAATACTCCATTCTCTCTCTCATTTTCTCCTCAGCAGCATTATTTTGCGGAGTCCATAACGATATACCATCTATTTTATCGGGCAAAAATTGTTGTTTAACAAAATTATTTGCGTAGTCGTGGGCATATTTATATCCGCTTCCGTAGCCCGACTCTCTCATTAATTTTGTAGGGGCATTGCGTAGATGTAGAGGAACAGGCAAATCTCCACTCTCTTCAATAAGAGCAAGAGCATCATTAATCGATTTATACGCCGAATTACTTTTTGGACTTGTCGCTAAATATATAGTAGCTTCAGCCAATATTATTCTACCTTCGGGCCACCCAATCTTTTCAAGAGAATCAAAACATGCGTTTGCAATTAATAGAGCATTAGGGTTAGCCAATCCAATATCTTCAGCAGCCGAAATAACCAATCGTCTAGCAATAAATTTTGGATCTTCACCACCTGCAACCATTCTGCCCAGCCAATAAATAGCAGCATCTGGATCGCTACCTCTAATAGATTTTATAAATGCCGATATTATATCATAATGCATTTCGCCACCCTTGTCGTAAGCAGCAGGGTTTTGTTGCAAACGTTCAGTAACAATATCATTATTAATAACAATATCCTCTTGGTTTTGATTACTCTGAGTAATTAAATCTATAATGTTTAATAGTTTGCGAGCATCGCCTCCGGAATATCTGAAAAGAGCGTCAGTCTCTTCAATCTTAAAGTTTAAATCTTTTAAATATATATCTTCAGTAATTGCTTTATTAAGTAATTCGTTAAGATCACTCTCCTCTAATGGTTTAAGAGTATAAACCTGACATCGAGAGAGTAGGGGACGAATAACCTCAAATGAGGGGTTTTCGGTTGTTGCACCTATCAATGTAACAGTACCATTCTCAACAGCACCTAATAATGAATCTTGTTGCGATTTGCTGAAACGGTGTATCTCATCGATAAACAGAATAGGACGTGCTATCGATTGAAAAACACCCGCACTTTTACATTTATCAATAACATCCCTTACATCTTTAACGCCTGAGTGAATAGCACTTAATGTATAAAAGGGAACCTCTAATATCGTTGAGATTATTTTTGCGAGAGACGTTTTACCTACGCCCGGAGGTCCCCATAATATAAAAGAAGATATTCTTCCGCTCTCAATCATATTACGAAGAATAGCACCTTTTGCAACTAGGTGCTTTTGTCCTATATATCCGTCAAAATTTACAGGACGTAATCTCTCTGCTAATGGTTGATGTATCATATACTATATATTCTACCATTGCGAAGATAATAAATTAATTACTGAGAGGGAAATAGATTATAAATAAAGTTAATTGTAATTTTTTTTATGCTTTTATTAAACCTTTGTTATAAAATATAGTCATAAAGACAGAAACTTAAATTAAAACAGCTATGAAACTTACAAAATTTAAATCAGTGTCAATATCATTAGTAGTAATGATGAGTATTTCTTCAGTATCTTTTGCTCAAAACAGTAAAAAAATCTCAACAAAAGAGATGGCAGAGAAAAAAACAGAGATGATGAAACAGAGTTTGGATTTGACAAAAAATCAAGCAAAAAAAGTATATGAGATAAATCTAAACTATATTGAAGCTCGCAAGGCATGTATGGCAAAACGTCCCGCACTACCCAAAGATGGAAAACATTTTAAAGGAGCAGTTTGTCCTCCGGCACCCGAAGCTCCACATGCTTTCGAGTGTGAAAGACCAAAGCCTGAATTTAGGAATATTGCTCCTGACGGCAAACCCATGATGAAACCCGATTGCAATAAACCTTGTCCACAAATGAAACCCGGTTGCGACAAACCAAAATGCGATTCTTCATTTATGCATGGTAAACCAAATTGTTCGAAAGGAGTTAAACCTAATTTTAAACACGATTCAATTACATGTAAATATCACAACGATTTAAAACAAGTTTTGAGAGCATCGCAATACGATAAATGGATGAAAATTCAATGCGAAAGAATGAAAAATCATAATAATGGGCATAAACCAATGCCATGCCCTAGATAATAAATGGTATAGTTAAAAGAAGGCTATTGGACCCAATAGCCTTCTTTTAACTAATATTATAATATTATTTTTGAACATCAATATTGTAATATCCCATTACTTGAGCATTAATTAATGTTCCTTGTTCAATTACTGCATCACCACCTTTTATTGCAAGACATGGAAGACCAATTATAGCGCCAAAACCTGTAAATGTAAGACCTAAGCCCAAGCCTAATGCTTTCCCTCTTTTATTTTTTCCTTCTGCTGTAACATTTCCATTAAGTTGTATTGCTTGTCCATCAACAGAGTTTACAGATATACAATTAATAGATACTTTGCCAGGTTTGCCAACACCTTTTTTAGATGTCTTTTCGATTTTCAAAATAACAGGTGTTCCTTTAGATATTAATATATCTCCTTGAAGACTTTTAACATCAGTTAGAACAGTTGCTGAGGCGCTACCACCTTCACTACTACTAACTGCGTCATTTATCATAATGGGAATAATTTGTCCATTACCCAAAGGAACATTAGCATACGCACTTGCACAAAAAAGTACACACAAAGCAATCATTAATTTCTTCATAATTTCTAATATTTTAAATGGTTAATATTTTTTTACAAAATTATTGACTGCAATAATATTAATTTAATTTATGCGTATTATATAATTGCACATATTGTTGAAAAAGATTCACGCCTTCTTAAAGTTTGTCTGAGTAGTAAGCGAAGAAATTGTGTCCGAGAATTTTTGATATTTTAAAGAGTAGGGCAGAGTCAATACTCTCTCTCTTGAAGATATTATAGACATTGGTGCGTTCACAGCAAAGTTTACCAGCAAACCAGGTAACAGAGCGACCTTGTTTGTAGAACTCTTCTTCAATTATTTTACCTATGTGTACCATAATAAAAAAGGCGGAACCATTCGATACTTAAATTCTACCTGAGGTACCGCCAAGCACCCTGCACACAAATAAGTACGAACAGTCCACGCCATACATAGGCTATGAACTATTAACACTTATTCTCGTATGCTTTCAATTTGGCGGTTTTCAAGTAGAGAGAATAAGAGCAAAAGCTCAAACAAAAAATTGAGTATTTATATTCTTAATTTATCTATTTATTCTGTAATATATATTTAGAGTTTTATGTTATGCAAAAGTAATAATAATTTTGTAATATTTTAATCTATATGATATTTATAGAGTGATATAAAAAAGAGTTCGGCTTTTAACCGAACTCTCCATAGTAATAATATGTATTGAATATTATTTTCTAACAATTGTTTGAGCTCTGTCAGGACCAACAGATACAATCTTGATAGGCACTTCCAACTCCTCTTCCAAGAATTTGATATAGTTTTTGAACTCAACCGGGAACTCATCTTCAGATTGCATTTTTGTCATATCGCAATTCCAACCTGGAAGTTCTTTGTAGATAGGTTCAATATCCTCTTCAATTGAGAATGGGAATTCTGTAGTAATCTCACCGTTCATTTTGTATGCAACACAAGCTTTGATTGTTTTGAATGAGTCAAGCACGTCGCTCTTCATCATAATCAAATCTGTTACACCATCAATCATAATTGCATATTTCAAAGCAACAAGGTCAATCCAACCACAACGACGTTTACGTCCGGTTACTGCACCAAACTCGTTTCCGTTTTTGCAGATTGTTTCGCCAACTTCGTCGAACAACTCAGTAGGGAATGGTCCGCTTCCTACACGAGTACAATATGCTTTGAAGATACCATATACTTTACCGATTTTTGTTGGAGCGATACCCATACCTGTACAAGCTCCTGCACATACAGTGTTAGATGAAGTTACAAATGGGTACGAACCGAAATCAACATCTAATAAAGTTCCTTGAGCACCCTCTGCCAATACACTCTTACCATCTTTAAGAAGATTGTTTATTACATGTTCGCTGTCAATAAGTTTAAACTCTTTAAGATACTCCAATGCCTCAAAGAACTCTTTCTCCAAAGCATCAATATTGTACTCAAAGTTTAACGATTTAAGTATTTGGTCGTGTTTTGCTTTTGCTTTAGCATATTTTTGGTCGAAGTTTTCCAAAATATCTCCAACACGTAAACCATTACGACTTACTTTGTCGGTATATGTAGGACCGATACCTTTTCCTGTTGTGCCAATTTTAGCATCACCTTTTGCTGCCTCGTAAGCAGCATCCAACATACGGTGAGTAGGCATGATTAAGTGTGCCTTTTTTGAAATGTATAAACGTGATTTTAAATCGTGTCCGCTTTCTGCCAAAGCCTCAGCCTCTTGTTTGAATAGTATAGGGTCCAATACAACACCGTTCCCAATGATGTTTATTTTTCCTCCTTGGAAAATTCCCGAAGGGATTGAACGCAATACATATTTCTCTCCGTTAAAAACAAGTGTGTGGCCAGCATTAGGTCCGCCTTGGAAGCGGGTGATTACATTATACTCGGGGGTAAGAACGTCAACTACTTTGCCTTTACCTTCGTCGCCCCATTGCAATCCTAATAACACATCTACTTTCATACCTGTAGCTATTTATTATTTTTATTATTTAATGTTTTTCTTTTTATCCTCTAATTTTTCCTCTTTTGCAATCAATTTTGCCCTTAACGTCGCTTTGCGTTTAGCATTAACACACGAACTGCAAAGCCCATATACGGCAATCGTACTATATGATGTTAAAAATTTACCATATTTCTTGCTGTTTACAAAGCTTATGGTATCGGCATCTTTTACATCTTTTGTTTTTCCGCATTTAGTACATATTAATCTGACGTAAATTTGAGACAGGGGTGTTTTCTCAAAATATTTTTTCCCCTCAATCTCATGCTCTCTTAAAATTTGAGCATCTACTAAGATTGATAATGTATTATATACGGTTGCTCTGCTAATTCTTATTTTTTTGTTAAATACTTCATTAAGTACAAACTCAGCGTCAAACCTCTTTGATGTTTCACTAACCACATCAAGAACAAAATATCGTTCAGGGGTCTTTCTATGTTTGTTCTCTTCAAGATATTGATTAAACTTAATTCTTAAAGCCTCTTTGTTCTTTTCTTCAGACATTGAATATAATTTAAATTTTTCTCAATTATGAATTGAACATACAACCTTACAAATTTACAATTTTTTTCTTTATCAAACAGAATTATCGATACAAAAAAACTCCCTTATTCGTTATTTTTTGAATAAGAGAGTTTTTACGTTATATCAAAATTTATTTAACGATTAATCTTCGGTGCGAAATATAAGGTCATTGGCTATATTTGCTATTGTTATATTATCTGATTTTGAATATTTTTTAGCATAGCTTTTCACCTTATCGGTTGTTGAAGACGTAATCTCTGTTTTGTTAATAAGCAACCTAATAAATAGCCTTAAAGCAAAATATATTTTATTCTCATCGTCCGATTCTATACAATCCATTATTAGATCTTCGGCAAAAGGAAGTTTTGAGAATAAAAACATAGTCGCTATATCTGAAACTTCGTAATATTTAATACCATTAATCCACTCCTTAGCTACACTGATATTCATATCTGAATATGGATATATCATTGTTGCCAATAATTTAGACTCTCTGATATTTTCATTCCAAAGTGTAGTGGCAACTTCTTGGCTTTGCGGATATTTTTCTGCAATTGTGCGTATTTGGGGTAGGGCAAGTCCAAAAATTATTTTGTAGTCCATACCTTTGTTTCGCATACTTGTAGAAACAACACCATTCATTCCAAGCCTGAAATCGTTCTTTATGCTTTTGATTATTTCTGTGTTGCTCATCCTTGCTTTTGATATATTAACTATTAATCGTTATACGAATCTAAAGCAGAGTAATCTTTTGCGTAGCGAAGCATTTGTTCGGCATAGCCCTCGTTATAGCTTACCTCTACATCTACAATATTACCCTCTGCATCTTCAACCAATGAGAATTTTGGATTTACAAATCCTTTGTATGGTGCTAAGTTAAGAGCTTTGTAACGCTCCAATACCTCTTTGTGAAGTTCAAGGTCAACTTTAACAGCATACTTCTCAACTAAAGCTTTTCCTGCTTCGTAATCTCCTTCCGATTTTATGCGTTGTATTTCTGCGAGAAGTTTTCCGAACAAGCCACGAAGTTTGTCATAATCGTTGATTTTTACATAGCTCTTGCCATCGATTTTTTCAATTGAAATTACATTATCGGCAGCACCGTTCTCCAAACACCATTTAGCAATAAGTTGACGGTTACGCATATGCGACTCCTCAATATCGTTGCCCAATTCGATGCGTGTTAATTGAGTCATCAATCCATTCATAATGTAAGAGTAGTAATTTGCTTTGTAAGCCTCTTTGTCAGGAAGTAGACCTAACTCCATAATTTTGGGATCTGACATATAATACATAGCAAATAGGTCGGCACGAGTCTCCTCCAAAGTAGATGCATACGATTTCAATGCATCAGAATCAACTCCGGGAAGAAGTTTTCCAGAACCGTGTCCAAGACATTCGTGAAGGTCGGTATGTAAGTTGTCTGAGACAAAACCATATTTATTCATTATTTCACGTGTAGCCTCATCAATAACGAACTCTTCTTTGAACCCATTACCTAATGCCGCTTGGTCGTATGCATAAGTGATATTTTCAATAGTTACCGATTTTGAACCGTAATCTCTGCGAATCCAATCTGCATTTGGAAGGTTGATACCTATAGGTGTGCTTGGATAGCAATCACCACCTAACATTGCAACAGTAATAACTTTTGCTGTTACTCCTTTAACGGTCTCTTTCTTAAATCTGGGGTCAACAGGTGAGTTATCCTCAAACCATTGTGCATTTGCACTAATTGTTTCGGTGCGAGCAGATGCTTCTATATTTTTAAAGTTTATTGATGCTTCCCAACTTGCTTTTAGTCCAAGAGGATCTCCATATACTTCGGTAAATCCACAAACGAAGTCAACATTTCCGCCTAACTCTTGAACCCACGCTACTGCATATTCGTCAAATGTTTTAAGGTCGCCGGTTTTGTTGAACTCGATTAGTAAATCTATAACGTTACGTTGCTCGTCATTTTCAGCTACATCTTTTGCCAATTCCAACCAATATACAATTCTTTCAAGAGCCTTTGTGTAACGTCCGCCAATTTTGTAAACCTCCTCATAAATTTTACCATCACGTTTAACCAAACGGCTGTTTAATCCGTATGATATAGGTTGGTTATCGTTGGGTTTACGCATTTTTGCATAAAAATCTTCAGCCTCTTTTTGGGTTACACCATCATAATAGTTCCCTGCCGATGTTTGAACCAAATCTTCTCCGGCAGCCAAGTTTACTCGTTTTGGCATAACCTCTTTATCAAAGATTACAGGAGTAAGTTCTGCAATTAGTTCGTCAACTGATGAGCCTTCTCTTACTGGAAGTTGTGCAGGGTCAACGGCTTTAACTTGCTCAGCAAAGAATTCTTGTGAAAATCCCGGAACAAATTTATCAGTTGCATAGTGGTGGTGAATACCATTTGAGAACCATACTCGTTTTAGGTAAACAACAAACTCTTTGTAATCGGCATTCTCTTTGTCTCCGTTGTAGTTGTTATAAACTGCCTCCAAAGTACGACGAATAGCAAGATTGTATTTACCGTTTTGATCGAAAAGAATATCACGTCCCTCTTGTGCAGCCTCAGTCAAGTAGTAGATATAAAGCTTTTGATTTAAAGACAATTCTTCAAATCCGGGGACTTGATAACGAAGAATTTGTAAGTCGGCAAATTTGTCCACGTTGTAATTAAATTTAGTCTCTTCGCTTTGTTTAGAGCAACTTATTAAACTTGCACCAAACAGAAGAGCGGTTGTTGTAATTAAAAATAATTTTCTCATTTCCTATTTTATTTATTATTAATTGTTTATTCAACATAAAGAACCAAACCTTTCAAATATTCACCTTCTGGGTGGTATATATTGATTGGGTGGTCGGCTGGTTGGGTAAGTTGGTGTAGAATTCTAACATTTCTGCCCGACATTGCAGCCGCACTGAAAACAGCCAAACGGAATTGCTCTTTTGTTACTACTTGAGAGCAAGAGAATGTAAATAGAATTCCTCCCGGTTTGATTTTTTCAAATGCCTTTGCGTTTAGCCTTTTATAGCCTTGAAGTGCATTATGAAGTGCACTTCTGTGTTTTGCAAATGCTGGGGGATCAAGTATTATTAAATCATAGTTTTCTCCCATTTCGTCCAGATACTTGAATGCATCTTTTACGTATGCTTCGTGTCTTTCATCGTTAGGGAAGTTCATCTCGACATTTTTCTTTGTTAAATCAATGGCTTTTGCCGAGCTATCTACCGAGTGAACTAATTCTGCTCCACCTCTCATAGCATAGAACGAAAATCCACCGGTATAGCAGAACATATTCAGTACTTTACGATTTTTAGCATACTTTTCAAGTAGAGCTCTGTTGTCTCTTTGATCAACAAAGAATCCAGTTTTTTGACCTTTAAGCCAATCCACATAAAATTTCAATCCGTTTTCTACTGCTACATTTCCTTTGTACGAGCCTCTTATATAGTCGTTTTGAGGATCTAATTGAGCTTTATAGGGAAGGGTAGTGTCAGATTTGTAATATACTTCTGTAATTACACCAGCCATTACCTCCATTAATGCATCTGCAATAATTTCTCTTGCAAAGTGCATACCGGGAGAGTGGGCTTGCATTACGGCAGTAGTATCATATATGTCAATAATAAGACCGGGTAAGAAATCTCCTTCTCCGTGTATAAGTCTGAAACAATTGCTCTTCTCGGTGCCAGCAATTCCGTAAGCCAGACGTAAATCGTAAGCACTTGCCAATCGTTTTTTATAGAAATCGAAGTCTATTTCAACCTCTTTAAAAGATAATATTCTTACAGCAATACTACCTATTTGATAGTGTCCTGTTGCTGCATAATCTCCATTATTAAAATATACATCTACTACGTCGCCTTCTTCGGGTTCGCCTATCACTTTCGCAATGGCTCCCGAAAATATCCATGGATGCATTCTTAATAATGAATCTTCCTTTTTTGGCTTTAAAATTATTTTTGTTTTGTTCATATTCCTAATTAAATAGTCTTATAATGTCGTTTGCATTGGCGTATATAAGTAATAAAATCAATAGAATCATACCTGCGGTTTGAGCATATTCCATAAATTTCATACTTGGTTTGCGACGAACAATAACTTCATATAACAAGAATAGTACATGACCTCCGTCCAATGCCGGAATTGGTAAAATGTTCATAAAGGCTAAGATTACCGACAAAAATGCAGTCATCTTCCAAAAAGCCTCCCAATCCCAAGATGATGGGAATATGCTACCAATTGTTCCAAATCCACCAATACTTGAAGCTCCCTCTTTTGTAAACACATATTTAAAATCACTTACATATCCGGTAAGAGTCTCAAATCCCTCTTTAACACCAACAGGTATTGCTTCAAAGAATGAATAGGTCTCAACTTTTAGATCGTAAACTTCTGTTATTGGTTGTAATTGTATCCCTAATTTCTTGTCATCACTTAGTTTTACTTTAACAAAATTTGTTTTCTTATTTTGTTGATAACATACAGTTACACTATCGCCGGGAGCACATTCATCAAGAATTTTAAATAATTGAGATATATCTTCAGTGAGTTTATAATTGACTGATATAATTTTTGAGTCTTTTGTAATACCTGCCTGTTCAGCTCCTCCTCCGCTAATTAAATCAGCAACAACAGGTCTTATTCTATAATCGGCAAAACCCTCTTTCGATGCGATTAAGCTCTCCATAAAATTCTCTGGTATATTAACTATAGCAGTGCCATTATGGCGTAAAACCTTTACCTCTTTTGCATCAGCAATCATTCTTAATGTTTTACCATCGAGAGCTTTAAAATCTTTGCCATCAGCACTTAAAAGAATATCGCCATTCATAAAGCCTGCATCTAATGCTGTTTGACTGAATGTAAAACCGCTCGATACATTTTGTACGGGTATGTAGCTTTTACCCCAAGTAAATGCAATCATTATGTATATTAACAGAGCAAGAATGAAATTAAATAATACTCCGCCTATCATTATCAAAAGACGTTGCCATGCTGGTTTTGAACGAAACTCCCAAGGCTGTTCAGGTTGTTTCATTTGTTCTTTGTCCATCGATTCGTCAATCATACCGGCTATTTTAACATAACCTCCTAATGGCAACCACCCGATACCATATTCGGTTTCGCTTTTTTTAGGTCTGAATTTGAATAGTGAGAACCATGGATTAAAGAATAGATAAAATTTTTCAACTCTAACTTTAAATAGTCTTGCAAATAGGAAATGTCCGAATTCGTGGACAATAACCAATAGCGATAAACTCATTATAAGTTGTAGAGCCTTAATAAGAAAAGTTTCCATTTGTATTATAAATTTTTAATTAATTCTTTGGTATAAATTCGTGTTATTTTATCACTCTCCACATAATCTTCATAAATGGGAGTATCAATAAAATCTATTCTCTCCATTGCCGAAGATGCTAATTTTGGAATATCTGTAAATTTTATTTTTTCATCTAAAAATGCTGCTACGGCAATTTCGTTTGCTGCATTTAATATACAAGGCATATTACCACCTTTTTCTATTGCATCGTATGCAAATTTAAGCATAGGGAAACGCTCTGTATCAGGTTTTTCGAATGTCATATTCGAATAGTTGTTGAGTGTTAGCTTCTCTCCTCCAAAATCAACTCGTTTGGGGTATGTAAATGCATATGCAATAGGTAGTTTCATATCTGGGACTCCTAATTGGGCTTTAACTGCTCCATCTTCAAATTGAACCATCGAATGAATGATGGATTGAGGATGCACTATAACTTCGACTTGTTGAGGTGTTACTCCAAACAACCATTTTGCCTCAATCATTTCAAAACCTTTATTCATCATTGAAGCAGAGTCGATTGTTATTTTAGCTCCCATAACCCAGTTAGGATGTTTAAGAGCATCAGCTTTTGTAACAAATTCTAACTGTTCAGAACTATATCTTAAAAATGGTCCGCCGGATGCAGTAAGAATTATTTTGTCAATTTTATTATACTCTTCACCTGTTAAACATTGAAAAATAGCAGAGTGTTCCGAATCAACAGGTATAATCTCGGATCTATACTCAATAGCAAGTTTTGTAATTAATTCTCCTGCAACAACAAGAGTCTCTTTATTGGCGAGTGCAATTTTTTTTCCAGCTTTAATTGCTCTTATAGTAGGACGTAATCCCGAATATCCCATCATTGCTGTTAAAACAATATCTATCGGGCCTGCTTCAACCGATTCGGCAATTGCTTCATCTCCTGCATATACCTTTATAGGCAAATCTTTTAATGCATCGCTTACTGTTTGATATAGAGCATCATTCGCAATAACAACGGTATCGGGTAAAAATTTACGAGCCTGTTCTATTAGCAGTTCGGCACTATTGTTTGCAGTTATAGTATGAACCTCGAACATTTCAGGGAATGCTTCTATAACTTCAAGAGCTTGTCTCCCTATCGAGCCTGTTGAGCCTAATATTGCTATTTGTTTCTTCATCGCTTAAATTCAACTACTTTTTGTACTTTTATTCTTAAGTACACATCAATTTGCAAATTTACAAAAAAATGATGAAAATTCTATGTGGTTTTCGTTAAATAGTAACATAATTCTCTTTCTTAAACAAAAGATGAGAAAAGCAGAATATTGAAAAGAATTATATTTGAATAACTTCAGAAAAAAGAACACAGAGGAAAAGTATAAAGCCTTATTATTTTATAATATATGCCCCTTTCTCTTTAATATTGTAGTATGGTATCTTTAGGGCTTTACACTCTTTTATAATTGATTTGCTTTTAAAATAATTTACATTTGAAGTAATAATAATCTCTTCAAAGATAAACATATCTGTCAGTTTAGTTATCGAGCCTGTAAATCCATTGCAAATTATTGCTTTATCAACAAATAACCTTTTGCCGTAATCTAATTTTTTATCTTCAAACTCTTTAGAGTTTAATATTAAATATTTTTCTCCCTTATAGTCGATGTATGGTAATGAAACTGTTAGGGCTTTATCTCTAATTGAGTCATTTATGAATTTAGCTTCTGGAAGAGCCTCCTTAATCCAAAAATCTTTACCCATAAGTTTAATCTTCTCTTCAATGCACGAAGTGTCAATGGTTAATACGTAATTATATTTTTCGTCAACAAAATTTACGGCAGTAATTCTATTGTCATCATATATAATTGCTTTATAATTATCTTTATTTATAGTTATACACTTTTCTAATATAGTAAATGCTGAAACAAAAATCAGTAAAAAAATTACCAATTCGCTTCTTTTGCTTTTAATTGCCCATAGCCCCCCAAAAATTATTATATAGATAACTACCAAATAATAAGCTTTAATGTCGATATTATCAATAGAGGAGTAGGGTATTGATGTTGAGTATTGAGCTATTTTGTCGATATAACCAAATAGATGGTCGGTAGTGTTTGTGAATAGTGAATATTGGATAATTATTGCCAATATTGCAGAAATGGCAACAACAGGTAAAATAGGAATTACTAATAAATTTGTTATCAATCCAATAATTGGCAATTGGTGGAAATAGTAGATTGATAATGGCAGTGTCCCAATTTGTGCGGCTAAAGTAACTGCCATGATTGACGACAGATAGTTGGTTAATTTGTTTTTATGTGGTAAATATGAGAATATAAAAGGGTAGATATAAAATATAGAAAATACAGCGATGAAACTTAATTGAAAACTTGTATTATATATGTAATTAGGGTTATATATGAGCATAAATAGAGCTGCGGCAAGAAGAGAATTTATTGTAGTGCCTTTTCGGTTAATTACTTCGCCGAAAAGAACAAAACTTGCCATTATAGTAGCTCTTATTGCCGAGGGAGGAAAGCCTATAACAAACAGATATGCCCATAATATTAATAATGTAATCAGAGGCCTTATTCGTGATAGCTTAATCCATTTTAGAGGGTATAGCATAAGAAATATTATAAGACCGATAATTCCTATATGCAAACCACTTACAGCAAGTATGTGTGATAATCCCGATGAAAAATAACTGCTACGCATCTCTTTTGACAATAAGGAGGTATCTCCTAAAATCATTGCGGAGATTAATGCTTTTGTTGAATTACTTACATTAAGGTTTGTAATGTTAGTATGTATTCTTTTTCTTATTTCTGTCGATTTATTTATTAATGAGTTTTGATCATGATGGTCGATTAATCTCCATTCGTTGTATGGAATGTATTGAGAATAATAAAATCCCTCTCTCTCAAGAGTTGTAGAATAGCTATATGAAGATGGATTTTTTGAAAACTTTATAGGTTGCAGATTTTGTTCAAATATAATTATGTCGCCCTGGCATAGGTTCTTAGATAATGAGTCCTGCTGAATATACAAAACGACATTAAAATCTTTGTTTAGTTTCTCCTCTCCATTTAACTTAATTACTAAAGCCTTACACTCTACCGAATGTTGTTTAATCTCTATCTCTTCTGAAATTTGAGCAATAGCATAATCTCTGACTTCGGGTAGTTTTGTATGATGCACAGACGATAATTGGGCATCTATAGCTCCGAATGCAACGAATAGCGATAAGGTTGCATAAGCAAAATATTTTCTTCTTACGAATTTAGTTTTCGGTAATATCGCATTTTTATAGTAAAAGAATAGAATTGTTGACAACAAGGCAAACGGCAAAGCAATATAGTATCCTTCGCCTAATATTGTTTGTAAAAGAATTCCTATAACAAACGATATTAAATATTTAAGAAAAGGGGCTTCAGATAGCTTCAGAAACCCCTCTTTGTTTGCCATAATGTTATTAATTAATATTTGCTTTACTATAAACTTTTTAATGCTGCAATTGTCTCAATCGGATTTTCTGATTTAAAAACAAAGTTGCCTGCAACAAGAGCATCAGCACCTGCATCTATCACAAGTTTTCCGGTTTCCAAATTAATACCACCATCAACCTCTATTAATGCCGATGAGCCTTTCTTTAAAATCAACTCTTTTAATTCTGCGACTTTATTTACAGTATTAGGTATAAATTTTTGTCCGCCAAATCCAGGATTTACAGACATTAATAATATCATATCTAAATCTTCTACAACATCTTGTAAAAGCGATACAGGAGTATGAGGATTTAGGGTAACTGCTGCCTTCATTCCCGCTTCTTTAATTTGTTGAATCGAACGATGAAGGTGAGTAGATACCTCATAGTGAATATTCATTAAATAGGCGTTGCTGTTTTTTACCTCTTTAACAAACTTCATCGGGTCAACAATCATTAAGTGTACGTCAAGAGGTTTTGTTGATAATTTTTTTACATAATCTAAAACAGGGAATCCAAATGATATATTGGGAACAAATACTCCGTCCATAACGTCAATGTGAAGCCAATCAGCATCACTTTTATTAACCATTTCGATAGATGATGCTAAATTCCCAAAATCAGCAGATAGTAATGAGGGTGCAATTATTGCCATAATTATAAATAGTTTTTTTAATGTTTAATGTAAAAACTTTGTAAGCATTACAAAGGTAATAATTTTTTTATAATTATTTTCAGAAATAGAACAAAGCTTTAATTCAGTATAAAACCACCTGTTTCAGATATTGCATAGCCATTGCAGTTATAAACTCTTGCATAATTCATCAAAAAGGCAATAGTAGTTTCTTTGGGTGTAATTTGCTCTTTGCTTTTTATTGCAGTAGAATTGAGAGTAAATTTTTTCTTCATAGGCATCTTTTTATTGTTTATTAATAAACGTAATGTTTACGGCTTTATTGCATATAATAAAAAACAAGAAGGATTTAAGAAAACCCTTCTTGTATATAATAAAAACGATATGTGCTATTTTTTTAGAAGAATAATTCAACTTTATTTTCTTCTGCCAATCTTCGCATATTTAATATTGCGTACCTCATACGTCCAAGAGCTGTATTTATGCTAACGTTGGTTGCATCGGCAATCTCTTTAAAACTCATATTTTTATAATATCTCATAACCAATACCTCTTTTTGGTTATCGGGTAGGGCTGCAACAAGTTTTCTGATATCCACTCTAACCTGAGATGAAATCATCGAATCTTCAACAGTACCTTCGCTTAATTCTTTTCTGTTGAATACATCAGGAGTCATATCACTATTCTGAATATGGTTCTCCGATTTTTCCTGACGATAGTGATCTATTATTAAATTATGAGCAATACGAGTTATCCAAGATGAGAATTTACCTGATTCAACATATCTTCCTTGTTTAATCGTGGTAATTACCTTCACAAAAGTTTCTTGAAATATATCTTCTGCTAATTCTCTATCTTTGACAATATAGAATACGTATGAGTAGATGCGATTTTTGTGTCTGAGTAGTAAGACGTCAAAAGCACCATTATCTCCTTCCGAATACAATGCCACCAACTCTTCGTCGGTAAGCAAATTTAGATTTTTCATCTGTAATCCTCTTTATAGTTTAAGAGTAGAAGTTTATTCGATAGGCGTGCTTTTTTATGATTAACTCCGCAAAGAAAAGTTATTTATATCATATTTACAAATATTCAATACAAAAAAAGTTTGTAACATAACAATTTTTAACATTTCTAGCACAATAAATCTTATAATTTCTAAAACCCTCCAAAGAAAGATGATAAATTAAAATAAAATTTATTATGTTATAATTCATAAATTTGTATTACTTTTGTTAAATCAGATAATTTATTAAACACAAAATAAAAACTATTATGAAACCAACTTTATTTGTATTGGCGGCAGGTATGGGAAGCCGTTATGGTTCCCTTAAACAGTTAGATGGATTAGGTCCCAATGGCGAGACGATTATGGATTACTCAATCTTCGATGCAATTCGTGGAGGATTTGGTAAAGTTGTATTTGTAATTCGTCATTCATTTGCTGATGAATTTATTGAAAAAGTAGTTAACAAATACGCTCAAGTTATACCAACTGAAGTTGTATATCAAGAGTTGGATTGCTTACCCGAAGGATTTACCGTTCCTGAAGGACGTGAAAAACCATGGGGTACAAACCATGCTGTTATGATGGGTAAAGAGGTTATTAAAGAACCTTTTGCTGTTATTAATGCTGACGACTTTTATGGTCGTGAAAGTTTTGCCATCATTGCCGATTGGTTGTCAAAACAAGAGGGCGAAAATAAATATTGTATGGTCGGATATCGAGTGGGTAACACAATGAGCGAGAGCGGTACAGTATCTCGTGGTATTTGCGAAACAAACGAAGATAGCGAATTGACTTCTGTCGTTGAGCGTACTAAAATTGGATATTACAACGATGGTATTGCATTTAATGAGGGAGAAGAGTGGACTATGCTCGATCCAAATGTGCCAGTATCAATGAATATGTGGGGATTTACCCCTGACTACTTCAAATATTCAGATAAGATATTTGTTGATTTCTTGAAAAAGAACATGTCAAACTTGAAATCTGAGTTTTTCATTCCTTTAATCGTAAACGAACTTATTCAAACAAAACAAGCAACAGTTACAGTTCTTGATACACCTTCAAAATGGTTTGGTGTAACTTACGCTCAAGATCGTCCAGATGTAGTTGCTAAAATTCAATCTTTGGTTGACGCAGGAGAATATCCTTCACCATTGTTTAAATAAGATTTAGCAAACAGCAAAAAATAGGAGAGGGGAGTCCAATTGGATTCCCCTCTCTTCGTAATAATATTAAACTTGATTATTTATTTTTGATATAATCAACTATCCATTTACCAACTTCAGAAGTTTTATACGATTTCTCTCCTTGTGCAATATCTACTGTAACTATACCAGCATCTATTGATGCAGAAACAGCTTCACGAATTAATTTTCCCTCTTCCATTAGTCCGAATGCATATTCAAACATTAATGCTGCTGAAAGAATAGTTGCCAATGGGTTAGCAATATCTTTTCCTGCTGCTTGTGGATATGAGCCATGAATAGGTTCAAACACAGATGTATGTAAACCTACCGAAGCTGATGGTAACATTCCAAGTGAGCCTGTAATTACAGAAGCTTCATCTGTTAATATATCACCAAACATATTTTCTGTTACCATTACATCAAAGCGAGATGGCCATTGTACAAGTTGCATTGCCGCATTATCAACGAACATAAATTCTGTTTCAACTTCGGGATACTCTTTCGAAATTTCTTGAGCAACCTCTCTCCACATACGTGAAGTACAAAGGACATTGGCTTTATCAACAACAGTAACTTTTTTTCTGCGTTGCATTGCATAAGTATAGGCAAGGCGAACAATTCTATCAATCTCTTCACGAGAATATACACAAGTATCGTATGCAACATTACCGTCTTCACTTCTGCCTTGGGGGCGACCAAAATATATACCTCCTGTAAGTTCTCTAATACACATTAAATCGGTACCTTCAACTACATCTTGTCGAAGAGGCGATTTATGAATTAGCTGAGGCATTGTTGATACAGGACGAATATTTGCATATAGTCCCAACTGCTTACGCATACCCAATAAACCTTGCTCAGGACGCACCTTTGCAGAAGGATTGTTATCATATTTAGGATCTCCAATTGCTCCGAAAAGAACAGCGTCCGACTCCATACATATTTTGTGCGTCTCTTCAGGATATGGGTTACCTGTCGCATCAATTGCACAAGCTCCAACAAGAGCATGTTTATATGTTAATTCGTGTCCATATTTCTCGCATACAGCAATAGTTGCATCTAATGCGGTTGCCACTATTTCTGGTCCTATGCCATCGCCAGGCAACACGGCTATATTCATTTTCATATAATAATTAAATTTTGTGTTTATAATCTTTATAACTCTTCAATATGATTTAGCATCTTTATAGTTGCTTGAATTGCAGCAGACATCTGATCAAGATCTAATCCATAAGTTTTAAATATTTTTCCTTTATAGTCCCATGTGATGGATGTCTGCACCAATGCATCTGTTCTTCCTCCGGGAGGGATATTTACTGTATAATCCAGAAGTTGAGGGAATGGTTTATGTAGTTTAGTTTTATAAATCCATTGTATACCTTTAACAAATGCATCATACTGTCCATCTCCGGTCGCTCCTGCTTCATAAATTTCGCCGTTTATTTCAAGTTTTAAAACAGCTCCGGGTCGTAATCCGTTAGCAACTGCAAGAGTGTAATTTAATAAAGTAATTCGCTGTTTCTGAGAATTTCGATTTAGAGTATCTGATATAATATATGGTAAATCCTCCTGTGATATTATCTCTTTTTTGTCTCCTAATTCAATAATTCTCTCTGTTACTTTACGCATCGATTCTTCGTCAAGTTCAATGCCCATTGCTTCGAGATTTTTACGAATGTTGGCTTTGCCGGATGTTTTACCTAATGCATATTCTCTCATTCTTCCAAAACGCTCAGGAAGCAAATCGTTGTAGTATAGATTATTTTTACTATCACCGTCTGCATGAACTCCTGCACACTGTGTAAATACATTATCGCCTATTACAGGTTTGTTTGCAGGTATTCTTATGCCGGAATACGATTCAACGACTCTACTTACGTGGTTTATTTTTACTTCATTAATTGAAGTTTTAATATCTAATTGGTCGTGAACAACAGCAAGAACACTCGATAATGCTGCATTACCGGCTCTTTCCCCCAAACCATTAATTGTACAATGAATCCCTTTTATACCGGCTTTAATTGCAGCATAACAATTTGCTACCGCTAAATCATAATCATTATGAGCGTGAAAATCGAAATGAAGAGTAGGGTATCTGTCAATAATCTCTTTGCAAAATTTATAGGTAGAATCAGGATTTAGCACTCCTAATGTATCAGGTAACATAAATCTCTTTATGTTGCACTTACATAATGCATCAATTAAGTTGAAAACATACTCTGGTGAATCTTTCATTCCGTTCGACCAGTCCTCAAGGTATAGGTTTACCTCAATACCATTTTGGTTTGCGATATCAATTTCGTGCTTGATATCGTTTATATGCTCTTTGGGAGTTTTCTTTAATTGATATTGGCAGTGTCTAAGCGAACCTTTACTTAACAGATTTACAACTTTTCCCCCTGCTTCTTTAATCCAATTAATTGAAACACCATTATCAATAAATCCTAATACCTCAATAGAATTTATTTTTTTATGTTTCGAAGCCCAATCGCAAACTTGCTTTACAGCTTCCATCTCTCCGGCAGAAACTCTTGCAGAGGCAATCTCAATTCTATTTACCTTAATCTCTTTCAGAAGAAGACGTGCAATACTCAACTTTTCAAATGCACCAAACGAAACGCCCGAAGTTTGTTCTCCGTCACGAAGAGTGGTATCCATTATTTCAAGTTTGTATTTCATACCTTTATCTATTATTTTCCCAGGTTTCTATGTCGTTTTTCTTGCTTAGCAGATAATCTATATCGTCAAATCCATTAAGCAAACAATCTTTTTTGTAGGGGTTTATTTCGAATTTCTCCGAAGCTCCTGTTGCATTATTTGTTATTGTTTGATTAGGTAAATCAATAGTAACTGTATTTGAATGGTTTGCATTAATAGCTTCAAAAATCTCTTGAAGAAATTTTTCAGAAACTACAACAGTCAAAACACAATTGTTTAAAGCATTATTTTTAAATATGTCAGCAAAGAAACTTGAAACGACAGCTCTAAACCCATATCCTGCAACAGCCCATGCTGCATGTTCACGACTTGAACCGCTTCCGAAATTTTTACCTGCAACCAATATCGAACCTGAATAATCAGGATTATTTAATACGAAATTTTCAATTTTATTACCCTCCTTGTCATATCTCCAATCACGGAATAGATTGTCTCCAAATCCTTCACGAGTGGTTGCCTTCAAAAAACGAGCGGGTATTATTTGGTCTGTATCCACATTCTCAATAGGTAATGGGATGCAAGTTGATGTTAATTTCTCAAATTTTTCTCTCATAATCTTTCTGAGGTTAAATTAAATAAATTCACGAGGATCTGTTATTTTCCCAGTAATTGCGGCAACTGCAGCAACAATAGGACTTGCAAGCATTGTTCTCGCTCCGGGACCTTGACGTCCTTCAAAATTTCTGTTTGAAGTAGAAACTGATATTTTACCTGCAGGAATCTTATCATCATTCATTGCCAAACATGCCGAACAACCGGGTTGACGAAGTTCAAATCCAGCCTCTTCAAGTATTTTGTCAATACCTTCAGCTCTTATAGCTTTCTCAACATTCCACGAACCAGGTACTAACCAAGCTGTAACGTTATCAGCTTTTTTATGCCCTTTAACAACTTTGGCAAAAGTTCTAAAATCTTCAATACGACCATTTGTACAGCTGCCTAAGAAGACATAATCAATCTCTTTGCCAAGAACTTTTTCGCCTGGTTTGAAGCCCATATATAATAGTGATTTCTCAAATGAAATTCTACCTGCATCGTCGATATCTTCTATTGTGGGGATATTTGCATCTATTGCCATACCCATACCCGGATTTGTACCATATGTAATCATAGGGGCAATATCTACAGCATCAAAATTAACCTCTTTATCAAATATAGCACCCTCGTCTGTCGGTAATTTTTTCCACTCTTCCACAGCTTTATCCCAAGCCTCTCCCTGAGGTGCAAATTCTCTGCCTTTTAAGTACTCAAAAGTAATCTCATCAGGTGCAATCATTCCTCCGCGAGCTCCCATTTCAATACTCATATTGCATAGAGTCATACGTCCTTCCATAGATAGTGAACGAATGGCACTTCCTGCAAATTCAACAAAGTATCCTGTTGCTCCTCCTGTAGTCATCTTTGAGATTAGATATAATGCAATATCTTTAGCTGTAACTCCTTTTTGAAGCTCTCCTTCAACATTAATACGCATTTTCATAGGTTTGGGCTGTAATACACATTGCGATGCAAGAACCATCTCTACTTCACTTGTGCCTATACCAAACGCTACAGCACCCATTGCTCCGTGTGTCGAAGTGTGGCTATCTCCACAAACAATTGTCATACCGGGTTGGGTGTATCCGTTCTCCGGTCCAATAACATGAATAATACCATTTTTAGGATTAAGTAATCCATAAACAGTCAAACCAAAATCTTTAGCATTTTTCATCAAGGTATCTACTTGATTGCGAGAAATAGGATCTGATATTGGTTTATCTTGGTTTAGGGTAGGTATGTTATGGTCAGGAGAACATGTCGTTCTTTCTGGACGGAAAACCGATAAATTCCTCTCCCTTAATCCTGCAAATGCTTGAGGACTTGTTACCTCATGAAGGTAATGTCTGTCAATATATAATTGATTTGGACCACCTTCTATTTTTGATACCACATGTGCATCCCAAATTTTATCAAATAAGGTTTTCTTTTCCATAGTATAATAAATAATTATCTAACAAATTTATTTATTGCATCAACAAAAGCTTCAGCCGAAGCGGCAACAATATCAGTGTTTGCTCCAAATCCGTAATAACTTTCGTTATTGTATGAGACAGTCATATGAACTTTTCCTGTATCATCGCTACCTTTTGTTATGGCTTGAATCAGGAACTCTTCAACAGTCATATTTCTGTGAATAATATTTTTGATTGCATTGATTGCCGCATCAACAGGTCCATTACCAGATGCTGCCGATTCGAATTTTTCACCAGCTATTGAAAGACCGATACTCGCTACCGAACGAACATCAATACCTGATGTAACTTGTAAATAATCGATTGATATGCGAGCTTTCTCTCCTCTGCTTTTACCAACCAACATCAATATATCATCATCGTTTATATCTTTTTTACGGTCGGCAAGTGCTAAAAATTCAGCATAAGCTTTATCTAAATCTTCTTGAGAAAGTTCTACACCAAGAACGTTTAGACGATGTTTTAATGCAGCTCTACCGCTTCGTGCTGTAAGCACGATAGAGTTTTCATCGATACCAACATCTTTGGGATCAATAATTTCATAATTCTCTCTGTTTTTTAGAACTCCGTCTTGGTGTATTCCCGATGAGTGTGCAAATGCATTTCTACCAACAATAGCTTTGTTGGGTTGTACAGGCATATTCATCATACTTGAAACCATACGGCTTGTAGAGTAAATTTTTTGAGTATTAATATTAGTCTCAATACCCTTGTTATGGCTCTTAAATGTCATAACAACCTCTTCAAGAGATGTATTTCCTGCACGTTCTCCAATACCGTTGATTGTTACCTCGGCCTGACGAGCACCATTCAAAATACCCGAAACAGTATTTGCTGTTGCCATACCAAGGTCGTTATGACAGTGTGTAGCAATAACTACATTATCAATTCCTTTAACATTCTCTTTTAGATATAAAATCTTTTTACCAAAATCCTCTGGTAAACAATAACCTGTTGTGTCAGGAATATTAATTACTGTAGCTCCGGCTTTTACAACAGCCTCAACCACACGAGCAAGGTATTCGTTATCTGTTCTGCCGGCATCTTCAGCATAAAATTGAACATCCTCAACATATTTTTTCGCATATTTAACACATGCAATAGCTCGCTCAATAATCTCTTCACGAGTAGAATTAAACTTGTATTTAATATGATAATCAGATGTTCCTATGCCTGTGTGAATACGTTTACGTTTTGCATATTTAAGTGCTTCGGCAGCAGCATCAATATCTTTTTCAACGGCACGAGTCAAAGCACATATTGTAGGCCATGTAACGGCTTTCGAAATCTCAACAACCGATTTAAAATCTCCGGGGCTTGAAACAGGGAATCCTGCCTCTATAACATCAACGCCCAAAGTTTCCAAGGCTTTGGCTACCTGAATTTTTTCTACTGTATTTAATTGGCAACCTGGAACTTGCTCACCATCTCTTAATGTTGTATCAAAAATAAAAAGTCTGTCTGACATAGTTTTTTTATATTAAATATTATTACTCTAAATAAAGAAAACCTTCCACACTATGGAGTGAGAAAGGTTTTTATATAAATTAATTACACACAATATCTCACTCCCTATCGTTTGTTGAGCAATAGCGACAGAATAATTAGAGATAAAATGTATAAATTTTTCATTTTCAAGTATTCTAAAAATCCAAATTCTCTTTATTAGTTACTCTTTTTCAACTGAGCATTGCAAAGATATAAATAATGTCGCTATTTGCAAAATAAAAATAGAAAAAAATGCAAAATAATTATCAATTAAATTTTTAATTATCATTTTACTTATAGAGTATAAGTATTTTAGATTGCTATGACAAAATCTTATTGATATATTTATTTTATCAATAAAACTCACTAAATAAAAAAGAAACTGCCGATGCTATCGGCAGTTCATATAAATTCTTTCTAACAAAAATTTAACCGAGAAATGTTTTAAGGTGAATACTTCTCGAATTCTGTCTTAGTCGGCGAATTGCTTTTTCTTTAATTTGGCGTACACGTTCACGAGTTAAACCAAATTTGTCTCCAATCTCTTCAAGTGTCATCTCTTGACAGCCAATACCAAAGAACATTTTAACAATTTCGCTCTCACGAGGAGTTAAAGTACCTAATGCTCTATCTATCTCTTTAGATAGAGATTCGTTAATTAGCGGACGATCAGCATTAGGTGAGTCGTCATTTACAAGAACGTCAAGTAAACTATTGTCCTCTCCTTCAACAAATGGAGCATCAACAGAGATATGACGACCTGAAACTTTCATCGTATCGGCAATCTTATCTACAGGCATATCAAGTTGTTCAGCTAACTCTTCCACTGAAGGTCTTCGTTCGTTGTCTTGCTCAAAACGAGAAAAAGCTTTGCTTATTTTATTTAACGAGCCCACCTGATTTAGAGGAAGCCTAACAATTCTTGATTGTTCAGCTAATGCTTGTAATATTGATTGGCGAATCCACCAGACAGCATAAGAAATAAACTTAAATCCACGTGTTTCATCGAATTTCTCTGCAGCTTTAATAAGACCGAGGTTGCCTTCGTTGATAAGATCGGGTAGGGAGAGTCCTTGATTTTGATATTGTTTAGCAACAGAAACAACAAAACGAAGATTTGCCCTTGTTAACTTATCAAGAGCAGCTCTATCTCCTTTTCTAATTTTAGCAGCTAATTCAACCTCTTCCTCTACTGTAATAAGTTCCTCTCGTCCAATCTCTTGCAAATACTTATCGAGTGAAGCACTTTCACGATTTGTAATAGATTTAGTAATCTTTAGTTGTCTCATTTCAATATATTGAATTTAAGTTGCAAATATACCTTATTTATTTCAGAAATAAAATAGTTAAGTGAAAATATATTTAAAATTTTATTTTTATGATAAAATATTAAAAAAATAGGTAAGATATTAATCTTTTTTAGATATAAAATAATTTCCTCCTTTTCATATTAAAAACGTACTAAAAGAGAAAATATTATATTTTTTACATTAATTTCCACTGCTAAAACGCTACAACTATATAAATGTTTCTTTATATGTTTAAAAATAAAGAATATAATGGTATCGATGTATTTGTTATAATATTTCTACATTTTATAACAAACCAAAGAGAGGCAGAACCTCTCTTTAGCACATTTAAATATTTAAAAATTAGAGACTTTTTTATGAAGTTAGCAAATACTATTCTTCTATTGCTATATCAACCGCATAGTAGGCACTACGTCCGTTTGGATATATTCCTGTTATAAACATAACCTTATCACGTGAAGATGAATTTTGTATCGAGTTGTAAATTCTCTCAATATCATCAGTTGAGTTAACAACTTCGCCATTTATGTTTAGTATTATAAATCCTTTTCTTATACCTGCTCGTTGAAATTTACCATCTTTAATTCCTACAACTTCAACGCCTGAAGATATTCCATATGAGTTTTTCTTTTCATTGTTAAGTTCTGCAAAACCTGCACCTAATGCACCAAAGTCTGACGGTTTAGTAATAGAGGTATTGCCTTGTTGATTTTTCAATATTACCTCAATCTCTTTTTCTTTCTCATCTCTAACTATTGTTATAACAATCTTATCTCCGGGATGGTGCAAACTTATTAGTTCTTGAAGTTTTGAAGAAGAATTTATCTTTTCGCCATCAATTGCAGTAATAATATCACCTTTTTTAAGACCTGCTTCTTTTGCAGAGCTTCTGTCGTTAACCGATTCTATATATACACCATTTATAAAATCAATATTTTTATCTTTTGCCAAATCGGCACTCATTTCAATAATTGTTACTCCAAGTAATGCCCTTTGAACTGAACCATACTCTTTAAGGTCGTTTACAATCTTAATGGCAATATTCGAAGGTACTGCGAATGAATATCCGATGTAGCTGCCTGTTTGTGTTAGAATCATAGTATTAATACCAACAAGTTCACCATTAGTATTAACCAATGCACCTCCGCTATTACCCGGATTTACGGCAGCATCAGTTTGTATGTACGATTCAATCGACATCGATTTGCCAGCACCTATGGCTCTACCTTTAGCACTTACAATACCAGCAGTAACAGTAGAGTTCAATCCCATAGGATTTCCAACGGCCAAAACCCATTCTCCAACTTTTAGCATATCAGAATTGCCAAATTTCAACATAGGAAATTCTTCACCTTCAATTTTTAAAAGAGCAAGATCTGTTGATTGGTCTGTTCCTACTATTTTAGCATTAAACATCCTTTTGTCGTTTAGAATAACCTCAACTTTGTCTCCTCCTTCAATTACGTGGTTATTTGTAATAATATAGCCATCGTTGCTGATTATAACACCTGACCCTGAACTGGTTTGTTGTTGAGGAGTAGGAGAACTATTATACCCATCTCCGAAAAAGAATTGAAGAAAAGGATCGGGTATTTGAGGCATTTGTCTACTCTGTTTGGGTGTTACAGTAGAGCGAATACTAACTACTGCATTAACACTCATATCTGCAACCGATGTAAAATCAATAACTTGATTTATTGGATTAGATACATTAACAAATTGACCGTTTGAGTTCATCCCAACGTTATTCCACTCAACATAACGAATTTCGGGTTCGACGTTTTTATTATTAAGTATTGTATATGCTCCTATCGATATAGCTGAACTGACAAAAGCAACAGCCGTAAACCCTAATAGTTTTTTACCAAAGTTATCCATAATAATTAATATTTGTTTTATAAAAATCTATTCAATACTACATATCTTAAACGAGTAAAATTATCAAAAATTACCACATTAATTTTTTTTAATATACCCTATTCAAATATTAAATTTATTTCTATGACAAATAGTTTATTTCAAGGTTTACCTATAAATATGTTAATTAAAGTAAAAATTTGTACTCTATTATTTAATAAGTAGAGAAGATAAACACAATTAGGAGCTTATTATCTTATTATAGTGTTATCACAATTTTTCTTTAAGGAAAATTCCGGTATATGATTTTTCGCAATCTGCAACCTCTTCAGGTGTTCCGCAGCAAACTAACGTTCCTCCTTTGTCTCCGCCTTCAGGACCTAAGTCAATAATATAATCGGCACATTTAATAATATCCATATTATGTTCAATAACTATAACAGAGTGTCCTTTTGCCACTAATTTATTAAGAACAGATATGAGTCTTTTAACATCGTGCATATGAAGACCCGTTGTAGGTTCATCAAAAATAAATATTGTGGGAGCAAGTGTTTCGTTTGATAGAAATGCTGCAAGCTTTATACGTTGGCTTTCTCCGCCCGAAAGAGTAGAAGAGGATTGTCCCATTTTAAGATAGCCTAAGCCAACTGTTTGAAGTGGTAGTAATCTTTTAACAATCTTTTTCTCATACGAACCATTACTTTCAGAGAAGAACTCAATAGCCTGATTAATTGTCATATCAAGAATATCACTAATATTTTTCCCTCGATATTCAATATCTAAAACATCACTCTTATATCTTTTCCCATTACAACTTTCGCACACAAGAGTAATATCTGCCATAAATTGCATTTCTACCGTTATAACACCTTCACCCTTACATTCCTCACAACGTCCACCCTCGCTATTAAAAGAGAAATAACCTGCAGAATATCCCAATTGTTTGGCAGATTGTTGATCGGCATAAAGACGTCTTATTTCATCAAAAGCCTTTAAGTATGTTGCTGGGTTTGAGCGTGTTGATTTCCCAATAGGATTTTGATCGATAAACTCAATGCCATTCATTAAATTCATATCACCCGTAATTTGCAACATTGCCCCCGGTGCATCGCATTCTTTATCATAGTAACGACACATTGCTTTATAAAATGTATCTCTGATTAGTGAAGATTTTCCCGAACCCGAAACACCTGTTACAACGGTAAAAACATTTAAAGGAAAAACAACATCAATTCCTTTAAGATTGTTGTGTGCTGCTCCTTTTATTGCAATATAATTATTCCATTTACGACGGAAATGCGGCACCTCAATTTTATCTTCTCCTGTCAAATATTTTACTGTATAACTTTGAGAACTCTTTTGTAATCCACTAATTTCTCCCTGATAAATAACTTCTCCACCTAATCGTCCTGCATCAGGTCCGATATCTATTATATAGTCGGCTTTACGAATAATATCTTCATCGTGTTCAACAACAACTACCGTATTACCAAGACTTTGAAGTTGTCTTAAAACTTTAATTAAACATTCAGTATCTTTTGAGTGAAGACCAATAGAAGGTTCGTCCAATATATATAGAGAGCCAACAAGACTGCTTCCTAACGAAGTTGCCAAATTAATACGTTGGCTTTCTCCGCCTGATAGAGTTGAAGATAATCTGTTTAAAGTTAAATATCCCAAGCCAACATCAATCAAAAATTGCAATCTCGATTTAATTTCAATCAATAGGCGTTTGGCTACGCTCATATCGTGTTCCGATAGTTTTATGTTATCGAAAAATATTTTTAAATCTGATATTGGCATTTGAGCAAGCTCGGCAATATTTTTATCACAGATTTTCACATATAAAGCTTCTGGTTTAAGTCTGGCTCCTTTACAATCAGGGCAAAGAGTTTTACCTCTGTATCGTGCAAGCATAACCCTATATTGAACTTTATATAAGTTAGACTCTACCATTTTAAAAAAAGAGTCTATTCCGTATATCTCTTTATTACCATGCCAAAGTAAATCTTTTTGTTCTTGAGTTAATTCATAATATGGCTTATGAATAGGGAAATTGTATTTATCGGCCTTAAGTATAAAATCTTGTTTCCATTCGCTCATTTTATCACCACGCCAGCAAAATACGGCATCATTATATACTGATAGAGCTTTGTTTGGAATTACCAAGTTCTCGTCAACGCCAACAACCATACCATATCCTTCGCACTTGGGACAGGCACCAAACGGGGAGTTAAAATTAAACATCAAGTCGTTTGGCTCTTGAAAAACAATTCCATCAGCTTCAAAATGCTTCGAAAATTTATGGTCAATTTCACCCTCATTTGTATAAAAGCGTAAAATACACTCTCCATTACTTTCAAAGAAGGCTATCTCTGAAGAATCAACAAGTCGGCTTATAACATCCTTTGCATCGCTTGTCATCATACGGTCAACAACAAGAAAACAATCCTTTAAATCGACCGTTACTTCATTAAGAATATCATCGATACGAGTTATATTATTATCACAAATAACTCTTGAAAAACCCTCTTTTTGAAGTTTCGAAAGGTACTCTTTTGCTTCATTATCCTTTAACTCTTTAAGAGGAGTCATTAATAAAAATCTAATTCCTACAGGGTAGGAGAGCATACACTCTATAATATCTTCGACATTGTGCTTTTTTACCTCTTCTCCCGAAATAGGAGAAAAAGTATGTCCAACCCTACCAAATAACATTCTTAAATAGTCGTAAATTTCGGTAGAGGTACCTACGGTAGAACGAGCATTTCTGGTACTCACTTTTTGCTCTATTGCAATGGCAGGAGGAATTCCGATAATATAATCACATTCAGGTTTATTTATCCTTCCTAAAAATTGACGTGCATAAGATGAAAGACTCTCTACATATCTTCGTTGTCCTTCCGCATATAATGTGTCAAAAGCCAAAGACGTTTTACCTGAGCCTGAAACTCCGGTTACAACAATAAATTTGTCACGAGGAATTTCAACATCAATATTCTTTAAGTTATTAACCCTCGCACCTTTAATAAAAATATTCTCTTCGACTATATTCTTCATACTTACGTATTACTCTTATTTAAAATTGGCAATCTACAAAGGTAGCAATAAAAATTATAGATTTAGAAGCTTTTTAAAAAGAGGAATTCTTCTTTATAGATATTTAATATTATTCCGAATTGTGAAACTAATCAACAACCTCAATATAGAAACTTACGGGGCGGAAACCATCATTGCAAGAAATCATTGCAGAGTAGGGGTTCAGCATCCAACCATCATAAAAGTTCCCGCCACCATTTGAAAGTTCGTTAATAAACGGGAGCATTGTCTCCCATGCACTATCGCACATTCCTTCGGGCTTTATGCAGTTTTCAACAATAAACGATTGTCCCAATTGCATATTACACGCATGCTCAATAGGATTTTCATATTCCCTCATTAAATCCTTGTAACATGCCATCCGTTTGACGGTAATTCTAATTTTCTTCATCAAAGTTATTTTATTTTTTTACCATCAGAAAATGCATTTCCGACCTTATCTCCTAACGAAATATAATTATGATTGCAAGGGTCGTATGTTATCGGGTTAAGTTTCTGAATATCAATTTTACCATTTAAATCTAAGACTTGCTCATCGACCGAAATGTTAATAATTTGTCCTATCATAAAGCAAGATTCTATATCATACGAAACAAGTTCACATTCTAAAGCCATTGGCAATTGTTCAATTATAGGAGCATTAACAAATTCTGATTTTATGGCGGTAAATCCTGCTTTTTTAAATTTGTCGGGGTCATCGTTACCCGAAACTATGCCGACATAATCACAAGCAACAACATTTTTTGCAGTTGCTATACTGATAGTAAATGCTTTAGCATAAAGAATGTTTTCTGTTGTTTTGTGTTTGTCATCCAAACATATTCCAACCATATTGTCAGTATAAATTCCACCCCAAGCAGCATTCATTGCATTGGGCACACCATTTTCATCATATGCTGCAACAATAAAAACGGGCATAGGATAAAGCCACGTTTTAACACCAAAATTTTTACGCATAACATTATTATTTAATTATCTGCGAATATAAGAATAAAATAGAAAAAATATCGTAATTTTGTAGTATAATTAAATAATCAAATTATGGAAAGATATTCAAAAGAGAGTGTTGTCGCTTGTTACGAAGCTGATGCTAATAGTTTGTTAAGACCAACAGCCATGCTTGATATGATGCAAGAGGCTGCAAATGTCGATGCTACACGATTGGGATTTGGTTTTGACAATATGATTGCAACAAACACCGCATGGGTATTATCTCGCCTACATATGAAAGTTAACTCATTTCCAAAATGGAGAGATGCTGTAAAGCTATATACTTGGCATAAAGGGGCTTTTAAACTTTTTTTCTTACGTGATTTCTCTTTAAAAGATACAGAAGGTAATTCACTTATTAACGCCACAACCTCATGGTTGATTATCGATTTAAATACACGTAGATTATCTCGTAATTCGGAACTTGCAGATGAAAACACATGTATAAAAGAAGATGCAATCGCCGAACCCGCCGATAAAATAGCACCGCCTAAAGATGTTGAATTTTTATATGCAGGCACTCATAAAGTTGTTTGGTCTGATATTGATACAAACAACCATGTAAATAATGTAAAGTATGTTGTATGGGCTTTCGACATAGTAGATTATGACGATTCAAGCAACAAGCCTTTAAAAGAATTATTTGTAAATTTTGATAACGAAGTTCTTGCAGGAGAAGAGGTGGAGTTATATAAAATACGTCAAACTACCGATGAGGAAATAGTATATTACATACAAGGGAAAGTGGCTGGTAAACAAAGCTTTATAATTAAACTTATTTTTTAGATAATATAGGAATAGTAGATGCTATTACATCTCTTTAATCCAGAAAATGACTTGGCCCTTGCTGATGGTAATGCAAATTATTGTGCTCCTCCGTCGGCGATGAAGATAGCTTACGATCTTTCGTCGCTTCCTCTTTGGTTTGCCGAAGACGACGATTTTGTATTATTAGCCGATAATTTACATAAAAAATATTATGATGTAATATCACAAACTTTTCCATTACCTCAAATATACACTTCTAACGATGCCGATATAATAACCAAATGTTCACCTTGGGGTTGGAGTTTACAAATACGCAGGAGATTTGAAAATTTGGGATTTTCAGACAATCAACTACAATCTGTTGAGTCGATAAAACTTTTGCGAGAACTTTCAAACAGAAGAACAACTATAAAAATACTTGAGAATTTAGCAAATAACGGAGTAGATGTTCCGCAACTTCCTCAATATATAACAAACCTTGATGAAGTAGAAAAGTTTATATGTAGTATGCCACTATCGGTAATTAAAGCACCGTGGTCGGGTAGCGGAAAAGGTATAGCTTGGGGCTTAGGCAGAAAAGAGATTCCTGTAGAACATTTTGCAAAGGGAGTTATTCGCAGGCAGGGAGGCATACTTTGTGAAAAGTTTTTAAACAAAGTTGTTGACTTCGCAATGGAGTTTTATTGTAATAACGGAAAAATTACATTTGCAGGTTACTCTCTATTTAAATCAACAAAAGGGGTCTATTCCGGTAATATTTTAGCCTCTGATAAAGACATTGAAGAGTTTCTCGATAGTTATAAATCAACCACTTCTTTATTAGAAATAAAAACTAAGATTATTTCGGTGTTGGAAAACGTATTTTCAGATTTTCAATACGAAGGATACTTCGGTGTAGATATGATGATATACTGCGATGAGCAAAACATCTATCGTATAAACCCTTGCGTTGAATTAAATTTACGAATGAATATGGGTGCTTCATCAAGAATATTTTATAACAAATTTGTAGAGAAGGGGAATATCGGAGTTTTTAAAGTTGAATTTTATAAAGATAAAGGTGAAGCTTTAAAGAAGAGTAGCGAACTAAAAATAAAATATCCGCTACTCTTTAAAAACGGAAAGATTTGTAGCGGATATATGAATTTATCTCCTATAGATGAAGATACGCAATACTCTGCATCTGTAATAATAGATGTTTTTAAAAATCAAAACTCTTTAAGTTCGCTATACAATCGTTGAATAGGTAGTCCCATAACATTAAAATATGAACCATTAATGGCTTCAACTCCTATATACCCAATCCATTCTTGAATACCATATGCACCGGCTTTATCCATCGGAGAAAAATTATTTACATAGAAATCAATTTCATCATTCGATAAATTTGCGAACTTAACTTCCGAAGCAGAAATAAATGTTTTTTCTTTTTCTTTTGTTAAAATTGTAACACCAGTATAAACCATATGGGTATTACCAGATAGCTGTTTTAACATACGTTTTGCATCCTCTGCATCAATAGGCTTTCCAAATTGTTTATCGTCTAACCACACAATGGTATCTGCGGTTATCAAAAGAGTATTATCATTAAGAAACTCTTTGTATGAGTTCGATTTTTGTTTTGAAATATACGCAGGAATTTCACCTCCCTTTAGATTGTCGGGGTAAGTTTCATCAATATCTACTAAAGTTTCAGCCTTGAAATTTAAGCCTAAACCTTTTAATAATTCTCTTCTTCGGGGAGAATTACTTGCAAGTATAATATCATATTTTTTTAAATTATCGAGCATAATAAATTATATAAGCATATTACCATCCAAAAGCCTCATCATTCATCCATTTGCCCTGAGCCTTTAAAACCTCTTCAATAACCTCTCTTACGCAACCTTCTCCGCCATTTCGTGATGAGATAAAAGTTGCAGACTCTTTAATTTCTGTTGCGGCATCGTAAGGAGAGCAAGGAAGACCTACCACTTTCATAATTTCATAATCAGGAATATCGTCTCCCATATATAATATCTCCTCATCTTTTAAATGAAATTGGTCTCGAAACTCTTTATAAGTGGGTAGCTTTTTACTAATCGACATATATATATATTTAACGCCTAATCCTTTATACCTCTCATATATAGCTCGTGAGTGGCCTCCTGTAATGATAGCAATCTTATAGCCTAACTTTACAGCCAATTGAATAGCATAGCCATCTTTAATATTAACCATTCTCATAGGTTCACCCGAAGGATGAAGAGTAATTATCGACGGAGAAAGAACTCCATCTACATCAAACACGAATGATTTAATTTTAGTTAGGTCATAATTAATCTTACTCATAATATTCTATTCTTTATAACTATCAGCAATGCTGTTACTTAGTACTTTGTATATCTCTTTATATTTTGAAGAAGAAATAGATTTCAAATGATTATTTATAACATCAGTATCTCCTCTGCGTGCAGGACCTGTTTGTGCATCGTGAGGATTAATTTCAGTAATTTTCTTTGTAGTCTCTTCAATTAAAGGTATCAGAGTCGAAAATTCTATACCATTTTCTCTTAATATTTGAGATGATATATCGTAGCAATGATTAACAAAGTTACACGCAAAAACAGCAGCAATGTGCATAATTTTTCTTCTTTCAGAATCTGCTTGAATAACAGTATCAGATATTTTTTTTGCAAAACTCTCTATCTCAATTAAAGTGGAGAGGTTATTAGCTTCAACAAACAGAGGAACTTTATTAAAGACAATCTCTCTCTCTCTTGAAAATGTTTGTAATGGATATAGTACTCCATATTTTTGGCTATACCCGTCAAAAACATCTATGTTAACACCTCCCGATGTATGAACTATAATTGAATTAAAATCCTTTAAATGTTCAACAACATTTTTAATAGCATTATCTTTAATCGATATTATAATTAAATCAATATTACGTTCTATCTTATAAATATCATCAACAGCCTCGGCATTAACACGTTTGGCAAGAGTAGTACAATTGTCAAGAGTGGGAGAGTATATATTTTTTATGTTTACTCCCGCCTTAAATATAGCTATTGCCAAATGTGTAGCTACATTTCCCGAACCAATTATTGCAACACTCTTAATCATATTACCATTTTCCAATATGCACCTTTTCCCACTTAGTTTTATCTGGGTCATAAGGTTTGCGTTCTTCATCTTTGTATCCAAAAGTAATTACCGATAAAATTGCAAACTGCTCTGGAATACCAAACATTTCTCGAACATACTCTTCCGATGAAACGCCATCTTGTGTGAAACGCTCTCTAACTTGAATCCAACAACTACCAAGACCTAAATCTGCTGCTTGTAATTGCATAATTATAGATGCAATTGATGCATCTTCAACCCAAACATCGCTTTTAGTTGTATCGGCTGCAACGACAACAGCCAACTTACATCCTGCAATAGGGCGAGCACCATGCTCTTTGCATAACGACAATTTTTCTAAATCATCTTTCTCCTCAACAACAATAAACTCCCAACCCATAGTTGATTTTGACGATGGAGAAACTAATGCAGCTTCAAGAATAAGTTTAACATCTTCAGCTTTTAACTCTTGATCTTTATATTTTCTATAACTTCTTCTATTAAGAAGTAATTGGTGAAAATCTTTCATTTTTATTAAATTAAAAATTTGACATACGAAGATATAACAATTATTTTTCATTTCAATAAAGCTGTTAAATAAAATATAATTGCATACATATATAATATGTAGCCCTAAGTTACGTTATTAAAAATGAATGAATAGATTAAGGTCTCTCATATTATTTACGTTAATATTTGTTTCTGCTGTTGTTGAAGCAAAGCGTTTTACTGTTTCGGGCAAGGTGGTTGACGAAGCAAACGAGCCTATGGAGTTTGTTTCGGTAAGAATATCCGGGACAATGATTGGCGGGTTAACCAATGAAAAAGGTCTCTTTTCTTTAGAATCTCCCTCTAAAGATACCGCAGAAATAGTAATATCATACTTAGGATACGAAACAATTAAACGTCGCTTAATTGAACCTGAAGGAGAAATAAAACTAAACGTACGATTATATCAGAAAGATAGTTCATTGGGCGAGGTATCGGTGAGTGAATTCAGAAAACAGACATCGACATTAGAGTATCTCGATGCTGACGATCTTCGACTTATGCCCGACGCAACAGGAGGGAGCATAGAGGCACTACTTACAACTATGCCGGGTGTACATTCAAATAACGAACTCAGCACACAATACTCAGTTCGAGGTGGAAACTATGATGAAAACCTTGTTTATATTAATGGTATTGAGGTGTATCGACCACTCACTATCCGTTCGGGTCAACAAGAGGGATTAAGTATAATTAATCCCGATTTAGTCGGTTCGGTCGGTTTCTCATCGGGAGGATTTGCAAGTGAATATGGCGATAAAATGTCTTCGGTGTTAGATATAACATATCGCAAGCCACAAAAGGCAGTAGAGGGAGCTATATCAGGAAGTTTAATGGGTACAAGTGTATCGGTCGGAAGCAAAATTAAAAATTTTACACAACTACACGGATTTCGTTTTAAGAAAAATTCTCTACTTCTCGGTTCGTTAGATACAAAAGGAGAATATGACCCCTCATTTATCGACTATCAAACCTATATGACATATAAGTTTAACAATAAATGGTCGGTATCGTTGTTGGGAAATATATCACAAAACAAATATAATTTTACACCACAAGAGCGAACAACAAGTTACGGCACATACGCAACAGTTACCGAATTCAAAGTATATTTTGATGGTATGGAACGTGATAAATTCCAGTCATACTTTGGAGCCTTTACAGTTGATTATATACCCGCAAATCATACAAAGCTCACACTTATGGGTTCGGCATTCACAACAAATGAGGAGATACGTTACGATATAAGCGGAGAATATTGGTTAAGTGAACTCGATGCAGCAATAAATGAAGGAGAACCTGTAAATGCAGGCACATTAGGTTACGGAGCATATCGTGAGCATGCAAATAACAAATTGAATGCTGCAGTGTATGCTGTATCCCTAAAAGGTGTATCTAAATTAAAAAAGAATAACGAACTGCACTATGGCGTAACATATCAATACGAACGTATTAAAGATAGGGTAAGAGAGTGGGAAACACGTGATTCTGCAGGATATACATTACCTCATTCCGGAAGTGGAATCGATTTGATATCAAGCATAACATCACATCAAGACGTAAAATCAAATCGAATATCGGCGTACGTTCAAGATACATATCGATTACGTTGCAATGCCGGAAGTTTTACATTTACAGGAGGAGTAAGAGCCTCATATTGGGATTTTAACAATGAGTTTATTGTTAGTCCACGTGCATCTGTGGCATATATCCCATCGTTTCAAGAACGTTTAACGTTCCGATTTGCAACAGGCGTATATTATCAAGCACCATTCTACAAAGAACTGCGAGACACAATCCGAGATAGTAGAAATAACGTAATAGTTCAACTTGATAAAAACATAAAATCTCAACAATCTATACATTTTATATTGGGAAGCGATTTTACATTTAAGTTGGCAAACCGACCATTTAAATTTACAGCCGAAGCATATTATAAAATTCTTAATAACTTAATACCATACGAAGTTGATAATCTAAGTATATGGTATCGCAATGGTAATAGTTCGCATGGTTATGCAACAGGATTAGATTTAAAACTATTTGGAGAATTTGTTCCAGGAGTAGATTCTTGGATAGGTTTTTCCCTTATGAGTACCCAGGAGTATATAAACGGAATAAAAGTGCCACGTCCAACCGATCAACGCTATGCCTTTACTCTTTTCTTCCAGGACTATATACCCAAATTCCCACGCTTTAAAGTAAACTTAAGAGCAATTGTAGCAGATGGTCTGCCACAATCGGCACCACGCAAGGGAAGAGAAGATGGGTGGTTTAGAACACCTGCATATAAACGATTAGATATTGGAGCATCGTGTATGCTTGCAGGAGGTAACGACAGAGTAATGAAACGCCGTTTCTTTAAAGAGTTACACAGCATTTGGTTGAGTTTTGATGTACTGAACCTATTAGATATAACCAACGTAAACTCATACTATTGGGTTACCGATATCTATAATCAACAAAGTGCCGTACCCAACTATCTTACCCGCCGACAATTCAATATAAAACTTTCCGTGGATTTTTAGAATAGAAAAACTTAAATTGATTGAGTTGAGCTATTTAAATAAATAAAATTATTGTTGTCCGATAAAATTATTTTATCGCCTTAATATTTAAATAGGTTTATTTGTTGTATCTTTACAAAATAATTAGGTTTAAGCAACAATGAATAATGTAAAAGAGATTATAGAGAATCTGCGTAAAGAGATTGATGAGCATAATTACAACTATTATATTTGTAATAATCCTACAATAAGCGATAAGGAGTTTGATGATTTACTTGCTGAACTTCAACGTTTGGAAGAAGAAAATCCACAATACTTTTCCGCATCATCCCCCACACAAAGAGTAGGAAGCGATATATCTGAAGGCTTTACTCAGGTTGAGCATAAATACCCAATGTTGTCTCTTGGCAATACTTATACAATTGGTGAAGTAGAAGCGTTTTATAGTCGTGTATTGCAGGGATTAAAAGAACCATTTGAAATTATTGCAGAACTTAAATATGATGGCACATCAATCTCGCTCACTTATGAAGATGGCAAACTGATACGTGCTGTTACTCGTGGCGATGGAACAAGAGGAGATGATGTAACCGCAAACGTAAAAACTATTCGCTCTATACCCCTACAATTACGGGGAGAAGGTTATCCAAAATCATTTGAGATAAGAGGTGAAATATTAATGCCATGGACAGTATTTGAAAAACTGAATAACGAAAGAGCTGCTCAAGAAGAACCTCTTTTTGCAAATCCAAGAAATGCTGCATCAGGAACTCTTAAATTGCAAAACTCATCAATAGTAGCCAAACGCTCATTAGATGCCTATCTATACTATATGTTAGGAGAAAATCTGCCGTCTGATAATCATTATGAGAATCTTTCTATTGCAAACAAGTGGGGATTTAAAGTGTCGCCCGATACAAAAGTTTGTCATTCATTACAAGATATGATTGACTTTATAAACTATTGGGACGTAGAACGTAAAAACCTACCGGTTGCAACCGACGGAATTGTATTTAAAGTTGCATCACTAAGACAGCAAAAGGCATTGGGATATACTGCTAAATCTCCTCGTTGGGCTATTGCATACAAATTTCAAGCAGAAAGAGCCTGCACAAGACTTAATTCAGTTTCTTTTCAAATAGGGCGCACAGGTGCTGTAACTCCTGTCGCCAATCTTGATCCTGTTCAACTTTCAGGAACTATTGTAAAACGTGCATCACTCCATAATGCAGATATTATTGAGGGATTAGATTTACATATCGGCGATATGGTATACGTTGAGAAGGGTGGAGAAATCATACCTAAAATTACCGGCGTTGATACCGATGCTCGCATGTTGTTAATTGGCGATAAAGTAAGGTTTATAAAGCATTGTCCCGAATGTGGTACTCCATTAATTAGATTTGATGGAGAAGCAGCACACTATTGTCCAAATGAAACCGGCTGTCCCCCACAGATTAAAGGTCGCATCGAACACTTCATTAGCCGCAAAGCCATGAATATTGATGGACTAGGAGAGGAGACAGTTGACGCTTTCTATAAAGAAGGTTTAGTTAAAAGCGTTGCCGATTTGTATAAACTAAATGCAGCAGATATTGCAAATCTTGAAAGAATGGGTGAAAAATCGGCTCAGAATATTATTGACGGAATTAATAGTTCAAGAAATATTCCTTTTGAAAGAGTCGTCTACGCAATTGGTATCAGATTTGTTGGCGAAACTGTTGCCAAGAAACTTGCTTATGCATTCAAAGATATTGACTCTTTGATGTCGGCAACTAAAGAGCTACTTATTGCTGTTGATGAAATTGGAGAGAGAATTGCCGATAGTGTTCTCAAATATTTTGCAAACGAAGACAATCGCACTCTTATTGAGTCTTTAAGAAGTGAGGGTGTGCAATTAAAACTTTCAGAAGAGAGAATTTCGATGTTCTCTGACACATTAAAGGGATTATCGATTGTTATTAGTGGAACTTTTGAAAAGCACTCCAGAGATGAATACAAAGCCCTAATAGAACAACATGGTGGTAAAAACACTTCATCTGTGTCTGCAAAAACAGATTATATACTTGCAGGAGACAATATGGGACCTGCAAAATTAGAGAAAGCTCAAAAACTTGGAGTTAAAATAATTTCTGAAAACGAGTTTCTTGAGATGATAGGAGAATTGTAGATAAAAGCAATATATTAATTTCAAATAGTTAATAATTCTCCTTAATAATATTTAATTTGTTATAGTAAAAGTAGAAATATTTTACTATCTTCGCAACTTAAAATATTCGAAAGACCTTTATGGAGAGAATTAATTTAAAAGGATTGGGTGTTGCGTTGATAACGCCATTTAAGGAAGATGACTCTATCGACTACGCTGCACTCGGTAAACTTATAGAACATTTAATACAAAACAGCATAGATTATCTTGTTGTACTTGGTACAACAGCCGAAACTCCAACTTTATCAACTGAAGAGAAGAAGGAAGTTGTTACGTTCGTTAAGCAAAGAGTCAATGGCAGAATCCCCATTGTCCTTGGTGTCGGTGGTAATTGCACAAACAGTGTTGTATCACAATTAAAAACTGACGATTTCGAAGGAATTGATGCAATATTAAGTGTTGTTCCATACTACAATAAACCATCACAAGAGGGCATATATCAACACTACAAAGCCATTGCCGAAGCTACTGAATTACCAATCATATTGTATAATGTTCCAGGCAGAACAGGGGTAAATATGACAGCAGAAACTACATTGCGTTTAGCTCGTGAATTCAGCAATGTAGTAGCAATTAAAGAGGCATCGGGGAATATCGTTCAAATGGATGATATCATTAAAAACAAACCTGCCGATTTTATGGTAATTTCGGGTGATGATGGAATTACATTCCCACTTATTACATTAGGTGCTGTTGGTGTTATATCGGTAATCGGTAATGCATTTCCCAAAGAGTTTGGACGTATGGTGCGTTTGGCTCTTAATGGAGATTATGATAGTGCATTAAGAATTCATCACGAATTTACCGAACTATTTTCGCTTTTATTTGTAGATGGAAATCCTGCAGGGGTAAAAGCTATGTTAAACGCAATGGGATATATCGATAACAAATTAAGATTACCATTAGTCCCAACCCGTATCACTACATACGAAAAGATGCGAGTTGTTTTAGATAACTTAAATATAAAATGCTAATAATTTAAAATTATGATTCAAAGAATTCAAACCGTATATCTGTTTTTAGCATCAGCAGTAATGGTGCTGATAAATTGGTTGCCATTAGTGAAATTTACTATCAAAAACAATGAAACAGAAAATTTAGTCGATTTTACAACTTTTGGTATTGAAAATAATATTAATGATGTTGCCATATACGTAACAACATATCCAATTGCAATAATAACATTTTTAACAGCAGTTTTATCATTTATTGCAATATTTATGTACAAAAACCGTACTAAACAAAAGAATGTTGCATTAATATCTCTATTTTTATCATTAATGTTTTATGCAATATTTATAATTTACTGGTGGTACTTGAAAGATTTTATCTCAACTACACAAACAACTATATCATACGGATTAGCAATTCCGGCTGTATCACTAATATTAAATATGCTTGCAGCAAAAGCAATTAATGCCGATGAGAAATTAGTTCGTTCAGCAGATAGAATTAGATAATAATAATCAGCAAATATCTTCAAGAGACTGTGTCAAATTTAAATTTGGTTCAGTCTCTTTATTGTTTGTAGAAATCGATAAATACAAGACATTGAAATTTAGGCCTCTCTTTTTCTTATTATATATAATGTAAAATATTGAAAAACTCATATTTTTTCGTATCTTCGCCAAATAAATAACAGAGCAAATCATAATCTTTAATGTTAATAAATATGAACTACAAGAAATTTAGGAATGCGGTAATGCTATTAATGCTTTCTCCTATTATGGTTTTTGCAAATCCAAGAACTGAAACATTATTAGAGAAGGGATGGCGTTTTACTCGTGAAGACAACGAACAGTTCTCAGAAACAAACTATGCCGATAAAAAATGGCAAGAGGTACGTGTCCCACACGATTGGGCTATATACGGTCCGTTTAGTATTGATAACGACAAACAAAATGTTGCTATTACTCAAGATGGACAAAAAGAGGCAATGGAGCACGCTGGTCGTACAGGCGGATTACCTTTTGTTGGTCCGGGTTGGTATCGTATATCATTCGATATACCCGAGTTTAAAGAAGGAAAAAAATGTACAATCATTTTTGACGGAGCAATGAGTCATGCCGAGGTGTATATTAATGGCGTAAAAGCAACATCTCGCCCTTATGGATACACTTCGTTTAATGTTGACGCAACCCCATTTATACAAGAAGGGGAAACAGTCTCTTTAGCTGTTCGTCTCGAAAATTTAATTGAGAGTTCTCGTTGGTATCCTGGAGCAGGACTTTACCGTAATGTTCATGTAGTTGTTACAGAAGATGCACACATTCCTGTGTATGGAACTCAAATTACCACACCTGTAATTGAAAGTGATTATGCAAAGGTAAATCTAAAAACAAAATTAGATATGCCGGCAGATAAATCCATCGAAAACTACAAAATTAAAACTCTAATTAAAGATGCTTCGGGCAATGTTGTAGCCTCAGACGTTAAGCATGGTTGTAAATTTGACGGAGGACTATTTGAGCAAAATATTGTTGTAGAGTCTCCCGAACTTTGGACATTAGACAATCCGGTGTTATATACAGCCGAATCGACCATCTATGAAGGAAGTAAAATTAAAGATGAATATTCAACAACTTTTGGTTTTAGAACTATTAAAATAATACCTAACAAAGGTTTTTATTTAAATGGCGAACTTACAAAATTTAAAGGTGTATGTAATCACCACGATTTAGGACCTCTTGGTGGTATAGCAAATGAAGCAGGAATTCGTCGTCAAGTACGCATATTAAAAGATATGGGATGTAATGCTATTCGTACATCTCACAATATGCCGGCTCCCGAGCTTGTAAAAGCTTGTGATGAGATGGGTATGATGTTAATGCTTGAATCTTTTGACGAATGGGTAACTCCAAAAGTTAAAAACGGATATAATACGATGTGGGACGAATGGGTTGAAAAAGATCTTGTAAACCTAATTCATCAATATCGCAACAACCCCAGTGTTGTAATGTGGTGTATCGGAAACGAAGTCCCCGATCAATGGAAACCCGAGCAAGGTCCTAAACTATCACGATATTTACAAGACATTTGCCACAGAGAAGATCCTACACGCCCCGTAACACAAGGTATGGATGCACCCGATGCAGTAGTAAACAACAATATGGCTGCTGTAATGGATGTAGCTGGATTTAACTATCGACCCCATAAATACATTGAAAATTATAGCAAACTTCCACAACAAATTATTCTTGGTAGCGAAACAGCTTCAACTTTGAGTTCTCGTGGAGTATATAAATTCCCTGTTGTTCGTCGTTCGATGCATAAATACGAAGATCATCAAGCATCGTCATATGATGTTGAGCATTGCGGATGGTCAAACCTGCCAGAAGACGATTGGATTCAACACGATGATTTAGAGTATTGCATTGGAGAGTTTGTATGGACAGGATTTGATTATTTAGGCGAGCCTACACCATATTACTCAGATTGGCCAAGCCACTCATCATTGTTTGGAATAATCGACTTAGCGGGATTACCAAAAGACAGATATTATCTATATCGTAGCCATTGGAATAAAGATGAAGAAACTCTTCACATATTACCACACTGGAATTGGAGTGGTAGAGAAGGAGAAATAACACCCATCTTTGTATATACAAACTATCCTACAGCCGAGCTATTCATTAATGGAAAGAGCCAAGGCAAACGTACAAAGGATATGAGCATAAATGTATATAACAGTGCCGATTCGGCATCTGCTGCCGACCTTAAACGTCTTGCTCGTTATCGTTTGATGTGGATGGATACTAAATATGAACCGGGAACTGTTAAAGTTGTGGCATATGACAATGATGGAAATGCAGTAGCAGAGAAATCTATTTGTACAGCAGGGCAACCTTACAAAATTGACTTAATTGCCGATCGCACCGAAATTACTGCAGATGGTAAAGACCTCTCATTCATTACTGTAAAAGTTGTAGATAAAAAAGGAAATTTATGTCCCTTAGCTGCAAATCAAATATCATTCAAGGTTAAAGGTAATGGTAATTATGTTGCAGGAGCAAATGGAGACCCAACATCGCTTGAATCGTTCCAAGAGCCTACAATGAAAGTATTTAACGGAATGATGATAGCAATAGTTTCATCTAATGAAATTCCTGGAGAGATAATAGTTGAAGCAACTGCAAAAGGTTTAAAAAAAGGTACAGTAACAATTATAGGAAAGTAATTTAAATAATGTTTATATTAAAGTGGCTGATATATTCGGCCACTTTTTTTTGTTTTTATACATTTATCATATGCTCTCTTTGAAATCTTCGAGCAAGCATTATATTATTTCGCTCACTTATTTTTATCTTTGCCGAGAGAGAATCTAAAAATTACTCATAATGAAAATTAGCACATCTGTTATTTCAAAATTATCTCAAATTACATTTCTATTAATAGTTATACTTCTTATATGTATAATTTCAATCAATAGAGATAACAAACTTTTAGGAATTTCATTAGAAAATAATGTTACTAAAAATTGTGATAGCTCTATAATATATCAAAACAATAGTACAATTATAAACACAACAAATATTATCTCAGGGATAAAGGGTTTTGGAGGAGAAACACATTTAGAGATAATTATTAATTCGGAAGGGAAAATAGAAGATGTAAAACCTTTAAAGAATTCCGAATCTCCACGATTTTTCAAAAGCTTAAAAGATAATGGTTTGTTTTCAGGATGGAAAGGATTGACGCCCGACGAAGCACTAACGAAAGATGTGGATGCTATTTCGGGAGCAACAATCTCTTCAAAAGCAGTAATAAAAACGTTCAACTCTGCAATGGAATATGTTATAGGAAATAAAATAGTTAAAAGTTCAACTCTTAAAGAGTATTTCACATTAAAAAACATACTTGCAATTTTAACCATAATAATTGCTGTTATTGTGCCTGTTTTTGCTAAAAACAGAATTTTTAGATACATCCAGCTTGCAATAAACATTATAGTTCTCGGTATTTATTGTGGAACATTATTATCGCTATCGATGATTGTAAACTTCATCTCAAACGGATTTGACAATATCGATATCTTAATTCCTCTTATACTTATTATAGTTGCATTTATATTTCCTTTGTTTGGCAAAAAACAATATTATTGTTCTTGGATATGTCCATATGGCTCTTCACAAGAAATCATAAACAGCATATCGCCATTTAAAATAAAAATATCGCATAGAGTTAATGCCTTTCTTAAAACAATACAAAAAATATTGTGGTGTATAATTATGACAATGCTATGTTTTGGATTATATTTTAATATAATGGACTATGAAGCCCCGTCAATATTTATACTTAGTCAAACAAGTATTGTAGTAGTAATAATCGGATTTGCATTTTTAATATTATCTTTGTTTGTCAAACGTCCGTATTGTAAATATATTTGTCCGACAGGATATTTATTAAAGTTCGCCGAAAAGGACAAATATAATTCTAAGGCTAAAAAACAAGAGTATTAAACTCCTTTCAAAAGGAAGAAATATATATCAATAAAATATTAATATCATACATATATGAAAAAACAAAATTTCTTTTTATCGTCATGTGCATTATTGGCAACTGTTTCATGTAGCATACCCACTGAAAATGAAAAAACGCCAAACGTAATATTTATATTGGCCGACGATCTTGGATATGGAGATTTAGGATGTTACGGTCAAGAAAAAATCCAAACTCCCCATATAGACCGTATGGCAGAACAAGGAATGTTATTTACTAACCACTATGCCGGATGCACCGTAAGTGCTCCGTCAAGATGTTCATTAATGACAGGATTGCATACAGGACATTCACAAATCAGAGGGAATAAAGAGTTATATCCCGAAGGACAACAACCAATGAAGGAGGGAACATATACAATTGGGTCGTTAATGAAAGATGCAGGATACACAACAGGTATTTTCGGTAAGTGGGGATTAGGATACCCAAGGTCTGTATCTACACCAAACGAAATGGGATTCGACGAATTCTACGGATATAACTGCCAAAGACAGGCTCACACATATTATCCACAACATCTATGGCATAATAACGATTCAATATCAATTCCTGAAAATTTAAACAATGGAAGAGTAATATTCTCACAAGATTTAATTCACGAACAAGCATTGAATTTTATTAGAGAAAACGCTGATACATCTTTCTTTGCAATGCTTACATACACACTTCCTCACGCCGAGTTAAATTTACCTCACGATTCGATATATGCGATGTATGAGAATAAATTCGATGAGGTTCCCTACGACGGACATCAAGGATATTATAAATCAGATAAGCCATATGCCTCATTTGCAGCTATGGTTACCCGATTGGATCTGTATGTTGGAGAGGTTATAGATGAACTAAAAAAACTTGGCATTGATAAAAATACAATCGTTATATTTACAAGCGATAACGGACCACACAGAGAGGGCGGTGCAAATCCCGATTACTTCAAAAGTTACGGACCCTTAAAGGGAACAAAACGAGATGTGTATGATGGCGGAATAAGAATTCCGTTTATTGCGTGGTGTCCGGGGAAGATTGCAGAAGGCGTTAAAACCGACCACATATCTGCATTCTGGGATTTAATGCCAACGCTTGCAGATATGACAAATTCACCAAAAGAGATAACAACTGACGGTATTTCATATTTGCCAACACTATTCTCTAATGGAGAACAGAATGAACACAAATACCTCTACTGGGAATTTCACGAACTTAATGGAAGAATTGCATTGCGTGCAGGAGATTGGAAACTTATAAAACAACCTATAAACGGTGATACTATTCTCGAACTATACAATATAAAGGAGGATATTCACGAGGATAATAATTTAGCAGAACAATATCCCGATAAGGTTAAAGAGTTAGAACAATTAATGGATTCTGCAAGAACGCACTCTGATATGTTCAATTTTGGAAGAACCAACTAATATATTGAAGAGGTGAAGAATGTTTGTTTCTCCACCTCTTTTTTCTATTCAACCAATTCTTTAAATTTATCTTTCGTTGCTCCACATATAGGACAAACCCAGTCATCCGGAATATTCTTAAAATCAGTTCCAGGAGCTATACCACCATCAGAATCTCCAATCTTCGGGTCATAAATCCATTTACATTTAGTACAGATATATTTTTTCATGATATTTAAAATTTCTTTATAACTCATCAAACATATCTTTGCCCACACCGCATAGCGGACAAACCCAATCATCTGGAATATCTTCAAATTGAGTTCCGGGAGCTATTCCACCATCAGGATCACCAATCTCTGGGTCATATACCCAATCACATACTGTGCAAACATACTTTTTCATAGTTCTATAGTTTTACATTATTAACAATTAATTATACCTATTAGTTTGTTTTTTTTACAAGCAAAATAAATTTATTTATTGCATATAATCAAACAGATTTATTATATATTTGTATCGATAAAACCGATTAAAATATTTTATTATGACTCTGCAACAACTCGAATATATAGTAGCCGTCGATAAATACAGACATTTCGTAAAAGCCGCCGAATCGTGTAATATTACGCAATCGACATTAAGTTCATTAATACAAAAATTAGAAAATGAATTGGATATAATTATATTTGACAGAACAAGTCATCCTGTAAAGCCTACTCCAATTGGCGAAGAAATAATTTCTCAAGCAAAAATTGTTTTATATAATGCAGAGCAACTAAAAGAGTTGGTTAAACTTCAAAAAGAGGAGGAGAGTGGCACTCTGAAAATTGGAACAGTGTCGACAATAGCACCATACATTCTGCCCAAACTATTCAAAAAGTTGACAACAGAATATCCACAAATACACCTTTCCGTCGAGGAAGCTCGCATCTCAACCATAACCGACAAACTGTTACGGGCAGAGCTTGATGTAGCAATATTACCAACGCCAATTGATAGTAATGAATTATTGGAAATACCTCTATATAAAGAGAGGTTTATGGCGTATGTGTCGCCGAATGAATCGTTTTATGACAGAGAACAGGTATGCGTAAGCAAAATGCCGACTGAAAATTTATGGGTACTTCGTGAGGCATATTGCCCTAATAGTTCAAAGTTCACATTCTGTTGCAGAGAAAGAGGGAATGCTGCAATTTATGAAGCCGGAAGCATTGAAACTTTAGTAAAGATTGTTGATGAGAACGGAGGATTTACTATAATACCGGAATTACATATAAACCTTCTTTCATATGAGCAACAAAAAAGAATAAAACCTATGTGTAATCCCGAACCTTCAAGAGAAATTGCATTGGTTGTACGTAAAGACTTTGTTCGAGAACGTTTGATTAACATATTAGCCAAAACAATAATCGATGTAATACCTCATCATATGATAAACGAAAGAGTAAAGAAATACAGCATTAAACTATAAATCTTTACTCTTCAATAAAATATAAGAAGCTATTTAAATTTTATTGTAAAATTACTATAATATTGAATCAATTGCCTCTTTTAATTTATTTTTAGAAAGTCCTCCAACCATAATTTGAGGATTTTTATCTATTGGTATAAACAATAGGGTAGGAATTGTTCTTATTCCAAAGGCTATAGCCAAATCCTCTTCTTGGTCTACATCAATTTTGTAAACATCAACCTTCCCTGCATATTCGTCAGAAATCTCTTCAAGAATAGGCGATAGGGCTTTGCAGGGTCCGCACCATTGTGCATAAAAATCAACCACAGCAGGTTTATCTCCTAAAAATTTCCAACCATCGCTATTTGCTTCAATATTTGATACTCTTTTTAAAAACTCATCTTTAGTTAAATGTATTGTTGCCATAATTATAAGTATTAATTTATTAATAATCTCTTCTTGTTTACAACACAAAAGTAGTATAGAAGTTTTAATCTGTCAAACAGATTTTATATATACCAATATAGATATTCTCGATAATACAAATATATTTTTTACTTGTAATTCATCATTGCAACTTTTAGGCGTTTTACATAATAAAACAATGAACTATGATGCCTTATTAGGCTTTATTTTGTATCTTTTTATTCGATACTGTTGACTATCTTGCTTCAAATGTTCCATACTTATTTATTTTGTTTTTTACGATACACGGTGCGTTTGTAAATCTTACACTTTGGTGTTACAAATGGTTTGCCTCCTGCAACCAGGTGAGCCGTGTTGTGCAATACATACAACCTACACCCAATCTCTTGCTCGGTGTACATCTCTAATATGGCAGAGAGAGAACCGAAATACTCCCTCTTGCCGTTGTTAAATTTTACTTTAAGTAACAATATATATATTGCTCATAAAAAAATAACATTAATCTACCAATATATTATGTGTCCTAATAAACAACTTATAGATATCTAATATTTAATATTTTATCTATTTTATAAATAACTTTTTATAATCCACAACAAAATTGCACATATTATTATTTATTGTGTAATTTGAAAATTTTTACTAATTTTGCTGCCGATTTGTTGCAGAAGAAGAGATAAAGCAACAATAGATTATTCACAAAATTTTAATTAGATGAAGAAAAGAATTTTATTAGGATTAACACTTTTAATGGCAACAACATCTGCATTTGCAGGAGGTCTATTAACAAACACAAATCAAAGTGCCGCTTATGTTAGAAATCCATCACGTGATGCAGCAATTGATGTGGATGCTGTATATTATAACCCTGCCGGAGTCGCATTTTTAGAAAAAGGCTTTCACTTATCGTTAAACTATCAAGCCGCTGTACAAAAAAGACAAATAACATCTACATCTCCAATTTATCAACTAAACCAAAACAACCAAACTCAAGAAAGATATTTTGAAGGAGCTGCCGCTGCACCTGTAATTCCATCAATACAATTTGCATATGTTATAAACGATAATTGGTCGGTAGCTGCTCAGTTTTCGATAGTAGGTGGCGGCGGAACTTGCGAATTTAAAAATGGACTATCTTTGTTTGAGGGTATGATTGGAGGTAAAGCTGCGGCACCTTACACTATTAATCAATCATTAACAGGCAAACAAATTATTTATGGTTTGCAAGTAGGTGCGGTATATAAAATCATCGATCAACTATCAGTTTCTGCCGGAGTTAGAGGTGTATATGCAAGCATGGGATACGAGGGTGCTATGAACGGCATTACCGTAAACGGAATGGATGCTGAGTATATTAGAAATTATGCACAAAGTTTACCTGATGCACCAGAATATGCAGTAACAAAAGCTACTCTTATGGCAACAAGTAATTTAATTTCTGATTACACACTTAATTGCAAACAAAAAGCATTTGGAATTACTCCAATATTAGGTATTGATTTTAAGATGGGTCAATGGAATGTAGCTGCTAAATATGAGTTCAGAACCAAATTAAATCTAAAAAATAAATCAGAGAATAGCGCCAACGTTGATGCATTAATGCCTGAATATAAAGATGGAGCATACGTTCGTTCCGATATACCTGCATTGTTTACTTTAGGTGTTGAATATTCTCCTATAAAATCGTTGAGAATAAGCGGAGGATTCCATCACTATCACGACAAAGCGGCAAAAGGAGCAGCAACTAATGTCGATCAAAATACTATTGAAGGATTATTTGGTATCGAATATGATGCACACAAAGTTGTTACAATTAGTGCCGGAGTTCAACGCACAAATTATGGTTTCAGCGACGCTCAAATTAAAGACACAAACTTTAACTTAGATTCTTGGTGTTTAGGTGTTGGTGCTCAATTTAATTGTACCGATTTTATGAAGATAAATGTCGGATATTTCCACTCTTTCTACCAAGACAGAAATGTTGAAAATGCAAACGGAATTCAAACACTAAGCAACAACTATAATCGTAAAAACGATTTAGTTGGTGCAAGTCTTGATTTCAAATTCTAAAATACTACTCGTTTATATAATAACAATTATTTACAAAATTTTATATGGTCCTAAGGTTCTATTTAATGAATCTTAGGGCTTATTTTTTATAATCTGTTTTAATAATCCAAAGGAAATTTGCAACATAAGTAATTTTTGCAATAAAATTTAAACAGCTTCTTATTTATCCAATATTTATTTTTAGTTTTGTATAGTATATTAAAACTAAATATGAGTATCACTCCAACAGATTTTATCCATAACCAATATAACGACAATGCAGAGACGTTGTATTCTTTTATTGAATCATCAATTAAGATGATTCCAAATTATAAAAGTATATATACCCGACTTAATAATATTTATGTTAGAATATTAAATCAAAATACTTCGTTTGTAACAATAAAACTTGTTGGAAGTTTTGCAAAAACCGACTATCTTTTAAAAGAATATAATGCCTCTGTTGAATTAATGCATAGAATTAACGATTTCAGAGTTAGAGCAAGAAAAATAGATGACTATTCTATTAATGAATTGTCGATATTTTTAATGCAAGATATTAAGGCACTGGCACAATTCATATCGTTAATTTATAAAACTTGTATTCCTGAAAATTTATCAAAATTATTTCCTTCAAACAATGAATATATAAACAGGAAAAGGGATAAACTATTAAATGACTATATAAGAGTAATTGTTAATAAATGGGATGACGAGTTTATATACTGCACTAATGAAGAGAATGTTGAAAATGAATTAAAAATATATTATGGCGAAAATTGTGGTATATATAAATTCAATTGGAGCTATATATCATTGCTATTATATAAAAATGCACAGCTTAATATTATTAAACCTAAATATAAAGATGATATAATAATTCCAGAATTAATCATCTTTGAACCCGATTATTTGGTTGACATATCATCAGTGGCTAATTGCTTTGAGCAATATGCCGAAGACCAAGTTTTATATCTTATCAATAAGATTAAACCAAACATCAATTCAAGTGCAATATTATTAGGTAATTTAGCCAGTCAATTTCTCGATGAAGAAATTTATTCAAGAGAGATAGAGGTATCATATAACGAAAGCATTAAGAACTTCTTCAAAAAGAATTCTCTTTCTTTACTATCGGCAGATATAGAGAGCGATTTTCACCTTAACGCAAAACAACAAAAGAATAATATTCATAAATCGATAGGAGAGGAACTTCCCCTGCGAGTATCATCATTCGATTTTGACAATATATTATTAGAACCCTCTTTTTTTTCAGAGATGTTAGGTTTGCAAGGACGTATGGACCTTTTGCAAGCAGATTTTTCATTATTAATTGAACAAAAATCAGGTAAATGTGGATTTCCTCAAACCGAACCTGAGACCCCGATAGCTTTAAAAAAACATTATGTTCAGATGCTGTTATATATGGCCATATTGAGGTATAATTATCCAAAACAGTATAAGAATAATAATCATAAATTAAATGCATTCTTACTATATTCTAAATATAAGAACAGCCTCTTAGGCTTGGGATTTGCTCCTGAATTATTGTTTAAATCATTAAAAATACGAAACGAAATTGTATATAACGAATATAAATATGCAAGCAAAGGTGTCAATATACTAAAAGAGATAACCCCTGAGACGGTCAACAAGAATAAGATTGATAATAAATTATGGAGTAATTACATACTACCTCAACTATCTGAATTATTATCGCCTATAAATAGTGCTTCAGAATTAGAGAGAGAGTATTATTTACAATTTCTTAAGTTTATTGAAAATGAGCAATTGTATTCCAAAATAGGTAATAGGACAAAAGAGAATAGCGGTTTCGCATCAAAGTGGCACGATACTCTTGATGAAAAGCTAAATGCAGGAAATATATATGATAAACTCACTCTCATTTATCCTTCAAAAAATCATACAGGAAGCATCGAGGATGTTGAATTAAAATTTAATAAAGATTTTAATCAAGAGATTGCTAATTTCAGAGTAGGGGATATTGTAATTTTATATCCATACAATGCAGGAGAAATTCCCGATCTACGAAAAACAATTGTTCACCGATGCTCAATAACCAATATAAATATCGGCACAATCAAACTCTCTTTAAGAGCACCTCAAACAAATGTAAAACTCTTTTTGTCAAAGAGTGATAATTTTTGGGCAATAGAGCACGATTTTATTGAATCGTCATATAGTAGTTTATACAGAGGTATGCACTCATTTTTGTCGGCACCGAAAGAACGTAAAGATTTGCTTCTTTTACAACGTTCTCCCCGAAGCGATTCGTCGATAAAATTAAACGGAGAATATGGATGCTTTAATGAATTGGCATTAAAGATAAAACAAGCAAAAGATATATTTTTACTTATAGGCCCTCCGGGAACAGGAAAAACATCATTTGGATTATTGACAACATTAAAAGAAGAGCTCACCGAAGCAAACTCAAACATACTGCTACTGTCATATACAAATAGAGCAGTAGATGAAATATGCTCAAAACTTGTTGAGGAGAATATCGATTTTATTAGAATCGGAAATAAAAATTCGTGCGACATTCAATATGTCGATTTCTTATTAGAAAACCGTTCTAAAAATTGTACTAACATATCCGAACTCGGCATACTAATAAAAAACACAAGAGTTTTTGTTGCAACAACAGCATCTATAAACAACAATAATTCACTCTTTGATTTAAAACAATTCAATCTTGCAATAATAGACGAAGCGTCTCAGATTTTGGAACCAAATATAATAGGTATACTATCAGAGCAACGAAACGGCAACCCCGTTGTTAAAAAATTTGTAATGATAGGAGATTACAAGCAATTACCGGCAGTGGTTCAACAACCCGATTATGAATCAAAAACCAATTCGCAAATATTAAACAATATATATTTAACGGATTGTTCTTTATCTCTATTCGAACGATTATTACGAAAATACAAAGACGATAATTCAATTACATATATGCTTACCAAGCAGGGCAGGATGCATAAGGATATTGCAGAGTTTCCAAACAGGTTATTCTATAATAACCGTTTAGATGTAGTTCCATTGCCTCACCAAATTGATAATTTTGTTGAAACTAAATCGGGAAATAATACAGAAGATATATTATCATCAAGCAGAGTGATATTTTTACAAACCCAACCTCTACAAAACAATAATAACAACAAAGTAAATACTGCGGAGGCTGAGGTTATAGCTAAAATTATTTATAACATATATAAGAAGAATAAAAACAGCTTTGATATAAATAAAACCATAGGTGTAATTGTCCCATATCGAAATCAAATAGCTGCAATAAAAAATATTATTCAAAAGTTGTATCCAGATTATAATCTTGACAAAATAACAATAGACACAATAGAACGCTTTCAAGGAAGCCAACGAGATTATATAATTTATGGACTTACTATACAAGAAGAATATCAACTTAATTTTCTAACAGACAGCTCGTTTATCGACGACGGAATAATAATAGATAGGAAATTAAATGTAGCAATGACCCGTGCAAGGAAACAGCTTATTTTTGTAGGAAATGAAGATATTCTATATCAAAATATCTTGTATAAAGAGCTTATTAATACATTAAAAATAAATAATTCATTTTTTGACTATAATTCTTTAAAAAATATCCACCTGTAAATCAATTACTTAAATTTTTATATAAAATTTTCTTCAAAAAAATTTTGCAGATAAATAAAATTATTATACTTTTGTAATGATTTCAAATCTGTAATAATAACAAAATAATGGAAAATAAAAATAAAATAGAGGAAAGCGGTTACGACAGATTAATTAAATGTGGTATCAGACCCTCTGTTCAACGTTTGGCTGTAATGAACTATTTAATGGAAAATCGCATACACCCGACTGTTGATAAAATATTTAACGATTTATATCCAACAATGCCAACACTATCAAGAACAACAGTGTATAACACATTAAAATTATTGGTTGAGAGTGGGGCGGCAATAATGTTAACAATCGACGAAAGAAATACAAGATTTGATGCAGAGACAAAGCCACACACACACTTTATGTGCTATAAATGCGGAACGGTAACAGATTTAAATATAAATCCACCGGTATTAAAAGGCAACTATATTGATGATTGTGAAATATTAAATTCAGAATTATATTTGTACGGACATTGTCCAGAATGTGTAAATAAAAACAAAAACTAAATAATAAACTAATTTATAAACAATTTAAAACGAAAAAATTATGGCAAAGAAATGGATTTGTACAGTATGTGGTTATATTCATGAAGGTGAAACTGCTCCTGAGAAATGTCCTCTATGTAAAGTTCCCGCAGAGAAATTTCAAGAGAAAGTAGAAGACGGAAAATTAGAGTTTGTGCAAGAGCACGTAATCGGTGTAGCAAAAGGTTGTGATGAGGAGATGATTAAAGATTTGAACAACCACTTTATGGGAGAGTGTACCGAAGTTGGTATGTATTTGGCAATGAGCCGTCAAGCAGACCGTGAAGGTTATCCCGAAATTGCTGAGGCATTCAAACGTTACGCTTGGGAAGAGGCAGAACACGCTGCTAAATTTGCAGAACTTTTAGGAGACGTTGTTTGGGATACAAAAACAAACCTCGACAAGAGAATGAACGCAGAAAGCGGAGCATGTGCAGATAAATTCCGCATTGCAAAACGTGCAAAAGAGTTGAACCTTGACGCTATCCACGACACAGTTCACGAAATGGCTAAAGACGAGGCTCGCCACGGAAAAGGATTTGAAGGACTATTCAACAGATACTTCAAAAAATAATATAGTAAAATAAAATATCTGCGAGGAGGTTGTTTCTATACAATCTCCTCTTTTTAGTATATAGTTATAGATAAAACTTACCCTTTTTTGATTGACAAACATTTACTAACTTTGCAGAGTAAAAAATAGATGATAACTAAATGAACCCAATAAAAAATTTATTAACTATTATAATATCTCCTAAAAAAGGATGGGATAAAATTTCTTGTGAAGATATTTCCGCCGAAAAACTATCCTCAACATTACTATATCCTATATTAGGAGTATTTGCTGCAATAGTTTTTTTATTGGAAATAAAATTTACCGGACAACGTAGCGAATCGGGAATTGAAAAAGCAATTCAGTATGCATCCATAGCTTTTATTCAATTTTTTTCTACATACTTTTTGATATCGTTTATAGTAAAAAAATTATTCAAAAAGTATGATATTCAAAAATGTAATATATACCTATTATATATAATTTCCACAACAACAATATTTTATACTATAATGACAATTTTTTCAAGTTATATCAATTATATCGCACCTTTGTCATTATTTATAATATACTATGCGTGGACAGGATATAAATATATTGATATCGGAGCAGATAAGACTGATGCCGTATTTGTAGTTACAACATCTACTATGGTTCTGATGTTCCCAATTATAATATCTCTTATATTAAGAACTCTTTTAACACTGATATAGATGAAAGCCAAACCTCAAATAAATATAAAAAATAAACGAGCAACGTTCGATTACGAACTTATCGATAAATATAAAGCAGGAATTGTTCTTACCGGAACCGAGATTAAATCAATCAGAGAGGGCAAAGCCGGTTTGGTTGACACATTTTGCTATTTTGTGAATGGCGAATTGTGGGTAAAGAATATGTATATAGCCGAATATTTTTATGGTACTTATAACAACCACAGCACACGTCGAGACAGAAAACTGCTATTAACCAAAAAAGAGTTGCGAAAAATATCAAGAACTGATAAAGAGTCAGGATTTTCGATAATACCAACTCGTTTGTTCATCGACGAAAACGGACGTGCAAAGTTAGACATTGCCGTAGCAAGAGGTAAAAAAACTTACGATAAACGACAATCGATAAAAGAGCGTGAAGATAAACGCTCAATGGATAGAATGTTTAAACAGTAACCCTACTGCACAAAATCAATAATTTTTGTTTGTTATTGTCGGTAGTTGCAAAAATATAACTCTCTCCACCATCTTTAATTTTAAGTTTTTTTCTTAATTCTTCAACTTTAAGGGGGAAATTACGGGTAGTTATATTTGCTTCCGAAATACTTTTACACAAACTCTTTACACCATTTGATGAGAAAGGAATTATCTCATTAATAATAAATTTACGCCCCTGGAACTCATCAACTAAAACATCCGACGTATAAAGATGACTGCTTTGAGCCAATTTATAAAGGTTATATTTTCTTGCTACCGATTTAAATGCACCTGCCTTGAGTAGCGACGATGAAGGTTCGTATAAGTAACGTAAGGGCTCGCTATATTTAACATCCGAAATATCTGCTTCATCAGCATATTCTAACTCAAACAACGACGTAGAAGTATTGCGAATATCAACACAAACAATATTTACATTTGAAGAAGTCGCTTTATCCTTATTCAATTTAAAAAGCAGCTCCTTACATTCATTCTTGTACGATATAACATAAATATCACAAACATACATCAATTCATTTATCGACATAGAAATATCAGCCATTGGCGAAGCCTTTATATATACATTGTCTGCCACCTCAAACATACGAGGCAAAAGAGCAAGTACATTGGGTTCACAATCCGAAAAGGCAAAAAGACGTTTGTTTGACTCGCCTCTGCGAGCGGGGTCGATATAGAGAGCGTCAAAGCGAATATCCAATCTTAGAAAATCCTCACAGTTACTATTAATCACCCTGATATTCCTGTTTAATAGCCTAAAATTATGTTCGGCAACCGAACTATACTCCGAAAATCTCTCAACGTAAGTAACATTCTCAACTACCGACGATATGGCAAGTGTGTCAATACCCAAACCTCCTGTTAAATCACATACCGAATTATAACCTTCGTTAAAAATAGAACTTTTAAAGTTGGCAACAGCTTCCGAAGTGCATTGCTCGGCTGATATAAGCGAAGGGAACAAAAAGGTTTCGGTTACTGCTACAAACGGAAGTTTATCTTTAACCTTTTGTCTTGCTTCAATCTGGTCGATAGCAAAGCGTACGTCAAAATCGTTTAGTTTTGCATATTTCAAACGCAACGACAAACAATTATCGTTAATGTGAGAATATACAAAATCCCAGAATAGTTTATTTGTTTTTAGCTCTGCAATATCCATTAATGCAAAAGTAATACTATATCTGCAAACAAAGAATACAGAGAAGGTGTTATTTTAATGTAGTTCAAAATTTTAAATATTATGAAAGGTATATGTTTATTAACTGCCTTCATAGGCGGTGTTGCAGCAGGGGCTGCCGTAGGTTTATTATTTGCTCCGGCAAAAGGTTCCGAAACACGAGCAAACATTTCGGAGTTTATGAAACGACACGGAATCAATCTTTCGAGGGAAGAGATTGACGAATTAAAAAAATGTATCAATCACGAATGTAAATCCGAACCAAAAACAACTTAGAAGGTGTTTGAATTAGTTATTTGATAAAATTCAAACAAATTCTCAGCTAAACAGCAGATTATGCACGAAAACCTGACTAATGAATTATTGACGGAGGTTAAACACTACCTCCGTCTTCGTAAAGAGTTGTTCGAAACAGAAACAACCATAAGAGTAACTAAGGTTGTATCAACAATAGTTATAATAATATCGGCACTTATAATGAGTACATTAACCTTAACATTCTTTGTTATAGCAATAGTCTCATTGCTAAAAATTTATGTAGGAGATATATTAGCATTTACAATAGGAGGAGTAATGTTTATTATATTTTGGGTGATATTTTACATCTTCAGAAAAACAATAATACTTAACACGGTAGCAAGATTTTTAAGCACAATCATAAAACTATGAGCTATATAGATGATTTAGAAGCTAAAAGAATAATACTAAAGGATAAAATCTCAATAAAGGAAAGTGAGTTCGCCAACCAATATAAAACAATTATGCCTAATTATGAATATGATATTGTTGGTAGAATAAGCAAAAAGCTTTCGCTTATAACAACATTTAGCGAAGGAGCAAGAGTAGCAATAACTGTTTTAAAAGCCTTCTTTTACACAAAAAACAGAAAATAAACATTGAGCATAAGTTGTTTTTTAGTAATTTTGCAGGCGTAAAATTAAAGGCACCAATAGCCTTGTAAACTATGCTTAAAATGAAAAAATATTCACAATTGTTTTTAGTGGCAATATTCTGTACAATATTCACAACACTTTCGGCACAACAAACCAATTATAAAGAGAACTTCTATAATCTATTTATAAATGGCAATGTAAGCAAATGGGATAAACTAATAACCCAATTCGAAGGAGACATAACAAAACGAGATGATGCATCAAAAATAGAGCTATTAGGATATTATTACGGTTATATAGGACATTTAATAGATGTCAAAGATGAAGATAGAGCCGAAGATTATATTGAAAAAGCTCTACCATTGGCTAACACACTAATAAAAAAATACCCGAATAATGCCGTATTAAAGGGATATAATGCCAATATAATAGGATTTCAAATAGCAATGTCGCCACTGAGAGCGGCAACACTTGGCAGGGGTATGATGAAGAATGCAAAAGCATCGATAGCAGCAGCACCCAACGACCCAATAGTAAATATTCTTACCGGAAACATATACTTTTATATGCCCGACTTCTTAGGGGGAAACACCAAACAAGCACTAACACAATGCAAAAAAGCATTAGCCGATTTCGATGCAAATGATAAACTGAGAGAAAACAATTGGATGTACCTCCAATTAATGGTAACAACAGGTATAATACTCGAAAAGTTAGAGAACTATACAGAGGCAAAAGCAATGTACGAAAAAGCATTGAAGCTATATCCCAACTATCCCCACGTAAGAGATAAAAAATATCCCGCAATCCTTAAAAAGATAAATAAAAAATGACAGGCGAATACATCGAAACAACCCTTGAAATAACACCATATATTGAGGATGCTGCCGACATAATGGCGGCATTACTTGCAAACGAAGGATACGAAACATTTATCCCTACAGAGAATGGTTCGAAATGCTATATACTAAAAGAGTTATATAACAACAGCATAGTAGAAGATGTAATAGCACAAAACCCATTTGATTGCACCATTCAATATAACAGTATCGAAGTAGAGGACGAAGATTGGAATAAAACGTGGGTAGAGGAGAGCTTTACACCAATCTTTATAGGAGAAGATTGTGTGATACATTCACCCAAAAACAATGTAGGAGAAGATAAAAAATATAATATCCTTATAAACCCCATAATGGCATTCGGTAGCGGCCACCACCAAACAACAGCAATGATGACGCAATGGCTGTTAGACGACGAAATAGCCAATAAAGATGTATTGGATATGGGGTGTGGAACGGCCATACTTGCAATAGTAGCAACAAAACGAGGAGCGAACAACGTATGTGCCATAGACATTGACCAACGAGCATATCGCAACGCCATCGACAATGCAACCCTAAATGCCTGTACGCAAATAGACGTACGATTGGGTGGGGCAGAGGCAATAGGCAACAGCATCTTCGATATAATATTAGCCAACATAAACAAGAACATCCTAATAGCCGATATGGTAACATACTCAAAAGCCATTAATAAAGGAGGAGTTTTATATGTTAGCGGATTTTACACATCAGATATAGAAGATATTGCCGCCGAAGCATTAAAGTATGACTTTAAGCTTACCAATAAACAAGAAGACTCTGATTGGGTATCACTTAAGTTTGTAAAAGGGGAGTAAAAAGCTAAAAAGGCTGAAATAGCCTAAAGGATAAATAAATTACAAAACCGTTCTATCATAAAGGTAGAGCGGTTTTGTATTACATAAAATTTTTGAATAATTTAGGAATATCCATTTTAAATAATTAATTTCGCAATGTCTCACGTGTAGTGAGGCATGACATATTAAAAGGCGTTTACTACGCTTTGGTTTTGACACCTTGAAATCGTAGGAAAATTTCAAATTGTCTGTCAAGAACAAAGCAACAGTAGATGCCCCATAGGTGTGTAATATACATATCTCAAATGCCGTGTAGCCATTGGTGTACCAATACGCCAATAGCAACTATTGGTGTATAAGGAATGTTATATATACATGCGTGGGGTTTCTGCGTTGCTCGTTTCGACAGACAGGGCAATTCCTACGAGCCTCAAGGTGTGAAGCGAGCATAGTGCAGGGCTTCACGCTTTTTTTATTGTCTTTATATTTAGGATTACTTTATAAGGGTTGCCGAAGTCCTCTCCCTAAAACTTTGCGAACAGCATGAGTACAAAGTTTTTTAATAACGATGCAGGCAACACTCTCTTCGACAAATTAAAAGGAATAGCCACAGAAATGGCAACTTTCAACCGTTTCTTGGCTGTTGTAGGATTTTTTCGTTCATCAGGTTACTTCAAACTACGAAAAGAGTTAGGCGATATTTCAGAGATAAAAATATTGGTAGGCATCAATATTGATGATATTTTCCGCAAACATAACAAAGCCATTTTTATGCTTGGCAATGAGGCTAAGGCAAAAGAGATCTATCAAAATGGCTTTAAAGAAGATATAATAAAAGCACACTACTCTCCCGAAATAGAAGGAGGCATATTGCAAATGTGCGAAGACCTTGTATCCGGAAGGCTTCAAATACGTATTCATGATAAAAAGAATCTGCATGCAAAGTTCTATTTATGTTTACCAGATAACCATAGCGAGCATAGCGATGGTTGGGTAATAATGGGTTCTTCCAACATATCCGATTCAGGATTAGGCATTAAGCGACCACCTCAATATGAACTTAATGTTGCCATGAAAGATTATGATGATGTAAAGTATTGTTCTGATGAATTTTGGAAATTATGGAACGATGCCGTTCCATTATCAGCCGAAGATATTGACAAATGTAAGAACCATACATATCTATGTAATGAAGATAAACAACCCTCACCATACGAACTATATATAAAAGTACTCATTGATACTTTTGGAGATCAAGTTGAATCAGATTTCACTATTAAATTACCCGAAGGTGTAAAAGATTTAAAGTATCAGAAAGATGCTGTTATACAAGGTTATCAGATGCTAATGCAACATAATGGTTTGTTCCTTGCCGATGTTGTAGGTCTTGGAAAGACCATGATTGCCACAATGATAGCAAAACGGTTTGTTGAACTAAACGGCAAAGGTACAAACATTCTTGTAGTATATCCACCAGCTGTTGAGGATAACTGGAAACAAACATTCAAACAATTTGAGATTAATGATAAAGCCCAATTTATTACCAATGGAAGTTTATCTAAAGTCCTTGACGCACGAGACCGATATAAAAGCAAAGAGGAATTTGATTTAATAATTGTAGATGAAGCACATGGTTTTCGTAGCGATAGTTCAGGTAAATATGACGAATTGCAGAAAATTTGCAAATCACCATGTGTTAATATTGGACTTCTCAAAAGCACTCAAAAAAAGGTAATGCTTTTGTCTGCTACACCACTTAATAACCGTCCAGAAGATCTATTAAACCAACTTCTTTTATTTCAAAATAGCCAAAATTGTACAATTGACGGAATACCAAACCTAAAAGCTTTTTTTTCTCCACTAATAACTGATTACAAAAAGTTAATGCGAGAACGTGGAGAAAGAGATGTAACAGCAGATGTAGATAAAATATATGAGCAAATACGTAACAAAGTAATTGATAAAGTAACAGTTCGTCGTACACGTAAGAATATCCTTAACGACCCTGATTACAAAAAAGATATAAAGGAGCAAAACATCACATTCCCCGATATCTTACCACCAAATGAATTAGAATATTTCTTAGACGAGGATACAAGTAATCGTTTTTACGAAACGCTAAAACAACTTACAGATGGTAAATCAGACGATAACCCTAAAGGAAAAGGTTTGAATTATGCACGTTACAGAGCAGTTGAGTTTTTAAAGCCTGAATACAGAAAAAAGTATAAAAATGCTGAACATATCGGACGGACATTGGCATCGATATACCGCGTACATATGGTAAAGCGATTAGAGAGCAGTTTTCATGCCTTTAAGAAATCGCTTGAGACACTTCTTCGTATCACAACCGATATGATAAAAATGTTTGATGAAGATAAAGTAATAATAGCTCCCGATTTAAAAGTAAAAGAGTTACAAGCAAAAGATATGGAGCTTGACCAAATCATAGAACATGCTATTACAAAAGGATATATAGTTGAAGATATAGTATATAAAGCAGAGGCATTTGATTCTGAATTTTTAAAGATGCTTCAGCACGATAAAGAGATTTTAGAGTATTTAAATAAAGATTGGAAGAAAGAAAAAGACGACCCTAAGTTTAATGAATTCTTAGATAACATAAATAACATATTCTTTGACAAAGATATAAATCCATCGGGCAAATTGGTACTATTCTCTGAAAGTGTTGATACACTCAACTACCTACAAAAACGCCTTACTGAGGAGTTAGGCAGAAAAGATGTTTTAATGGTAACAGCAAAAAATCGCAAACATCTTATTAAAACCATTAAAGAGAACTTTGATGCTAATCACAATAGTGATAAAAAAGAGTATAACATAATAATCACATCAGATGTCTTGGCAGAGGGCGTTAACCTGCATCGATCAAACGTAATAATAAATTACGACTCACCTTGGAATGCAACCCGATTAATGCAACGCATTGGCCGTGTTAACCGTATTGGCTCGGTTGCCCCTAAAATTTACAACTTTATGTTTTATCCTTCGCAACAAGGCGATAAAGAGATTCAACTCTATAAAAATGCACTTGTTAAGTTGCAAGGATTTCACTCTGCATTTGGCGAAGATGCACAAATATACTCTCGCGAAGAGATTGTAAAAGAGTTTAAGATGTTTGATACAGATGTTAAAGATAACATTGACAAGAGAATGGCTCTATTACGAGAAGTAAGAGAACTATATCATTCAAATAAGAAACTATACTACAAAATAAAATCTCTACCTAAAAAAAGCCGAGTAATGCGAAATACAGGCGAACATAGTGGAGAGTCATTAGTATTCATATCATCAAACTTTAAGACAGAATATTATTTGGCAACAAATAGCAAAACAGAGGTAATAGATTTTTTAGATGCAGTTGAAATATTAAAGGCTGAACCCGAAGAGCATGCTGTTAAGTTTAATAACGATGGACAACACTACAAACATGTAAATAACGCTCTATGTAAATATATAACAGAATATACAGAAGCAGCAGACACAGACTCTTTTAACACAAAAGACCTTGATAAAACTTCACTTGAAGCCAAAAAGTTTTTACGGAATATACAACAAGTTACAACTGATGATGAACTGAAAAAGCAGTGTAATATTCTAACTAAATATATCGATGAAGGAATATATACACAATTATCCCGACGTCTCAAAGCCATATCAAGAAAATACAGAGGAGATAAGACTAAAATTAAAGATGACGAGTACAATATACACAAAGAAATAGATACTCTACTAAAAGAGTATAAAACATTAGATAACGAGCAACGGAACAATAATAGAGATATATCTGATCCTCAAATTATTATCTCTGAAACATTCGTATAGCAAGGCAAAAGAGTTCAATAAAACTAAAGTTTAAAATAAATCACAATCATCACACACAACTATGGCAACCATATATAATTCTGATAATTTAAGAAGTCTGTTTCGTTCGCAATTTGATATGAAACTATGGTATTCATTCCTACAATATTTTTTCAAAGCAACAACGTTACGGGTTACACCAGAAAAAATAGAAAACGAACAAGACAACGATGGATACTATTTAGGGGAAATTGAGACTTCAGATAGTTATAGAATAGGTCTATTTTATTATAAAATAGAGCAAGGCTCAGTACTTAATAGGAGGGTAGGGTTGCGTAATCTTGTAAAACCATTCTTGAAATATGAGTACGATGCTGCAATTGCCGTTTTTGATAGTGGCAACCATTGGCGATTGTCATTTATTAGCGACATTAAGGGAGAATCAACATCGCCAAAACGCTATACATACCTATTTGGTGATAATGAGTTACTATATAAAACAGCAATAGACCGCTTCAACTTTATACAAAACAAGGGAGTTACATTTGAAAATCTTAAAAAGGCATTCTCTGTCGAGGCCCTTTCAGATGAATTCTTCAACAGATATCGTGAGCAATATGCAAATTTCATACAACACATTACAGGCAAACGCTTTGTTAAAGTTGGCAATAAATGGGAAGAGAGAATGTGTTCAGAACCAAATGCTGAATTGATGCAGGCATTTAACTTCGACGAAAAGAGAGTACGTGATTATATAAAAAAGATGATGGGACGTATAACATTCCTACATTTTTTGCAACGCAAAGGTTGGATGTGTGGCGACCTTAACTATATGCAAAATATGTTTAATCGTTCAGCATATCA
>JAFYPQ010000007.1 GCA_017559955.1 Bacteroidales bacterium
GGAGGTTCGTGGATGCAATTCAGAGTGGGATACTATCTGTTTGCAATTCTATTTTTAATGTTTGATGTTGAGACAGTATTCCTCTTCCCTTGGGCAATTAAAGTAAGGGAAATGGGACCTGAAGCATTGATAAGCGTTTCGTTCTTTTTCGGAGTGCTTGTATTAGGATTGGCATACGCTTGGAAGAAAGGAGCATTGGAATGGAAGTAAAAGTAGATTTAAAGTCGATGAAGCATGAAAACTTCAAAGACAACGAATATATCGAGCAATTAGTAAAAGAGTTGCGAGAGGGAGGAACAAATGTCGTAGTTGGAGTTCTTGATGATGTAATAAATTGGGGACGTTCCAACTCTCTATGGCCGCTAACATTTGCCACCAGTTGTTGCGGAATAGAATTTATGTCAGTAGGTGCTGCGTCCAATGATATGGCACGTTTCGGGTTCGAGGTAACCCGTGCAAGTCCCCGTCAGGCAGACTTTATAATGGTGGCAGGAACAATCGTTCATAAAATGGCTCCGGTTTTAAAACGTCTCTATGATCAAATGGCATCACCAAAGTATGTAATAGCAGTGGGAGGATGTGCGATATCAGGAGGTCCATTTAAAAATTCATACCATGTAGTAAAAGGAGTAAACGAGATAATCCCCGTTGACGTATATATTCCTGGCTGTCCTCCACGACCAGAGGCAATGTTATACGGAATGATGCAGTTACAAAGAAAAGTAAAATTAGAACGATTCTTTGGAGGTGTGAATAAAAAAGAAAAAAGACCCGAACAAGATAAATAAAACCCAATGTCAAATATATACGATAAAATAAAAGCAATAGTCCCCGAAGTAACAATCGAGGAGAACGGGCTTTCGATGGTAGTAGTGCCATCTGAAAAGATGCCAATAGTTGCAAGCTATTTAAGTGAGAAAGAGTCGTTTGATTCATTAGTGGCGTTAATCGGAAACGATTGGGGCGATTCACTTGGAGTGGTATATATCATCGACTCTACAGCAACAAATGAGAGAGTCGTTTTAAAAACCTCAACAACAGATAAAGAAAATCCCATGCTATACAGCGTGGTAAATGTGTGGCAATCGGCCGATTTAAACGAGCGTGAGGTGTATGATTTCTACGGAATACGATTTATCGGACACCCCGATATGCGTAGAATATTCCTTCGTGAAGATTGGGAAGGATATCCTCTTCGTAAAGATTATGATATGTCGCCCGAAGCAAATCCAGTACCACAAACAAATGAGTACAATGCCGATACGACAATCTCTTTGCAGGAGCAACCCGACGGAACAATAAAAGAGGAGGAGAGAGTAGTATTTGCTCCGGAAGATTATGTTGTAAACATAGGTCCTCAACACCCTGCAACGCACGGAGTGATGCGTTTCAGAACTGCAATAGAGGGAGAAACCATTAAGAAAATTGACCCTATCTGCGGATATATTCACCGTGGAGTAGAAAAATTAGCAGAGGGGTTAACATATCCGCAAACACTGCACTTTACCGATCGCTTAGACTATCTGTCTGCACACCAAAATCGTCATGCACTATGTATGTGTATCGAGGAGGCAATGGGTATTGAAGTTCCTGAGAGAGCAAAATATATTCGTACAATAATGGATGAGTTATCGAGAATAGGTTCTCACCTGCTTCTATACTCAACTCTATGTATGGACTTAGGTTCAATCACAGCCTTTATTTATGGATTCCGAGACAGAGATAAAATACTTGACATCTTTGACGATACTTGTGGAGGTCGTTTGATAATGAACTATAACAAAATCGGAGGAGTAATGGCAGACATTCACCCCGAATTTGTAACAAAAGTAAAGAACTTCATTAAATATATGCCCAAGGGATTGGCTGAATATCATGCACTATTCTCAGGAAATATAATAGCTCGCAACCGTATGGAGGGAGTTGGAGTATTATCGAAAGAGGATGCTATAAAATTCGGAATATTCGGACCTACAGGACGTGCATCAGGTTGGGCAAACGATGTGCGTAAACTCGAACCCTACGGAGTATATGATAAAGTAGATTTCGAACAAGTGGTTTTAACAGAGGGAGATACTTACGCTCGTTATATGATAAGATTAAAAGAGATAGAGCAATCAATGCATATCATCGAGCAGTTAATCGACAATATCCCCGAAGGCGATTATGCTGCAAAAACAAAACCAATAATCAAATTACCCGAAGGAAATTTCTTCAAGCGAGTTGAAGGAGCTCGTGGAGCCTTTGGCGTATATATCGAAAGTAAGGGAGATAAGACACCATATCGTATGAAATTCGTATCACAAGGATTGAATTTGATAGGAGCCGTAGATCACATTACCCGAGATTCAAAAATAGCCGACCTTATAGCAATTGGAGGTTCGCTCGATTATGTAATTCCAGATATAGACCGATAAAATATAAATAGCATTATGTTTGACTTTTCAATCATAACCACATGGATAGATGAACTACTGAACAATTTTTTGCAACCTTGGGCAGTAGTATTGGTAGAAGGTGTAATAATAGGAGTATTACTACTATTAGTGTATGCTTTGATAGCTTTGGCATTAATATATGCCGAACGTAAGATATGTGCATTCTTTCAATGCCGTTACGGACCAAATCGAGTTGGACCATTAGGATTAATGCAACCAATAGCCGATATGTTCAAAATGTTAATCAAGGAGATTATCACCATTAAAAACAGTGATAAATTCCTTTACGGATTAGCACCATTTTTAGTAATATTGTCATCAATGCTTACATTCGGATGTATGCCATTCGGAAAAGGCTTGTTGGTACTAAACTTTAATATCGGAGTATTCTTTATTATGGCAGTATCTTCGATAGGAGTATTAGGAATATTATTGGCAGGATGGTCAAGCAACAATAAGTTCACTCTTATTGGAGCGATGCGAAGCGGAGCTCAGATGATAAGTTACGAATTATCAATAGGTTTGTCAATCCTATCGGTGGTTGTATATGCAGGAACAATGCAAACATCAGAAATAGTTGAAGCACAAAATAATGCTTGGTTCCTCTTCTCAGGACATATACCAATGATAATAGCATTTATCATATATATAATTGCAGGAACTGCCGAAACAAACCGAGGACCATTCGACCTTCCTGAAGCAGAATCGGAGTTGACAGCAGGATACCACACAGAGTATTCAGGAATGCACTTCGGATTTTACTATTTGGCAGAATACCTAAATATGTTTATCGTATCAGGAATAGCATCACTGTTATTCTTAGGAGGATGGATGCCATTACATATTCCGGGATGGGAGAGCTTTAATGGAATTATGGATTATATCCCATCAGTAGTATGGTTCTTTATAAAAACTGCAGTAATAATGTTTATCATTATGTGGTTTAAGTGGACATTCCCACGTTTAAGAATCGACCAACTAATAAAATTTGAGTGGAAATATCTATTGCCAATTGGTATGTTTAACCTATTGTTGGTAACATTGATGACTGTTTTCGGTTGGCACTTTTAATTCAAAGAAAATAATAAATAAAATAAGATATGAAAGACGAATATGGCTATATCTCACAGGTAATCGGACCTGTTGTTGACGTTGCTTTTGATGTGGAAAAGAGTGAATTGCCACCTATATACACAGCGTTAAAAGTAGAGCGTGAGGGCAATACCGATCTATTACTTGAAGTAGAGCAACACATCGGTGAGAACACCGTTAGATGCGTGGCAATGGATACAACCGACGGATTGGAGCGAGGATTAAAAGTTTTAAATTTAGGTCGTCCGCTATCAATGCCTATGGGAGCTCAAGTAAAAGGGCGTCTATTAAACGTAATGGGTGATGCAATTGACCACCTTCCCGAATTATCATATGAAGAGACAGTACCCATTCACCGTCCCGCACCTAAATTTGAAGATTTGTCAATAGGTTCAGAGTTCCTATTTACAGGAATAAAAGTTATTGACCTATTAGAGCCATATAGCAAAGGAGGAAAAATCGGATTGTTCGGTGGAGCAGGAGTAGGTAAAACTGTGCTTATTATGGAGATGATTAATAACATCGCCAAAGGACACGACGGATTTTCTGTATTTGCAGGAGTAGGAGAGCGTACACGTGAAGGAAACGACCTACTTCGTGAGATGCTCGAATCAGGAGTAATCAAGTACGGAGAAGAGTTTATGAAAGAGATGGAGAAGGGCAATTGGGACGTATCTAAGGTTGATATGGACGAGCTCAAAAAATCTCAAGCAACACTCGTATTCGGACAAATGAACGAACCCCCAGGAGCACGTCTTCGTGTAGCTTTGTCAGGATTGACAGTAGCTGAGCAATTCCGTGATTCTGAAGGAGGAGGAAAAGAGGTGTTGTTATTTATCGATAACATTTTCCGTTTCACACAAGCAGGTTCAGAGGTATCGGCACTATTGGGACGTATGCCTTCAGCTGTAGGTTATCAACCGACGTTGGCATCAGAAATGGGTATATTACAAGAGCGTATTACCTCAACAAAATCAGGTTCAATTACATCGGTACAAGCAATTTATGTACCCGCCGATGACTTGACAGACCCTGCACCGGCAACAACGTTTAGCTTCCTTGATGCAACAACTGTGTTGAGCCGTAAAATATCAGAGTTAGGAATTTATCCTGCGGTTGACCCATTGGAGTCAACATCACGTATCCTTGACCCGTTGATTGTTGGAGAAGAGCACTATAATACAGCCCAAGCAGTAAAACAACTATTGCAAAAATATAACGATTTGCAAGACGTTATTGCAATTATGGGTGTTGATGAGCTATCGGAAGAGGATCAATTGGTTGTGGCACGAGCTCGTAAAGCACAACGCTTCCTATCTCAACCATTCCACGTAGCCGAGCAATTTACAGGATTGCCCGGAGTAATGGTTCCACTTGCTGAAACAATACGAGGATTTAAGATGATATTGGCAGGAGCGGTTGATAAATATCCCGAGCAAGCATTCTTGAACGTAGGAACAATAGATGAAGCTATTACCAAGGGAGAGAAAATGCTTAAAGAGGCAGAGAATAAATAGAGAAAACAGCAATGAAACTCCAAATAATATCGACAGATGGTATAATATTCGACGGAGAGGCAACCAAAGTAACTCTTCCGGGAGCATTAGGACTATTTACAATATTAGAAAATCACGCATCGTTACTCTCAACACTTGAAAAAGGAGAAATGGAGTACGAGAGTGAAGGTAAATTATCGACTATAAAAATTAGTGGAGGATTTGTTGACGTAAACAACAATACAGTATCTGTATGTATAAGTTAACCAATATGAAATTTAAAAGGTGCATATTAATAATAACAATGTTGTTAGCAATACCGTTTGCTACAACGATAAAGGCTTCGTCTCATGCTGAGGGGGATGGCGAACTTAATGTGAAAGAGCTCATCTTCCACCACCTTTTAGACTCATATGAGTGGGAACTGCCATGTACCGATGCAAAATTACCTTTACCAATAATCGTTCGAGATTATCAAGGTAAATGGCATATGTTTAGTTCTTCGAGATTATCACATGGAGAAGAATATGAGGGCTTCAAGATAACTCACGAAGGCGATAACTCAGGAAAGGTGGTAGGAACTGATGCAGAAGGAAATGAGTATCGACCATTAGATTTTTCAATAACCAAAGATGTATCAGAAATAATTTTGGCAACAATAATAATATTAATTTTATTATTATCATTAGCTCGTTGGTACAAGAAAAATCCCAATAAAGCACCTCGCAAATTATTTGGAGGAATAGAATTATTGATCGAGATGGTATATGTTGAGGTTATAAAACCAATATTGGGAAAAGATGCAAAACGATTTGCTCCCTACCTCTTGACAATATTCTTCTTTATCTTAACCATTAACCTTATAGGAATGATAACAACATTCCCGGGAGGAGCAAACCTTTCAGGAAACATCGCAGTAACATTAGTATTGGCTTTGTTAACATTCTTGGTAGTAAACATATTCGGAACAAAACACTATTGGAAAGACCTTTTCTGGCCTGAGGTACCAATGTTTATGAAGTTTCCTATACCCATTATGCCGGTAATTGAGATATTTGGAGCATTAACCAAACCAGTAGCGTTGATGATACGTCTCTTTGCCAATATGATGGGAGGACATATGATTACTTTGGTTTTAATATCGTTGATTTTCATATTTGCCTCATTAGGAACGGCAGTACAATCAGGAACGGCACTATTCTCAACAATATTTGCCCTATTTATGGGAGTGCTTCACCTGCTAATATGTTTAATACAAGCATATGTATTTACAATGCTATCGACCATATTTATAGGTCTGGCACAAATACACGGACATAAAGAAGAGAAACACGAAAAATAAAAACAATAATATTAATAATCATAAAAATAAAAGAACTATGTTAGAAATGATTTTATTACAAGCTGCAGCAGCAGGCTTGGCAAAAGTAGGAGCGTGTATCGGAGCAAGTATCGTAGCAATTGGTGCAGGTTTAGGAATTGGTAAAATTGGAGCATCAGCTATGGAGTCAATCGCAAGACAACCTGAGTCAGCAAACGACATTCGTGCAAATATGATTGTAATTGCAGCTCTTATTGAGGGTGTTGCTCTATTCGCAATCATCGTATGTCTATTAGCAATATTTATCTAATAATAAAAAATTCAGATGGAACTGTTTAAACCCGAACTCGGACTTTCGTTCTGGCTGTTAATACTCTTTGTTCTCCTCTTTATAGTGGCGGCTAAATATGTATGGCCTATAATCATAAAGAGTGTAGATGACAGAGCCGATTTAATAGACAAAGGGGTGGGTTATGCACAAGAAGCTCAAAAACAGCTTGAAAATGCAACAGAGAATGCACAAAAACTATTATCTGATGCACATCGTCAGCAAATGGAGATTCTTCAAGAAGCCGCTCAAATGAAAGTTCGCATAATAGAAGAGGCAAGGAGTGCCGCTGCAGTAGAAGCCAAAAAGGTAATGGATGCAGCCGCTCAATCAATTGAGCAATCACGCCGAGCAGCAGAGGAGCAGTTCCGTGCCGAAGTTAGCGGTTTTGCATTGCAGATAGCCGAAAAACTTGTACGCAAGGAGCTGTCCGATGACAAAAAACAAAAAGAGATAATAGAAGAGATGTTGAAACAAATTGAAAAACAAAACTAAAACAAGTTATGAGTGAAGGAGTAATACCCGGAAGATATGCCATGGCACTATACAAATATGTGTATGACAAAGGATTATCTTCAAAGCTATATACAATAGCAAAGGAGGTAGAGAGAGCATATACAGCTACTCCCGAGTTGCGAAAAACACTCATAAACCCGGTAGTTTCAGCAGCCGATAAAATCTCGATAATGAATACTATTGTCGGAAAAAATCCCGACAAGCACTACCAAAACTTTGTTCGATTTGTAATAGAAAACAAACGAGAGGAGTATTTGCGTGAGATTTTCTTAAAATATTCACAGCTCTATCGCAAGAAGAATAACATCTCATTAGCAGAGGTAACAACAGCGGTAGAATTAGATAAAAAAACATTAGAAAAAATCACCACGCTAATCTCTAAACATACAACAGGCGAGGTAGAAACAGAATATAAAATAGATCCATCAATAATTGGAGGATTTATAATAAAAATTGACTCTCAACAATTAGATTCATCGATTGACAGAGAGTTAAGAAATATGCGTTTAAAATTAGTAAACAGCAGCAAAGTATGATAAAACCAAGTGAAGTATCCGATATCTTACGTCGTCAACTTGAAGAAGTAGATAATCGTGTCAATTTTGAAGAGGTCGGAACCGTACTCAGTGTAGGAGACGGAGTAGCCCATGTCTTTGGATTAGACAATGTACACGCAAGCGAACTTGTAGAGTTCGAAAACGGAGTACGTGGAGTAGCCATGAACCTCGAAGACAGCAATGTCGGAGTAATATTGATGGGCGATACTGCAAAAATTGAAGAGAATATGACTGTTCGCCGTACCGGATTAATTGCATCAATACCGGTAGGAGAGGGTTTGTTAGGCAGGGTAATAAACACATTGGGAGAACCAATTGACGGAAAAGGAGCAATAGAGGGTGAATTAATACCCATGCCACTTGACCGTAAAGCACCCGGTGTAATTTATCGTCAACCTGTAAATCAACCATTGCAAACAGGAATAAAAGCCGTTGATGCAATGATACCCATAGGTCGTGGACAACGTGAGCTAATAATCGGAGACCGTCAAACCGGAAAAACAACCATTGCGGTAGATACAATAATTAATCAACGAAAAAACTTTGAAGCAGGCGATCCTGTATATTGTATATATGTAGCAATAGGACAAAAAGCATCATCTGTAGCAGCCTTAGTAAATACACTAAAAGAGCACGGAGCAATGGACTATACAATTGTATTGGCAGCCAATGCATCCGATCCTGCATCAATGAGATATTATGCTCCATTTGCAGGAGCAGCCATCGGAGAGTATTTCAGAGACTCAGGACGTCATGCCTTAGTAGTATATGACGACCTCTCAAAACAAGCAGTTTCGTATCGTGAAATATCATTGATATTACGTCGTCCGTCTGGACGTGAAGCATATCCTGGAGATATCTTCTATCTACATTCAAGATTATTGGAGCGTGCATCAAAAATCATCGATAACGAAGAGGTTGTAAAAACAATGAACGATGTTCCCGAATCGTTGCGTCCAATATTAAAAGGAGGAGGTTCATTAACTGCACTACCCGTAATTGAAACACAAGCAGGAGACGTTTCGGCATATATCCCAACCAACGTAATTTCAATTACCGACGGACAGATATTCCTTGAAACAAACCTTTTCCACCAAGGACAACGTCCTGCAATCAACGTAGGTATTTCGGTATCTCGTGTAGGAGGAAATGCCCAAGTTAAAGCAATGAAGAAAATTGCTGGAACTTTAAAAATTGACCAAGCACAATATCGTGAGTTGGAGGCATTCACCAAATTCGGAGGAGATGTCGATCCTGTAACTGCAATGGTTATTGATAAAGGTCGTAAAAACAGTAAACTGTTAATACAACCACAATACTCACCGATGCCTGTAGGAGAAGAGATTGCTATAATATATTGTGGAATTAAAGGTCTATTAAAAGATATTGCAATTGACAAAATAAAAGAGTTCGAAAACTCATTCTTAGAGTTATTGCGAACTAAATATCAATCAGACGTTTTGGATCAACTACAAGTAGGAAAACTTGATGAGGAGATTGAAGCAAAATTGCGTGCAGCTGCCGAAAGCGTAGCAAGTAGATTTTAAAAACGATAAAGAATGGCAACAATAAGGGAGATAAAAGGAAGAATAACCTCAACAAAGTCATCGGAGAAGATAACCGGGGCAATGAAGATGATATCATCTGCAAAACTAAGGCGAGCAGAGGGAGCACTTCGTATGATGAACCCTTACCGTAACCAATTGAGTTCGGTAATATCGCATCTTCTCTCATCTGACGGAGATTATCCATCACCCCTTACCGAAGTACGTTCGGTATCACGAATGGCATTTGTGGTAATAGGCTCAGAAGAGGGACTCTGTGGAGCATACAATGTATATCTCTTTAAAAAATTATTAGAGCGAATAGAGTATGCAAAAACAACTTATGGCGAAGATTGTAAAATAACAATCTATCCATTAGGAAAGAAGATGACAGCCATACTATCAAAAATGCAGGGAGTGGAGGTTAAAAAATCAGAATACCTTACAGCCAAGAGCGACTCGTCGGTAATCAGAGAATTCACAGACGAATTAATATCAAACTATTTGTCTAAAAACTACGACGAAGTAGAGATTGTATATCCAAGATTTAAGTCGATATCATCACAGCCGGTCGAAACCCGAACACTATTGCCAATCGATTCTTCACGATTATCGTGTGAAGAAAAAGTTGAGCATCAAAATCCATACTTATACGAACCCTCAAGAGGAGAAATATTTGTATCGATATTACCATTGTTTGTTCGAGTTGATATGCAAGAAGCAATATACAATGGACGAGCATCAGAGCAAGCTGCCAGAGTTATAGCAATGCAATCGGCAAGTGATAATGCCAAGAAGTTGTTAGAAGAGTTGCAATTAGATTATAACAAACTACGACAACAAGGAATTACAAACGAGTTATTAGATATAATAGGAGGATCAATGCATTAAAAAATAGATTATGAAGAGTTTAGTAGAGTACATAAAATCTATTTTCAAAGGACTATGGACACTTTTGATAGGTTTGAAAATAACGCTAAAAGAGTTTTTTACACCTAAAATAACCCAATGTTACCCGGAAAATAGGGAGACTTTGAAAATTGCCGACAGATTTAGAGCAACACTTGTTATGGTACACGATGAAAACGGAAAAAACAAATGTACCGCATGTGGATTGTGTTCGATAAATTGTCCCAACCAAACCATCAAAATAACCTCACATATGGAGGAGACAGAAGATGGAAAGAAGAAAAAAGTATTAGATGCCTATCTATATGACATCGGAAGTTGTACTTTTTGTCAATTATGCGTAGAAGGTTGCCCTACAAAAGCAATAGAATTTACAAACGATTTTGAGCAAGCAGTATTTACACGTTCAAAATTAGTTAAACAGTTAAATAAAAAATAAATAGTATAAATATGGAAACCATTGGTAGTCAAGTAATCTTGTACATCATTGCAGCAGTAATGGTAATATTCTCTGTAATGGCGGTTACCACAAAGCATCTGTTACGCTCGGCAACATACTTATTGTTTGTTCTATTCGGAACAGCTGCCCTATATTTTCAACTTGAATATGAATTTTTAGGAGCAGTGCAAGTAGCCGTGTATGCTGGAGGAATAGTAGTACTCTTTGTCTTCTCAATTCTCTTAACTCAAGGATTAGGACAAAACAAAGAAAAAATTAAAGTTCGTAAGTTGTTATTGGCATTATCGGCAGCAATCATCGGAGCAATAGTGTGTGGATACTCATTATTAACACACATATTCCCCAATTCTAAATACGATATGGGCGGAGAGATAACAATGGAACGAGTAGGAGAGGATTTATTAGGTTCGGGACAATACCAATATGTATTACCCTTCGAACTAATAAGTGTGCTTTTACTTGCATGTATAATCGGAGGCATTATGATAGCCCGTAAAAGATAATAACTATGGATAACAATTTAACAACAATGTATATATACCTTGCAATAAGCGGTATTATGTTCTTTGCCGGAGTATATGGCTTCATAGCACGTCGCAATATGTTGGCTATCCTCATCTCATTGGAGTTGATGTTAAATGCTGTAGATATAAATTTTGCAGTATTTAATCGTTATATGCATCCGACAGTGCTTGAAGGTTACTTCTTTACCTTGTTTGCCATAGCAATAGCAGCAGCAGAGACAGCCATAGCAATAGCTATAATAATCAATATTTACCGAAACATCAAAAACATCAAGTCTGACAGCTTAGACAAGATGAAAAACTAAAAGATAAGAGGACATGGATTATTCATATTCAATTCTAATACTTGCGTTACCTTTATTCATGTTCCTAACTTTAGCGTTAGGCGGAAATAAAATGTCGCAAAAGTTTGCAGGGATACTTGGAACTGCAGGCTTGTTGACAATAGCAGTATTGTCATATATGGTAGCATTCCAATATTTTGGAATGGATAGAGTAGATGGAGTTCGTGATGCAGAAATAGCTTACAATTTCGAATGGTTAAGCTTTACCGACAAACTAACTATCAATTTAGGAATATTGTTAGACCCCATATCGGTAATGATGTTGGTGGTAATAACCACAGTATCATTAATGGTACATATATACAGTATGGGCTATATGCACGGCGAAAGAGGCTTCCAACGCTATTATGCATTCCTATCACTCTTCACATTCTCTATGTTAGGATTGGTAGTAGCAACAAACATCTTCCAAATGTACATCTTCTGGGAGTTGGTGGGAGTATCTTCATATCTGCTTATTGGATTTTACTATACAAAACCGTCGGCAGTATCAGCATCTAAAAAAGCATTTATTGTAACACGCTTTGCCGATTTAGGATTTTTAATCGGAATATTGTTGTTATCATTCTATACCGAAACATTCTCATTCGACCAATTAACAGCCGAAGGAGGATTCTTCTTAACATCAACATCAGGAGCAACGTTCTTAGGTTGTTCTGTAGCATCATGGGCAATGGCACTAATATTTATGGGAGGAGCCGGAAAATCAGCAATGTTCCCATTACATATATGGTTGCCCGATGCAATGGAAGGACCAACACCTGTTTCTGCACTAATCCACGCAGCAACAATGGTTGTAGCAGGAGTATATTTGGTAGCACGATTGTTCCCCGTATATCTATCGGTACCTGAAGTATTAGACCTTATAACTTGGGTAGGAGCAATAACAGCACTATATGCCGCAATAGTAGCATGTGTACAAAGCGATATAAAACGTGTGTTGGCATTCTCAACCATATCACAAATAGCCTTTATGATTGTAGCATTGGGAGTATGTACATCAATGGTTCCATCAGAAGGAGGATTAGGATATATGGCATCAATGTTCCACCTATTTACACACGCAATGTTTAAAGCATTGCTATTCTTAGGAGCAGGAGCCGTAATACATGCAGTACACTCGAATGAGATGAGCCATATGGGAGGATTACGAAAATATCTACCCATAACACACATAACATTCTTGATTGCATGTTTGGCAATAGCAGGAATACCTCCATTCTCAGGATTTTTCAGTAAAGACGAAATCTTGGCAGCGGCATTCAATAAGAGTATGTTCTGGGGAGTATGGATGACGGTTGTTGCTGCAATAACAGCCTTCTATATGTTCCGCTTATACTTTGGAATATTCTGGGGTAAAGAGGCAAAACACGAGCATACCCCACACGAATCGCCTGCAACAATGACAATACCATTGATAATATTGGCAATAGTAACATGTGTAGCAGGATTTATACCATTTGGAGAGTTTGTAACTTCAAACGGAGAAGCATATCACATACACCTCGATATGACAGTAGCTGTAACAAGTGTAGTTTGTGCAGTAGTAGCAATAGCATTGGCAACATGGTTGTTTGCAAAACCAAACCCCAAACCCGAAAAAATGCAAGCAGCATTACCCAATTTGCACAAGTGGGCATACAACCGCTTCTATATGGATAATGTATATCAATTCATAACACATAAAATTATCTTTGCATGTATCTCAAAACCCATTGCGTGGTTCGACCGCCATATCATTGACGGAACAATGGATATGTTTGCAACAGTAACAAACTCGGTTGCAGAAAAGATAAAAGGATTCCAATCAGGAAAATTACAAATGTATGTATGGATATATATTGTGGGAGCCATGATATTGGCTGTTGCGGCAATATACACATTCGTTAAGTAGGAAAAAGAAAAAAACAAACAATATGAGCATTTTATCAATATTCGTAATCATTCCCATATTAATGTTGGGAGGTCTGTTTCTTTCAAGAAATATGAAACAGATACGAACAGTTGCAACCATAGGCTCGGCATTGCAATTAATAGCGGCTATAGTCTTAGTTGTACTATTCTGTGGAGAGAGATCTGCGGGAAACACAGCAGAGATGTTGTTTATGGTCGACCACGTATGGTTTCAGGCATTAAACATACACTATGCAGTAGGAGTTGACGGAGTATCAGTTGCAATGATACTACTATCGGCAATAATAGTGTTTGCCGGAGTATTTGCATCATGGAAAATCGAACCATTGCCTAAGGAGTTCTTTATGTGGTTAATCCTATTGTCGATAGGAGTATATGGATTCTTTATATCAATCGACCTCTTCACAATGTTTATGTTCTATGAGGTGGCTTTGATACCTATGTACCTATTGATAGGTATTTGGGGAAGTGGTAAAAAATACTATTCGGCAATGAAGTTGACCCTAATGTTGATGGGAGGTTCGGCACTATTGTTGTTAGGAATATTAGGAATATATTTCCACTCAGCAACAGATGGCAATCTTACAATGAATATTTTAGAAATTGCTAAGAATGATGCAATACCACATTTCTGGCAAAACATACTATTCCCCTTGACATTCGTAGGTTTCGGAGTATTGGGAGCAATGTTTCCCTTCCACACTTGGTCTCCCGACGGACACGCTTCAGCACCAACAGCAGTATCAATGTTGCACGCAGGAGTGTTGATGAAATTAGGAGGATACGGATGTTTCAGAGTAGCAATGTATTTGATGCCATATGCAACACAAGAGTTATCTTGGATATTCTTGATACTAACAGGTATAAGCGTATTCTATGGAGCATATAGTGCATGTGTTCAAACCGACTTGAAATACATCAATGCATACTCATCGGTAAGCCACTGTGGATTGGTATTGTTTGCACTATTGATGTGGAATACAACCGCAATGACAGGAGCCATAATGCAAATGTTATCACACGGATTAATGACAGCATTGTTCTTTGCATTGATTGGTATGATATACGGACGTACACACACACGAGACATTCGAGAAATGGGAGGATTAATGAAAATAATGCCATTCCTATCGGTATGTTACGTAATAGCAGGTTTAGCATCATTAGGATTACCTGGATTAAGTGGATTTGTGGCTGAGATGACAATCTTTGTCGGATCGTTCGACCACACAGATACATTCCGTCGAGTATTCACAATATTGGCTTGTACATCTATCGTAATTACAGCAGTATATATATTACGAGTAGTCGGAAAAATCCTATACGGACCTGTTCAAGACCAACATCACTTAAAATTAACCGATGCGGTATGGTATGAGAAATTCTCAACCATAGTACTCATAATAGCAGTAGCAGGAATAGGTATATTCCCATTATGGGTTTCAGACCTAATACGTGAAAGCATACAAGTAATAAGTGAGAGAATAATACCATAAAAATAATAAAATAAGAAAGAGCTTATAGATATGAGTTATTCAGAATTTTTAGGAATGGGAGCAGAATTGTCATTAATGGCAGTTATCATACTTCTATTCATATACGATACATTTACCTCATCAAAGGTTGGTAAATATCTACCAATAACAGCAATATTGTTGCTTGGTATTCAAACCCTCTATTTAGCATTTGGCAACTCTTTAGGGTTAGGCGGATTGAATGACGACACATCGTTATTCGGAGGAATGTATGTTTCAACAAACATATCAAATGTTGCAAAAATAATATTGAACATCGGAACAATATTGGTTTTCACACAAGCAGCATCGTGGGTAAAAGAGGACGATATGAAGATACGTCGAGGAGAGTATTATGTACTTACACTAATAACTCTTTTGGGAATGTACTTTATGATGTCGGCTCAAAACTTCCTACTATTCTTTATAGGATTAGAGACAGCATCACTACCTATGACAGCATTGGTTGCAATAGAAAAATACAAAGAGAATTCGTATGAGGCAGCAGCCAAGTATCTATTCTTTGCCGTATTCTCATCAGCATTAATGCTATTAGGCTTGTCATACATATACGGAGCAACCGGAACACTATACTATACAGGTATAGCATCAGAGCTTACCGTAACTCCGTTAACAATAGTGGCAATAGTGTTATTCTTGGCAGGAATGGGCTTCAAACTATCATTGGTACCTTTCCACCTATGGACAGCAGATGTATATCAAGGAGCACCAACCGTAGTAACATCATACCTATCTGTAATATCAAAAGGAGCTGCGGCATATGCGTTAATGGTAGCATTAACAACCGCATTCGGAAGTGGTTCAGAAGTATGGTTTAATGTACTATACATAGTAATAGCACTTACAATAACAATAGGTAACCTGTTTGCAATACGTCAACAAAACATTAAACGTTTCTTGGCATTCTCGTCAGTATCACAAGCAGGATACATAATGTTGGGAGTAATGTCATATGAAAACGGTTTTGGCGATGCATCGTTGTTATATTATGTATTGGTATATATATTCTCAAACATAGCAGCTTTTGCAGTTGCAGGAGCTATAGAGCGTGCAAGCGGAAAACTAAACATAAACGACTACGACGGATTGTACAAAACCAATCCCAAGTTAAGCGTTGCAATGATGTTGGCAATGTTCTCATTAGCGGGAATACCTCCCTTTGCAGGATTCTTTAGCAAATTCTTTATCTTCTATTCAGCAATCGAAACAGGAACAATACCAATGTATGTATTAGTATTTATCGCTTTATTAAATACAATAATTTCGCTATACTATTACCTATTGGTAGTAAAAGCAATGTTCTTGAAAGACAATGAAACACCTATAGCAACCATCAAATCTGATGGCTATACCAAAGCCGTAGTATTTGTAACAGCATTAGGAATAATATTGTTAGGATTGGTAAGTTGCGTATATGACTATATATATAATGCGGCTATCTAATCGATGTTAAAATTAATTCTAAAAAAATAGATTAGATTAAGCATATTTAACACGCAGTCAATATAAAAAAGCCTATCTTTGCACTATAAAGCAAGATAGGCTTTTCTATTAATAGAATAACCATAAATCAATATTATATGCACATATACATAATATTTATAGCATTTGCCATATTTAGTTTCATAGTACAGCAGGTATTAAAATCGAAGTTCGAAAAATATTCGAAGATAACATTGCCGGCAGGTTTAACCGGACGAGAAGTTGCTGAAAAAATGTTGCGAGAGAATGGAGTATATGATGTAAAAGTAGAATCTGTTCAAGGTCAACTAACCGACCACTACAACCCTCTGACAAAAACAGTAAATCTAAGTGAAGGAGTATATTACAGCAACAGTATAGCTGCTGCGGCAGTAGCGGCTCACGAATGCGGACACGCTGTGCAACACGCAGTAAAATATCCTTTCCTCTCAATGCGTTCAAAATTAGTACCCATAGTAAGTTTCGCATCAAGTTGGATGCAATGGGTTCTTTTGGCAGGAATATTAATGATTGAGACAATGCCACAAATAATGTTGGCTGGAATAATCCTCTTTTCACTAACAACCCTATTCAGTTTTGTTACACTGCCGGTAGAGATAAATGCAAGTACGAGGGCATTATCGTGGTTAAGTGCGGCGGGACTAACCAATGTATCTACATATCCAAAGGCAAAAGACGCTTTAAAATGGGCAGCATACACATACGTTGTGGCGGCACTCGGCTCATTAGCCACATTGGTATATTATATAATGATATTTACATCAAGAAGAGACTGATGATATACGAATATAAATTTATTTTATGATAGTAAAAACATACCGACTAAAAATCATATTTTAGTCGGTATGTTTTATAAAGAGTATTATTCCATTCAAAGAAAACCTATTTCTCACACTGTTCTCTGTAGTACGACATTAAAAGACGTCTGTCTAAAATCGTAATCTCCTTTACCGAAAAATCTAAGATGTTTAACCCTTTCATCTCCTCTAATATCGAATTAAACATACCTCTCTGAACACCGAAGAAAAGGTATAAATCTCGAAGTTTTGCTTTTATAACAATTTCTGAAGAGTTATAATTTGTAAAGAACAAAATCCACAAAGCGAATTTAGCCCTTATATTGTCTGAGGCAATTAGGTTATAAGCCTCAGAAGGTATTTGGCTTTTTCTTGACAGATATATCAGGTAGTTTAGCATCACCACCCTTTGCTCCTGCAAAATAGATAAGAAGTCTTGTTTCTTTATAACCAAAATACCGGTATTGTCGTTACAGGCAGTAACCGTAACCGGAAATATATTATTTCCTAATGCATAGTTCGAAATAATATCGTTCGGAGCCGTAATGGTTTCGTAAAGTTTAATCTTTACCTTTTCACTAATAAGTTCTGAGCGAACACAGCCTGATATAATAAATTTAAAACAATCGCACGTCTCTCCGGCTTTAATAACAACATCACCTTTTTTATACGATAAAAACTCAAACTTATATTTCTCGATAATTTCATTAAAAGAGTTTATGCTTAAACCTTTAAAAAGGGGTATTTGTAAAAGAGAATCGTATATACTCATACTATAACAATCTAAATAATGTAAAACAAATGTAGTTAAAATAAATGACATTTTTACTAAAATCGTAGTAAAAAATTAAGTAATCATATAAAGAAGCCTATAAAAATGAATTCGATTTTAATATTGCAATTTATGCGATAAATATTACCGTACAAACAAAAACAGAGTAGGTTTGTTATAAGCTGAAAGTAATTCGCAACAGAATAAAATTAAACAGTTCTTAATAGTAGAGAAAAAAAAGTGCTTACAAATGATAACGACTCGTAATAATTATTATATTTGCAATCAATAAACAAACATATACAACTATGGGAAATTTTAGTTTGGATTTTAATTTTACTAACGCATTAAGTGCATTTTTTGTGCTATTTGCAGTGATTGATGTACCGGGATTGATGCCTATAATAATAAATTATAAGCGACAAGGGAAACCGGTAAATGCTACAAAAGCGGCGTTGTATTCATTAGCGGCATTTGTAACATTTTTATTTGTGGGAGAGGCATTGTTGCAGTTGTTTAATGTGGAGATAGAGTCGTTTGCCGTTGCAGGATCGTTAGTAATATTTGCTCTGGCATTTGAGATGATATTCGGAATTAAGATATTTAAGACCGATGACACTCCTGCAGGTTCAAGTGTGTTTGTACCCATAGTATTCCCTCTGATAGCAGGAGCAGGATCGTTTACAACACTCTTGTCGCTTAAAGCCCTATATTCAACAAACGAAATACTCGTCTCATTAGTTGCTAATGTTATAATAATATATGTAGCAATTCGATTAGTCTCTTTCTTCGAGAAAATATTAGGAGAAGGAGGTATATATGTTTTACAACGAGTATTCGGAATAATACTATTGGCAATATCCGTAAAAATGTTTATGACAAATATTGCAGGTATTTTAGAAACGTTATAACGCTACTTTTAAAATTTATTAATAAAAAATTTGTTTAAGACAAATTAAACTTTTAACTTCGTCAAAAATAATTATAAGCACAATAAAAATTGTGTAAAAAATAAATCAAAAAACAGGATAAACTAACTATGAGCTATCTTAAGTTTGATAAAAGTTTGATGATAAATCTCGAGCAGTCATTGCCACGTGAGATTTTGCGAACTAATAAATCCGGAGCTTACCACTGTACAACATTGGTGGGGTGTAATACCCGTAAACAACACGGATTATTAGTTATCCCTATTCCTGAAATGGATGATGAAAACCATGTAATGTTGTCTTCTCTTGATGCAACCGTAATCCAACACGGAGCACCTTTTAACTTGGGAATACACAAGTATCAAGGAAATGTATATAGTCCAAACGGACACAAATACATTCGAGAGTATAATTGTGATGATATTCCAAAAACCGTATATCGTGTAGGAGGAGTAGTCCTTAAACAAGAGAAAATCTTCGTATCACACGAGAGCCGTATATTGATAAAATATACACTCGTAGATGCACACTCCGAAACAACATTGCAATTCCGTCCATTCTTGGCGTTCCGTAATGCAAACGATGTATGTATCGAGAACAACCAAATCAATAAGGAATATAAAGAAGTAGCAAACGGAATCAGCTGTTGCCTATATGCAGGATATCCAAACCTGTATATGCAATACAGCAAAAAGGTAGAGTTCGTAAGCGATCCTCACTGGTATAACGGAATAGAGTACGTAAAAGACCAGGAGAGAGGATACTCATATCGTGAAGATTTATTTGTGCCCGGATATTTCCAAATGCCAATCAAAAAAGGAGAATCAATAATCTTCTCGGCAGGAATTGAAGAGGTAAAACCTCGTAGCCTGACAACAATGTTCGACAAAGAGTTGGAGGTACGTCCCCACCGTAGCTCATTCTACAACTGTTTAAAGAATTCGGCACAACAGTTCTACCTAAAACGCAATAACGAAAACTATATGTTGGTTGGTTATCCTTGGTTTAAGGTAAGAGCACGAGACATGTTTATCTCAATACCCGGATGTTCGTTATATATCGACGACGAAGCAATGTATCACAAAATGATGGATACAGCACTTGCAGCGTTAAAACGCTATATGACAACAGGCGAGTTGGATAAAGTGATAAAAGGAATTGACCAACCCGATGTACCCTTATGGGCAATGTGGGCAATACAACAATATGCACACGCAGTATCGTTCGATGAGTGTATCAAAAAGTACGGAGAAACATTAGAAGAGATAATCCTATATATAATCGGAGGAAAACACCCAAATCTCTTTGTTCACGAAAACGGATTGGTATATAGCGACGGAAGAGAGAAATCAATCTCTTGGATGACAACATTGGCAGAAGGCGGTCGCCCTGCAACACCCCGAACAGGATACTTGGTAGAGTTCAATGCACTATGGTATAATGCTTTGAAATTCTGTCATTCAACAATACACGATAAGAAAAAAGCATCGGTACGCAATACAATCTCCAACTTAATTGAGCAGATAGACATCTCATTTAAAGAGACATTCCTAAATGAACACGGATATTTATATGACTATGTCGATGGAGGTTATGGCGAATTAAGCGTACGTCCCAATATGGTATTTGCAATATCATTAGAGTATTCACCGCTAACACGTAAAGAACGTAAAGGAGTACTTGATGTAATAACAAAAGAGTTGTTAACACCAAAAGGATTGCGTACATTAAGCCCGAAGAGCTATGGCTATCGTCCCGTATATTACGGACCACGTTACGATCGTGAGCAAGCTTACTATCAAGGTCCCGCACGTCCTTGGTTGATGGGAGCATACGCAGAGGCATACTTAAAAATATTCGGATTAAGCGGAGTCTCATTCATTGAAAGAATGATGATTGGATTTGAAGAGGAGATGTCAAACAACTGTATCGGAACAATATCAGAGTTATTTGACGGTAACCCACCATTTATCGGACGAGGAGGAATAAGTTATGCCGTAAACGTAGCAGAGATATTGAGAGTATTAAACCTAATGAAAAATTATAATAACAACATATAGGTATGAAAGCATTAATGTTTGGTTGGGAGTTTCCCCCCCATATTCTCGGTGGTCTCGGAACAGCAAGTTACGGACTAACCAAAGGAATGCACAAATGTGGCGATATGGATATCACATTTGTAATACCCAAACCTTGGGGCGACGAAGAAAAAGGCTTTGCCAATATCATAGGAGCCAATAACACACCAGTAGTATGGCGAGATGTAGATTGGAGTACAGTAGAAAATCAAATAGGTAAAACAATGAATCCGCAAACCTACTACGATTTGCGAAACAATATCTATGCCGATTTCAACTATATACATACCAATAATTTAGGTTGTATCGAGTTTTCAGGACGCTATGCCGATAACATATTGGAAGAGATAAACAACTATTCGATAGTAGCCGGAGTAATAGCACGAACAGTACCCTGCGATGTAATCCACTCACACGACTGGTTGACATATCCAGCAGGAATACATGCAAAACAGATAACAGGCAAACCATTAGTAATCCACGTACACGCAACCGACTTCGACCGTAGCCGTGGAAATGTAAACCCTGATGTGTTCCGTATTGAAAAAGACGGAATGAACTATGCCGATCACATCATCACTGTAAGTAACCTAACACGTCAAACAGTAATAGAGAAATACGGAATATCGCCTGATAAAGTAACAACAGTACACAACGCTGTTGAGCCAATGAGCGAAGAGATAATGGCAATAGAGATGCCACGCAACCCCAAAGAAAAGGTTGTAACATTCCTTGGCCGTATCACAATGCAAAAAGGGCCCGAGTACTTTGTAGAGGTTGCAGCACAAGTATTGCGTAAAACTAACAATGTACGCTTTGTTATGGCAGGAAGTGGCGATATGATGAACAAAATGATACGACTTGCTGCCGAACGTGATATAGCAGACAAATTCCAATTCACCGGATTTTTGCGAGGAAAACAAGTATATGAGATGCTCAAATCAAGCGACGTATATATGATGCCTTCAGTATCCGAGCCATTCGGAATTTCGCCACTTGAAGCAATGCAAGTAGGAGTTCCATCAATCATCTCAAAACAATCAGGATGTGCCGAAATCCTAAACAATGTAGTAAAAACCGACTATTGGGATGTTGATGCAATGGCAGATGCCGTATATTCGATAATAACATATCCTGCAATGTACACTCACATGAAAGAAGAAGGAATACGAGAAGTAAACGAAATCAAATGGGAGTATGCAGGACAAAAAGTGATAGATATCTACCGCAAGGTAATGAAATGGTAAAACTTTAAAAACAGCAATAAAATGAGAACAATCTGTTTCTATTTTCAAATTCATCAACCATTCCGTTTGAAACGCTATCGTTTCTTCGACATTGGTAACGACCACTACTACTATGACGATTTCAACAACGAAGAGATAATTCGTCGAATAGCAGAACGTTCATACTTACCCGCAAACCGAGCATTGTTAGAGATGATCGAAGATTCGGGAAATAAATTCAAAGTAGCATTCTCTATATCAGGAGTAGCACTTGAACAATTAGAGATGTATGTACCTGAGTTTATTGACTCAATGCGTGAGTTGGCAAAAACAGGATGCGTAGAGTTCTTATCAGAAACATACGCACACTCATTAGCATCATTGGCCGATCCCGAAGAGTTCATCAACCAAGTAAAAGCACACGATGATAAAATAGAGTTGTTGTTTGGACAACGTCCCAAAGTATTCCGTAACACAGAGTTAATATACTCTGACGAAATAGCAGCAATGGTAGCATCAATGGGCTTCAAAGGAATTATCACCGAAGGAGCAAAACACATCCTTGGATGGAAGAGTCCCAACTACTTATATACACCGGCAACAGCACCAAAAGTAAAATTGATGCTTAAAAACTATAAGTTGAGCGACGACATCACATTCCGTTTCTCAAATTATGCATGGAACGAGTATCCATTGACAGCCGATAAATTTATGGGATGGATAGGCTCATTGCCCGAAGGTGAAGAGGTAGTAAACCTATTTATGACATACGATACACTCGGAGAGTTGCAATCGGCTGAGACAGGAATCTTCGGATTTATGAAAGCATTGCCACGCTTTGCAGCCGACAAAGGAATAACATTCTCAACACCATCAGAGGTAATATCAAAACTAAAACCGGTAGATGTAATATCAGTAAACGACCCCATATCTTGGGCAGACGAAGAGCGTGATACATCAGCTTGGTTAGGAAACATATTGCAAAAAGAGGCATTCGAAAAACTATATTCAGTAGCAGAGCGTGTTCGCTTGTGTTCCGACACACGTCTAAAACAAGATTGGAACTATCTACAAGCATCAGACCACTTCTACTATATGTGTACAAAACACTTCGCCGACGGAGCAGTACACAGCCACTATAGCCCATACGATTCAGCATACGAGGCATTCACCAACTATATGAACGTATTAAGCGACTTTATAGTAAGAGTAGAAGAGCAATTCCCCGATTCAATCGAGAACGAAGAGTTGAATGCACTAATCACAACAATTCGTAACCAAGCCGCAGAAATCGAGGTATTGAAAAAAGAGTTGGCAAGTGCAAAAGCAAATGCAGGAGTAGTAGCAGAAGAAAAACCAGCAAAAAAAGCTCCTGCTAAAAAGAAAGCAGCACCCAAAGCAGCACCCAAAGCAGAGCCAAAAGAAGAGGCACCTGTAGCAGAAGAGAAACCGGCTAAAAAAGCATCTGCAAAGAAAGCAACAAAAAAAGCTGAGAAATAAAATTCGCAGCAAACAATAAACAATTGAAAGAGGCTGAGTAAAATTTATTTTTTGCTCAGCCTCTTTTCTTTCTAATTTTTCATAAGTTGCTTTCTAAAAAAAAATATACCATCTGTTTGTATGTAAATCACCTAATGACCCAATTGACCCTAATGACCTAAAAAATAACTAAAAATCTTGTTAAATAAAATAAAAACACATACATTTGTATTGTGGAGTAGTGTCAGTAAATTATATGTGTGCAAACCCCTTAAATATTAAAGAAGAGTGTAAAAAGATTGCCAAATATTTGGTAATCTCAGATGTTTGTATAAACACAC
>JAFYPQ010000008.1 GCA_017559955.1 Bacteroidales bacterium
GTTCATCCTGAGCCAGGATCAAACTCTTCGTTGTAATTATGTTTTGTTATTTATTTTTTACTGTAAATAACCTGATCCGATGCTCAATTTAAACCTAAGTTTATTGACGTTGACGTTTTTTATTTTTTTACTCGTCTCGTACTACTTTGTCTTTTTCAAATATTCAATGATCTCTTTTTTTTGTTGCCCTCGTTCATTCCCGAAAGCGGATACAAAAGTAGTACAACTTTTATTACCCACCAAATTTTTTAGCAACTTTTTTCAATAAAAATTTTCACTTTTCCTTAAAACCCCTAAAAATCAGCTAAATAATTTTTCATTATTTTTTGAACTTTTTTCGGGCTTTTGCACCAGAAAGAGGCGACTCAAGTTTTTACCCCAATATACACTTATTTACATCGGGGTAATTTTAGAGCGGAAAAAGTTGTTCTTTTGATTATTTTGTTCCGAAGATTCTATCTCCTGCGTCTCCTAATCCCGGAAGGATGTAATTTCTTTCGTTTAATCCTTCATCTAACGACGCTAAATAGATTTCTACATCGGGATGTTGATCCATTACGGTCTTTAATCCTTGTGGCGATGCGACAAGACCCATCATCTTAATGTCTTTGAATCCATCTTTCTTTAATCGAGATATTGCATCGCACGCACTTCCTCCTGTTGCAAGCATAGGATCGACAAGTATCACCAAACGATCTTTATCTTTTGGCATCTTATAATAATAGAATACCGGGGTGCATGTTTCTTCATCACGATATAATCCTATATGCCCTACTCGCGCAGATGGTATTAATCGCAACATTCCTTCTACCATTCCTAATCCTGCTCTCAATATTGGAGCTATCACCACCTTCTTTCCTGCAATTTTTGGTGCATTCATTGGCATTAACGGAGTTTCAATCTCTTCATAAGTTATGGGCATGTCTCGTGTAACCTCATAACCCATTAACATCGAAATTTCTTGCAATAGTTCACGAAATTTCATTGTTGAAGTCTCTTTATTTCGCATAAGACTCAATTTATGTTGTACCAATGGGTGATCTATTATATGTATAGCCATAATGTTGTGTTTTATATTATAGGTACAAATGTAACATATATTTTTAAAAAAATCTATTCCTTATACAGATATTATACTTACTTTTGTAATAAACTTATTTTATCACTTTATGAAAAACAATAACAAACTTGGATTTGCACAAAAGAGCATTGTTGGTGCTCAGTTCTTGTTTGTGGCATTTGGAGCGACTGTTCTGGTTCCTCTTTTGGTTGGATTAGATCCTTCTGTTGCTCTTTTTACCGCAGGTGTTGGTACTCTTATTTTTCACGCCGTAACCAAAGGGATGGTTCCTATTTTTCTTGGTAGTAGTTTTGCTTTTATAGCTCCAATTATTAAAGCCACAGAACTTTTTGGACTTCCCGGAACTTTATGCGGTCTCGTTGCCGTGGGTGCTGTATATGGATTAATGAGTTTGTTGGTTCGACTTAGAGGCGTTGAATTTATAACAAAACTCTTTCCTCCTGTTGTGGTTGGTCCTGTTATTATGCTTATCGGTTTATCTCTTGCCGGAACTGGTGTGGATATGGCTAAAAGCAATTGGCCTCTCGCTCTTATTGCATTGGTCACTACCATAATTGTATCTCTTTTCGGAAAAGGATTGCTTCGTTTAATCCCTATATTCTCAGGTATTATTGTAGGTTATATAGCTGCTATAATATTCGGGCTTATTGATTTTACTCCGGTTGTTGATGCACCATGGTTCGCTTGGCCTGCTTTTGTTAAACCTGAGTTTTGCTGGGAGGCTATTATTTTTATGGTCCCTGTTGCCATTGCCCCGGTTATTGAGCACATAGGTGATGTTTATGCCATAAACGAAGTTGCAGGTAAAGATTTTGTAAAAAATCCTGGATTACACCGCACCATGCTTGGCGATGGTTTGGCTTGCGTTGCTGCATCTTTTATTGGAGGACCTCCTGTTACAACCTATTCTGAAGTTACGGGAGCTATCTCTCTTACCAAAATTGCCGACCCTGCAGTTATTCGCATTGCAGCCATAATTGGTATTATGTTCTCGGTATTAGGTAAAGTAAGTGCCCTTCTTAAGACTATTCCTAATGCTGTTTTAGGTGGCATTATGTTACTTCTGTTTGGTACTATTGCAGCTGTTGGCATAAACAATTTGATTAAAAACAAAATTGATCTCGGCGATACTCGCAATTTGATTATCGCTTCTCTAATACTAACCCTCGGTATTGGTGGCGCTGAATTTACATGCGGCTCCATTACTATCGGTGGTATTGGTTTGGCTGCATTGGTTGGTGTTATTCTAAACATTATTCTTCCTCGCAAGAAATAAATAGAGCTACTTTTTACAAACAAATAATCCCGTAAGTTGCCTTACGGGATTATTTGTTATATATACTATATATTATATATGTATTTGTTTATTCTAACTCTTGTGTTAGTTGATTTATTACCGAATATACTGGCATTCTATTATACAATATATTATATACAGCTTCCAAGATAGGCATGTTCACATTATAACGCTCGTTAATTTCATGCATACATTTTGTTCCGTAGTAGCCTTCGGCAATCATCTCCATCTCTATTTGTGCTGTCTTAACCGAATATCCTTTTCCAATCATTGTACCGAAAGTATGGTTACGACTGAAATGCGAATATGCTGTTACTAACAAGTCTCCGAGATAAACCGATTTGCAAATCTCTCTCTCGGGCATTGGTTTTACTGCATTTAGGAAACGCTCTGCCTCGCGTGTTGCACTAGATACAAGCACCGCTTTAAAGTTGTCACCCATTTTTAATCCGTGGCAAATTCCCGCAGCTACTGCATATACGTTTTTCAACACTGCAGCATACTCAATACCTACTACATCCTTTGATGTTTTTGCTATCAAGAAACGATTACTTAGCATTTTTGCCATCTCCTCAGCTTTGTTCAAATCAGAACATCCTACTGTAAGATACGACAATCGCTCCAATGCAACCTCCTCGGCATGACATGGTCCTGCAACCACAGCAAGGTTCGACTCATCCACTTTATGTACCTCTTTTAGATAGTCTGTTACTACCATATTTTCGTCAGGAACAATTCCTTTTATAGCCGATACTATAAATTTTCCCGCAAGAGATGTTCTCAACTTTTTAAGATGAGTTTTTATAAATGGCGAGGGGGTTACAAAAATCAATGTGTCTGATTTTTTTATAACCTCGTTAAGATTACTTGTGAAGTATATTCTGTTTATATCGAATTTTACACTCGACAGATAAACAGGATTACGACCCAAACGCTTGAAGTCTGCTATACGATCCTTGCGTCTCATATACCAATTTATCTCTTCAACGTTTGTAAGCACCAACTTTGCAATTGCTGTTGCCCAAGTTCCTCCTCCAATTATGGCTACTTTGCCTGGTAACTCCATTATCTTTATTGTTTTTGTTATTCAGCAGATTCCTCTTCTTTTTTTACTCTCTTCTCGGGACGCATTTGAGGGAAGAACAACACCTCTTGTATTGTTGTTTGTCCTGTCATCAACATCACCAAACGGTCCATTCCTATACCCATTCCTGATGTAGGCGGCATTCCGTACTCAAGTGCACGCAAGAAGTCAGCATCGATAAACATCGCTTCGTCATCTCCCTTCTCTGACAATCGCAATTGCTCCTCAAAGCGATAGCGTTGGTCAATTGGGTCGTTCAACTCAGAGTATGCATTACACAACTCTTTTCCGTTTACCATTAGCTCAAAACGCTCAGTCAATTCGGGATTGGTTCTATGTTTTTTAGTTAGAGGCGACATCTCGATTGGATAGTCGGTAATGAATGTAGGTTGAATGTAGTTACCTTCGCATTTTTCTCCGAATATCTCGTCGATAAGTTTACCTTTACCCATTGATGGATCGGTTTCGATATGTAATTGTTTACAAACATCACGAAGTGCATCTTCATCCATGCCTGTAATATCAATTCCTGTAAACTCTTTAATTGCTTCAATCATTGTTACTCGTTTGAATGGAGCTTTGAAGCTGATGATGTTGTCTCCTACCTTTACATCGGTTGTTCCGTTTACGTCAAGAGCTATTTTTTCAAGCATCTTCTCTGTAAACTCCATCATCCAGTTATAGTCTTTGTATGAAACATAAATTTCCATACATGTAAACTCGGGGTTGTGAGTACGGTCCATACCTTCGTTACGGAAGTTTTTAGAGAACTCATATACTCCTTCAAATCCACCAACTATCAAGCGTTTCAAATACAACTCGTTTGCGATACGCAAATATAAAGGTATATCCAAAGCATTGTGGTGTGTAATGAATGGACGAGCTGCTGCTCCTCCGGGGATTGATTGCAACACAGGAGTTTCAACCTCCATATAACCTTGTGCGTTGAAGTACTCACGCATTGAGGTATAGACTTTGTTGCGTTTTACAAATATATCTTTTACGCCTTCGTTTACAACCAAATCGACATAGCGTTGGCGGAAACGTTGTTCAGGATCGTCAAATGCATCGTATGCAACGCCATCTTTCATTTTTACGATTGGCAATGGACGCAACGATTTTGACAACAATGTCAATGATTGAGCATGAATTGTTATCTCTCCCATTTGTGTACGGAATACATATCCTGTTATTCCAATAAAGTCACCTATATCCAAAAGTTTCTTGAACAATACGTTGTATAGGTCTTTGTTTTCGTCGGGGCATATCTCATCGCGCGATACATATACTTGTATTCTGCCTGTAGAGTCTTTCAACTCCATAAACGATGCTTTACCCATAATTCGACGACTCATAATACGTCCTGCTATTGAAACTTGACGTACGGGTGCATCATCAGAGAAGTTCTCTTTTATCTCTGTTGCATATCCATCAACTTTATATTCTGCTGCAGGATAGGGTTCTATTCCCATTGCTTTAATTTGCTCCAACGAATTACGTCGAACAATCTCCTGCTCACTCAATTCTGATATATCCATTTTCTTAATTGTTTCTGTTTTTTAGTTGGTTTTACACCATAAAAGGTACAACATACCAATTTCTCCCCAAAATTATAAATTTTATTACAATATTCATATTTATTGGGCAAAAAAGATTGCTTTTATGCTATTTATAGTCGCAAACAGCTCTTTTTACTGTTTTCGGTAATGCTCTTTTATCAATCTGCTAACATTAAAATAGTAACCATCTGCCACACCATTCTCCACCTCTATAAAATCATACATTGGTTCAACAAAAATATAATCGCTTGGAGTAAAGCCATAGCAATATATTACATCGTAAGAGTGAATTGATGATATTACATACCATGCCGTCTCGGGCGTAAGTCCGTCTCCAGACGATATTATCACTCCTAATATCTGCCTCAATTTACACTCCCAAATATATGATTTCTCAATATCTCCCTTTTGCTCATAGGCATAAGAGAGCAGTTTCATCTGACGAAGTTCAAACGGGAAGTCGGCAAGTACGCGCTGTGCATTTTGTATTATTCTATCCAACTCCTCAGGCGTGTGACTCTCCTTTGTATATAAATCAGTTGCCTTTTCTCTGTTATATTTCACATCGCGATATGGCTCGAAATCTTCTTGAAATGAAAATCCATAATAGAGACGTTCCAACTCCACAGGAGTCATTGTTGTATCGCCATCACAAAAACGCTTGAACAATTTAGGATAGTAATAATGCGAAGATGGTTCGTTTACATCCTTCTCTATTGCATCAAAGTCGGGTATAACATACCCTAACTCCTCCTCTCCGGCGTACAGAGCAAAGGGCAATATCAACATTAATAGTATATATAGTCTCTTCATCGAACTCTTTTTTATGCAGTCAAAGTTAATACTTTTTGGCGGCAGGCCAAAGCGATAATCCCGCTTTTAACTTTTTATATATAACTTCACAAGCGTCTTCCAAAAGATTAAGCACATTCTCAAAACCATCGGCTCCACCATAATAGGGATCGAATACACAATCTGCTTGGTAATGTTCAAAAAAATCGGCTATTCGCAAAACCTTTTCACGAGCCTCAATGGTAGGAGCCAAACGACGTAGGTCGTCGTAATTAGCATCGTCCATTGCAAATATGTAGTCGAAACGTTCAAAGTCATCTGTCGTTATTCTGCGAGATAGGTGGTCAAACACATATCCCCTCCTTGCTCCGTGAGCCCTCATTCGTGGGTCGGGCAACGAACCGGCATGACCACCATAGGTCCCGGCAGAATCTATAAAGAACAGCTCCTCATCTCCTGCATCTTTTACCACCTTATGCATAATGGCATCTGCCGCAGGAGAGCGACATATGTTACCCAAGCACACAAAAAGTAGCGATATTTTATTTATTGGTTTTTCTATCATATCTGTTTTATTTTCTCCTCTCACAAAGATAAAAGTTTTTGCATAAAAAAACAACTGCCCAACGTGTGAGCAGTTGCGTGAAAATTATTATCGATAGGTTTATAAATATGACACTAATCATTCTGTTCATAATAATATGAATAATCGATACCTTTCATAAACATTTCTCGATCATTAATTTTATCTGTCAAAGCATTGCTTATTAAAGTTCGAATTTTTGCTGGATATACAGGACTTAATTGCATCGCCTCCATATAATCTGCCTTATCAATCTTACTCCAATCTACACATCGTTTCAGTGAGCGTTTAAGAATTAAATCCAGCCAAATTCTTGTACTTCTTCCATTTCCTTCCATAAATGGATGTGCTATGTTCATTTCAATATATTTATCTACAATTTCTTCAATGGTGTTTTCAGGCATTTGTTCTATTTGAGAAAGAGTTTGCCCAAGAAACTGAGATACCGCAAATTGAAAACCTCCTTTTGATATATTCTTTTGCCGTATTTGCCCTGCAAAATCATAAAGTCCTCCAAATAGATATGAATGTATTTGTTGCAAACCTCTTGTCGTTCCCACCTCAATAGTTTGCATCAAAGTACTATCCCAAAGTTGATATGCTTTTTCTCTGCTTTTACTATCAACTTGGTCTTCTCCTGTTATTAACCATTTCGCAAAGGCTACTGCATATTGACTTGGAAGAACCTCCACAAGACTAAGCATCTCGTTTTGCGGCAAACAATCTGTTTTGTATCGTTTACCATCTGAAGCGACTAATTTCAGTTGGTTACAACGTGTAACCAACTCATTCCCCTCTTTAGATAAACGATGTTTTATAACTTTCCAATAGTTACGTGGGTTTTTACTTTCTGTAAGAATAGCTACAACGTCAACTACAGAGAACAACCAACGATTACCCTCATAATCCCACGTCGCACGAACCTCTTTATTATTAAAGAATCGTATAGATATTTTTTGTTGATTATTCTCGTCCATAAACTTTATTTTGTTCTCACAAAGATAAAAGTTTTTACATAAAAAAACAACTGCCCAACGTGTGAGCAGTTGTTTAATTGTTAATTATCTAATGTAAGTAACTTGCTTAGTTTTTCTCTACTGGAAGAACCGATACATATGAACGATTCTCTTTTTTGCGAATGAAAGTTACTTGTCCGTCAATTAGAGCAAATAGAGTGTGGTCTTTTCCCATACCTACGTTCTCACCAGCGTGATGAACTGTACCTCTTTGACGTACGATTATATTGCCTGCTTTGGCGAATTGTCCACCAAATACTTTTACTCCAAGTCGTTTGCTTTCTGATTCACGACCGTTCTTCGAA
>JAFYPQ010000009.1 GCA_017559955.1 Bacteroidales bacterium
ACATTTTCGGGAATATCGTTATAGTTTATGCAGGTTGCTGGGTTTAATATTGCCATATCCATTCCTGCATTTATTGCATGGTATAGGAATACAGAGTGCATAACCTCTCTGATGTAGTTGTTACCTCTGAATGAAAACGATAGATTGCTTACTCCTCCGCTAACTTTGGCGTGGGGCAGGTTTTGCTTAATCCATCGTGTTGCTTCTATAAAGTCTTTTGCATAGTTTTTATGCTCCTCGATACCTGTTGCAACAGCCAATATGTTAGGGTCGAATATTATATCTTCTGCTGCGAAGTTACATTCCTTTGTTAAAATATTGTATGCTCTTTTGCAAACCTCGATTTTACGATTAAACGTATCTGCCTGACCCTCTTCGTCAAAAGCCATAACAACAACTGCGGCACCCATATTTTTGATGCGAGAGGCTCTCTGTCTGAAAATCTCTTCACCCTCTTTCAAACTTATAGAGTTTACAATGGCTTTGCCCTGAACACACTTTAACCCGCTTTCAATTACATTCCAGTCAGAGGAGTCGATCATAAACGGAACTTTGCATATTTCAGGCTCGGAAGCTAACAATCGCAGAAACATATTCATCTCCTCTTTGGCGTTAAGCATACCGTCGTCCATATTAATATCTATTATTTGAGCGCCATCCTCAACCTGTTTTAGGGCAATAGATAAAGCTTCGCTATAATTTTTTTCGTTAATGAGACGTAAAAATTTACGAGAGCCTGCAACATTACATCTCTCTCCGATATTAACAAAATTACACTCTCTGCTAACTTTTAATGGTTCAAGACCTGCTAATACAAGCTCTTCTTCTTTTGTTGAAACAGCGTGGGGTTTGTACTCGGCTGCAATATCTGAGAGAAGTTTAATATGCTCAGGCGTTGTGCCACAGCATCCTCCCATAATATTAACAATACTATCTTCAAGATAAGGTCTCATATTTTCAGCCATCGATTTGGGAGTCTCGTCATATTCTCCAAATCTGTTAGGTAGTCCGGCGTTAGGATGAACCGAAATATAGAAAGGAGCTGTTTCGGATAATCTTCGGGCAAAGGGTAAAATATCTTTTGCTCCAAACGAACAATTTATGCCTACCGAAGTTATCGGTGCGTGAGCAATAGATGCCACAAAAGCTTCAAGAGTTTGTCCCGAAAGTGTTCTTCCAGCATTGTCGGCAATAGTAGCCGAAACCATAAGTGGTAGTTCCACACCCTTTTGTTTGAACAGTGTTTCAACAACATCAATAGCACATTTTAGGTTTAAGGTGTCAAAAACAGTTTCCAAAAGAATAATATCCACACCCTCATCTATGAGAACCTCAATTTGCTCGTAATAGGCTTGGTATAACTCATCGTATGTAATAGCCCTTGCTGCAGGATTATTTACATCGGGCGATATAGAACAGCTCTTGTTCGTAGGTCCAACGCTACCTGCCACAAAGCGAGGTTTGTCTGCAGTAGAAAACTCTTTGGCTGCCTCTTTGGCAATTCTTACCGCAGCTCTGTTTATCTCTGCAACATACCCTTCAAGACAGTAATCGCTCATTGATACCGATGTGGCATTAAAACTATTTGTTTCAATAATATCGGCACCTGCAGAAAGGTATGCTCTATGAATCTCTTTTATTACCTGTGGTTGAGTGAGAACTAATATATCGTTATTCCCCTTCAACTCTTTTGTGCTATTCCTAAACAACTCACCTCTGAAATCATCTTCTGTAAGGTTAAGTTTTTGAATTTCGGTGCCCATTGCACCATCGAGAATTAAAATTCGATTATTCAGAAGTTCATTGAAGTTATATAAGTGCATATTGATAACTGATTAAATAATTTTATCGGGATTTTTTGCAATAAACTCTTTCCAACTTTTACATCCCTTTTCAGTAATTGGCGATTTCATTTGGTAGAAATGGCATAGTGCTGCCGCAACAGCATCTGTAGCATCGAGTTGAGGAGCCATCTTCTCTTCCGGAATACGCAAAATTCGTTTAAGCATATCAGCAACTTGCTCTTTCGACGCAGCGCCATTGCCGGTAACCGACATCTTAATCTTCAATGGAGCATATTCTGTAATAGGAAGTCCATGTTGAATAGCGGCAGCCATTGCAACACCTTGAGCTCTTCCAAGTTTTAGCATCGATTGAACATTTTTCCCAAAAAAAGGAGCTTCAATAGCCAATTCATTTGGAGAGTATTGAGTGATTAATCCTGAAACACGTTCGTATATTCTGTTCAGTCTCATATAATGATTTTCGAATTTATTTAGTTTTAAGGTTCCCATAACAATAAGTTGGGGCTCTTTACCGGAACATTCAATAATGCCGTATCCCATAACATTTGTACCGGGGTCAATTCCTAAAATTCGTTTTTTATTATTCATTATATACTTTAATATTGTTATTGCCAATTTTTAAATAGCTTTTAGCTTTTGCGTAACTACAAAAATAGTATAAAAAAAGACAGAAAGCAAACTTTCTGTCTTTTCGGTATATCGAAGATATTATTATAAAATACCTTGAGCCATCATAGCTTTAGCTACTTTCATGAAACCTGCAACGTTCGCACCTTTAACGTAGTTGATGTAACCATCTTCTTGTTTTCCGTAAAGAGTACATTGAGCGTGAATATCTTTCATGATAGATTGAAGTTTTGCATCTACTTCCTCTCTGCTCCAACTTAGTTTGATTGAGTTTTGAGTCATCTCCAATCCGCTTACTGATACACCACCTGCGTTAGCTGCTTTACCGGGAGCGTAAAGGATTTTAGCGTTCAAGAACTCAGCTATAGCCTCAGGAGTTGAAGGCATATTTGCACCTTCCGAAACAGCAAAACATCCGTTAGCAAGAAGTGCACGAGCGTCATCTCCATCAATTTCATTTTGAGTGGCACTTGGCATAGCAATATCGCATTTCTCATTCCAAGGACGAGCACCCTCAACATATTTACAACCATATTGTTCAGCGTACTCTCTAATACGTCCACGTTGGATGTTTTTCAAGTTGAAGATAAATGCAAGTTTCTCCTCGTCGATACCATCTGGATCGTAAATATAACCATTGCTATCCGACATAGTAACAACTTTGGCTCCAAGGCTTATAAGTTTTTTTACAGTGTATTGAGCAACGTTACCTGAGCCCGAAACAGCAACTACTTTATCCTTAATATCTATACCTTTGGTTTTTAGCATTTCGAGTAAGAAATATACATTTCCGTAACCTGTAGCTTCGGGGCGAACAAGAGAACCTCCAAACTCTAAACCTTTACCGGTGAATGTACCTGTGTTTTCAAGTGCCATTTTTTTATACATTCCGTACATATAGCCAACCTCACGACCGCCAACACCAATATCTCCGGCAGGAACGTCGGTTTGAGGACCTATATGACGCCACAATTCAGTTACGAAAGCTTGGCAGAAACGCATAACCTCCATATCTGATTTGCCACGTGGGCTAAAGTCTGAACCTCCTTTACCACCACCCATTGGAAGAGTAGTAAGAGAGTTTTTGAAAGTTTGCTCAAACGCAAGGAATTTCAAAATTGAAAGGTTTACTGAAGAGTGGAAACGGATACCTCCTTTGTAGGGACCTATTGCATTGTTGTGTTGGATACGATATCCCATATTTGTTTGAACTTGACCTTTGTCGTCAACCCAAGTAACTCTAAAAGTAAAAACTCTATCAGGGATACAAAGTCTTTCAATCAAATTATATTTTTCAAACTCAGGATGTTTATTATACTCATCTTCAATAGTCATTAAAACCTCTTCAACAGCTTGATGATACTCAGGCTCGTTAGGGAAGCGTCTTTTCAAATCGCTTAAAACTTTTTTTACGTCCATCTTTTATAAAATTTAATATTATTGTTCTAGATAAATGCGAACTTCAACAATAAAGTTTAAGATTTTTACCAATAAATAAAACTTCTATTTTTGAAGACGGATGCAAAGGTAATATACTAAAACTTAATTTTGCAACTTTTTTTACGTTTTTTTTGACAAAAGATGAAATTTTTACTTTTGAGCTTACAAAAAGTTACTATAATTGTTAAATAAATACCTTTTTGTTATAACTAATATTCGGTAAATATGCACGAAATATCTAAACAGTTGTCAGCTATCAGTTGTTAGTCTTCAGTTATCAGTTGTTAGTTGAGGGATATGTATATCCCTCGAACTTGCTTACGTTTGGTAAAACTTAAACAAGTTTAGTATTGCTAACCCCTCTTTTGCTTGGTTTGTCTGTTATCCTAATTATCATAGTTATCATAGTCATCATACTTATCCTACCTTCCTTATAAAAAAAACAACTACCAAATCATTATAAATCAGTAATTTATCCCTCCCCATTGGGAGGACTGTTGTTTGTTTGAAAAAATTAACTTTACTTTGTAAAAAGTAGGGACACAGCATGCTGTGTCCGACTTACACCAATAAACAAATAAGTCCAATAAAAACATAAAACCATAAAATAAAATCATTATGAAACAGTTAAAAAATTATTTAAGCATTTTAAGCATGCTTTTGTTGTTACTCACCTTTGCTTCATGTACAAACGAAAAAAGTAATACGGAAAATGTAGCTGAAAACGAATCTGAAAACGGGTACGAATACGTTGATTTAGGCTTGCCAAGTGGCATAAAATGGGCAACCTGCAATGTAGGAGCAAATTCTCCTGAAGAGTATGGCGATTACTTTGCCTGGGGCGAAACCCAACCAAAAGATAAATACACTTGGAGTACCTACAAATATTGTACAGATTCATATTATTGCACAGTAGATAATAAAACCACACTTGACCTTGAAGACGATGCCGCTCATGTAAATTGGGGAGGCAAATGGCGAATGCCAACAAGTGCAGAGCAAGATGAGTTAAGAGACACAAATAACTGCACTTGGGAATGGACAACACTTAATGGGGTAGAAGGTTATAAAGTAATAAGTAAAAAGAACGGTAACTCCATATTTCTTCCTGCTGCGGGCCGTCGCGACTACGACGGTCTCATAGGTGCAGGCAACGTCGGCCACTATTGGTCGAGTTCGCTCGACGCGGACCGCAGCTGCAACGCCTACAAATTGTACTTCTCTTCGAGCATCGTGGACTGGCGCGTTAACAACCGTTACTCCGGATATTCAGTCCGCCCGGTGTGCGAGTAGTTTGCTTAGAATTTACCATAACACGCAAATAGTAGAAGCGTAACTCCGCCCTTGCGAGCGGTAGCTCGTCAAAGCGGAGTTAGGATTCTAAAAAATTATAAAATAGTAGGGATGAGGTATGCCACATCCGCAAGAAGTGTCAACAGTGGGTACGTACGACCATGTGTCCGCCTTTAATACATATGCATCCATAAAAAACTAACGGGGTTGTCCTTTATCATGGATAACCCCGTGCTTATTATATATTTAATTAATAAACAACTGTTTGTTGAACCTGCTCATGCTTGGCAGTGTTCAATAAATTTAATACTCGTCTTATTTACTCGCATTTCCTTTATTTATAATTGTGGCGAATACACGAACTAATTAAAAGTAATAACTGAATTTAGAGTTTGATAAGTTGTTATACTCGCCCATATTTATTATCTTCGCACCATAAACAGAGAATAAAATATGGTAAAGGTAAAAGTTATAAATAAAGGAAAGCATGCATTGCCTGAGTATGGTACTTTGCATGCAGCAGGAATGGATGTGAGAGCAAATCTTTCAGAGTCGATTGTTTTAAAACCAATGGAGCGTAAAATAATACCGACAGGTTTATATATCGAACTTCCCGAGGGTTATGAGGCTCAATTACGACCAAGAAGCGGTTTAGCAATAAAAAAAGGAATTACATTATTGAATACCCCCGGAACAATTGATGCCGATTACAGAGGTGAGGTAGGCGTTATTCTGATAAACCTATCGCAAGAGGATTTTGTTGTTGAAGATGGCGAACGTATCTGTCAAATGGTTGTGGCTCCTTATACAAGAGTAGAGTGGGAGGAGACCGAAACTCTTGAAGATAGCGAACGTGGTGCCGGAGGCTTTGGGCATACAGGAGTAAAATAGTAATGAATCTGTTAAACAGACTTCGAATAATATTTTTATTGTTGGTGTTTTTATTAACATCAGCCGTGGGAGTGTTTGCTCGCAAAAAAGATAAATATCAAAACAAAGATAAATCATCGTATCTTTTGCTTGAGGCCCAACGATTGGAGCAAATACAAAATCCCGATTCTGTTGTAGTTGCATTCGAAATATTAAAACGGGTGGTTGAAACCGATAATAAAAGTCAAGAAGCCCACTTTAAACTATCGTCGTATTACAAGGCATTGGGTATGCCTGATAGTTACTACACCTCTATATTAACTGCGGCTACTCTCGATACAGCAAATTATCATTACAACATAGCAGCGGCAGACAATGCAATAAGAATAGGAGATTACAACCTTGCATTGGATATATATAACAGGCTGCTGACAAATAATCCGAATGATGAGAATTTATATGTAATGATGGCAAATGCATATCTCGAGAAAGGAGATTTAGATAAATGCATGGCTTGTTACGATAAGATAGAGAACCTGACCGAAAACATAGAATACGTAGCCATAACAAAAGCTGGAATATACGAGCATTTTAAAAAATATGATAAATCGTTAACTGAGTTAAAACGTCTTTCGGAGTCATATCCTAATAATGTAGAATATCTTCAAATTTTATCTATGGCATATCTGTCGGTTGACAGCCTACAAAAGAGTCGTGAATTGATAGAGAAAATAAAAGATATACAACAAGGATGCTTATCGCTGATTTCAGAGATAGAATATTATAAATACAAAAAAGAGGAAGATAGTTTGAAGTTGGCAATGCGTCAGGCATTGGAGTGTCCTGAAATAGTGTATGAGGTAAAACAAGATATATTAAAAGAGTATGTTTTAAGTTTCGTACATGAGAACAACGATTTGGAATTGCGAGAAGCCGATGAAGTATTCAGTTCATTAACAGAACAATACCCACGTGAGGTTTATATAAAGAAAATATATGCAAATTTCCTTCTATTAGAAGGGAGATACCCTGAGGCAGTAGAACAATGTCAGTCGGCATTATATATCGAGCCCAATAATATCGATATTCAACGTCAGATGATACAAGGCTTCTATTATAGTGGCGATTATGACTCAATGAATAGAGTAATAGACAATGCTTTAGAACAGGCCGATTCGTCATTTGTGATTGAGGCATCATCATATTATTACCTCTCAAAACAATTTGATAAAGCAATAGAAAACTTAAAATCTGCAGCCGAGAAATATTCTGCATCACCAATATTTCTTTCCGACATATATTCATATTTGGCTGACATATTTTTCAATGAAAAAGAGATAGAAAAGGCAGAGGAATATTATGAGTTGGCTATAAAAAACAATTCTAATAATCTTATGGCAATGAACAATTATGCTTATTGTTTGGCTGAAAATGGCGGAGATTTGTCGTTTGCCGAGCAGATGAGTGCTAAAACCATAAAATTAAAACCAAACGATCCAACATATCTCGACACATACGGTTGGATATATTTTAAACAAGGGAAATATCTTTTTGCAGAGCTATATATAAAAAGAGCGATAGATAATGGAGCAGGTGAAAGCCCTGAAGTTTTGGAACACTATGGCGATATATTATATCATCAAGGTAAAACCGAAGCCGCATTAAAATATTGGCAAAAAGCATATCAAAAATTGCCCGAGGGACAAGAGAATGAAAAATTAAATAATAAAATCGAAAGCCAAAAATATATCGAATAGAAGTCAAGATGAATAATATATTTAAAATCACATTAACAAGTTTTGTTGCTTTAATAGCGGTCTTAACATCGTGTCGAACAGTAGATAAAGCCTCTCTCAAAAACATAGATGAGGTAAAAATTGAGAATCCCGTTTTTACTAAAATTGTAGAGCAACAGCCAAAATTCTCAACAGCAACAATAAAATGTTCTGTCGCTTTGGGCGATTTAAGTTCTAAAGCCCAAATAAAGATGATAAATGGAGAGTATATACAAATATCTCTCCAACCATTATTGGGTATTGAGGTGTTTAAAGTAATGATAACATCCGATTCTCTATATGTAGTGGATAAAATAAATTCAATGGCAGCCCAAGAATCGATAGGCGGAATAATGAATAAACTACCTAAAGGTTCGGGGATTAAGGAGGTTCAGAAAATTTTATTGGGAGTGCCGTTTGTTGTAGGAGATACATTAACCGCAGATAAATATCCATTTTTCACTTGGAGTAAAAACGATAAAGAACAAATAGTTATGAAAAGTGATATAGAGGGAAATTCATCAATATCATTCAAATATGATAATGAGCCTGTATTACAAAACACAACACTCAACTACAATAACAAAACAATTGCCGAATGTGAATATATGCAACATAAAGCAGATGCTTTAGGAGTGAAATATCCTACCGTGGTTAATCTACAAGCCGATATACCACAAATAGGGGCACCAATATCTGTTGCGTTAACAAATATTACCACCGATTGGAATAAGAAAGTAATAAAAGATACAAACATCTCAAAACGATATAAAAGAGTATCATTACAAGAAATAATAGGAAAATATATAAGATAATGATAAAAAAAATATTGCCTCTGCTCTTAGCTATTTTTATGGCGATGCCGCAGCTATATTCGGCATCTAAAACCGTAACAAGTCTGCAAGAGCAAAAAACGAAGGCCGACCAAAAAGTAGCAAGTACAAATAAAAAATTAAAAGCCGCACAACAAGAAGCCAAAAAATCGTTGTCGGCATTGAATGAAATAACAGCAGAGATAAAAGAGCAGCGAAAAGCAATTAATAAACTCAATGCCGAGATAAGTCGATTACGAAGAGAAGAGAATGCATTAACCCGCAAAATAGAGTTGGCAGAGCAAGACCTTCAGAATAAGAAAAGAGATTATGCCAAATCGATGCAGAGTCTTTATCGAAAAAATTCAGGATATGATATATTTATATTCCTCTTTTCGGCAAACTCATTTCAGCAAACATTACGAAGGGCAAGGTACCTAAAAGAGTTTTCGGCTTGGCGTAAAAATCAGGCGTATGAAATAATGCAAAAGCAAGAAGAACTTGAGCGAAAAAGAAAAGAGTTGCAGGCTCTTCAATCCGAAAAAAACACTACCGTAGCACAACGAACAGCAGAGACAAAAAAATTAAAAACAAAAGAAGATAAACAAAGAACTGTTGTAAATAAGGCTAAAAAGAATGAAAAAGCTCTCATAAAGGAGTTAGAACGTCAGAAAAAACAGGCGGCAGAATTAAATCGTCAAATAGAAAAGTTGATAGCAGAAGAGGCAAGAAAATCTACGCAAAAAGGAGGCTCTTCTTCATCAGGAAAGTCCGATACATATAGTGGCTATAAGATGACAAAAGACGAACAAGAGTTAGCTGCAAATTTTGTGCAAAACAAAGGTAAACTACCAATGCCTTTGTCGGGTAAATATATGATAGTGGGACATTACGGAAAACAACAACACTCCGAGCTTAAGTATGTTCAGGTAAATAACAGCGGTATAGTAATAAAGACAGTCCCCGGAACATCAGCCCGAAGCGTATTTGACGGAGAGGTAACACGAATATTTGTTTTACCGGGATATAATAGCTCGGTAATAGTTCGTCACGGAAATTATCTGACCATATATTCAAATTTGAAAGAGGTATATGTAAAAACGGGAGATAAAGTAAAAACACGACAAGCAATAGGAAAAATATATTCCGATCCTGAAGATGATAATACAACGTTGCTGCACTTTCAATTGTGGAAGGAGACAACAAAGTTAAATCCCGAATTATGGTTGGGAGAATAAATAAAGCGATATGAGTACTCTGTTATGTAAACGATACCTTCCTACAATGGAGGAGCAGTGGAATAGAATAGTATCCGAATCTCGAAATGGAACATTTCTGATAAATAGGAGATACCTCGATTATCATTCCGATCGATTTATCGACCATTCACTAATCTTTGAATATGATGGTGAAACAATAGCACTATTCCCGGCAAACGAACAAGGGAAAGTTATATACTCGCATCAAGGATTAACATACGGAGGAATGATAATGACCTCTCGTTGTAAAGGAGCCGTCGTATTGGATATATTTGAAAATATGTTGGCATATTATCGTGAGCAAGGCTTTAATGAGTTGATATATAAACCAATACCTCATATATATCATAAAAAACCATCCGAAGAAGATTTGTATGCACTCTATCGACAAAAAGCACAAATAAATTCGTGTGGAATTTCTTCAACAATAAACTTAAGTGAAGAGGTTAATTTCAATTCGCTCCGAAGCAGGGGAGTAAAAAAAGCACTGCTCAATAATGTGAATATAAAAGAGGAGGAAGATTTTACACAATTTTGGGATATATTAACCGCAAATTTAGAATCGAGACATTCAGTCTCTCCGGTACACACGTTGTCGGAAATAAATCTATTGAAAGAGCGTTTCCCTGAAAATATACGTCTATATACAGCATCAAAAGATGGGGAACTATTGGCAGGCGTGCTAATGTACGAAACAGAAGTATGTGTCCACTCTCAATATATAGCTTCATCGCAAAATGGTCGTGATATGTCAGCTTTGGATTTGCTCTTCTCGTACCTCATAAAAGAGCGATATAAAACAACAAAATATTTCGACTTTGGTATATCTACCGAGCAAAATGGAGAATATCTTAATAAAGGTCTCTTATCTCAAAAAGAGGGCTTCGGAGCATCGGCAATAATATACAACTCATACAAGATAAAGCTATAAAATATAATGGCAGAGAATAAGAGCATATATCGAAAAATTATCGGAGCAACCTCTCTGTTTGGAGGAGTGCAGGTAATTAATATGCTTTGTTCGTTAATACGCAATAAATTAATAGCACTCTTGTTGGGAGCAGAAGGAGTGGGCTTAATAGGCTTGTATAACAGTGCTATAGAAATGGTATCGTCGCTGACAACATTTGGGCTGAGACAAAGTTCTGTTCGTGATGTGGCGGTGGCCAATAAGAAAGGAAAAGAAGCACTTAAACAGATTTCAGGAGTAGTCAGAAAGCTGTCTTTCGTGTTAGGACTTTTGGGTGCAATCATATTTATAGGCTCAGCTCCACTGTTAAGTAGAATAACATTTGGAACCGAATCAAATCTATGGGGCTTTGTAATCCTTTCGGCAGCACTGCTTTTCAATAGTTTGGCGTCGGGAGAACAAGCAATATTGCAAGGTAGCGAGAAACTGAAAATATTTGCAAAATCAACCGTATATGGCAGTATATTTTCTCTTCTCGTATCAATACCGTTATATTACTATTTACGTGTGTATGGAATAGTACCGTCATTATTGGCGGCATCATTCTTTACATTCATATTTAATTATAATGCTACAAAAAAATTAAAACAACAATCTCAAAAAGTAACCATTCGCACAGCCATAAAAGAGGGCAGTCCAATGTTGAAATTGGGAATATATATGACAATAGGCGGATTTATGACAACCCTATTGAATTATATTCTCATAGCGTGGTTGAATAGGTATGCATCAATCGAAGAGGTTGGATATTATCAAGCAGGATTTACATTGGTAACTCGTTATGTAGGGCTGATATTTGTAGCGATGTCCACCGAGTACTATCCCAGATTGGCTTCAGTACAACACGATAGAGAGCAGATGTCAACACAAGTATCACGACAAATGGAGACATCGCTTTTGATGCTAATGCCAATAATTTCGCTCTTTTTGTTATTGCAAAATTGGATAATACCCCTTTTGTATAGCGACGAATTTACAACAATAACAAGTTATACAACATGGGCAATGCCGGGAGTTATGTTTAAAGCAGTGTCGTGGGCATTAGGCTTTATATTGTTGGCAAAAGGAGAGGGTAAACTCTTTTTAATAACAGAGTTAATATCCGATGTAACATCAATCTTAATCAATATAATGCTATATAAATACATAGGCTTGGAAGGCTTGGGAATAGCATACACCATAAACTTTATAATATATACAGTATATATGTGGATTATATCTGTGCGTCGATATAATTTTAAACCCGAAAAAGCATTCTATACAATATTTGTAATATCATTAATATTACTCTTTGCACAAGCGATATTAATAAAATTACAGATTGCAAATCTATATATAATTTCATCCCTCGCATTATCTTCTACATTATTATCGTTAGTTATGCTTATTCTAAAAGTGAAGACAAAAACAGAATAGAAATTATAATAAACCAAAACTGATAGAGCGGAGAGATAACAGAAATATTTCTCCGTAACAATTAAAGTTTTCAACAATTATCTCAATTTTTTGTATTTATATCAAGATGTTTTGTAAAAAATACATTATATTTGCTTTGGTATGCACTATAATTTGGTGTATTACTAAATAATTGAATATAAGTAAAATAAAAAACATAAAAATTATGAAATTTGTAGTATCAAGTTCATCGCTATTGTTTCATCTACAAGCGGTGGGAAGAGTAATCAGTTCAAAAAACACAATCTCGATATTAGAGAACTTCTTATTTAATTTGTCTGGCGATAAATTAACAGTAACTGCATCAGACCAAGAGACCACAATGACAACCTCTGTTGAGGTACAAGAGGCAGAAGGATGTGGGTTATTTGCTGTGTCTGCAAAGATGTTGTTAGACTCACTAAAAGAGTTACCCGACCAACCATTAACATTTGAGATTAACGACGAAAATTTAGAAATATTCCTATATTTCCAAAACGGAAAATTCAACTTTGTGGGAATAAACGGAAGTGAGTATCCTCAAAGAGCACAATTGAGTGAAACTGCAAAAACAATATCTATGGGGTCCGACTCATTGTTGAAAGGAATTAACAATACAGCATTTGCCCTTGCCGATAACGATTTGCGTCCGGTAATGTCTGGAATATATTTTGATGTACATCCCGAATATATAGTATTTGTTGCATCAGACAGCCAAAAATTAGCTTGCTTCAAAAATATGTCGGTACAAACAGGATTGCAAACATCATTCATATTACCACGTAAACCGGCTTCATTATTAAAAAACATATTGGCAAAAGAGAGTGGCGATGTAACCATAACATTTGATGAAAAAAATGCTTGTTTCAATCTTGAAAACTTTGTTTTGAATTGTCGTTTGATAGAAGGAAACTATCCTAAATATGCATCGGTAATACCTCAAAACAATCCAAGCCAATTGATTATCGACCGATCAGTTTTCACAACAGCATTACGTCGTGTGTCGGTATTCTCCGATCAAGCAAGTAGTTTGGTAAAATTGCAACTATCACCCGATAAATTGATAGTATCGGCACGTAATATATCATTCTCTACATCGGCCGAAGAGAGTGTGGCATGTAGTTACTCAGGCGATACAATGAATATTGGTTTCAGTGCAAACTATCTAATAGAAGTTTTGAACAATATGTCATCGCAAGAGGTTTCAATACAACTATCCGATCCTTCAAGAGCGGGAGTAATAGTACCAATGCAAAACGAGGATAATGAGGATATGTTGGTATTGTTAATGCCCATAATGTTAGGCGATTTTTAGAAGAATCTCTCTTTAAAAACATAATGGAACTTAATATAAAAAATCCGATAGTGTTTTTTGATTTGGAGACCACAGGTTTAAATGTGGCAACAGATCGTATAATAGAAATCAGCTATTTGAAAATATACCCTAATGGTAAAGAGGAGAGTAAAACTCGTCGAATAAATCCCGAAATGCCAATACCTGAGGCAAGTACAGCGGTACACGGAATAACCGATGCCGATGTTGCAGAGTGTCCAACATTTAAAGAGGTGGCAAAAACAATAGCAACCGAAATAAAAGGGTGCGATTTGGCAGGGTATAACTCGAGCCGATTTGATATACCGCTATTGGTTGAAGAGATGTTAAGAGCGGGAGTCGATTTTGATATATCTCGACGTAAGCAGATAGATGTACAGGCTATATTCCATAAAATGGAACAACGTACACTTTCGGCGGCATATAAGTTCTATTGCGATAAGGAGTTAAACAATGCACATTCGGCTGAGTCCGATACAAGAGCAACATACGAAGTGTTGAAATCTCAGTTAGACAGATATACCGATTTGCCAAACGATATGGGAGCATTGGCTGAGTTTACAACATACAATAATAATCTCGACTTGGCA
>JAFYPQ010000010.1 GCA_017559955.1 Bacteroidales bacterium
GTTTAATTCTGAAACAGTTATAACTTTCGCTTTTGGAAGATTTCTAGCTGACAAATATACATTTTTATTTTGATCTGATAAAACTAAAAGTAACTTTTTATCAGCAGCTTGCAAATTTTTTGTAAACTCTATAAATTCTTTTGTTTTTGGAGCCTCAAAAGTGAAGTCTTCTACTACTGTTATAGCGTTTGATGCGAATTTGCTGCTCAATGCAGATTTGCGAGCCAAGGCTTTAACTTTTTTGTTTAGTTTGAAGCTGTAATCGCGAGGTACCGGACCGAATACGCGTCCTCCACCTACCATTACGGGAGAATTGATATCTCCACTACGTGCTCCACCTGTTCCTTTTTGTCTTTTAAGTTTACGAGTACTTCCTGATATTTCGCTTCTCTCTTTTGATTTGTGAGTTCCTTGACGATTGTTCGCCATGAATTGTTTCACGTCAAGATAGATTGCGTGCTCGTTTGGCTCTATACCGAATACAGCATCGTTCAACGTAACTTTTTTTCCGGTATCCTCGCCTTTGATGTTTAATACACTAAGTTCCATGATTACTTCTCTATTATTACGATTGAACCTTTACTTCCGGGGATAGATCCTTTTACTAATAAAAGGTTATGCTCGGGTATAACTTTTATCACTTGCAAGTTTTGAACAGTTACTCTTGCGTTACCTGTTTGTCCGGCCATACGAGTTCCTTTGAATACACGTGCAGGGTATGAACATGCACCGATTGAACCGGGAGCACGAAGACGGTTGTGTTGACCGTGTGTTGTTTGTCCAACTCCACCAAATCCGTGGCGTTTTACTACACCTTGGTAACCTTTACCTTTTGATGTTCCGATTACATCTACGTAATCCTCCTCTGTGAATAAATCTACAGAGATTACATCTCCTAAGTTGTACTCTGTTTCAAAACCTTTGAACTCGGCCAAGTGTCTCTTGGGTGTCACACCGCTTTTTTTGAAGTGTCCCATTTCGGGTTTTGTAGTATGTTTCTCTTTTTTGTCTTCGAAACCTACTTGCACTGCTGCGTAACCGTCTGTTTCAACGGTTTTGATTTGAGTGACAACGCAAGGACCTACTTCGATAACAGTGCATGGCATATTTACGCCCTCAGCACTGAACACGGATGTCATTCCGATTTTTTTTCCTAATAATCCTGGCATTTCTTTTTGTTATTAAATGGTTTATTACAATTTTATTTCTACGTCAACTCCGCTGGGCAACTCTAATTTCATTAGAGCCTCTACTGCTTTTGACGAACCGTTCAAAATTTCAATTTCTATCAAACGACGGTAGAATGAAAGTTCGAATTGCTCGCGAGATTTTTTATTAACGAATGTTGAACGGTTTACAGTAAAGATACGTTTACGTGTTGGTAGAGGTATAGGACCTTTTACAACAGCTCCTGTTGCTTTTACTGTTTTTACGATCTTCTCAGCTGATTTGTCAACCAAAGTGTGATCGTAAGATTTTAATTTGATTCTTATTTTTGAATTCATATCGCGTTTATGATTTTTGAATACTACAATAAATCCACTCTACCTTTAACCTCTGTTAGTACGTTTTTAGCAATTGCTGTGCTAACCTCGGCATAGTGCGAGAATGTCATAGTTGATGTTGCACGTCCTGAAGTGATTGTACGTAATGATGTTACATATCCGAACATCTCAGCCAAAGGAGCTTTTGCTTTTACGATACGAGCACCGCTACGGCTTGACTCCATTCCCTCAACTTGTCCACGACGTTTGTTAAGGTCTGAAATAACGTCTCCCATGCTCTCCTCGGGTGTTACAACCTCAATCTTCATGATAGGCTCAAGAAGTGTTGGTCCTGCTTTCTCACAAGCTTTTTTGAACGCTTGAATAGCACATACCTCAAATGACAATTGGTCAGAGTCGACTGGGTGATATGAACCATCTATTACTGTTACTTTCAATTGGTCAACTTGGTATCCTGCAAGTACACCATTCTTCATTGCAGTTGTGAAACCTTTTTGAATTGAAGGTATATACTCTTTAGGAATGTTACCACCTTTAACCTCGTCAACGAATTGCAAGTTTCCTTCGAAGTCTGCATCAACCGGCTCAACGCGAACTATCATATCAGCATATTTACCACGACCTCCGGTTTGTTTCTTATATGTCTCACGTAACTCAACAGGTTGAGTGATTGCCTCTTTGTATGATACTTGAGGACGTCCTTGATTACACTCTACGTTGAACTCACGACGAAGACGGTCGATAATAATCTCAAGGTGAAGCTCACCCATTCCGCTGATGATTGTTTGGCCTGTATCCTCATCTGATTTAACTGTAAATGTTGGATCCTCCTCTGCAAGTTTTTGCAATCCGATACCAAGTTTATCCAAGTCTTTTTGAGTTTTAGGCTCAACTGCGATACCGATAACCGGTGCGGGGAAGTCCATTGACTCCAATACGATTGGAGCATCTTCAGCACAGATTGTATCTCCTGTACGAACATCTTTCAAACCTACTGCTGCACCTATATCTCCACAACCGATAACCTCTTTTGGGTTTTGTTTGCTTGAGTGCATTTGGAATAGACGTGAAATACGCTCTTTTTTACCTGAACGAGTATTCAATACGTATGAACCTGCTGCTAGGTCTCCTGAATAAACGCGGAAGAAACATAGACGACCTACATAGGGGTCTACTGCAATTTTAAAGATTAGTGCAGATAGAGGCTCGCCTGAAGAAGGTTTACGAGATAGCTCTACCTCTTTGTTATCAACCTCGTGTCCGATTACTGCTGGAGTATCTGTTGGACTTGGCAAGTATGCACATACTGCATCCAATAGTGTTTGAACACCTTTGTTTTTGAATGATGAACCACATGTCATTGGCACCATCTCCATTGCAAGTGTTCCTTTGCGGATTGCAGCTTTGATTTCCTCTTCTGTAATAGTTGAAGGATCATCGAAGAATTTCTCCATCAAAGTGTCGTCGAAATCAGCAACGCACTCCAACATTTTCTCTCTCCACTCTTCTGCCTCAGCTACCATATCTGCAGGTATTTCCTCGACAGTGTAGTCAGCACCCATAGCCTCGTTAGGCCAGTAAAGAGCTTTCATGCGAACCAAGTCAATGATTCCTTTGAAGTTCTCCTCTGCTCCGATAGGAATTTGAATAGGACAAGGATTTGCTCCTAATACCTCTTTCAATTGGCGAACAACTTCGAAGAAGTTTGCACCTGAACGGTCCATTTTGTTAACATAACCTACACGTGGTACGTTATATTTGTCAGCTTGACGCCAAACTGTTTCAGATTGGGGCTCAACACCACCTACTGCACAGAAAGTAGCAACTGCTCCATCCAAAATACGAAGTGAACGCTCTACCTCTGCTGTAAAGTCAACGTGTCCCGGAGTGTCAATAAGGTTGATTTTATACTTCTCACTGTTGTAGTTCCACCATGTAGTAGTAGCTGCAGATGTGATAGTAATACCACGCTCTTGCTCTTGCTCCATCCAGTCCATTGTGGCAGCACCATCGTGTACCTCACCTATTTTGTGTGTCAAACCGGTGTAAAATAGAATACGCTCTGATGTGGTAGTTTTACCAGCATCGATGTGCGCCATAATACCTAAGTTTCTGGTATATTTTAGTAATTCGTCTCCTTTTGCCATCTTTCAATTAAAATCTAAAGTGAGCAAACGCACGGTTAGCTTCTGCCATTTTGTGCATATCCTCTTTACGTTTAAACGCACCACCTTGGTTGTTATAAGCATCCATTATCTCTGCAGCTAATTTGTCTGCCATGGTTTTGCCTCCACGTTTACGTGCGTACAAAATTAAATTTTTCATCGAGATTGACTCTTTGCGATCAGGGCGGATTTCCGTAGGAACTTGGAATGTTGCTCCACCCACGCGACGTGACTTAACCTCTACTTGAGGTGTAATGTTTTCCAAAGCCTTCTTCCAAATTTCGATGGCTGTCTCTTCTGTGGTCATTTTAGATTTAACCATATCAAGAGCGGAATAGAAAATAGTGTATGCGGTATTTTTCTTTCCGTCATACATCAAGTGGTTTACAAATTTTGAAACCTTTACATCACTGAAGATAGGATCTGGTAATACGACCCTTTTCTTTGGTTTTGCTTTTCTCATCTTAATTTTTTTTGTTCTTGTTCTTGGTTGCTTTTCACATCTTCAACAGCGTTCTCCAACGCCGTTTACTCAACCGAATCAGCCTATCCAAGAAACTAGAAAATAGTTTTACAACTAAGTTTTAATTTCTCTGGGCGTTGCATCAATGTTTATGCAGGGTGCAACTTAATTACTTTTTACCTGCTTTAGGACGTTTAGCTCCGTATTTCGAGCGACGTTGGGTGCGGTTAGCAACACCTGCAGTATCTAATGTACCACGTACGATGTGATAACGAACACCGGGAAGATCTTTAACACGACCACCACGTACCATTACGATAGAGTGCTCTTGCAAGTTGTGTCCTTCTCCGGGGATATAAGAGTTAACCTCTTTTCCGTTTGTTAAACGAACCCTAGCCACTTTACGCATAGCAGAGTTAGGTTTTTTAGGAGTTGTTGTATAAACTCTCACACATACACCACGTCTTTGAGGACATGAATCTAATGCGGGAGATTTACTTTTATCCTCCAAAACTACCCTTCCTTTTCTTACTAATTGCTGAATTGTAGGCATTTTTTAGAACTTTTTAATCGTTTGTTTATACTTATATTAATTAATTCTTATTGTTTTCATTACAGTAAAATATACGCTTTAATTATTTGTAAATCAATACCGTATAATGAAAAACGCATACCTTATGACGCTAAAAACTTCGCAAAAGTACTAATTTTTTGGCAATTACACAAACTTTTTAGAAATAAAATTACTTTTTTAGTGTTTAAACAATTTCCCAAGCCTCTTATCTACACTAACTTACCCAAGCATTAATAAAAAATCAGTGCTTAAAACCGCATCAGTTAAACATAACATCTACTAATTGCCGTTTCAAGCACCGATATCTTTACTCTTTTATCTATTATCTTTAATATCTTAATACACTCCGTATGATTCATTTATACATACAACATTTTCGGTAGAGATTGGATTTATAATCTTCTCCTCATTATCAAGTTGCCAAACACCTAAAAGGTTGTCATAAACCTCTGTATTTATCCAATCATTGTCTTCCGGCATAAGTGCCATTAGTGTATAATCTATTTTATCACCTTTTACAACCGAACCAGGCCAGCCAACAGAAGAACCTATCGGGAAGTATATTTTAAGAGAGTCTGTCAATCTCCATAAAGGATTTCCATCCTTATCCTTATTAAACATCTCCGACATTACAATATATGCCGAATCGGAAGAGGGCAACATCAGAACATCTATATTAAAATCTTTTCCATAAGCCATACTTCCGACAACAGTGCAAATATCGAAAGGAGACATTTCAATAATAGAGGAATAGCCCTTCTCACATTCTTCTACCAACAGCAAACTATCTATCTCAAACAGCATTACAGTATCTTGCTCTTCATCAACCGAAGAGACTTCTCCCGCTCCTCTACCGCAAGAGTATAAAAGAGACAGAACCAATATGGTAAATAAAATATATACAGGGCTTTTCATCTATATTATGTTTGACAAGGCAAAGTTAGTTCAAAAAGTTATAAACCATTTAAATTTTCTTGTATTTTTTCTTATATCACAGCCAAGTTCCGGTTTCTTTTAGTCTGTTTCCGATATTATTCCTCCCTTATCTTATAAAAATAGCCAGCTATCCCCTGCAAATTGTACAAGAGAGTATTCTCTAAAACCATTCTAAAATAAATCGGAAATAAATTTTAAACAGCTTCTTATTATGATGTAATTTTTAATAAATTATTTTTATAATTTTGCATTATGGATTTTAGAACAGAAGTTTCTCTCAATTGGCAAAGCGAAAGAATTAATCACTCTCATTCGCTTGTCTTCTTCGGCTCGTGTTTTGCCGACGAAATTGGCTCTATGTTTAAAGCTAATAAGTTTGATACATTATTAAATCCTTTTGGCGTTCTTTACAATCCTCTATCTATTACCAATGCCATAGAACGCTCGTTAGATGAGATACCATATTCAGAAAAAGATCTCGTAAAAATCGGAAACCTTTACCATAGCTTCGCACACCACTCTCAATTTTCAGACACTGACAAAGAGGTTATGCTAAAGAATATGAACATTGCCTTAGAGGAGAGTTCTTACAAACTTAAAAATGCCGATTTTCTATTTGTTACATTCGGAACGGCATGGGTGTACGAATTAAAAGAAAACGGAATGGTTGTTGCCAATTGCCACAAGCTACCCGCAAACAACTTTACAAGAAGAAGAACTTCGGTTAATGAATTAACTCAACGATTTGCAACAATCATTGAAAGACTTTTAAAGATAAACCCAAAGATAAAGATTGTGCTTACTGTAAGCCCGATAAGACACCTGAAAGATGGAGCTCACGAAAACTCTTTGAGTAAAAGTACTCTGATACTGCTTTGTGAGGAACTGCAAAATATTTTTAATCAGAGCATCTTTTATCTTCCGACATACGAAATTTTACTTGACGAACTTCGAGACTATCGTTTTTACGCCGACGATATGGCTCACCCCTCAAAAAGGGCCGTGGAGTATATATGGGAACGCATAAGAGAGGAGATTATATCTTCCGAAGCGAATACCATAATCAAGGATTGGGGTAAAATACGACAAGGCATTAACCATCGTTTAATGAGTGCCGATATAGAGGGCTATAAAATATTTTTGAATAACCTTTTAAAAACAGCGATATCTTTTGCGGAGAAGCATCCGAATATTAACATAAACAAAGATATTGCCGAAATTAAGAACAGAATTAACAACAAAATATAAAACATGGAATACTCCATAAAAGATATAACAAACATTTTAGGGTGCGACGAGGTACCTTTCGAAGAGTTAAACATCTCTCTACTTTTATCCGACAGCCGATCTCTTAAATCGCCTGCCGAAACTCTGTTTTTTGCGATTAAAAGCAAAAGCAACGACGGACACCGTTTTATAGAAGAACTATACAAAAAAGGTGTTCGCAATTTCGTAATAGAACAAAATATTCCTATATTCTCAACCTTTAAAGGTGCCAATATAATAAAGGTACAAAATAGCATAAAGGCTATGCAGATGATTGCTTCGGCTCATCGCAAAAAATTTAAGATACCTGTAATTGGAATAACAGGAAGCAATGGCAAAACCATCGTAAAAGAGTGGCTAAACCATCTGCTACAACCCGATTTCTTTATAACTCGTTCGCCTCGTAGCTATAACTCTCAAATAGGAGTTCCTCTTTCAGTATGGGGATTGGAAGAACGCACAACGTTAGCAATTTTTGAAGCAGGCATTTCTCAATATGGAGAGATGGATGCTCTTAAAGAGATAATATCTCCCACAATAGGAATATTTACCTGTATAGGAGACGCTCACCAAGAGGGTTTTAAAACAACCGCCGATAAGCTAAACGAAAAATTAAAGCTCTTCAAAAACTCGAAAACCATAATATACAATGCATCTCAAAAAGAGGTCAAAGAGACAATTGAGAGCATATACCCTGACAAGGAGTTGGTAGGATGGTCCGTTTCCGATCAATCATCCCCTCTATTCATAAAAGAGATATCTAAATCAAATAACATTGCATCTGTAACATATATATATAGAGGCAACGAAGAGTGCTTTAAAATACCTTTTATCGAAGATGGCTCGATAGAGAATGCCATTCACTCTTTGGCGACAATGCTTTTCTGCTTTGGGATATCTCCCTCTGTGGCAGCATCTCGTCTGTTAACCATCGAACCGGTAGCTATGCGTTTAGAGGTTAAAGAGGGACGAAACAATTGTACAATCATAAACGATACTTATAATTCCGACATAAACTCACTTGAAATAGCCTTAGACTTTCTGTCTCGTCGTTCGATACTGAAAGGTGTTAAGAGAAGATTAATTCTATCAGATATTCTGCAATCTTCTTCAAACGAAGTTGAGCTATATTCAAAAGTGGCTAAATTACTAAAAGACAAAGGCATTGACAAATTTGTCGGAATAGGCGAGCAGTTATCTGCAAACCGCAACCTATTTCCTGAAAATAGCAACTTTTACTCATCTACATCAGAGTTTTTATCATCGGGGATAGCTGAACGCTATAACAATGAACTTATACTGATAAAGGGTGCCAGAAAATTTAACTTTGATGATATCACCGATGTTCTCTCCCTTAAACAACATGAAACAGTATTAGAGGTAAACCTTGATGCCATACATCATAACTACAACTACTACAAACAAAAGCTGTTACCAAACACAAAAGTTATATGTATGGTAAAAGCTTTTGGATATGGTGCTGGTTCGTATGAGCTTACAAAAACATTGCAAGATGCAGGATGCAATTACGTTGCCGTTGCCGTTGCCGACGAAGGGGCAGAACTACGCAAAGCAGGAATAACAATGCCTATAATGGTAATGAACCCTGAAATGGGTACATTCGATACCCTTTTTAAATACAACCTCGAACCCGAAGTATATAGCTTCAGATTGTTAGAGGCACTTACAAAAGCTGCAAGTTCGCAAGGTATTACCGATTTTCCTATACATATTAAGATTGACAGCGGTATGCACCGCTTAGGTTTTACCATTCAAGATATGCCAAAACTAACCAAGGAGCTGATTGCCAACAAAGAGTTATCTCCTCGTTCAGTATTTTCTCATCTTGCAGGTAGCGATGACAACTCTCTCGACTACTACACAGAAACTCAAATAGAGATATTCAATCGCTGTGCAGAATCGTTACAAATAGGAATTGGCAAACCAATATTTAGACATATTTTAAACACTGCAGGCATTTCAAGATATACCCAATATCAATTTGAAGGAGTAAGACTTGGCATCGGATTGTATGGGGTTGCTCCACATAAATCGGTAAAAGGATTAAAGGTTGTATCAACTCTTAAAACCACAATTCTTCAAATAAAAGAGTTATCGTCGGCCGAAACCGTTGGTTATGGACGAAAAGGCGTTTTAAACAAAAAATCGAGAATAGCAGCAGTTCCCATTGGATATGCCGACGGACTTAACCGCCATCTTGGCAATGGTATCGGCTCAATGTGGATTAACGGAGCAAAAGCCCCAATTGTAGGTAATGTTTGCATGGATGTAACCTTGATTGATGTCACAGATATCGATTGCCAAGAGGGCGACACAGTTGAGGTATTTGGAGAAAACATAAAAGTTGAAGATATTGCAGAAAAATTAGATACAATCCCATACGAAATACTAACCACAGTATCTGCCCGAGTTAAAAGAATATATTTTAGAGAGTAAATTCTAATATACTACAATAAAAGGAAGAAGGGTTATGAGCAAGACTCACAACCCTTCTTCCTTTCTATTTAATTATATTGTACGTTTACTTATTCCTTTATCTCCATATAAATATATGGCGATTCAAAGCTTGCAGGTTGAACAGATTTTATATTGTCGTTACCCTCATACATAGGTTTCAAATTTACCTTCACCATATTTGGGATACTCTCAACCGAAATCAATGACATTTGAGGATAAGCCTCTTGTATGCCACATGAGACAGACAAAGATTTGCCACTATTCAATTTAAAATCCACTGGCATTGAAATCTCTTTTAAAGAATCAACAGGCACATCGTTTACCATAGCTGGTTCAACAAAGGTTATACAGGTGTTATCATCCTGCAAAAAGACCTTTTCTGCAGCATCCACCTTGTACGATTGTTTAATGGCAACCGCATTGTCGTAAGCCCTTGCATAAACTTTCAACACCCCCTTATAGGGTTGATTTAAGGTTACTACCATTTCGTTATAAATTTTATTGCTTGTCGAATCTGTCTGCATCCAACGATAGTTGGCTTTATCAACGACATGACCCGTCGCCTCCGAACCGCTATACTTCAAGCCCAACTGAGAATCTGCAATAAGGGTATCTCCTGCCATCATTACATAATAACCCGGAACTCCCCAATTATTCACAAATATTGTAACTTCTAAATTCTCTCTCGGAGAGACAATTGTTTTTAAACTTTGTGCCACAGCCATTTGCGAAAGCATTGCTACAGCTATAAATAAAGCTATTTTCTTCATATATTATTTTTTTATTTCAGTCATCGACTTTGGAGCATCTTCTATTTCGACTCCTCGTTTAAGATTTGGTTTATCGGTCATCTCAAATTTCAGTTCTCCTCCACTCGTTAAGTCAAAATGGTTAATATAGTTCTTTGTATATTTCTTCCCATTCAATTTCGCCGAGTTGATATATACATTATCCGTCTTGTTGTTTAATGCCGATACAACAAATGTTTTTCCTGAAGGCATATTGAGTGTTACTTTGTCGAACAAAGGCGAACCCATTGCATACTCTGCACGACCCGGGCAGACAGGATAAAAGCCCATTGCACTGAACACATACCAGGCCGAAGTTTGACCATTATCCTCATCGCCACAATATCCATCTGGAGTAGGGTTATAAAGCCTATTCATTATATTACGTACGTGGTATTGTGTTTTCCAAGGCGAAAGAGTATAATCATAAAGATATGCGGCATGCTGAACAGGTTGGTTTCCGTGAGCATACTGTCCCATATTCAAAGCCACCATTTCGGCTATCTCATGAATAACAAAACCATATGTGCCATAGTTATATATAGGAGGAGCCGCAAACATAGAGTCGAGCATAAAGGTCATATTCTCGTGTCCACCCATAAGTTTAGACAGACCTTCAACATCGTGCATAACACTCCATGTATAGTGCCACGACGAACCTTCGGTAAAGGGACCACCCCACTCTTCGGGAGCAAACGGGAAGACCCAATCACCTTTTCGAGTTTTCCCTCTCATAAAGCCATACGACTTGTCAAAAACATTCTCATAGTTATATGATGTCGATTTATAGTCCGATGCTATATCTGCCTTTCCCAACGCAGAGGCAAACGTCGATAAACACCAATCGGCATATGCATACTCAAGGGTTTTGGCTGTTGCCTCATAGTAATCGGGATAAGGAACATATCCCAATAACATATACTCCTTATACCCATTACGCCCTACCGATAAAGGCTCTCCCTGAGTCTCGGTTTGATGCACCATAGCTTCGAGTGCTTTTTCGGCATCAAAATCTCTTATACCCTTTACATACGCATCTGCTATAAGCGACAATGAATTATTACCTATCATACAACCACGATGTCCCGGCGATGCCCATTCGGGCAGGAATCCACTCTCTTCATATACATTCACAAGCGACTGCATAACACGCTCCGACACTTCGGGATAAAGCAAAGTAAACAACGGGTGTACAGCACGGAATGTATCCCAAAATCCGTTATCGGTGTACATATACCCTTCGTGTATCTCTCCGTCGTAGGGACTATAATAGTATGGTTTGCCTTCTGCATCATATTCATAAAACTCTCGGGGGAATAGCAGTACTCTATACAAACAAGAGTAAAAAGTTTTTTTTGCCTCTAAATCCTCATCCTCAACCACAACCCTACCCAACAACTCGTTCCATTGAGAAATAGCATCCTCCTTTACCTCATTAAAGGTTTTATGCCTTACCTCTCTATCAAAATTAAGTTGGGCTTGTTGGGCAGATATAAATGACGAAGAGACCCTTACCGTCAGTCTCTCTCCCTCAGGAACAATAAAACGCAAATATCCACACACCCTGTCGTGCTCACCCACATTACGTCCTGCAAAAAGCGAATCATTTATTGCCACCCCCTTCTCGGCAATAGGGTGGCTGAATTCCATTACATAGTAGCTTGTAAAGTTTGCAGGCACTCCTCCATTGTGATTTTTTACATAACCGGTAACTCTACGACGCATCTGATCGATTTCGACTTTACAACCGCCATGCTGAGCATCAATAACAAAATACTGTCCTTCAAGCGATGGATACTCAACCTCAATTATCGAAGAGCTACGGGTTGGGACCATAGAGACCCTTACTCCATTATCCATTTTTACAGAATAGAGATAAGGGTGAGCCTCCTCGTTATCATGCAAAAAAGAGACACCTCGCTCTTTATGAGAAATTTTCAACTCTCCACTTAACGGCATAACCGACAAAACTGCATAGTCGTTAATCCACGGACTCGGCTGATGGGTCTGCTTAAAGCCCCTTATAATTGTATCGGTATATGCATACATCCAACCACTGCGATTTTCGCCCGTTTGTGGCGACCAAAAGTTCACACCCCAAGGCACTGCAACTGCCGGATAGGTATTACCATGAGAGAAACTGAAAGTAGATTCTGTTCCCATAAGCGGATTTACATAATCAATCAAATTCTCTGCAATTACCGAAAATTTAATAGTAAGCAATAGTATTATTATTAAAATTTTTCTTCTCATAATTATAATTTTAACATCGCAAATATAATGAATTAGAGTTTTATAGACAATAAGCAATAATAATATTTTGGGCACAAAAACATACATATTTAATTGATACCCAACATACTAAAAAACAAGCAATAGTAAAATATTAAAATTTTTTAATTAATTTATTTGCTTATTTTTTTGCAAATATAAAAAACAAATGTATCTTTGCACTCGCAAAATGCAAATGCGAAAATAGCTCAGTTGGTAGAGCATAACCTTGCCAAGGTTAGGGTCGCGGGTTCGAGTCCCGTTTTTCGCTCCAATGGTTTCGCCCGGATGGTGGAATCGGTAGACACGAAGGACTTAAAATCCTTTGGCTA
>JAFYPQ010000011.1 GCA_017559955.1 Bacteroidales bacterium
AATAGTTTGTGGTGAGCCTTGCACCTCGAATGAAATTTTAAAGGCTAAGGTATATGATTGGTAGCTTTGGTCTTGTCGATACCCTACAATTTAAGCAAAGATAAGCATGTAGAAAGCCTATTGTTTCCCTGTATGGACGAGGGTTCAATCCCCTCCAGCTCCACTTTTATAAGCGACAGAGATTTTATCTTTGTCGCATTTTTATTTACTCTGTATTACCGCAGGTATATTTAGATGCCGGAAATTTAACTTGTTGCTCGTTTTATCAATAATATCATTTTTATTGAGAGGTCGAAGAAAATTATTTTACCATTACCATTACGAGATATATCGTTTTCGGCACGTCCCAACTCCTCCATTATCTCAATTACGTTTTTTTCGTTTATAAATGGAGCAAAACGGGTTGAGAAATTACGCTCTTCGGGGGTCATATATACAATTGAAGGTATATGTACATTATAGATATAGTTTTCACGTAACATACGCTGGCAATATTGCAAGAAACGCTTTTCTGCTTCTCGTCCGAGTTTTGCTACATCTTCGCTCCAAATTTTCATTTCTTTTATTTTGCGAGCGTAAGCTAATCGCATTAGTTGTACAAAATAGTCGAAAAACTGTTTGTTTTCGCCTGTTTGCTTCATCAACTCCAATGCTCGGCGATAACTTCCGGATGCTAATCGTGTTACCGAATTGGCTGCTTCTGCATCAACAGAAAACCTCTCTTGCAAGGTATGAGATATAAGCTCGTGCGACAATCCTTTGAAGTGTATTGGTTGTGTTCGAGACAAAATGGTTGCCAAAAGTTTATCGGGTCGGTTTGAGACCAAAATGAATATGGTTTTCTCGTATGGCTCTTCGAGTATTTTCAATAGTTTGTTTGCACATCCCTCGTTCATCAACTCGGGTAACCATATTATCATTACCTTGTACTCCGATTCGAAACTTTTATATGAGAGTTTTCGAATTATCTCCTGACTCTCATCTACATATATCTGAGGTTGGGCATTCTCTGCCTTTATCTCCTCTAACCACCCTTCAAGCGATATATATTTTGTTTCGGTTACCATATTACGCCACTCCTTTATATAGTCGTCAGATATGGTTCGTTTAGGTTTTGATGTTTTATAAATAGGAAACGAATAGTGTATATCGGGGTGCATCATTGATGTAATCTGACGGCACGATGGACAATTGCCACACGAATCGGTGTCGCCCGGTTTACGTCCTGTACAGTTTAAATATCGTGCATAGGCTATAGCCATAGCAAACTTACCTACTCCATCGGGTCCGCAAAATAGTTGAGCATGAGGAACCTTTCCCTCTGCCGCCGATTTTAAGAGATGGGTTTTTATCTCTTCGTGTCCTATTATATCTCTGAAAAACATCGTTACCTTAATTTTTAATATACAGCTTTTGCTACTTGAGCCACACTCTCGGTCGCCATCAACGAATAGAAGTGTATGCTGGGTACTCCTTTTGCTTTTAGCTCTTTTGCCTGCATAGTACACCACTCAACTCCTACCTGTTTTGCCGAAGCATCGTCTTTACATTTTGCAAGTTCTTCGGCCAATGCATCGGGTAAATCGACATGGAATACTTTGGGCAATACGTTTAACTGACTTGCAAACACAATCGGTTTTATTCCGGGTATTATAGGCACTGTTATTCCCATTTCTCGACAACGCTCTACAAACTCGAAGTATTTTGCATTATCGAAAAACATTTGTGTTACGACGTAGTCGGCTCCATTATCAACTTTATCTTTCAAACGTTTAAGGTCTTGCTCAATATTAGGAGCTTCGTCGTGTTTTTCGGGATATCCTGCCACTCCGTATGAGAATGGAGTATTTATAACGGCTTGCGAACCATCTATAAAAAATCCCTTATTAAAATCGTTTACCTGACTTTGCAATTCAATGGCGTGCGAATGTCCGTCAGGCTCGGGAATGAAACGTGCTTCGTGTTTTGCCTTGTCTCCTCGCAAAATAAGCAAATCGTGAATTCCCAAGAAATTTAGGTCGATTAACGAATATTCAATTTCGGCTTTCGAAAATCCGCTACATATAATATGCGGTACGGCAGTAATATTATACTTATGCTGAATGGCAGCAGCAAGTGCTACTGTTCCGGGACGGGTACGAACCGCAACACGTTGATACAAACCTCCGTCAGCCTCTTTATATATATACTCGCTACGGTGAGTTGTTATATTTATATATTTGGGATCGAACTCACGAAGGCGGTCGATTGTTTTGAATACTTTTTCGATACCGTTTCCTTTCAATGGAGGCAACACCTCAAATGAGAATGAGGTTTCGGCACCGGAGGTTATTAGCTCTGTAACTTTCATTATTAACTGATTTGTGAAATACAAAAGTAATAATTTTAATTGAATGATTAGAGATGTATATAGGCTAAGTTTAAATTTATTGGATATTTTTTTGTAATTTTGATGAGAAAATTTTTCACGTTATAAGAATGAGATTTGAGGATTTGGAACTTGAGCCAGAAGTGCTGGACGGACTTGATGCAATGAACTTTATTGAGGCGACTCCTATTCAAGAAGAGACCATACCTGTTGTTCTTGAAGGAAGAGACATTATTGCCTGTGCTCAAACAGGAACAGGTAAAACTGCAGCATACATTCTGCCTCTGCTCAACCTAATAATGAAACATAAGGTTGAGGGAGACCAAGATGCTGTAAGGGCTATTATCATCGCCCCAACCCGAGAATTGGCATCGCAAATCGATATGCAGTTTGAAGGTTTCTCATACTTTATGCCAATATCAACACTATCGGTTTCGGGAGGCGGCAATGGGGCTCAATGGGATCAACAACTAAGGGCTTTTAACAAAGGGGCTGATGTTATAATTGCCACTCCGGGCAGAATGATTTCGCATTTGATTAATAGTAAAATTTCGCTCGATACTGTTGAATATCTTGTACTTGACGAGGCAGACCGTATGCTTGATATGGGATTTTACGATGATATAATGAAGATATCAAAACATCTTCCTCAAAAACGACAAACTCTGCTCTTCTCGGCAACAATGCCACAAAAAATAAGAACTTTGGCTAAGCAAATACTCAACAATCCTGCCGAAATCAACATTGCCATTTCGAAGCCAAACGAAGCAATAAGACAGATGGCATACGTTTGCTACGAACCTCAAAAAATTGGTTTGATTGAACATATATTTTCAACTCCTGTTGAGAGCAAAACAATTATATTCTCATCATCAAAAATCAAGGTTAAAGAGCTTGCTCATCGACTTAAACGAATGAAATATAATGTTAGAGCAATGCACTCTGACCTTGAACAAAGCGAACGTGATAATGTTATGCTCGATTTTAAAAACGGAAAAGTTTCGATACTTGTGGCAACAGATATTGTATCGAGAGGAATTGACATAACAGATATAGGATTAGTAATAAACTATGATGTCCCGCACGACCCCGAAGATTACATTCACCGTATTGGTCGTACAGCTCGAGCTAATGCCGAAGGCGAAGCAATTACATTCATATCAAAAGAAGAGCAAGATAAGTTCGGAAAAATTGAAAGTTTTTTAGAACGTGAAGTTGAAAAGATTGCCCTACCCCAAGAGTTGGGTGAAGCTCCCAATTATACGCCATCCGTTAACAAGCCAAAAAGGTTTAAGAACTATAAAAACAAAAAAATAAGAAACCGTTCTATAAGAAAAAAGCTAAAAAAATTTAGAAATTAGAGATTAGGAATGAGAAATGAGGAAAATGAAAAATTTTTCTCATTTTTTTATAAAAATTTTTACTTGTGCAACTATTTGGCATATCTGCCTCATACTTTTGCATCAGAAACAAGAAATTAAACAAATTTAAAAAGCATTTAAACAATAATTAATAATAATAAAAAAGGAGGTATTATGGGAACAATATTAGTAATAGCGGGTGTGATAGTTTTACATTGCATTGTGGGCGTAGTTATGGGAATGGACTACTAAAAGTTGTTAGTTGTCGGCTAAAGCTTCCTCCGTCGCACAGAGCACTGTGCTCCCCATTTTAAAGCACGGATTAACATTTAGTTAATCCTAACTTCGTTACTTTAAAATGCCTACGGGTAGTTGTTAGTTGTTAGTTTTTTAAATGAGAAATTAGAAATTAATAGTAGCTTATGTTTGCAATTTTGATTTATATTGGTCTTGCATTGTTTTTTATTGATGCAATGTTAGGTAAAGGAGGGAATTTATAATGTTATTTGCAATTATAGTAGTTATAGCTTTATTGCTTAATGTTTTGGGTCAAATTACAGGAGGATCAGACAAATGGGGAGAGAGGTAAATTAGTTGTTAGTTGTCGGCTAAAATAGCCCCTTTGAAGTAGTTGTTCTCTAAAATATATAAACTAATTAATGAGAAGAGAGTAAAATTTATACATAAATATTTGCAGTTGCGAGATTAATTTAAAGTTACTTCGTATTCTTCTAAATTGATTTCATAGTTTAAAATGTTAATAAATAGGTTATTTATGTAGGTAGTTTGAAAAAATATGCAACTGCAAACCACAATCTCGGGGTAACACCCGAGATTGTTTATATTAAATCTTTATTAAACGTAAATACAAAAAAAATACCCCCGATAAGGACGAGGGCAACCTAATGTTCTCACAACGGAAAAATCCTTATTGTGAATTACTTCAAATTAGTGATAGCAAAGTTAAATAAAATATTTTATTAATTTGCAAATAATTTTTATAAATTTGAAAAATAAAAATAGAAATAGATAATACTATATAATATGAAAATAATATTAGGTTTAGATTTAGGAGTTGGAAGTATTGGTTGGGCGTTAGTAAATGAAGCTGAAAACGACAATGAAAAATCTTCAATAATAAAGCTTGGTGTTAGGGTTAATCCTCTAACAACAGATGAAAGTATAAATTTTGAAAAAGGGAAAAGCATAACAACAAATGCAGAAAGAACTCTGAAAAGACAAATGCGAAGAAATTTACAGAGATATAAACTTCGCAGAGAAAACCTAATAGAAATTCTAAAAAAGAATAATATAATTTATGATGATACTATATTGTCAGAATCGGGGAATAATACCACATTTGAGACATATAAATTAAGAGCAAAAGCTGTATCGGAAGAAATATCATTAGAAGAATTTGCAAGAATACTTTTAATGATAAATAAAAAGCGTGGATATAAAAGTAGCAGAAAAGCGAAAGGCGGAGAAGATGGCAAATTAATTGACGGAATGGATGTCGCTATCGAAATGTACAATGAAAATAAAACGCCCGGAGAATATTGCTATAATTTATTAATGAAAGAGAAAAAATCATTACCAGATTTCTATCGTTCTGACTTATATAATGAGCTAATAACTATTTGGAATAAACAAAAGGAATTTTACCCGGATATTTTAAATGATAATATTTTAGATGAAATAAAAGGGAAGAACGGATCTCAAACATGGGCAATTTTAGCTAAGTATTTTATATGGACTGAAAAATATACTATATGGGATAACGATAATGCATGTAGTAAAGAAATGGAAAAAGAATGCTGCATAACAGCCCCAAATAGAAAAGGTAATAAATCTGAACAAAGAATAGAGAACTATAAATGGAGATGTGATGCATTAACTAATAAAATGAATCTTGAAGAACTTGCTTTAGTTATACAAAACATAAATGGAGAAATTAGTTCTTCAAGTGGCTATTTGGGGGCAATAAGCGACAGAAGTAAAGAGTTGTATTTTAAAAAGCAAACAGTAGGAGAATATCTATATGAAATTATAAGAAACAATCCCAACGAAAGTCTTAAAAACAAAGTCTTCTATCGACAAGACTATTTAGACGAATTTGAAACTATTTGGGAAGAACAAACTAAATATCACAAAGAATTAACAAATGAACTAAAGAAAGAGATTAGAGACGTTATCATTTTCTATCAACGCAAACTTAAAAGTCAAAAAGGTTTAATTAGTTATTGTGAATTAGAAAGAGACGAAAAGGTTATAAATATTAACGGCAAAGAGAAAACTATTGTAATAGGAAGCAAAGTTATTCCTCGTTCATCCCCTCTATTTCAAGAATTTAAAGTTTGGCAAACCATAAATAATATAAGAATAAATGGTGATTACCTATGCCAAGAGGAGAAAGAGCATCTTGCTAATATCCTTAATTTTAAAGAAAAAATTGAAAATAAAGATATTATCCAAATACTTAAATTAGACAGCAATAGCAGAATAAACTTTAAAGAAATTGAAGGAAATAAAACCAATATTCATTTATACAAAGCATTTAGTAAAATGCTTGAATTATCAGGACGTGAACCATTAAATTTCAAACAAAATCCTGAGGAGATTTATGGACAAGCAAAAAATTTTTTTGAAGCACAAGGCTGGAATACTAATGTTTTATCTTTTGACTCTAATTGTGATTTAGATAAGCAACCATACTTTAAACTTTGGCACCTACTATTCTCTTTCGAAGGAGATAATAGTAAAACAGGTAATGAAAAATTAATTGATAAGATTAAGGAAATATGTAAAATTGAAAAAGAGTATGCTGCAATATTAGCAGATGTTACTTTTGTTGAAGATTACGGAAGTTTAAGTGCTAAAGCCATAAAAAAGATATTACCATTTTTAAAAGAGGGTAATCAATATGATATTGCATGTTCATACGCAGGATACAAACATTCAAAATCATCATTAACTAAAGAAGATATAGAAAACAAAATATTAAAAGACAAACTCGAAATATTACAAAAGAATTCACTACGAAATCCTGTAGTTGAGAAAATATTAAACCAAATGATCAATGTTGTTAATACATTGATTGAGAGATATGGTAAACCCGACGAAATAAGAGTTGAGCTTGCAAGAGAATTAAAGAAAAATGCTAAAGAGAGAGATTTAATGTCTTCAGCTATAGCAAAAGCAACACGAGAAAATGAAGCTATAAAAGATAAACTTAAAAAAGATTTTAATTTATCCCATGTAAGCAAAAATGATATAATAAGATATAAATTATATCAAGAACTTGCCGGTAATAAATACAATACTATATACTCAGACACCCATATCGTTTACGAAGAACTATTAAGTAATAAATACGATATTGAACATATAATCCCTAAAGCAAGACAATTTGATGACTCATTCTCAAATAAAACTCTTGAATTAAGAGATGTAAATATTGAAAAAGGAAATAAAACTGCATACGACTATATATTAGAAAAATACGGAGCAGAAGGATTGTCAAATTATGAGCAACGATGCAAGGAGATATTCAAAGGTAAAAATACAAAACTTAAAAATCTATTAATGACGGAAAAAGATATTCCAGAAGGCTTTATAAATAGAGATTTAAGTGATACTCGATATATATCTAAGATGGCTCTTAATATGCTGAAAAGTATATGTAAAAGAGTCATTGCTACAACAGGTTCTATTACCGATAAGTTAAGAGAAGATTGGCAACTCGTTGATATAATGAAAGAGTTAAATTGGGATAAATACAAAGCTCTTGATTTAATAGAATATCATAAAACTAGAGATGGTAAAATTATAGGTAATATTAAAGGGTGGACAAAACGAAACGACCATAGACACCATGCTATGGACGCACTTACTGTTGCATTCACAAAAGATGTATATATTCAATATTTTAATAATAAAAATGCAAGTTTTGAACCTAACTCAAATGAATATGCTATAAAGAATAAATATTTTGATAGTGGTAAAGCCATAGCTCCTATTAAACTAGAAGAGTTTAGAGCTGAAGCAAAAAAACATTTAGAAAATATATTAATATCAATTAAAGCTAAAAATAAAGTTGTAACCAATAATATAAATAATGTAAAAGTAAAAGGTAAATATATACCTAAAGTACAACAAACACCAAGAGGCTCTTTACATAAAGAGACAATATACGGAAGCCAAAAAATATATTCAATAAAGAAAGAAAAAGTAAATGCATCTTTTGATAGAGAGAAGATTATGTCTGTGGCAAGCAAGCTCTATAGAGAAGCTCTTTTAAGAAGATTAGAAGAGTTTGCTAACGATCCTAAAAAAGCATTTACTGGCAAAAACTCTTTAGATAAAAACCCAATATGGTTAAGCGACGATAAAACAATATATGTAGAAAATCCTATCGAAACAGTAACGTTTGAAACAATTTATACTATAAGAAAAGCAATTGATGAGAGTTTAAAAATTGATAAGGTTATTGATAGTAGAATTAAAACAATTCTTGAAAACAGATTAGAAGAATTTGAAAATGACCCCAAAAAGGCATTTACTAACTTAGACGAAAACCCCATTTGGTTAAACAAAGAAAAAGGTATAAAAATTAAACGAGTTACAATTACAGGTATAAGTAATGCACAAGCACTACACGATAAACGAGATAAAGATGGCAATTTAATACTTGATAATAAAGGCAACAAAGTTCCTGTTGATTTTGTAAATACAGGAAACAATCATCATGTTGCAGTTTATGAAAAACCAATAATTGATAAAAATGGAAATTATAAATGTGATGAGCATGGAAATATTATATACGAGATTGATGAAAATGTAGTTCCTTTCTACGAAGCTGTAGCTAGAATTAATGCAGGATTACCAGTTATAGATAAAGAATACAATAAAGAGAATAGCTGGAGATTTTTATTTTCAATGAAACAAAATGAGTATTTTGTATTCCCCAATGAGGAGACTGGCTTTAATCCAAACGAGATTGATTTATTAGACCCTGATAATTATTCATTAATTAGCCCGAATTTATTTAGAGTACAAAAGTTTTCAATAAAGGACTACTTCTTTAGGCATCATCTTGAAACAAAAATTGAAGATAATAACAATTTAAAAGAAAAAACTTGGAAAAGAATTAAAAGTCCTAAACTATTAGCAAAAATTATAAAAGTTAGAGTAAATCATATTGGAGAGATTGTTGCTGTTGGAGAATATTAATAAAGAAAGGAGGCTTTATGATAAAAAAGACTCTCTATTTCGGAAATCCTGCATATCTGTCACTTAAAGACAAACAACTAGTTATAAAATTAAGAGATCAAGAGGTTACAAAACCAATTGAGGATATTGGGGTAATTGTATTAGATAATAGACAAATTACAATTACCAGTGGAGTTATTGATGCATTACTTGAAAATAATTGTGCAATAATAACCTGCGACAAACGCAGTATGCCAACAGGCCTAATGTTGCCTTTATGTGGAAATACTACACAGAATGAAAGATTCAGGCATCAGATAGAGGCATCACTCCCTCTAAAAAAGAAACTATGGCAACAAACTATACAAGCAAAAATTAACAACCAAATAGCAATTCTAAAAGAATATAAAGAATGTGAAATAGGTTGCATGGAGAGCTGGGCAAAGAGTGTTAGAAGCGGTGATCCGGACAACTTTGAAGCTAGAGCAGCATATTACTATTGGCAAAATCTATTTGGAGATATTGATGATTTTGCAAGAGAGCGATACGGTAGTTTCCCCAACAACCTACTAAATTATGGTTATGCAATTTTAAGAGCTATTGTAGCAAGGGCATTAGTTAGTAGTGGTTTATTACCAACATTAGGAATTCATCACCACAATAGATATAATGCATACTGTTTAGCTGATGATATAATGGAGCCATACAGACCATACGTTGACAAAGTAGTTTGCGAAATAATCAATGAATTTGGAGTTGGTTTGGAACTGACAAAAGAGATTAAAACGAAGTTACTTACGATTCCAACAATTGACGTAGTAATAAATGAAAAGAAAAGTCCATTAATGATTGCTGTTAGCCAAACAACAGCTTCTCTATATCAATGTTTTAGTGGAGAATTAAGAAAAATAGCATACCCTACTTTATAGTATGTGAATAGTAGAATTAGCCAATATCGGATTATGTGGGTTCTTGTCTTTTTTGACCTTCCAACAGAAACAAAAAGAGATAAGAAAGCTTATGCTTTGTTCCGTAAAAACCTGATACAAGATGGTTTTACAATGTTTCAATTCTCAATTTATATTAGACATTGCGCTAGCCAAGAAAATGCTGATGTTCATATTAAACGTGTAAAATCATTTTTACCAACCCATGGGAAAGTAGGAATCTTATGTATAACAGACAAACAATTTGGCAATATAGATTTATATTTTGGCAAACAAGTTCAAACAATAAATACTCCCGGTCAACAATTAGAACTATTTTAGAATAAAAAAATCCCTCTATAGAGGGATTTTTTGTAATCAGAAACTTTAATTTTTTATTTTCTAATTATATCTATAACAATATATATTTCAGCAACTTGCAGATACTATATTGTTTCTGATATATCAAAGATACTAATTTGAAAGCAATTCACAACTGAGTGTTTTTACCATACTCACCACAAGCAATTGTTTCTGATATATCAAAGATACTAATTTGAAAGCAATTCACAACACGTCTGCCACTTCTCCAACTATGTCAGCAATTGTTTCTGATATATCAAAGATACTAATTTGAAAGCAATTCACAACAGGTAGTGATAATGATGAAACAACAAGACAATTGTTTCTGATATATCAAAGATACTAATTTGAAAGCAATTCACAACACGAAATGCAAAAAGCATTTGCTAAATATGATTGTTTCTGATATATCAAAGATACTAATTTGAAAGCAATTCACAACATAATTGAAGTTTTCAATATCATTAAGCGTATTGTTTCTGATATATCAAAGATACTAATTTGAAAGCAATTCACAACATAGTCGTATTTCTTTAAACGAACAAACACATTGTTTCTGATATATCAAAGATACTAATTTGAAAGCAATTCACAACAGTTATAAGTTGATATTTACAGACCAATATATTGTTTCTGATATATCAAAGATACTAATTTGAAAGCAATTCACAACCGAAAGACCCCTTTCGTGTATATATAACTTATTGTTTCTGATATATCAAAGATACTAATTTGAAAGCAATTCACAACGAAGAGCCCTATCACGATATTCCTGATTATATTGTTTCTGATATATCAAAGATACTAATTTGAAAGCAATTCACAACCCTAACGACAGCAGTTCACTCACCTCAACAATTGTTTCTGATATATCAAAGATACTAATTTGAAAGCAATTCACAACACCCTTAGGAACTGGTTCATCCAGTTCTGATTGTTTCTGATATATCAAAGATACTAATTTGAAAGCAATTCACAACGTTATCTCTGAAACTGATAAAAATAATGCTATTGTTTCTGATATATCAAAGATACTAATTTGAAAGCAATTCACAACATGAAGTATGTAATGAAATATACTACCAAAATTGTTTCTGATATATCAAAGATACTAATTTGAAAGCAATTCACAACTTACGTGGGTCTCTATAATATGCATTATAATTGTTTCTGATATATCAAAGATACTAATTTGAAAGCAATTCACAACGGATATGATAATTATATTAAAGAGAGCCGTATTGTTTCTGATATATCAAAGATACTAATTTGAAAGCAATTCACAACTGTATAATATTTATTATTAAATAAAAATACATTGTTTCTGATATATCAAAGATACTAATTTGAAAGCAATTCACAACACGTACACCATTTAAATTTTACATACGTAAATTGTTTCTGATATATCAAAGATACTAATTTGAAAGCAATTCACAACAACCGTTTCTTTGACGAACACGGTATTGTATTGTTTCTGATATATCAAAGATACTAATTTGAAAGCAATTCACAACACGTAGTCAATAATTAATGATGTTCGGCACATTGTTTCTGATATATCAAAGATACTAATTTGAAAGCAATTCACAACTCTAATGGTGATTTTATTCAAACAACTAACATTGTTTCTGATATATCAAAGATACTAATTTGAAAGCAATTCACAACGCAATAGCATAAGCGTACAGATCACGAATAATTGTTTCTGATATATCAAAGATACTAATTTGAAAGCAATTCACAACAAATTCGATGTGGGAGACTTCACAAGTTACATTGTTTCTGATATATCAAAGATACTAATTTGAAAGCAATTCACAACACTTGGAAAGTAAGTTGTATTATGAACAAAATTGTTTCTGATATGTCAAAGATACTAATTTGAAAGCAATTCACTATCAACCTCCACTTAATTTTTAATCTTATTTAATTCTTATCCCCTATTCTATTCGCCTATTTTTTATTAAATTTGTGGATATTAGATTTATGCTTTTACTATAATGAAATTAAATAGATTAAATAGTGTTATATGGGGTGTTGCTTTTACTCTTTTTGCAGGGGTTATGGTTACATCGTGCAAGGATGATGAGACAGCATCGATAGAAACTCAGAAAGAGAAAGTTTTAAAATTTGGTTTGCCTATTGAGGATTTTTCGGTTAAGTGTGATACTTTACGCACAAATGAGACTTTGACTGAGTTAATTGGCAGATTTGGATTTTCAATTAACGATGTATATAATGTGACTCAATGCCCCGACTCTGTTTTTAACGAACGCAAACTTCGTCCGGGTCAGGTGTGTCATCTTTTTTCGGATACCGACTCCGTCGCTATGCCTCGCTTCTTGGTTTATGAGGAGAATTTAAAGGATTTTGTTGTTTTTGATATTAACAACGGGTTTTCGGCTTCTCGAAAAAGCAACCCTTCGGAATGGAGAGAGGATGAGGTGTTTGGTGTTGTAAACTCTTCGCTATGGGTTGCTATGCAGGAGAGCGGTACTTCTCCCCTATTGGCTGTTGAAATGTCGAATATTTTTGGGTGGTCGGTCGATTTCTTTGGTATTCAACAAGGTGATGAGTATCGTCTTATTTATACCGGAGAATATATCGGTGATACTCCTTTAAATAACTATCGTATTTTGGCTGCTTCGTTTAAGACTGCCGACACTACTGTTTATGCTATTCCGTTTGTTCAGGATAACGAGGAGTTGTTTTATAATGTTGACGGAAACAGTCTTGAGGGTGCTTTCTTAAAAGCTCCGCTTGACTACTATCGTATTTCGTCTCGTTTTACGAATAGCAGGTTTCACCCTGTTTTGAAGCGTTATCGCTCACATCATGGCGTTGATTATGCTGCTCCCAAAGGTACGCCTGTTTATGCTATTGGTAGTGGTAAGGTTATTGCCAAGGCTTTTCAAGCCGGTGGTGGCGGCAACTATGTTAAAATTCGCCATAATAGCGTATATGTTACTACTTATATGCACCTCTCTCGTTTTGCAAAGGGTTTGAAGGTGGGCGACTATGTTAAACAGAAACAGGTTATCGGATATGTTGGTTCTACGGGTATTTCTACTGGTCCTCATCTCGATTTTAGGGTTCACGAAAATGGTAAACCTATTAATCCGCTTACTATTAAATCGCAACCTAAAAAGCCTATAAGTAAGGCTAATAAAGAGGCTTTTAATGTGGTTGCCGATTCGCTTGTTACACGTCTAAAAAATATCAATTAATTTTTTTAATTAGGAGAGTCATTAGGGTCAATTGGGTCATTAAAGTCATTTGTTTTTTGGGGATTGACAATAAAAAAACTCCTGACCGATTGGTCAGGAGTTTTATCTTTACGCTTTATTTATTATGCGTTTTTTACTTTGTCAACAATTGCTTTGAAAGCTGCTGGGTTATTCAATGCTAAGTCGGCAAGAACTTTGCGGTTGATTTCGATACCTGCTTTGTGTATTGCTCCCATTAGTTTTGAATAAGACATTCCTTCAAGACGTGCTGCAGCGTTGATACGTTGTATCCACAATGAACGGAAGTTGCCTTTTTTGTCTTTACGATCACGGTATGCGTATGTAAGACCTTTTTCCCATGTATTTTTTGCTACTGTCCAAACGTTTTTACGTGCTCCGAAATAACCTCTGGTCAATTTCAAAATTTTCTTTCTTTTTGCTCTTGATGCTACATGATTTACTGAACGTGGCATAATTTTTTACTGTTTTTTGAATGTTAGTGTTATCACCTTTTTCGATAATCTTTGTGCTAATACATCCGGTTAATAATTTGGATTTCTCCGTTTAATTAATTGTGTTTATTAAGAGATACAAAGTAACTTTTTGATGTTCTTCTCGTCAGCTTTAGCAACTGTTGTGAAGTGAGTTAAGTTACGTTTTTGCTTGTTAGTCTTCTTTGTTAAGATGTGACTTTTGAAAGCGTGTTTTCTCTTGATCTTTCCTGATCCGGTAAGGGCAAACCTCTTTTTGGCACCGGAATTAGTTTTAGTCTTTGGCATTGTTTTGTAATTTAGTTATTTATTAAATTTATACCGATTATTCGGCATTTTTTATTTTTGCTTTTTGGGTGAGAGCATTATTATCATTCTCTTTCCTTCGAGACGTGGCATCTGCTCTAATTTTCCATACTCTTCAAGGTCGTTTACAAATCGAAGCAATAATACTTCACCTTGCTCCTTGAATAAGATTGAGCGTCCTTTAAAGAATACATACGCTTTTACTTTTGCTCCTTCTTTTAAGAACTCTATGGCGTGTTTTAATTTAAAGTTATAATCGTGATCGTCGGTTTGTGGTCCGAAACGTATCTCTTTTATTTCAACTTTTGCTGCTTTCGCTTTTTGCTCTTTTGCACGTTTTTTTTGTTGATAGAGGAATTTTTGAAAATCTATTACTCTACATACAGGCGGTGCTGCATTGGGCGAAATTTCTACCAAATCGAGTTCTTGCTCTTCAGCAATTGCTCTTGCATCATAAATTGAATAAACACCTTGTTCTACATTATCGCCAACTAATCTGACTTCTTTGGCTGTAATTTTTTCGTTGACACGATATGAGTCTTTTAACTCGTCCTTCTTTTGTGGACGCCCTTTTACTGGTTTGGGGTTGTTTTGATTTCGGTTATTATCCATTCACAATTTATTGGTTTAACATTATTTATACCTCTTCGGTAAAATTCTCGGCAAAGGTACTACTTTTTTTGATAATAGCAATAGTTTTTAAGAAGAAACTGTTTAAAATTTTATTAATTTTTCACTACCTCCTTTTGGTATTATTATATAGCTTTCTAATTCGCTAATTTTCAGATATTAGCTTAATTACATTATAGGCTTGTACCATTCCCAATTCTCCTGCTTTACTTAAGTCGGCAACGGCTTTTTCGTTATTTCCTATATATGTATATACCAATGCTCTATTAAAATATGCCTCCGCAAAGTCGGGATTTAGCTCTATCGCTTTTGTGTAATCCTCTTCGGCTCCTTTAAAATCTTTTTGCTCGCAACGTATGTTTGCTCTATTATAGTATGAGTATGGGAATGTTGGGTCGATTGATATTACTTTATCGTAATCTCGGAGTACCATTTCATACTCTAACGATATTGCCCGTGAATTGAGCGTTTGTGCCGATAGCAGATTATCGCCTATATGCGAACCTGACGTTTGTTCGACGCTTGTTGACGAGAGCATATATTCAATGCGTTTATATCTTACTACAGCACGAAGGAAGTAGGCAAATATAAAATCGTTGCTCGATGAGGTTATCCTGCTCAGGTCTTCTATTGCTCCATTAAAGTCTTGAATAAGCATAAAATCGATTGCTCGAGACATATATGGTATTGCATTTTGCGGGTTTATGTCGATTAACTTTGTATTATCGGCTATGGATGCAAAGTGGCGTGCTATTTTCAGAGAGTCTAAACTCGACTCGTGATTTGTCAGTTTTAATGATCGTGGCAATATTCTTGCCCGATTGAGGTCTTCTAAATCTTTATAGTATTTTTTTGGCAAATTCAACTCAGAGGGTTGCTCATAATAGGTTAATGTAAATTGGGGCTCTATTTTCAGCTTATATTTGTTGTCTTGAACACGACCACGTATAGTGCTTTCATATCCGGTTTTTATCGTAGTATCGTCTGATACTAACAATCGGTCGAATTTGTTTATGCTTTTATCTGACTCTCGACGTACTTTTTCGTTTTGTTGCTGAGACAATGTGTCTGAAATTGCTTTTTGTTGTTTAGCTTTCTCTTCCAACTGCATCGCCTTGTCAAAATCTTTTTTACCGCCTTTAAGGTCGCCTAATTTTCGGAGTGCTTCGGAACGGGCAAAATATACTCCTGCATAATCGGGATACTCATCTATTACTCGGGTATAGTCTTTTACGGCTTTGCGATACATTGCCAAACGGTCATACAACATTGCTCGGTTGTATATTGCAAATATATCGTTGGGACGTATATTCAACAGGCGGGTAAAGTCCTCTATGGCGTCGTTATACTCGCCCACTTGCATTCTTAGTAATCCTCTGTTATATAGTGCCAACGTATTTGTGGGTTCTTGCTCTACTACATAGTTGTAGTCGGCCATTGAGCCTCGCAAATCGTCAATATGATATCGCATTACAGCCCTGTTTATATAATACGGCAATACTCTTGGCTCTATTTTTATAGCTTTATCCATATCGGCTAAGGATTTTTCTTTATCCTCTCCCAACATAAATGTTATCATTGCTCGCTGGGCATATCCGTATGATGAGTATTTGTCTATTTCGAGTGCTCGTTCAACATCGGCTAATGCTCCGAGTGTATCGGATGCGTTTATACGATATTGACTTCGGCTCATATAGGCGTTGTAATAGTTCGGATGCAGTTCTATTAATTTTTTGTATGTACTATCTGCTTCGTATGTTTGCTTATCTTCGGCTTGTGCTATTGCTTTATTAAGAAGAAAGGTCTTATCTTCGGGCATATACTCCAATGCCTTATTATAATCTTCTATTGCTCCACGATTATCTCCCAAATTTTGGCGCGCCACTCCTCTAACGTGATATGCTCCTATTATGAAGGGGTTATACTCGATACATATCGAACAATCCTCCTCGGCTCCTTTATAGTCTTCGAGACTCAGTTTTGCCGCTCCTCGCAAGAAATATGGTTCGGCCATGTAGGGTTTTACCTTTATTACTTGATTGAAATATTGTATGGCTAATATGTAGTCTTCGAAATAGAGTGCATTTCGACCGATGTTCATTACTCGGTCGGTATTAAGCTGTGCCTTTGAGGTTAATGACAATATGGTTAGCATCAGCATTAATGCTACCCTCCTTACAACTTGCTCTATTTTGGTTTTGTTATTATTCATATTTCGATATGCAAAGATATTGCATTTTTTTTGCTTTTTAGGGGTCGTTTTGAATTTAATTTCTTATTTTAGCGGTTGATTAAGAAGCTGTTTAAATTATATTGTAAAAATCACTTACGTTGCAAATTTATTTCGGCTTCTAAAAATAGGTTTGTTATTACGACAAATATCATTTAATTTGGTTTATAGCAGTTTTATTATTTTTACTATATGACTGAAAAATTTATTATTACCATAGGTCGCCAATTTGGTAGCGGCGGCAGGGTTATTGGCAAAGAACTTGCCAAACGTTTAGGCTTTGATTATTACGATAAGGAACTTTTAAATGAGGCTGCCAGAGTGAGTGGCTTGGATTGCAGTTGTTTTGAGGAGGCTGATGAAAAAGAGCTGTTTTCAATTCCGAATATTCTTACAAGCAATTGGTTTTCGTTTGGTTTAAATGATGGTTCGATGTCGAGCGAATATATTTTCAAATGCCAATCGGAGGTTATTCAAATGATTGCCGAAAAAGGGAATTGCGTTCTTGTAGGTAGATGTGCCGACTATGTTTTGCGAGATATGCCTAATTGTTTAAATATATTTTTACATGCTCCTCTCGAAGCAAGAATTCAACGTGTTATGGCTCGAGACAAGATTTCCGAAAAGGAGGCTACAAATATTGTCAAACGTCATGACAAACAGAGGTCGTCGTATTACAACTTCTTTACCGACAAAACTTGGGGCGATGGAAAATCTTATCATTTTTCAATAGACTCATCGTTATTGGGAATTTCAGAAACCTGCGATATTATTTGCAGTTTTGTGAATAAGTATAAAAGTTCATTACTAAAATAGTTTTTACAATGAAAATTAAGTTTGTATCTATTTTCGCTATACCTTTATTATTTACAGGTATTTTGAATGCAGCTGAAACTCCCACAATGGGTTGGAGTTCGTGGAATGCTTTTGGTTTTGAGATAAGCGAAGATATTATAAAGTCTCAAGCTGATGCATTGATTGAAACCGGATTGAAAGATGCTGGTTATAAATATGTTAATATTGATGATGGCTATTTCGGAGGACGAGATGCTGACGGTAAACTTTTAATCCACCCTACTCGTTTCCCTAATGGATTAAAACCATTGGTTGATTATATTCATGATAACGGCATGAAGGCTGGTATTTATTCTGATGCAGGAAAAAATACTTGTGCTTCGTTTTGGAAAGGCGACACTATTGGTGTAGGTGTTGGTCTATTGGGACACGATCAACAAGATATGGATTTTTTCTTTAAAGAGTTAAAATTCGATTTTATAAAGGTTGATTATTGCGGAGCTCAAACAGGTAATAATGTAGATAATTTAGATTTACCCGAACAAGAGAGATATACCGAAATTTATCAAGCTATTAAGAATACCAAAAGAAGGGGCGTTAGATATAATATTTGCCGTTGGGCTTTCCCCGGTACTTGGGTTCGAGATATTGCTACATCGTGGCGTACCACTGAAGATATTGAGATGAGTTGGAACTCTATTAAGAGTATTATTAATCAGAGTCTTTACCTATCAGCTTACACCGGAGATGGTAAATATAACGATATGGATATGCTCGAAGTGGGTAGAGGTTTAACTAAAGAGGAGGATAAGACTCACTTTGGTATGTGGTGTATTATGAGTTCTCCCCTACTTATTGGTTGCGATATTAATACTATTACTCAAGAGTCGCTTGATTTGATGACAAACGAAGAGTTGATTGCTCTCAATCAAGATAAATTGGGTTTACAGGCTTACGTTGTCAAAAAAGAGAATGGTTGCTATGTTTTGGTTAAAGACATTGAGACTTATGCAGGAAATAAACGTGCTATTGCTTTCTACAACCCTACTGACTACAACCGAAACATAAGTATCAACTTTGCCGATATTGATTTGAGCGGCACTGTTCAAGTTAGAGATTTGTTTGAGAGAGAGGATATGGGTAATTTTAGTGGTTCGTTAAGTGTTCAAATCCCTGCTCATGGAACTCGCATATACTCTTTAACTGCTGAAACCAGAATCCCAAGAACTTTATATGAGGCTGAAACTGCATGGCTATCGGCTTATCAAGAGCTGGAGAATAATCAATATGCCGAGACTGCCATTTATGAAGAGGGTTCAAGCTATTCGGGTGGTGCTTATGTTAGCTGGTTAGGCAATAGTAGCGAAAACGACATTATTTGGAAGAATGTTTATAGCGAATATGGTGGCGAATATACCATGACTTTGGCATACTTTACCGGCGAAAACAGAATTGTTGACATTAGTGTTAATGATGAATATGTAACCTCACTATCCTGCAACTCGGGAAGTTGGAGCAACGTGGGCACTAAAGAGGTTACGATTAAATTAAATAAGGGTGATAACATTATTAGACTTTATAACAATCAGGGGTGGATGCCTAACATTGATTATATAAGAGTTGTTAATAATGACCCTACAGGTATTGAGGAGAGCAACATTAATAAATCTTTACCTGAATATGTTAATGTTTATAGCATTAATGGTGCTTTAATTAAACAGAATGTAAAGAGAGAGAATGCTACTGACAACCTTGCTAACGGACAATATATTGTTGGAGATAAAGTTGTTATTGTAAATAGGTAGTTATCAGATATCAGTTATTAGTATCACAATTGGACTAATTAGTCATATAAGAGAAACGGAGTTGCACTTCATTGTGCAACTCCGTTTTAACTAAGAACTAATGTGTGGAGCACCGTACAACTAATAGCTAAACTATTTTTTCATTAGTTTTGATGATAGCCATCTGCGAACAGGTTCATCATACAGTTTAAGCAATGCGTATGCAAGAACAATACTTGAAAGCACTACCAGTAGGGGTATTAGCCATGTTTGTTCTAATGAGTAATACTCATTTTTAATTAACCACTTATAGAATATATACATTATTGGATAGTGTACTATGTACAAAGGATATGATATATCTCCAAGAAACTTGTTTACTCGTTTTGTTGCCTCTCCTTTTGCTATTCCACTTGCTCCTATCCATACTATTAGTGGGAATATAAATGCTATACACAATACTTCGTAGAGGGCATTCACACTTATTGCTTCGGGCTTAAACGAGATGAAGGGCAATGCGAATATTACAATTAATATCAAACTGCAAATCCAAAATGCTGCTCGTACTTTGCAAGGACGAAATGTGCGTGCCAATAGCATTCCTACGGTAAAGGGGAATAACATTCTTAACATTCCTCCCCAAAAGTTTACTGCATCTATTGTCCAGCCTACTCCCACGCAGTTGTATTGCGATATATCAAACACATAGAACCAGGCATGTAATACACCTAACACCACAGCAAACAGTGCAAGTAGTTTTATTGATAGGTGGCGAATAAAGAGTGCATACAATATGTTACCTATATACTCAAAGAACAACGACCACATTGGTCCGTTCAATGGAAACATTTCGCCATTGCCTCTTACCTCATATCCTGCACCGGGTATAGCAGGTATCATAAACATAGTCAATAACATTGACAACATTACCCAACTTACGGGTGTTACCTCGCCATTCCATGTTTTGAATCCCTCAATTGCAAATGCTATTACGCCTATCATAACCCCCATTACAAGCATTGGATGCAAGCGTATTAATCGGCGTTTGAAGAATGAACATACCGTCATCTTATTCCAACGGTCATCGTATGCATAACTTATGACAAAACCTGAAAGAATAAAAAAGAAATCTACTGCTATGTGTCCATGATTTAGTGTTGTTATTATACCCTCTCCTGCTCCGTTAAAGCCTTCGGCAAACGCAAAGCCCTCAAATATGTGGTAGATAAGCACCATTATTGCCGCCACTCCTCGTAAACCATCGAGTAATTGGTAGTGAGGTTTTGTATTTGCGAAGTTGGTATATGATTGTTTCTTTGTTTGCATTAGAATTAGCTATTTATAAACTTTGCCTCTACTCCGATATTCGAAGTGAAGGCAAAGTTTTATTTACATTGTTATTAATAAATATACTAAAAAAGTTTTTTATGCCTCTTCTTTTTTAGCACGCATACTATCCCAAATTAAATAAACAATCAAGGCAATATAAACTACCAATCCTATTATTTGTGATGAAACGTTACATAATGGCGATGAGTATTCAAATCCTCCAAATTTCATAGCGGCACTTACAACTCCCATTAAGGCTCCACCTGCAATAAATCCTGATGCCAAAAGTGTTCCTCTATCTTGACGTGCTTTGTTCAAATCTTTATCTTTTGAACGTGTGCTTACATACCAGCTAATAAGACCTCCAACTACCAATGGTGTATTCAACTCCAATGGAATGAACATTCCCAATGCAAATGCCAATGCAGGAACTTTTAAGAAGGTTAGCAATAGTGCAATTGCTGCTCCAATTCCGTATAGCAACCAAGGTGCTCCTTGTCCTGACATCATTGGCTCAATCACGGCCTTCATTGCATTTGCTTGTGGTGCGACAAGAGCTCCTTCTCCGGTCCAACCATAAGTTTTATCCAATATCAATATTACTCCACCAACTGTTACTGCCGACACTAAAGTTCCTAAGAATTTCCAGCTCTCTTGTTTGCGTGGAGATGAACCTAACCAATATCCGATTTTAAGGTCGGTTACAAAGCCTCCGGCTGTTGACAATGCTGTACACACAACACCTCCTATAATCAATGCAGCCAACATTCCTTTATCTCCCTCAAGACCTACTGCAACTAATATAACAGACGATATCACAAGTGTCATCAAGGTCATTCCCGACACAGGATTTGTTCCAACAATTGCAATTGCATTTGCTGCTACTGTCGTAAATAAGAATGCAATTACCGCTACCACTATAAATGCTATTATAGCTTGCATAGCATTACTGATTATTCCGAAGTAGAAGAACAACAACATTGCCACAAGTGTAATGATTGCCGAAATAACAATAAATTTCATTGTCAAATCACGGTCGGTACGTTTTACTGCTACTGCCACTTGCGTTGTTTTTCCTTTGAGTTCACGACCAGCTAATGAGACAGCTCCTTTTATGACTCCCCACGATTTGATAATACCTATCAACCCTGCCATTGCTATACCTCCAATACCTATGTAACGGGCATAGTTAGAGAATATCTCTTCGGCAGACATAGCTCCTATTGGCTTAATAGCTTCTGTTATTCCTGTCGATAGCATTACATCGCCGAATATAGCACTTATGCCGGGTATCAGTATAAACCATACAAAAATTGAACCCGCACAAATAATTGTACAATATTTAAGTCCGACAATATAGCCCAATCCTAATACAGCTGCTCCTGTGTTTATTTTAAAGACGGTTTTAGCTTTATCTGCTATCATCTCGCCATAAGGTAATACACGAGTTGTCAATACCTCGCTCCACCAACCAAATGTTGAGAGCATAAAGTCGTACAATCCTCCTATTAAACCTGCAATGATAAGAGGTTTAGCCTGATTTCCTTTCTTTTGCCCCGAAATAAGTATTTGTGTTGTTGCCGTAGCCTCAGGGAATGGATATTTTCCGTGCATATCCGATACAAAATATTTGCGGAACGGTATTAAAAATAATATTCCTAAGATACCTCCCAACAATGAGCTTAAAAATATTTGCATAAACGATGCATCCAAATTAAGCATATAGAGTGCCGGCAAAGTAAATATTGCTCCGGCAACTACATTTCCCGAACATGCTCCGATTGATTGAATTATAACATTCTCGCCCAAAGCATTATTTCGTTTTGTAGCTTTTGACAATCCTACAGCAATGATAGCTATGGGTATTGCAGCTTCAAATACTTGTCCGACCTTTAATCCAAGATATGCAGCCGCTGCCGAAAAGAGTATTGCCATTAATATACCCCAGGTTACAGACCATGGTGTTACCTCTCGATATTTTTTGTCGGGCGACATCACAGGTTGATACTCTTCGCCCTCATTTAACTCCCTGAACGCATTTTCGGGGAGTGAGTCTTTTAATTGTTCTTCCATATTTACTTTACCTCTCTTTTAGGTATTTATTATAAAATTTAGTGCGAAGTTACTATAAGATAATCAATTTTCAAAAAATTATGTTCTATTAGGTTGTTTGTAAATAATTTTTTTATTTATCTTTACTCCGAATTTTAGTATATTGGAGTAGTAGTTTTTGTTTGCAACAATATTCGCTTTCGCCCATATATTATACGAAATACTATTATTCGGATTTACTGCATATTAAAAAGAGATTTGAGGAGATGAATAAAGAGACATTTAAATTTTTAAAGGAGATAAAACTCAACAATAATCGGGAATGGTTTTTGCAACATAAAAGCGAATATGAAGCCATCCGAAAAGATTTTGAGTGCGATATCGAAAACATAATTAATCAAATATCTCTTTTTGATAATGAGTTGTCGGGTGTAAGAATGAAACAATGTGTTTACCGAATTTATAAAGATATGAGATTCTCATCCGATAAAACCCCTTATAAAACCAATCTTGGTGCTTTTATGACCAAATTCGGCAAAAAGTTAGACAGAGCAGGATATTATCTTCATATCGAACCTGGCTGTTCAATGATTTGTGCAGGTTTATGGTTTCCCTCTCCTGCCCTTCTTAAAGCTCAACGCCGAGCTATTTATGAAAACATCGATGAGTTTAATGATATTATAAACGAAAAGAGTTTTACTGAAAATTTCGGGAGTTTGAATTTTGAAAACTCCTTAAAAAAATTACCTATTGGTTTTGATAAAGGTTTTGAATTTCCGGAACTTTTGAAACTTAAAAATTTTGGCGTAGTAAAATATTTACCAGATGATTTCTTTTTCAAAAATAATTGGATTGATGAAGTTGCTACTTTATACAAAAGCACAAAACCTTTAAACGACTTTTTAAATTACACAATTGACGAAATAATTACACAATAAATTTTCTCTCTATTATGGAATGTTACGATATTTATAGAGATATGGTCAGAGCACAGCGTGATGAGTTTTTTAAGTATGCTTCGGAACGCTTCAATGACGAGGAGATGGCTCTTGTTAAGAAAGGTTTTAGTTTTGCCGAAATGGCCCACATTAACCAACGAAGAAAAGCCGGAGAACCATATATTACTCACCCTCTTGCAGTTGCAAAAATTGTATTGGTCGAGTTGAAATTGGGAGTAAATCCTACAATAGCAGCCCTATTGCACGATGTTGTGGAGGATACCGACCATACAATCGATGAAATTAAAATGGGCTTTGGGGCTGACATAGCATTTCTTGTTGATGTTCTGACAAAAAAGAAGAGAGAGAAATACGAAACATCGAAACAGGTGGACAACTTCCAACAGATGTTAAATTCAATTCACTACGATATTCGTGCCTTATTGATTAAGCTTGCCGACCGTTTGCATAATATGCGTACTCTTAAATCGATGAAGCCTGAGAAGCAGATTAAGATTGCAGGAGAGACAGACTACTTCTACGCACCTTTAGCGAACCGTCTTGGACTTTATAAGGTAAAATCGGAGTTGGAGAACTTAAGTTTGCAATATCGCTCTCCCCACGAATATAACGCCATTAAAAAACAAATTGACGACTACGCAGACAACCACTCTTCTGCTGCAAAAAAATGGATAAAAGCAATTGAAGAAAAACTTGAAGAGAATGGCATTAAAGCCAAGATAGACTGCGACAAACGTACTGTTTACTCTATTTGGAGTAAAATGCACTCAAAGAACATCTCTTTTAAAGAGGTTGAGCACATTAGGGTTATTAACATTACCTTTGAAAATTGGGAGGAGATGGGACTAACCGAGAAACGTTTGGCATTGCGTATCTACTCAATTCTTACAGACCTTTATATTGAAAAACCCGGTAGCTTAAACAACTACATTGATACTCCTAAAGAGAACGGATACCATAGCCTTCACTGCAAATTAATGGGTAACGAAGGCAGATGGATGGAGGTACATATCCAATCGACCAGCATGAGAGAGAGGTCATACTATGGTTGCCTTGTTGAACGAGAAACAGGTGTTGAAGGTTGGATTGCTAAATTCCGTGACATTTTAAAAGATATTTCGTTCCATGGCAAAGAGAGTGGTTTTAGCATTGAGAGCGTAATCAGAACTTTCTACAACGACGATATTGTTGTATTCTCTCCAAACGGAACTCAGTTTATCATGCCAAGTGGTTCTACTGCATTAGATTTTGCATATGAAATTCACTCAAACATTGGCGAGCATGCTCAATATGCAATAATCAACGACAAACTAATGTCGATATTTACAAAATTACAACATGGTGATAGAGTGAGAATTGGCTCTGACACAAACCACCACCCAAAAGAGAGTTGGCTGGATCATGTTGTAACATACAAGGCTATTCAATATATTAAACAATACTTGAGAAGAGAAAAGGCTAAAAAAGGCAATACAGGCACAGAATATATATTGTGTCCTAACTGCGAGCCTCTACCCGGAGATGAAGTTATAGGATTCCGACACGAAGACAACTCCGTTACAATTCATAAGTGTAATTGCCCCACTGCAATTTCTGTAGCAGCACAACAAGGAGATATTATCGAAAATGTATGTTTATTCCCTTCAAATCAGACTTATCCTGTAACCATATTCATTAAAGCAGTAAACAGAGATGGCTTCTTATTGGATTTGGTTACTGAAATATCTCAAAAAAATCTGTTAAGTATTGAGAGCATAAAGAGCACAACAGAAGATGAAATTATTGATTGTACTATAGTCTTCTACGTTCACTCAATTAATGAATTGAAAGATGTTGAAGATGACATCAGGGCAATGAAAAACATATATGAGGTACGACATATAACTCACGCAGTTTAACGTACTCCTTTAAGTAAAGAAGTTTCCAACAAACTTATTTAACAAAAAAATAATGAAATTTAAAGATTGCAATATACTTATTACTGGAGGAGCTTCGGGTATTGGCAAAATAATGGGACGTATGGCATTGGAAAGAGGAGCCAAATGTCTTATAATTTGGGATATCAACGAACAAAACATGGCTGATACAGAGAAAGAATTTTCAGTCATAGGCAAAGTAAAGTGTTATCGTGTAGATGTCAGCAACAGCAACGTCATTCACGAAGCATATATATCTACCATAAAAGATTGTGGTGAAGTTGATATTCTTATAAACAATGCAGGAGTGGTTACAAGTAACAAACCTTTTGATAAAGTAGGTTTAAACGAAATAGATTTAACAATCCGTATAAATACCATTGGACCTATGCTTGTAGCAAGAGAAATTTTACCCGATATGCTTAAACGAAACAAAGGTCATATTTGTAACATTGCTTCGGCAGGAGGTATGTTGGGCAACCCAAGAATGTCGGTATATGGTGCAAGCAAATGGGCAGCTATCGGGTGGTCCGAATCGGTTAGAATTGAACTTCAAGAAGAAAAGAGTCCGGTTCGTATAACAACAATTGCTCCATACTACATAAATACAGGAATGTTTAACGGCGTTAATTCTCCTATATTCCCAATACTTGACCCCGAGAAAACTTCAGCAAAAATAATACGTGCCATAGAAAAGAATAAAATATTCTACGGAATTCCTTTCGGTTTCCACTTTATACGTTTCTGGCAATTCTTGCTCCCTATAAAAATATTTGACTTTATATTCGGGAAAGTATTCGGCTTATATCACGCAATGGATAACTTCGTAGGTAGAAAATAGAGTATGAAAAAAGATATTTTGAATATAGTTGAGGCTCAACGCTCATTTTTCAGAAGTGGAGCCACTCTCGATATAAGTTTTCGTATTGGTATGCTGAAAAGATTGCAATCAGCCATAACAAAATGGGAAAAGCCATTGGCTGATGCTATGTGGAGAGACCTACACAAATCGTACGAAGAGGCATATCTGACAGAATTAAGCATTGTAAAGGCTGAGGTAAAAAAGCATATTAAAAATTTAAAATCGTGGGCTAAACCAAAGCATAAGAGTACTCCTATAAAGATGTTCCCCTCTCGTAGCCAAATAGTAAGCGAACCTCTCGGCAATACTCTTATAATAGCTCCGTGGAACTACCCTGTTCAACTTTTAATAAATCCTCTTGTAGGAGCAATATCTGCAGGATGTACTGCCATTCTAAAACCTTCGCCATACGTTCCAACTGTATCTGAGACAATATGCAATATGATTGCTGATACTTTTGAGAGCAATTACGTTGCAACTATTCAAGGTAATAGAGATGTTAATCAGGAATTACTATCGTACCGCTTTGATTTAATATTTTTTACAGGCAGCCCATCGCTTGGCAAATTGGTAATGGAAGCTGCGTCGAAATATCTTACTCCTGTTGTACTTGAGTTGGGTGGCAAAAGCCCATGTATTGTAGATAAAGAGGCTGATATTAACACTGCCGCCAAAAGAATTGCTTGGGGAAAAACCCTTAATTCGGGACAAACTTGTATTGCTCCTGACTATTTACTAATTCACGAAGATGTTAAAGCTAAATTTATTGAAGCTTTTATTAAATCAATAAAGTCTCTTCATGGTAGTGATATTACAAAAAGCAAACACTATGTACGTATTGTAAACGACCGTAGTTTTGAGCGAGTAAAGGGCTATCTTGCAGATGGAGATATAGTTTATGGAGGAAGGACAAATGCTGAAGATAGATTTATAGAACCTACTCTTCTTGAAACACACATTAACCTTTGGGATGGTAATGCTGATGAAAAAGCAAACTCTAAAAAGGTTTTAACCGAAGAGATTTTCGGACCCGTATTCCCTATCATAACTTTTAAAGATAGAAGCGAGGTTGTTGAATATATTAACAACAGAGAAAAACCTTTGGCTCTATACTATTTTGGCAAAGAGAGTGACGGAACAGAGATTATTAAAAAGACATCATCGGGTGGAGCTTGTATAAACGATACAATCATGCATATTGCCAACGAGAACATTCCTTTTGGCGGCGTGGGAAATTCAGGATTGGGGTGCTATCACGGAGAGGAGAGTTTCAAAGTATTCTCTCACCTACGCTCAGTTGTAACAACAGGAACTTGGATTGACCTTCCTTTTAGATATATGCCATATCGCATGTTTGCTCTTGTAAAGAAGATTGTGTAATAGACACTTTAGATAAATTTATTGAAAGGGAACTCATCAAGGGTTCCCTTTTCTATGTCCGTTAATTATTGGTAATTTTTTGTAAAAAAATACGCTATTTTTATGATATATAAGGTTTTTTTTTACCTTTGTCTAAATTACGCATAAATATACGCACATCAACGCTATTCACTATTTATACAATAATTTTAACCGAAAACAACATTATTAAAATATTTATCTATGAACATCAAAAAATTGTACGCATCACTTATTGTTTTTGCTGTAACATTAAGTTCTTTTGCGCAAACAACAGCACTGTGTGATATATCTTCGGATGTAAATGAGCCGTTGCCAGTGTTCCCTGTTCCTACAGAGACTCAATTAAAATGGCATGACATGGAGTTTTATGCTTTTATGCACTTCGGTATTAACACCTTTACCGGCAAAGAGTGGGGATACGGAGATGAGAGCATAAATACTTTTAACCCTACTTCACCTCTTAATGTTGAACAATGGGTTTCTGAGATTAAAAACATTGGTTGTAAAGGTATTATACTAACTTGTAAACACCATGATGGTTTCTGCACTTGGTTTACTAACACAACCAACCACTCAACTAAAAACAACACTACTACTAACGGACATGTGGATATTGTAAAAATGCTTTCGGAAGAGTGTGCTGAACAAGGTCTTAAATTTGGTGCGTACATTTCTCCATGGGATAGAAACCATGCAGAGTATGGTCGTGCCGGATATGTAGAGGCTTTCCATGAGCAAATCCGTGAGATTTGTACAAATTACGGCGACATTTTTGAAATGTGGTTTGATGGTGCAAATGGTGGAGACGGATATTATGGTGGTGCAAGAGAGAGCCGTAGTATTGATGCCGCTACATATTATGACTTCCCTAACGCATTCAAAATGATTAAAGAACTTCAACCAAATTGTGCAATTTGGGGCTGGGATCAAGACTGCCACTGGATTGGAAATGAGGAAGGCTGGGCAGGTGAAACCTCTTGGAGCTTATATGATAACGGATATAATGGTGATGGTAGCGGTAATGAATATGGCGAGGAAAACGGCTGGCGTTGGCTACCAGGTGAGGCTGATGCAAAGAATGGTCCAGGTTGGTTCTGGACATTTACAGACAGCCAACTAAAATCTGCTCAAGAGTTATTTAATATATATATGAATTCAGTTGGTAGAAATGCAAACCTAATCCTTAACTTCCCTCCTAACAAATCTGGAAGTCTTTCTACCCAAACTGTTAATATAATGCATCAATTCAAGACTCTTCTTGATAATGCATTCGGAACAGACCTTGCATTGAATAAAACAGCAACTGCATCTGCAGAAAGAAGCAGTTCTGTAATAGGAAAATTTGCTGCATCTAATGTAACAGATAATGATCCTGAAACATATTGGGCTCTCGAAGACGGAGAAAAAACAGGAACTATTGATATTGACCTTGGTTCTTCAAAAACTGTTACATACGTTCGCTTAGGAGAATATATTCGCAAAGGCCAACGAGTTAAAGGTTTTGAAATTTATACTTGGAACGGTTCAAGTTGGGTAAAACAATCAACAACAGAACAAACTACAACAATTGGACATAAAAGAATTGTAAAACTATCATCTCCCCTTTCTACTCAAAAAGTAAGAATTAAAATTACAGATAGCAAGGAGTGTCCTCTAATCAGCAGAATTTCTATTTATTAATAACGAAACAACATAACAGATATGAAAAATTTTAAATATTGTATAGTTGCCTTATTTTTAGGCATGTTTGCCATAAGTGCAAACGCTCAAGTAGTGTTGTCTTCGTTTGAGGACGGAAATAGCAATAACATCACATTTGTTGATACTTGGGAAGATTCTCCTTTTAATGACGGAAGATGTTCAAATACGCCAATGATTATTGACAATCCTTACTTAGATGATATGAACTCTTCTGAAAAAGTTCTTCATGTTATTAGACCTTACTATGCCGGAGATAAAAATGGTGTTGAAATTAAATTGGAACGCCCTTTCAATTTAACAACACAAACTCAATACATACACATATTCATACACAAGCCAGTTGCAAGTAGAATACTTTTGAGAGGTAAAAATACTGGTTCAGAAGTTATGCAATTTGAGAAACTTTCTCAATCTGAATCTCGTGCAAATGCTTGGAGTGATGCAGTTTTTGCAATAAAAGGTAGCAACTTGGAAATAGACCGTTTGGTTCTATATCCAGATTGCGAAAGTGCTTTGGGTAGAATTAATGGAGATTTGGATATTTATATTGATGACATTGTTATCAGCAACTCTCCTGACCCACGTTCTGTTACTGATTATTGTAAAGTTGGCGGTACTCTTACAACCGCTCGTTACATATCAGCAGTTTCTACAGTTGGTGCATCAATGAATATAAACGATACATTTAAAAAACCTTCAAGTATCTACACTAAATATACACAAAAAGCAATAGTCGCTGAAGCAGGTGCGCCTTTTACTCTTAACTTCTCTCAAAAATCATCAGGAAGAACTCAAACAGCATGGGCTGCCGATGTTTATGTTGATTTTAATGCTGATAAAGAGTTTGTGTCAGAGGGCGAATATATTGGAAGAATTCAAGGTGTTAAAAACGGTAGTTTATTTGATTTCTCTACTGAAATTACTATTCCTGAAGGTACAAATGTTTCGACTTGTGCTATAAGAATTAAGATGAATAATGCAGCTGACGCACCAAGTGAGCCTGAGTTTGCAAGCTGTGACGATGTATATAATGGTATGGTTCTTAATCTTCCATTGGAGGTTTCGAAATATGTTGAGCGTCCTATTATCTCAATTTCAGGAACAGATGGTCAAAGTGGCTGGGGTGCAATTCGCTTCAAGAATATGGAAGGCAGTGAAATTAAAGTTGCAAATGGTGCTTCAGTAACAGCTATTGCTACACCAAATGACGGATATGCTTTTGATGGTTGGTATAGCAAAGAAACAGGAGGTATTTTGTGTGAAGATGCAGAATTTACATTCTCTGCAGAATTCAGCATTGGTCTAATTGCTAAATTTAAAGAACTTGTATTCTGCGAACCTACAGGAACTACTCCTAACACTTGGTTCTCGTCTATTGCTATTACTCCTCAAAATGGAACTTCTTTAGATTATTTTGCAGGTGCTGATGCTCCAAGTGCAAACTTCTATCGCTACAGCATTTTGGGTGGTGTAAACACTAAACGTCAAACTTCATTTAATTTATCTGCTATCAAAGCAACTGATGCAGACTTTACAAATAAAAATGTTGCATTATGGGCAGACTGGAATAATAACCACTCTTTTGAATCAAGCGAGTTTATAGGTAATGTTCAAGATACTGAAAATATTTCTGTTGAGGTTCCATCTACTGCAGTATCAGGCAACGTTTACGTAAGAGCAATGATTAGTGAAAATGCTATTACTGCTGATGCAGCTTGTAACGAAGTTGGTGCTGGTGTAGTTTATGACTTAATGATTACTATTGCTCCAAACGACAATGAGAGATTCTCTCTTTCTGCTGTACCAAGCATTGCAGGAGCTGCAACATTCACTCTTTCTCCAGAACCAGGAGCAGATGGTAAATATCCTGCAGGTACTAACGTAGATATTACTTGCGTTACTACTTCTGGTTACCAATTTGTACAATGGTATAAAGATGGTATTCCTTATGGAGCTACAATGACATCAAATAACCCATTACCTGTTACAGGGCTTAACCAAGATTTAGAATTGACAATGAAGGTTGAGCCTAAATTCCCTGACTACTGCGAAGGTACAACGCCTAATAATGGAGATGGAGACCACTATGGTATTAGCGATGGATATGTTATGGTAAACTCTGTTATGGCTTTCAATTTTACTAAATCTGCAAGTATAACAGACTTATCAGAATCATGTATTGCTGAGGTGTGTCCAGGTGATACTATCAAAATATTTGTTTCTGGTGCAATGCACACCACTTGGGCACAAGGTATTGCTTATATTGACTGGAATATGGACGGAACTTGGAGTACTGGCAGCGATGAAGCATATGAGCTATTTAATAACCCTGGTGCACAAGTCTCAAATAAACAAACTAATATAATTGTTCCCTCTACTGTGAAAGCAGGTTGCTTTGGTATTAGACTTTGTTCTGGAGAGGCTCCTGCTCATAATAACTTAGGAGGTGGTCCTTGCCAAGCTCGTAAACGTGGAACTCTATTTACTTTCAGAGTTAACTCAACAGAATTACCTGTTGCTGCTCCTAAACTAAATATTTCCAAAGGTGCTGGTTGCAGTGTGCTAATTACGGATAATACAGGAAAAGAGTTAGCAAACAAAGATGTTATTGAAGCTAACACTTCATATAGCATATCTGTATCAGTAGACGATAATTATGTTTTGGATTACGTTTCTGTAAATGGTGAAAACATCACATTAAACAATATGAACAACATTTATTATGGTTCATTTGTTTCTAATAGTACCGGAGCAAAAGTTGTTGTTGCTACTAACGAAATGTCATATTGCGAACCAACAGAAACTCTACGCAGAACAGATCGTCCTGCTAGCCAAGGAAACGACAATAGATATTTAACATCTGTTACTTTGAGTGGTTCTACATACCCAGGTGCATCTACTTTTAGCGTAAGTGGACTTTCTAATGATCCTCACAGAACTATTTATGAAAACCACACAGACCAAGTTCTAAACTGCTATGCAGGAGATGTTCTTAATCCTGCTCTAACATTTAACGGATCATGGATGCACAAATATGTATATGTAGATTGGAATAGAAATTATGTATTTGATGTTGGTTCAAGTGGTAATTGGAATGAACTTGTATCATTCAACTATATAAGTGGCAAAACAAGTTCGGGTGCCACAGGTTCAAATGAAGGTACAAGTGCATTAGGATCTATTACTATTCCTTCCGATGCAGGTGGTTTATACCGCATTCGCTATAAATTAGATTGGGATAACACAGACCCTTGCGGTTGCTTCGAAGAGAACAACAATATATTGGATAATGGTGGTGGTATTGTTGATTTTATGTTGAATGTTTACAACCCAGCAACATCAATAGAAGATCCTGAGTCTTCAAATGTAACAGTTTATGGTACTGACAACAAAATAGTTATTACCGGGATTGAAAATGGCATTGCTTATGCTTATGCACCCAATTCAGGAAAACTTATCTGCAATACTGCAATTATAGGGACAACAACTATAGATATTGAAAAAGGTATTTATATAGTAAAAGTTGTTGAAGATGATTTTTCTACTATTAATAAAGTCATTGTAGAATAAATCTATTTTTAGATTACTTTGAATGGAGGGGAATTTGATTATTCTCCTCCATTTTTATATTTTTGAAAATAAATATTTAATGATATGAGAAGAAGTGTAGTTTTATTGCTTAGCATTTTGTTTTCAGCTATTATGACAGCTGAAAACTTACTATACTCCCCTACTCCTAAAAATTTGGAAAGACGCAAAGAGTTTGCCAATTCTAAATTTGGAATTTTCGTCCATTGGGGTATTTATAGCATGATGGGAGATGGAGAATGGGTTATGACGAACCAAAATATAAAGCATAAAAACTACTCTAAGCTTGCAGCCGGATTCTACCCTTCTAAATTTGACGCAAAGGAGTGGATCGATATTATTAAGAGTTCTGGAGCCAAGTACATTTGTTTTACATCGAGACACCACGATGGTTTTTCAATGTTTCACTCTGACTATACAGACTACAACATAGTTGACGCCACACCTTTTAAAAGGGATGTCTTAAAAGAACTCGCCGATGAATGCGCAAAACAAGATATTAAACTTCACTTATACTACTCTCATATTGATTGGGGACGTGATGATTTTCCCGTAGGATGTACAGGTCAACATAGTGGGCGAGATAAAAACAAAGAGAATTGGAATAGTTACTACTCCTTTATGAATAATCAACTATCTGAACTGCTAACAAACTATGGTGAAATTGGTGCTATTTGGTTTGACGGGGTTTGGGATAAACCCAATTTTGAGTGGCAATTAGAGGAACAATATAGGCTTATTCACTCAATTCAACCACAATGTTTGATTGCCAACAATCACCACAAAGAGATTAGAGAGGGGGAAGATTTCCAAATTTTTGAACTAGACCTTCCCGGACAAAACACAGCAGGATATTCCGAAGGGCAAGAGGTTAGTAAACTTCCTTTAGAGTCGTGCCAAACTATGAACAAAACATGGGGATACAATATTGTTGATAACGATTATAAATCGACTAAAGAGATTATTCATTTTCTTATCCGCAATGTAGGTATGGGTGCAAATCTACTACTTAATGTTGGCCCCGGACCTGATGGTAAATTCCCCGAAGAGGCGGCTATAAGACTTAAAGAGATTGGAGAATGGTTAAGGAAATATGGAGAGAGTATTTATGGTACAACAGCAGGAGTAATTCCTCCTCAAGATTGGGGTGTAACAGCAATGAAGGATAACACGATGTATGTTCATATACTAAACCTTAAAGATAAATCACTCTTCTTGCCAATTAAAGATATTAAAGCCAAAAATACCATTTCTCTGGTTAATGGAAATGATATTAAAATTAAACAGGATAAAAATGGCATTACTCTATTCTTTGATGAAATACCCACCGAAATTGACCACGTAATTAAGATTGAGTTGAAAGATTGATAAATAAGAAGTTAAATCAAAGGATATAAGACACTAAGCCCATATACACGTTATAGTAGTATTGCTATAACATTAGGTGCTTGTTCATCACCTGGCAGATTCATCTACATACTTATTATACTCTTTGAATAATGCCTTATTTTCTTTGAAACTTAGGGAAATTCCATTGGACAGAGTAGTATCTATAAAACAATTATTCTACATTTAAATCTCTTGAAATTCTTTTTAAGAAATGCATAAGTAATTCAACAAAACATTCTTTATTTCAAAAGATTCTTATTATTTTTATTGTTGAATATAGTATAAAACGAGACAAATACTTGTTTAGAAGTAAAAGAGTAAGATATTTATCGGACACCAATAGATTGATTTATAGAGCAACTTAAATTATTTTGAGTGTTATATATAAAAACAGGAGACAATACCTAATGGTTGCCTCCTGCTACTTTTATTTAAGATTACTATCTTATTTTACCTCTTCAAAATCTGCATCTTGAATATTGGTGTCATTTCCGTTATTTTTAGGCTCATTTGCAGGACCTTGTTGTTGAGCTCCTTGTTGAGCTGCTTGTGCACTATAAAGGTCTTGTGCCATCGCTTGTAGTACATTGTTCAACTCGCCCATTGCTGTGTCGATTGCTGCAATATCTTGAGCTTTGTGAGCATCTTTAAGTTTTGATAAAGCTCCTTCGATTGTTGCTTTTTTATCAGCAGGAATTTTATCTCCAAGCTCTTTCATCTGTTTCTCTGTTTGGAAAATCATTGCGTCTGCTTGGTTAAGCTTATCTATACGCTCTTTCTCTTTTGCGTCGGCATCGGCATTTGCAGCTGCTTCGTCTTTCATACGTTTAATCTCATCGTCGCTCAAACCGCTTGAAGCCTCTATACGAATGCTTTGCTCTTTACCTGTTCCTTTATCTTTTGCAGAGACATTCAAGATTCCGTTAGCATCAATATCGAATGTTACCTCAATTTGAGGTACTCCACGCATTGCTGCAGGTATTCCGTCAAGGTGGAAACGTCCGATTGTTTTGTTATCTTTTGCCATTGGACGCTCTCCTTGCAATACATGTATTTCTACTGAAGGTTGATTATCGGCTGCTGTTGAGAATACCTCAGATTTACGAGTAGGTATTGTTGTATTTGCATCGATAAGTTTTGTCATTACTCCTCCAAGAGTCTCGATACCAAGTGAAAGAGGGGTTACGTCAAGTAACAATACATCTTTTACATCTCCTGACAATACAGCTCCTTGAATTGCTGCTCCTACCGCTACTACCTCATCGGGGTTAACTCCTTTTGAAGGTGCTTTTCCGAAGAATTTCTCTACGATTGCTTGAACAGCAGGAATACGTGTTGAACCTCCTACAAGGATTACTTCGTTTATGTCTGATGCTGACAATCCTGCATCTTTCAAAGCTTGACGACAAGGCTCGATTGTTGCTTGAATCAAGTTATCTGCCAATTGCTCGAATTTAGCACGAGTAAGAGTTTTTACCAAGTGTTTGGGTATTCCGTTTACTGGCATGATGTAAGGCAAGTTAATCTCTGTTGAAGTTGTGCTTGACAACTCGATTTTTGCTTTCTCTGCTGCCTCTTTCAAACGTTGTAATGCCATAGGATCTTGACGAAGGTCAATTCCTTCCTCTGCCATGAATTGCTCTGCCAACCAGTCGATGATTACGTGGTCGAAGTCATCTCCTCCAAGGTGAGTATCTCCGTTTGTTGATTTTACCTCAAATACTCCGTCTCCTAATTCAAGAATTGAGATATCGAATGTTCCTCCTCCAAGGTCGAACACTGCAATTTTCATATCTTTATCAGATTTGTCCAATCCGTATGCCAATGCTGCTGCTGTTGGCTCGTTTACAATACGACGTACTGTCAAACCTGCAATCTCGCCTGCCTCTTTTGTTGCTTGACGTTGAGCATCGTTAAAGTATGCTGGTACTGTGATAACTGCCTCAGTAACCTCTTGACCAAGATAGTCTTCGGCTGTTTTTTTCATTTTTTGAAGAACCATTGCCGAAATCTCTTGTGCCGAGTATAAACGACCATCGATATCGATACGAGGAGTATTGTTTCCGCTTTTTACCACTTTATATGGTACACGTTTTAATTCATCTTGTACTTGGTCGTACATCTCTCCCATAAAACGTTTAATTGAGAAGATTGTACGTGTTGGGTTTGTGATTGCTTGACGTTTTGCAGGGTCTCCCACTTTACGTTCTCCGCCATCAATGAAAGCAACTACCGAAGGAGTTGTTCTATGACCTTCGCTGTTTGCTATTACTACAGGTTCAGTACCTTCCATTACTGATACACATGAGTTTGTTGTTCCTAAGTCGATTCCAATAATTTTTCCCATTTTATTGTAAATTTTAGTTATTAATATTCTTTTTTATAATGTATGCCTTATTATGGGCTTGCACTTTACTTACTTCAAACAACGTGCCAAATATTATTGTTGAGTTTTTACAACATTTTTAGTATTAGCTGTTGATTTTTTGTCATCATTTACAAATTGTCGATGTCTTAATTGGCAGTTTTTATGACTATTTGGCAGTATTTATATGTAATCACCTTATTTATAGCATATTTTAATCATATAAATAAATATTTTATGTTTAAAACTTTTATTAGTTTGATTATTTGTTTTTGATTATATTTATTATCTTTGCGAAGTATGCATATACATAATATTATGTATTATTTATACAAATTGCATTTACAGAATTATTTACATTTAAATTTTAAATATTATGAATTTAACACACATTGAGCATCTTGGTATTGATGTTAAAAGCATCGAGGCTTGTTTACCCTACTATGAGTGCGTTATTGGTTTAAAATGCTACAATATTGAAGAGGTGGCAGACCAAAAAGTAAAAACTGCTTTCTTTAAAGTTGGTCAAACTAAAATTGAGTTATTGGAGCCAACAAGTGAAGATAGTACTATTGCTAAATTTATTGCTAATAAAGGCGAAGGTATTCACCATATAGCTTTTGCAACAGATAGTGTTACTGATGCACTGGCAGATGCTGCTGAAAAAGGTATCCGTTTAATTGATACTGCTCCTCGTGGCGGTGCAGAAGGTTTACAAATTGCATTCCTTCACCCAAAATCAACTTGCAGTGTTTTAACTGAACTTTGTGAAGACCCCAACAAATAATATTATTAAATAAAAATACTTAACTAACTTATTTTATGAGTACTCAACTTGAAAAAATTAAAGAGCTTATCGCTTTGCGTGCCGAAGCACGTTTGGGTGGTGGCGAAAAGGCTATTGCCAAGCAACACGAAAAAGGCAAATATACTGCACGTGAGCGTATAGCTATGCTTTTAGATGAAGGAAGTTTCGAAGAGATGGATATGTTTGTTAAACACAGATGTACAAACTTCGGTCAAGATAAAAAAACTTTTTTGGGCGACGGTGTTGTTACCGGTAGCGGTACAATAGACGGACGTTTGGTTTATGTGTTTGCTCAAGACTTTACTGTTTTCGGAGGCTCATTGTCTGAAACAATGGCTATGAAAATTTGTAAAGTGATGGATCAAGCTATGAAAATGGGAGCCCCCTGTATTGGTATTAACGATTCGGGAGGTGCACGTATCCAAGAGGGTATTAATGCTTTGGCAGGTTATGCTGAGATTTTCCAACGCAACATTTTGGCTTCGGGTGTTATTCCTCAAATTTCAGGAATTTTCGGTCCCTGTGCCGGTGGAGCCGTTTACTCTCCTGCCCTAACCGACTTTACTTTAATGATGGAGGGTACTTCATATATGTTCTTGACAGGTCCGAAAGTTGTTAAAACAGTTACCGGAGAAGATGTTAGTCAAGAAGATTTAGGTGGTGCAAGTGTTCACGCAAGCAAATCGGGTGTTACTCACTTTACTGCCGAAACAGAAGAAGAGGCTTTGGCTCTTATTCGTCAATTGTTAAGTTATATTCCTCAAAACAACCTTGAAGAGCCTCCCTACATTGAGTGTACCGACCCAATTGATCGTTTGGAAGACTCACTAAACGAGATTATTCCTGACAGTCCCAATAAAGCATACGATATGTATAATGTTATTGCCGCTATTGTTGACAATGGAGAATTCCTTGAAGTACAAAAGCAATATGCAACTAACATTATTGTAGGTTTTGCACGTTTCAACGGACAAAGTGTAGGTATTGTAGCCAACCAACCTTGCCGCTACGCAGGTGTATTGGATTGCAATGCTTCTCGCAAAGGTGCTCGTTTTGTTCGTTTCTGCGACGCATTTAATATTCCTATCGTATCGTTGGTTGATGTTCCTGGCTTCTTACCTGGTACAGGACAAGAGTATAATGCAGTTATTCTTCACGGAGCGAAATTACTTTATGCTTACGGTGAGGCTACAGTTCCTAAAGTTACAGTTACTTTGCGTAAATCATACGGAGGTTCTCATATCGTTATGAGTTGCAAACAACTTCGTGGAGATATAAACTATGCTTGGCCATCGGCTGAAATCGCTGTTATGGGCGGTGCAGGTGCTGTTGAAGTATTATATGCAAAAGAGGCTAAAACAGCTGAAGATCCTAAAGCATTTATGGCTGAAAAAGAGGCTGAATACACTAAATTGTTTGCCAACCCATACAATGCGGCTAAATATGGATACATCGACGATGTTATCGAACCTCGCAACACTCGTTTCCGTATTATCAGAGCTTTGCAACAATTGCAAACAAAAAAACTTTCTAACCCTGCTAAAAAACACGGTAATATACCTTTATAATAAATATGATTATGAACAACAGTATAAGAAAATATATCTATATCTGTATGTCCGTGTTTTTGGGCTTAACTTTCGCATCGTGCAATAGCAGCGATAGCAAAGGAGAGTCGAAACTTGTAATCAACGAGGTTCTTGTCAATAATGTGGCAAACTTTCAAGATGATTACGGTCAACACAGCGGATGGATTGAGATATTCAACAAATCGTATGGAAGTGCAAACCTTGCAGGTTGCTACATCAAAGTTAGCAGTCAAGCGGGCGACACTTCAAGTTACTTCATCCCCAAAGGAGATGTTCTTACAGTTGTAAAACCTCGCCAACACACTTTATTTTGGGCTGACGGACAACCAAACCGAGGAACTTTCCATATCAACTGCGTATTGGATACTATTGGTTCAAATTGGATTGGACTTTATGATTCGGGTAAAAAATTACTCGACTCAATAACCGTTCCCGCAAAGACTCTTGGTCGAGATATGTCGTGGGCTCGTGTTAGCGATGCAGCTAATGAATGGGAGGCTAAGGGTAAGGAAGAAAGCAGTTATGTAACTCCAAGCACAAACAACCAAACACTTGATAAAAATGTGAAAATGGATAAATTCCAAGAACACGACAAAAATGGTTTTGGTATGGCAATTTCGGCAATGTGCGTTGTTTTCTCCGGTCTTATAATACTTTATATTTTATTTAAAAATATTGGTAAAGTATCTATTTATTTAAGCAAACGCAATGCAATGAAAGCCAAAGGCGTTACATGCGAGAAAGAGGCTAAAGAGAAAAAACTTGGAGAAGCTCAAGGAGAAGTTATCGCTGCTATATCGATGGCATTGCACGAACTTCAAAATGGAGACCACGATTACGAGGAGACAGTTCTTACAATTACTCGTGTAAAACGCAGTTATTCTCCATGGAGTTCTAAAATTTACTCATTACGAGAAACCCCTAATAGAAAATAATAAATTCATTAACCTGTATTTAATAAATTAAACAATGAAAGAATATAAATATAAAATTAATGGTAACCCCTATACTGTAACAATCGGGGATATCAACGATAATATTGCTCACGTTGAGGTTAATGGAACCTCTTACACAGTTGAGTTAGAAAAAGCTCCTGTCGTAGCGGCTAAGCCCGTAGTTGTTAAACAAGCAGTTGCCCCCACCAAACCTGCGGCTCAAACAACAGTTGTGAATAAACCTGCGGCTGCAACAGGTGGCAAATCGGGCGTAAAATCGCCACTACCCGGTGTTATCCTTGACATTAAAGTTAATGTTGGCGACACTGTTAAAAAGGGACAAACAATTATCATTCTTGAAGCTATGAAAATGGAGAACAATATCAACGCCGACAAAGATGGTACAGTTACAGCTATTAGTGTAAACAAAGGAGACTCTGTTCTTGAAGGCAGCGTTCTCGTAACAATTGAATAATATGGGTGATTTTATAAGCTTTTTAAGTCAAAATCTTGCCGACTTCTGGACTTATACCGGTTTTGCAAATGCAACTCCAGGACACATAATTATGATCCTAATCGGTTTGGTTTTCATCTACTTGGCAATTGCTAAGGAATTTGAGCCTATGTTGCTTATACCCATAGGCTTTGGTATATTGATAGGAAACATTCCATTTAATATGGAGGCAGGTCTTCAAGTGGGAATATACGAAGAGGGTTCGGTGTTGAATATTCTTTACGGAGGTGTTAAATCGGGCTGGTATCCTCCTTTGATTTTCTTGGGAATTGGCGCTATGACCGACTTCTCAGCACTTATTTCTAATCCTAAATTACTATTGATTGGTGCTGCGGCTCAATTTGGTATTTTTGGTGCTTATATGATAGCATTGGCTATGGGATTTGACCCAATGCAAGCAGCGGCAATTGGTATAATTGGTGGAGCTGATGGACCAACTGCAATCTTCCTATCATCAAAACTTGCCCCTAACCTAATGGGCGCAATTGCTGTATCAGCATACTCTTACATGGCACTTGTTCCAGTTATTCAACCACCTATTATGAGGTTGTTAACTGGCAAAAAAGAGCGTTTGATTAAGATGAAAGCACCTCGCGCGGTATCTCATACAGAGAAAGTTATTTTCCCAATTGTTGGATTGTTACTAACTTGTTTCCTTGTTCCTTCGGGTCTTCCTCTATTAGGTATGTTATTCTTTGGTAACCTACTTAAAGAGAGTGGTGTTACTCGTCGTTTGGCAGAGACTGCTCGTGGTCCGCTAATTGACACTATCACTATTCTATTGGGTGTTACTGTGGGAGCATCTACACAAGCATCAGAGTTCTTGACATTAGACTCTGTTAAGATTTTTGCACTCGGTGCTTTATCGTTTGTTATTGCAACAGCATCAGGAGTTTTATTTGTTAAGCTCTTTAACTTATTCCTTAGAAAGGATAACAAAATTAATCCGCTTATCGGAAACTCAGGAGTATCGGCTGTTCCCGACTCTGCTCGCATATCACAAACAGTGGGATTGGAATACGACCCAACTAACTATTTGTTGATGCACGCAATGGGACCAAACGTTGCTGGAGTTATTGGTTCGGCAGTAGCAGCAGGTATATTGTTAGGTTTTTTAATTTAACAACAGTTACATATAATATTAACGAAGAGGTTGCTTCAAAAACGTGGAGCAACCTCTTTTATTTATAAGCTATTTGATTTTCTGAGGGATAATTTATAAGAGAACAACAATTAAATAAAGTAAAAGTAAATAAATTATACTACCTTTGCAGTTAAAGGAAATAGATGTAATAATTAAAAATGGGTAAGAGATATAAAACTACAGTTAAAAAAGAAAAAAAATATAAAGGAGAAGTTTTTAGATTTGCAGTTACCGGAGCTCTTGTAACTTTAATTTTATATGCAGTATATTTACCTTTATCTTATATTCTTGACGATACTCCCGGAGTTGCATATTCAATAGGATTTGCAATTAGTTTTATCACAAACTTTGTTCTGTCAAACTACTACACATTCCGCACTAAACCGACATTCGACAGAGCTATTCTGTTTTGCATTATGCAATTCATAAACTATATGCTTCAAATCTTATGCTTTAAGTTCTTTATATGGATTGGCGTTAGCAATGTGTGGGCTCCTGTTCCTGTATGGATATTTATATTCCCGATTAACTTTTTACTTATGCGAGTTGCTCTTAAATCGGCCTCTATTAAGGACCTTATGTATAGGATTATGAATATAGAGAAACAGGGTAAAAATATTTGAATTACGGCTAAACACTTACCTGATAAAAGATTAAAATTAAATTTATGCAGAACTTATAAAATCATAAAAACTCAAGAAAATATTTTGTTGGAAATTATAAATTTATTTTATAAATTTGCTCTACCAAAATTATTAATTTAATATTTGAATTAAACAAATGGCAAACAAACGCAATTTAAAGAAAGAGATTAATTTCCTTGCTGAGGAACTTATTACAAATTGCTTTCTAAGCAGTGCATTTATCAATGGTAATGAGGATGAAAAATTTGACGAACTAATTGGTAGAATTTTAGATATGCAAGGAGAATTCATATCAAGAGTGAGCCACCCAAATGGAACAAAAAATCCAAAGTTGGTAAAAGAGTACTACAAGTCTTTAATTGCAGATTTTGACAAAAATGTAGGTGAAATTTTGATAGAGTTAGATACTCTAAATCAAAAATAATCAGAAATACCTGAATAAAACTTTTAACATTTAAAAGATAAATAAATGGTTGAGAGCATATGCTAATAGGCATATTCTTAAAAGCTATTTTTTAATAAATTAATGGCTCGATAATGAGCGAAATAATGGATTTTCTGAACCTAAAAAAAATATCGGAAAAATACCGCTCGGAACTTAAAGAGGCCGCAGCCCAAGTAATCGACAGCGGTTATTACATAAGAGGCCCCAAAACAGAAGAGTTTGAGAGCAATTTATGCAGATATTTAGGTTGTAAAAACACGATTGGAGCAGGAAACGGATTAGATGCCTTAAAACTTATTTTTAGGGCTTACATAGAGTTAGGTGTAATGAGTGTTGGCGACGAGGTAATCCTCCCTGCCAACACTTTTATTGCATCATTAACTGCAGTTATCGAGAACGGATTAAAGCCTGTTATTGCAGATATAGATGCAAAAACTCTCAATATTGATATTGACCAAATAGAGCCTCTTATAACAACAAAAACCAAAGCCATAATGCCTGTTCACCTGTATGGCAGATGCTGTTGGAGCGAGGAGTTAAAAAGGTTGGCTCAACAATACAACCTTAAAATTGTTGAAGATAACGCACAGGCAATGGGGGCAAAAAGTTCTGTAAAAGGGCTTAATGACAGTTATATGTGCGGTGCATTGGGCGATGCTGCAGGAACAAGTTTCTATCCCGTAAAAAATCTTGGTGCTTTAGGCGATGGCGGAGCCGTAACTACGAACAATGACAAATTGGCAGAGGTTGTTAGAGCGTTGGGCAACTATGGCTCAGAAGAGAAATATATTCACAAATACGCAGGAATAAACAGCCGTTTAGATGAAATTCAAGCTGCCATGCTCTGCGTTAAACTTAAATATCTCAATCAAGAGAACGCTCGCCGACAAGAAATTGCAGAGCTATATGATAAGCATATAAATTCAGAGCAAATTATTAAGCCTCTGTATGCTGAAAACGGCGAATGCGTTTGGCATCAGTATGTTATCAGAACCGAGAACAGAGACAAACTGATGCAAAAATTAGGAGAAAAAGGAATTCCTACAATGATACACTACCCCACTCCCATTCACAAGCACCAAGCATATAAAGAGCTAAACGCATTATCTTTGCCTGTTGCAGAGAAGTGTGCAACAGAGATTTTAAGTTTGCCCATTAGCCCTGCAATTAGCAATCAAGACGCAATTTTTGTAGCAGAGACGGTAAATGAGAGTTATTAGATGCAAAATAACAACTAACAACTGATATGGCAGAATCACTAAGAGGGAAAACACTTAAAGGGATGATATGGAGCTTTGCAGAGAATTTCTCTTTGCAAGGTATTCAATTTGTTATAGGTGTTCTGCTTGCTCGTGTACTTTCACCATCTGACTACGGTATGGTTGGTATGTTGGCAATTTTTACTGCAGTTGCAGGCACTCTTATTAACAGTGGTTTCAGCACAGCTCTTGTACGAAAGACAGACCGAACACAAACCGACTTGTCAACAACATTTTATTTTAACATTGCAGTAGGCTTTGTTTTATATTTTGCCCTATTCTTTTCAGGTCCACTAATCGCTGATTTCTATAATACCCCCTTACTATCGGGGCTTATTAAAGTTACTGCAATATCACTTATATTAAATTCATTGTGCATTGTGCAACAGGCTCTGTTCACCATAAAGATGGACTTTAAAACCCAAGCTAAAATATCGATAATAGGTGCATTGGTAACCGGTGCAGGAGGAATTACAATGGCTTATAGTGGGTATGGAGTTTGGTCTATTGTTTGGCCGGGAGTATTTGGCGGAGCTGTAAGATGTATTTTACTATGGGTATGGGGAAAATGGCGACCCACTTGGGAATTTTCATGGAAATCGTTTAAAGAACTATTTGGATTTGGCTCAAAATTATTGGCATCGGGGCTAATAGACACTATATACAACAACATTTACCCAATTATAATAGGCAAAAAATTCTCTGCTGCCGATTTAGGACAATATACAAGGGGTGATGGATATGCCAATCTGCCCGCAACAACTGTTACTGGAGTGTTGGGAAGAGTAACATTTCCCCTACTCTGCCAAATACAAGATGATGATGCACGCTTACAATCAACCTACCGACAATTAATCAGGTTGTCCGCATACGTCGTATTCCCTATTATGATTGGTTTAGCGGCATTAGCAAAACCACTAATAATATTTATGATTACAGCAAAATGGGCAGAATGTGT
>JAFYPQ010000012.1 GCA_017559955.1 Bacteroidales bacterium
GCTCCGGCCTTACTAGCATTGAAATCCCCGGCAGCGTAACAAGCATTGGAGATTGGGCATTCTCTTATTGCTCCGGCCTTACTAGCATTGAAATCCCCGGCAGCGTAACAAGCATTGGACGTTATGCGTTCTATCATTGCGACGGCCTTACGAGCGTGACAATCGGTGATGGCGTAACAAGCATTGGATTTGGTGCGTTCCAGTATTGCGACGGCCTTACGAGCATTGAAATCCCCGGCAGCGTAACAAGCATTGGAGAGTCTGCGTTCTTTGATTGCTCCGGCCTTACGAGCGTGACAATCGGCGATGGCGTAACAAGCATTGGAGATGGTGCGTTCTCTCTTTGCTCCGGCCTTACTAGCATTGAAATCCCCGGCAGCGTAACAAGCATTGGACAGGGTGCGTTCTCTAATTGTGACGGCCTTAAGAGCGTGACAATCAGTGATGGTGTAACAAGCATTGGATATGAAGCGTTCTCTAATTGCGACGGCCTTACGAGCATTGTTGTTGACGATAACAACAGACATTATGACAGCCGTGAGGGTTGTAATGCCATTATAGAGACAGCGTCGAACACACTTATTACTGGTTGCAAAAACACGGTTATCCCCGGCAGCGTAACAAGCATTGGAGAGTATGCGTTCTCTTATTGCTCCGGCCTTTCTAGCATTGAAATCCCCGGCAGCGTAACAAGCATTGGAGATTGGGCGTTCCTTGGTTGCGACGGCCTTACGAGCATTGAAATCCCCGGTAGCGTCACAAGCATTGGAGATTTTGCGTTCCTGTATTGCTCCGGCCTTACGAGCGTGACCTCGTTGGCTACTACAGCTCCCGCTTTGGGTTCTGCTGTGTTCTACTATATATCCTCCGACGCTACACTCTATTACCCTGCCGGCAGCGACTACAGCAGCTGGGCACAATATTTTGCCAAAATGGAGGAAATAGGTGGCGACCTAAACGGTGACGGCACTGTAAGCGTGAGCGATATACAGGTGCTTGTAAACCTTATCCTCTCAGATGCCGCAGCCGAGGATAACCCGGCCGCAGATGTCAACAGCGACGGCACTGTAAGCGTGAGCGACATACAGGTTGTTGTGAACAGGATACTCGGCAAGTATTGATAACCACAACGCTTGCCGGTAGGATAGATAGGCGTTTCTGCCTACGCGAAATCGCTGTTGAGACAAAGATGGTGGTCCCAAAGCCCGATTCTTGAACAAGAGGGTGACCCAAAAGTATTAAAGGGACAGCCTTTCGTTTGTAAGAAGTTGAATAAAAAGAGCTATTTTTAGGCTTGCGAAGCCCGAAAAAGCACAGTTTACTAAGCGTAAATGACATTGCGAACGAGCAATGTTTGCGACAACGGGAACTTTAGTTCCCCAAAGGAGTGCCGAAGGCATTGAGGGCGAGTGCAACAACAAAATAGCCTTTTTAGTCAGCTTCTTTCTTTGTAAATGGCTTTTGGATTACCATTAATACAGGCTCAATGAATCAATCTCATCTGCTTTCCGGTGCTGCCTGCAGGATATTCTCCTCCTTTAGCTTTACCGTGCTCAGGGGTATGCCTGTCAGTCTCTTGACCAGTGAGTCGCATACAACTGCAAAAGCGGCCTTGTTCTCCTGGCTGATGGGTTTCTTAGGCTGTGACTTTATTGTCAGCGGGTTTATTGGCTTGCCGTTCTCATGCACGCGGAAGTCAAGATGCGGGCCGGTAGAGAGCCCTGTTGAACCCACATAGCCTATGACCTGCTTCTGTTTTACATAGTCACCTTCTTTAAGCCCCTCTGCAAAGCGTGAGAGGTGCATGTATGTTGTCACATATGTGCTGTTGTGGCGTATCTTTAGGTAGTATCCCGCTCCGTTGGCCTGGTAGGCCTTCTTGATGACTTTTCCGCTTCCAATGGCGTACACCGGGGTGCCCACCGGCGCACCATAGTCCACTCCATGGTGTGCGCGGTATATCTTCAGCACCGGGTGAAGGCGGCTGTTCGAGAACTTTGAGGATATGCGGTAGAAATCAAGCGGGGCCTTCAGGAATGCTCCCTCAAGGCTGTTGCCGTTGTTGTTGTAGAAAAGTTCCTCGCCGTCCTGTGTGAACGGTATGGCATATACTGTTGTATCTGCTGTGGTGAACGATGCCGCCTCTATGCGGTAGTTGTTGAGCGGTGTGTCCTCTACATATTCCCTGCTGTATATGATGCGGAACTCGTCGCCACGCTGTATACCGAAGAAGTCAATCGACCAACCGAATATCTGCGACATTATCACAGCAAGTTGGGGCGATGCATCGCTTTCTTCGAGTGCTATCCACAGCGATGAGTTGACACGGCCTGCAACTTCGGCCTCTCTCCATTCTACAGGCTTCTGTTCCCTCTTTGCACGATAGTTGTCCTGCAGGTCGAATGTCACATACGCCTTGGCACTCTCTTCATAGACGAAGTAGTGTGCAGTGCTGTCCTTGTCGCTCAATAGGGCACATGCCTGTCCCGGACGCATGCGGCGCACATCGAATATCGAGTCGGGGCATTGAGCCAACCGGTGTACCTGGTTTGCATTGAACCCGAATCCGTAAAGAACCTCGGCAAGTGTCTCGCCCCTCTGCAGGGTATCATATCTTACTATGTAATCCTCAATCGGCAGGCCATACTTCATTACAGGCTCTGCAATTGCAGTGCTGTCTATGACAGCAACTTCTTCATTGCAGTGGCTGCTCTCGTTTCCTTTGATTAGAAAAAACAGAGCCGATACTGCGGCAATTATAGCAGCCGCAATAGCCAGTGTTTTTATTGTCTTCTTGTTTTCCATGGTAACTGTTGTGGGAGAAAATGAAAGCGGACGCAATGCCTGCCGGCAACACCCTGTAATGTAAAAAAGCAACAAACGGGCAAAACATCACCGGCTTGCTTGGATGTTTTACCGCGAGTGCAGTCTATGTTCGCGGTTTACTGCAAATATAGCGATTAATCGGCGGACTCCCGTGTCGTTATGCTTTTTTTAGCTTTTTTTGTCATTTGTTGGAGGAAAACCGGGCAGTTGTCTCAGCATTCTGTATTCGAGCTCAAAGTTCGGGGTAAGAACTCCTTTCCCGATGGCATTGTCAATCTCCCCTATGGTCCAGAACCGTCCTCCGTCAAGTTCGTCACTTGGCATCACCTCGCCATCATGTGTTGTCATGTATACATGTACAAGCTCATTTTCGCGTTCACTCTCGAAAAGGTACTTCATCATGAATATCGGGGTGAATCCCTCTATACCGACCTCTTCGTGTGCCTCGCGTGTGAGCGCAGTGGCTATCTCTTCGCCATAATCGACATGACCTCCGACTGCCGTATCCCACTTGCCGGGCTGTATCTCTTTCCATAGCGGGCGTTGCTGCAGGAATAGCCTGCCTTCGTTGTCGAAAATGTGCAGGTGCACGACAGGGTGCAATAGTTTGCTGCCGTTATGGCATTCACCGCGCGTAGCTGAACCAATGGTGTTGCCTTCCTTATCTACAATGGGGAATATCTCGTTGCTGTTGTCTTTTTTCATAATATTGCTATTAAAAAGAGATGGAGAACCAAATTGCCGATTCTCCATTTCGTCGTGCAAATTTGTGACAAATTGTCGGCGAAGCCAACTTTTCGTTAAGCTAAACGAGCAGAGAGAAACTTGTTTCATCTATGCCGTGGCAAGAAATTGTCGGCACGGCCAACAACTTTATGAAAGATTTTCTAAAGGTGGTCGATTTTCTCCATTACTTGAGAGCAGAGGGTTACGATATGGTAACTTCTGACAAGGTTGGTAGTAATATAAATTTGAAGAGTAAGACTAATCGTTAATTCCTAAAGCTAGTCTTAAAGGTTTCAACTCTTTTGAATGCTTATTACTAATTAAATCAATGTTTAAGTGCTTTACAATCTTTTCAGAATCGTACCCTTTTGAATAAACTTTACCAAATGTTTTAAACCAGTTGTTCATTTTATAATATCCTGATTTGCCTATGAAGTTTTTAGGAATCTTTTTTGTTCTTAAATATTTGCATAATCCATCTATATCTGTTAATAGCCAGTCCTCAATATCTTCTTTAATCTTTATAAGTTTGACTTTATTCCCTCCAACAATGTTCTCTAAATTGGGTTTGACCTCATTCCAATTGATTGGTGGATTCTGCGAGAATTCAAACACATCATTATCGTAACAACATATAACAGCTTTTATCGTATCATTGTTTCTGATAGTCTCATCATATTTGTTTTTTAATTTTCTTAAAGCAGTTTTCTTGTAGTTGCCAATACCATTAATGTTGATAACATCGCATTTGTAGTTTTTACATTCAGGATGTAGACATTTATAATAGTTTATGATTCTAGGGAATAATACCTCTTCGGTCTCTCCTTCGACAAATATGATAATTCGTTCAGCCATTATTCAAAATATTTTGTTACGAATTCATTAGCACTTTTTCTAATCTCTAGCATAATGTCAAAAAGATAATCGCCAAGACTCATATCGTATGTAGCAGCGTCTAACATTAATGATTTTATTTTGCTTTTCTTGATTTGTTTGAAAATTGCAATATCATTTTCGTTTGGAATTCCTAAATATAATAGTTCTGGTTTAATATATTGTAGAACATATGGTGAATGGCTTGTTATTATGACTTGTGTATCTCCAATGAGTGTTTTTATAATTGTGAGTAGTTTTTGAAATAGTGAAGGATGAATGGAATTTTCTAGTTCTTCAATTAAAACAAGAGGCATCTTGTTTATTTCTGCGGCAATAGCCATTATTAATATGTAGAATATCCTTTTTGTTCCAGATGATAGTTTGTCTATTGTTATTTGTTGGTTAATGTTTTTTTCAAGAACTCTTATATCGTAGATGTGTTCTGGGAAATTAAAAGGGATGTTGATGTCGCCCTTTAGTGCGGAGGTTTGCTTTTTGAGGTCGATTTTTACGGGTTCAAAGTCAATGATTGAGGGGATTAATTGCTTTATTGCGTCCTTAAGTAAGTTGTATTTGTCTTTGTTTTCTTCTTTAAGGGAGTATGCAAATGAAGCACATGTCCCAAAAACGGGCATGCTGTTAATATTGCTAGAACACATTGGGCGTCCTCCTTTTATGGATATTGTTCTGAAAAAAGTTTTAGGGTCTGCAAGTGTATTCATTTCTATAAAACGAAGTCCCAATATGCTTTTTAATGTATGATTATAGAATAGATTGTCATAGTTGCTTAATTTTTCAATAGCTAATTGGTCTGTTTCAATATCGATTTTTGAAGAACAACGACCAAGTGGTGTTGCTAGATATGTGCAGTCTTGCTTGTCTCTAACAATATACTTCTTTAGCTTTAGTACATTTTCTTCTTTTATTTTGAGATATTCAGAATAAAAATGAGGTGCGGAGTTTTCTGTTGGCCATGCAAACTTATATCCGTATGAAATAATGCTTTTTTGTTCATTATTTGATGTCTCCAATTCAAGATTGAATTCAAACATTCTACCTGCAGTGGTCTTGTTTATAGGGATGGAATCAAAATATTTGCGTAAAAGCAAACTTCTTCCTTGGCTTCCAACAGTCAATAATTCTATTCCGAAGGAAATAGCTTTTAGTATGTTGCTTTTTCCATAATTATTATATGCTAATAATGCACATAGGTTTGATAAAGACAAACTTGCATTGTCGATGTTTGCAAAGCCATCAACGGTGATTTTTCTTATTTTCATAGTTGTTGTTTTTTTTGTTATGCAAATATAATACAATAATTTTTAATATGCAATAATTTGTTGCGTATTTGGGTAATATAACAAGTAAGTTTTGTGATTTGTTTTTCATTCCGTTCTTTTTTGTTTCGTTTTGTTTTTTTGGTTTGGTTTTGACAAGGTTGGTAATGCTATCAAATAGCAAAACACAATCAGCACCCCTCTGTGGGTGCTTTTATCTATAAAACTTCTTTCGCTTATCAAATATCATTTTTAGTCGTATAGGTAAAAACAGATTTCCGTTTTTGGTACAAAAATTATTTTTCAAAAAAGTTACTTACTATTTACTCTTTTTCTACTTATGCTACTATTTATATATAAATAACACTCTAAAATAAAAATGTCATGAGAAAATACAGAGAATTGAATGATGATACCAAACAGCGTATCAGTCAAGCCCTCAAAGGGCGTGGTTTGACGGACAACCACAAGCAAGCCATCAGCGATGGTATGAGAGCATATTGGGCAACAATCCCCAATAAGCCAAACGATGGAAATAATGAGATTAAAAACAGTATTAACAATGAAAATCAGTGCTGACAAAGTAAAATTATGCTACACGCTTTATGAGAACTCTCCATTATATCAACTAATGGAAACATCCCTCGAAATCTATGAACTCCCACATTGGGATTTTCGCCTCGAAAGGACAGAGGGCAAATATTACAATTACATCTACAAAATCATCTACCTTGAGAGAACAAGCAACAACCCCAACAGCGAGTACGATATGCAATGCTTTGGTACATTGCGTTGGGGATTGAAAGCAGACAAAGAGGGCGAAATGAGTGGGTTTGTGTGGATTGAGATAGACAACAAGCAACTATACCTCAACTACAACTATAACACCCACAACCGCCTCGTTTACCTCGACTATATAGAGGGAATGTTGGGATTAAAGTTCCATAACCTTACACGCCTTGACCTCGCTTTCGATGACACTCGCAACCTATCCAAACGCCTAATTCGTGCCATTCGTGATGAGGCTCTTATCCCCATAGTCAATGGCACAAAGGTAACAGATAGGGATAAACCCCTTGAAGATATACTCTACATAGGCGTTGGTTCTTGTCGCAGAATTAAGGAGTATAGCCTCATCGTTCAGCAGAAGAATGGCGATTTACGCCTCTCTGCCTACAACAAGAAACGAGAAATCGAAAGCAACAGTGGCAAACACTACATCGCAGAAGCCAATGGCAACCCCAACTACCTTTTTCGTTTAGAGGTTCGTGTAAATGGCGATACCTTGCAAGAATACTTCCAACACCTGGGTATAGAGTACAATCCAATGCTGTTGTGCAACGAAGATTTCCTTTGGCGTTTGTTTCTTGACTTTTCAAACAGAGTGCTACGCTTCCAAACAGTCAAGGGCAAACAAATTCTCGATGTCCTTGATGTTGTAGCGTAGGGTATTAGTAAACCACCCTATGAATACATAGTATTTTACTCTAATTTATTGATATAATAGAGAATAATCTATATAAAACCTATGTATGAAATGCAGTTTAATATTTTTAGTTAAACTTATACAAAAGAATGTATCCATATGACCTACAAATTTGATTATTGATATATTTTTATTTTGATACTAATCCAATTTAAATGAAAGGTTATTTATATAAAACGATTGCCATCGGCGAAGCCGATGGCAATCGTGCTTTAAAAATTATTATCTACTATTTACGTATGGTGTAGGGTTGTAATTATGGGGCCAATTATATTCTGTAATTGCTAATATTTCGTTACCTAATACGCATAAAAGAACAATAACAATGCAGTATATGGATATTTCAAACAATAGCAATTTTGATTTATTTCATTTCGTGTAATAAGGCAAGAAAGCAGAATTGATAAAATTCCTATTGTGGTAGCACAACATAATCAAGCCATGACATTGGAATGTAATATACTATTATGGCGCATTCTCCCATTTCTACATATTTAGTGGATAAATAACACATTATCCTAATATGAATATACAGAATATTGATAGTTTCTTTATCCACATATCAATTCTATTTTAAAAACCGCTTTCTAACATTTCTTCGTATCCACTGGTTTTGTCGTAATATGTAATTTGTACAAAGTAATTACCATCTTTTGCATAATATCCAACTTCAACCCTTGTAAATTTGTCATGATATTGCTTTTCATTGCTATATCTGTGGTAAACATCGTTATATCCTTTTTGGGTAAACATATCTGTTATTTTATTAAAAGTCCAATGGTAAGTATAATCATCATAAGTAATATCTATTCGCATCGTGACTTTTGTTAATTTGTTGTTATAATAAAAGAATTTTATTCTACTTAAATCATAGTTGCCATATTTTATATTATTTAAGGCATAGGTGACTTCTGTAGCATCTTCATTTATTTCCATATACCCTATATGTTCTATTCTTTGCTCAACAGTCCAGTTGATAGCATCCAGAACTTTGGTAGTATCTCCTAATTCACAATTTAGAAAAGTTCTGTTAATTTTAGGAGTGTTTCCTATTCTTTCTTCTTGCTTATCTTCATAAATGTCGTAACCCACCAATGATATAGTTGTTATGATAGCAAGTATAGATATTGTAGAAAAAAATATGATAGTATTTCTTCTATAGTTCTTAAATGAGAAATGTATTATGTATATAACCAAGGGAATAATAAAATCAAATAGAACTAAAAAATATAGTTCATGTCTTCGTGGGAATTCCCCTCCAACATAACAAAGAAGAATTACAAAAAAGTATAAAGCATAGACTAATATCCACCATTTTTGTCTAGAACTTAAGTTGTTGTATTTTTCTGTAAAATGATTGTTCCTACTACATTTCGTATTTTTATTTTCGTTATTAGTAGAATTGGACTTTACAAGACGTTTAATGTATATAATAGTGTTACGTAATACACTTTTAATGGCAGAAAACAATGTATTCATTTTTTTAGAGGACGTTTGTTCTTTCTCTATTTCACCCTTTGTTTCAATAGTTTCTTGACTAGGGTAAATCTCGTTGTTTATCAATATTTCATTATCAGTAATGTTTATTGGTTGCTCTTCTGCTTCTTTGTTAATCATAGCAGTTCCCTTTCGCCAACCACATAATAACATGATTACACATAGTGCAGAAGGAATAATTTCAGGTAAGTCAAAATAGTGAAATTCTGTTGCAGAATGAAACAAGAAAAATAAAATGGTAAAATATATGAATTTAAGGATTTTCTTCCACCATTGAGATTTTGATTTCTTAAAACACATAAAATATGTTCCAATAGCAGAAAATGCAAAGAAATTTGTTATTTCAGCAATAATATATGTTTGAATTTTTGTTGGGTATCCCCATATTAAATTTGTGTAAGAACTTCTAACAATCATATTGCGATGAATGGGAGGTTCTATATTCTCTAATGGGAAAGCAACATTACCAAGTTGCCACAAACCCATAATAGCACTTGTTAATGCTAGTATAAAGAAAATACACCCTATTATTCGTAAAACAATATGCTTATGGGGTGTTTCTTCTATTGATTTGCGCTTTCCATAGCGTGCCATCGTAAATATAAATAATACTCCAAGTATGGCAATTGAAAATAACTTTATGTAGAATTGTTCTTTAAGCATAGCAATATCGTTGATGTCAATTAGTGTAAATGTTTATTTATATGCTAAAAATAAGCGAATGTACTTACATTAAATCTCTGCTTTGGGTGCAGTTATCAGTACTCCTTTTCTAACAGTGCAATATTTGTTCCTGTATGGTTTCTCTGATGTTATTCCATAGTTGGCAAGACTTTTATATCCAATTCCTATTTGTTCTTTGCTAAAATTGTCACACAATGCTTTTACACTACCAAAATAGTGATGCTCTCCATTTAACTCTAGGTGTATTACTGTTCGTTTTTGTTTGTTTGCTTCCATAAATTACTCAATTTAAGGCAAAATTAAATATCTGTGGGAAATAATCAAAATACTCCATAATTTTATTGCATTTATTTGAATACATTAAATATATTCCATATCTTTGTATCGCAAAAAGGAAATGAAGATATGTTTAATCACTTAACCAATACAGATATGATAGCAGTAGCAAATAGTTCAGTTGTTGTAATAAATAATCTTACAAGTCGTAGAGCCAGCGTAATCGCTTGTAGAACATACAGCGAGGCAATGGGTGTAATCAAAGCACAGATGATTGACTTGCTCAAAGCAAAGTTGCAGATGGGTGTTGCTCACTTCGTATATATGAATAAAGATGGCACGCTTCGTGAGGCGTGGGGTACAACATCAAGCAACCTTATGAAAGCAAACATCAATGGCAGAGGCATTTCAAGGGATAGCGTGAACACTGTCTGCTATTGGGATTGTGATATGCACAAAAAATAGGGAAAACTTGTGCATATGAGTTCTGATATGCACAACAAATTGCGTTTTCTTGTGCATAAGAATATAAATATGCACAAGAAATAACAAATAATGATATAGAACTCAAAATAGAAGTTTGGTAAAAAAATAATTTACCCAAAAAGAACAAGAATGTTACAATGTAATACCGTTCTCTTAACATAAAAAGAAGACTTGGCAAGTTCAATGGCATACTTCTGATAGTAAATGTTTTAGAAGACGTATTTACTAATTAATCAAATGAGAGATTAGAAGGGTCAGGAACAATGGTTCTTAATTCCCAAAGACGAGATAAATCTTTGGGAAATTAGTTCTAAAATAGAATAGTAAACAAACATAGAATAAGGATATAAAAAGAAAGTGGAGAAAGTTGAAAAACTTTCTCCACTTTAGAAACTTTGGAGTATATTAACAAATAAGACATTATTTATTCAAACAAAGAGAGGTATGAATGGCAGACAAAAAAACGATTACGGCTTTGCCCTGTTATTTCTTTTAATAAGTTGTCGTTCACCATCATCTTGACCAATGTATTTGCCGAATTGTAGGTGATATTACATATTTTTGATGCTTCATCCACAGAGATGTAAGGATTTACTAATAATTTATGTAATAAAATTATAGCATTTGTAGAACGACTTTTATATGTTGATCGTATTTTCTCTTCTGCCTCACTTTTAAATTGGAGTATTGAGGAAATAGTGTTTGCTGTAGCTGATGCAGTTTGTTCAATACCAACTAAAAAGTATTTAATCCATTGTATCATATCGTTTTTAGTCCTTATAGAAGATAAATTATCATAATAAAGGTCTTTGGGATTCTCGAAGAAAGTTGATAAATACAAGAGAGGTTTGTCTAATATTTTTTCTTTTACTAAAAATAGAGTAATTAGTAATCTGCCAATTCTCCCATTTCCGTCAAGGAAAGGGTGAATTGTTTCAAATTGATAGTGAGCTATTGCAATTTTAAGAAGCGCTGGCAATAAAATTTGGTCATTGTTAAGAAATTTCTCAAGATCACTCATCAATGATCCAACTAATTCATGTGAAGGAGGTATGAATTTAGCATCTGCAAGAGATTTTCCTCCAATCCAATTTTGACTCTTCCTAAATTCTCCTGGGAGTTTGTGTTCCCCTCGTACACTATCAAGTAATAATTTGTGGGTGTTGCGTATTAAACGGCTTGAAATTGGTAACGTATCTAGACTATTTATAGCTTCATTAATAGCTTTTACATAGTTTTGAACCTCTTTCCAATCATTCCTGCGTTCTTCTTTAATCTCAGTTTCGGGTAGCAATGCTTCATCCATTCTTGTTTGAGTTCCTTCTATTCTGCTTGATACTACAGCTTCTTTAGTTACATGTAGTTGAATGAATAAATCAATATTAGGGACTAGTTTTGAAAATGAATTTAGTTCTCCTAACTTAAGAGCAGCTTTCTCTAAAAGATGATTTATAGAAGGATTATTCCAAATCCATTGATGGTTAATAGTATTTGGGACAAAATATTTATAGCCATATCCATCTTCATAATGGCCTGCATTAAAATTATCAAGTTCAATCATGTAGGTTAAATTTATATTGAGCAAAATTACAATAAAAAAATCACTATCTCAAATTTTAATGTAAAATTGAGATAAAAGAAATCTTATTTCAATTTTAATCAATATAATGAAATAGACAATTCCTTATTTCAAAAATAGAATAATCTATCAAATTTTCAAATATAATATATTCATTTCGTCAAATAAGTAGAAATACAAAATAGGTGCTTTTGCTTTATTATAGGTTTCCCTGAAGAATGACATACTATAATTAAGAGGGTTGCATATATGACTGGTTCTTATCTATGACATCCTAATATAAATTTAAAGTCTTAAATGCGAGATAAGCCTTGTGTAAATTCGTTAGAAATAAAAAAGCAAGGATGTAAAAAGAGAAATCAATAATAAAGAGCTCTCAAAATTTCAACAAAAACGTAAGAATATCAAATCTATTCAACTCCTTTTTTTGCCTTTTTAAAAGCATTTTAACATCTTTATATGATGAACTAGCAAAATATAATATTTGAATATACATTAAGAATATAATTAAATTTATATACATTTGTGCATAATACTTATATGTGTGTTTATATGGAAATAAAAATAAAGGACAAAAATGTTAGAAATAATATATTTAAGTTTCTTGATTACATCCAAGAATACTTAAAAAAACCAAACATGTCCTCTGGATTATATCACTATACTTCAATAGAAGCTCTATACAACGGAATTATTCAACAGGATTGTAAGTTAGGTCAAGAAATATGTCTTCGTGCAACAAATGTTTTATACTTGAATGATAAAGAGGAAATAAAAATAGGAATCTCATTTATTGAGGATTTTATAGAAAAATATATTGTAAAGACAGAGGAAAAAAAATTATTCCAGTCTCAATCTGATTTTTTAGACTTTTGCTCTTCATTATTTGTAACATCTTTTTCCCTACAAAGAGATAATCTTCCTATGTGGAGAATGTATTCTACTAATGCAACAGGAATTGCATTATGTTTTGACGATAAATTCTTTCGAGAAAGTGATGAGGAGTATTACTTAAAATGTAATTATTCAACATCAAAATTACGACAAGGAATAGATGAATATTTAAAAGAATTTAAAGCTATTCCCTCATCGAATGATAAAATAGCGTGTATATTTTTAATTATATTCCTTGCACTTTTAATTTCTAACAAAAAAGAAGAGATAAATTATGCTATTGAAAAAATGCTTCCGCTTATTAAATTTGCTTTTTCTCTTAAACATCCAGCATATAATTATGAAGAAGAAATTCGTCTTTTAAAGCTATGTAGTAACAAGGAATACAGAAAATTTCGATATAAAGACAACTTGATTATACCTTATGTCGAACATTTTTTCCCAAAGGAATCTTTAACAGAAATTATTGTCGGACCAAATAACGATATGCAAAGGACTATTCATTCTTTGAAAGTATACCTTAAACATCATGGTTTCGAACATGTAAATATTATAGAATCTAAACTTCCATATAGGAGTTAAAACTTTTAACTATTCATATTTCGTATTCCAATAAAACACATTTCCTTTTATTTAATAATTAATAAATCTTTTTCAGAGATAAGAGAATTTGAGGGAATTACCAAAGAAAAGAATGTTGTTTTATTACCTATAAGATATTCAATTGAAGATTGGTTGTTAACAGATATAGAAGGCTTCTATAAATATCTTCTCATAAAGAATAAACCTCTTAAATTATCAGATAAAAATGGATATGATAAATAAACCATTGATTTAAGCAACATTAGAAGATGTTTATAAAAAGGCTTTGATTGTAAGATATCATTAAAATCTTAATATAGCCATTATTATATCTGGGCATTCTGATGAACTAAAGCCTATTCGTTTAGTACTAAGGATAAAAGATATATAATAAAAATTATAGTAATAGATTGTAATTTCTATAGATATAAACTCTCCTTTTGTGTTGCTACTCTAATATCTTCTGGATTTCTTTTTCTTCAAATTTTAACAAATTATTTGTAACCTTCAGCAAAGTGACTTTATCTGAATGAATATTCCCCATTTTCAGAATCCTTAAAGTACATGTTTCCTCTAATTCTTGAAATGTACATTTTGAGTTTAGTTTAATATCCAAGTTTTTTAGAAAAGTGCTAGGTGCTACGTCTGGATTAATTTTACCTAGTTCTTCAAGTCGCTTTATTGACCCTTTTATATATTGAAAAACATCATTACCTTGAGAAATAGTAGTTTTTATTCCGCAAATCAGTATTAAATCATTTATATACTCACCATATTGCTTCAATATATTTCTGTAACAGTCAATGTATTCTATTTCACATTCATTAAAATTGTCTTCAGGTAAATACATATCAAAACTATAACCCTGCATCTCAATATCCTTGTTTAAATTCATTAGATAATCCAATGCGATCTGACAATTACCATTTGTAATATTATTTATCGCGATAGAGGTTTCTTGGAAGTTAAGAATGCGATAATTTATATCTAATTGTTTCCTTAACCCCTCTAACCAAGTCTGTCTGGCTTGATACTTGAGAATCTTGTTTTGATTTTTTCTACTGTCTTCATTATCTTCTTTATTCCAGACTCTTGTACGATATAGTACAAACATTGTAATGATGGAGCCCAAAAGAGTTCCATAAAATCCTAACCAACCATCAATACTCCCATTAACAATAGCCCCTACAGATACTCCCAAGATTATATAATTAATCAAAATTGGGGAACTTAATAACAAAACTAAAACAAACCAATCTAATTTTTTCATTTTATATTCATGTTGTCTATTATTCACAAAGGTATAAGTTATTTTGTATTTATTCTTATTATAAAATAAATAATTACCTTTGTAGGTATTACAATTTATGAGAGCAAAATAGACAAATATGAATATTCTTATTATTGGAGGAACATCGGGAATAGGCAAAGCCCTTTATGATAAATATATTGTGAAGAATAATCAGGTTGCAGTTATCGGAAGAAGAACTGATATACTCGATAAATTGCTTAGAGATAATCCTCTCAATACTATTATTGCTACGGCAGATATAACAATTCAATCCGAAATAGATAATGCAATTGAATCCATTTGTAAAAAGCTAAACAAAATAGATTTAGCCATTGTATGTTCGGGCATTGGTGAAATTAATTCTTCACTTAAATATTCAATTGAACTACCTACTATAAGTACAAATGTAACAGGTTGGACTTTTTGTGTTGATAAACTTTATAATATTTTCAATAATCAAGGATATGGCCATTTTGTTGCGATAACCTCAGTTGGTGGATTACGAGGAGAACCAATGTCGCCTGCATATAGTGCATCAAAAGCATATCAAATTAATTATATAGAAGCATTGCGTAAAAAGTCTTTTAAAACAGGAAGTAAAATAGTAGTAACAGATGTCCGCCCAGGACTTGTTAATACTGCTATGGCGAAAGGAGAAGGGTTATTTTGGGTAATGCATGTAGAAAAAGTTGCTCAACAAATTTGCAATGCCATTCGTAAGAAAAAGTCCAAAGTTTATGTAACTAAACGTTGGCACATACTTGCTATAATTAATAAGATATTACCATTTTGGTTATATAAAAGAATCTAATGTACAAGTAGTATTTACTGGGTCAGGAACAATGGTTCTTAATTCCCAAAGGTGAGATAAGTCTCTTAGAAATTCGTTCGAAAATAGAACGTCAAGGGGTACTAAGAGAAGTTCGAAAGAGCTTCTCTTTTTTTGTTTGTATATCTTTCCTTTTTTTGAAATAAATCACTAACTTGCGGTAGTAATTTATATGCCTGATAACTTTATGACAAAGAAACAATCTTTACAGATATTTGAAGATAAAAAAGTTCGTACTGTATGGGATAGCGAACAAGAAAAGTGGTACTTTTCAGTTGTAGATACAATTGAAATATTGACTGAACAAAGTAGCCATCAAGGAGCAAGAAATTATTGGAAGGTTCTAAAAAATCGTTTAAGGAAAGACGGAAATGAAACGGTTACAAATTGTAACCGTTTGAAACTGCAGGCAGAAGATGGCAAAATGCGTTTAACAATTCAAGAGCAACCAATTTCTTATTAGAATCAACAGAGGATGCGGAATAGGAGATAGGAATTTTACATCTTGCTTATGAACTTACATTAATCATTAATTATTGGTGTCCGATAATAATTATATCGAACTCACTTCAAAAATGGTGCTTGCCTTTAAGATAGTAATCGAAGACTATGCTTCTATCGCCCTCCCTGAATTTATTTAGAAGATTCTCTGAAGGTTGATTTTTGTATCGATGTTTGTTTCGCTCAAAATCACGATGAGCACGCCAGACTGATTTTACCTCGCCAAAACTTAACTTTACCAAAAACATACAGGCGGCAATTCCGTCTAATAGTTTTCGTTTAAAGATTAGGCGTTTACCCTCTTTTAATGGAAGGTTTTTATATAGCATAAATAGGTTGTTTCGGAAATTGAGGTATGTTTTTCTAGGGTTCCCTGCCGCCAATGTTCCTCCCCCCAAGTGATATATGGTGCTTTGTGGTACTACCGATATACGTTTACCTTTGAGTTGCATTCTCCAACATAGGTCTATCTCCTCCATATGGGCAAAAAAGTCGGTATCCAAACCTCCTACTGCCAAATAGCTTTCACGTTCAACCATAAGAGCCGCCCCCGTCGCCCAGAATATATCTTTTGACTCTCCGTCATATTGCCCCGAATCTCTCTCTGTGGTATTAAAAATTCTGCCTCTGCAAAAGGGATAGCCGTATTTGTCGATAAACCCTCCTGCTGCTCCTGCATACTCAAACATCTCTTTATCGGTATATGATTTTAGTTTTGGCTGGCACGCCGCAACATCGGAGTTGTTCTGCATATACTCTTTTAGTGGTGCCACCCAACCTTCGGTTACTTCTACATCGGAGTTTAAGAGTATTATATATTTGTATTCCAAAAGTGTCTCTATTGCAAGGTTATATCCTCCTGCAAATCCATGGTTTTTATCAAAGGTAAGAAGTTTCACTTGTGGGTAGTTCTCACACAACCACTCCACCGAACCATCAGTTGAGCCATTATCTGCCACAACCACATCAGCTCCTTGCGATAGGGTTGCCACCGATGGCAAGAACTCGGTCATTAGGTGTTTCCCATTCCAATTTAATATTACTACTGCTGTATCTTGTGCCATAAAATGTATATTCTGAAATATATTTGATAATTCTACTCAATATATAATTTTTCAACATTTAAAGAACTCTTGTCTTCGGTAAAATCGCCCAAAAGTACTCTCACTCCGCTTTTATTTACCAGGCTCCTATCATATGGCATTTCAACTCTTATGTAGTTATCGGTAAAACCATGCATCATTGTCCCGGGAGCAGGTTGTTCAAATAGCACAGGACGGGTTGCTCCTCGTTGCGATTTATAAAATGCCAAACGCTTCTCTTCTGACAAGGCAAGCATTTGGGTACATCTATCGTGTTTCTCCTGAGGAGTAACAACGTGTTCTATTTTCAGAGCTCTTGTGCCAGGACGCTCAGAGTATGTAAATACGTGAAGTTGAGAAATATCCAAACTTTCGACTGTCGCAAAACTTTCATTAAAGAGTTCTTCTGTTTCTCCTCGCATTCCAACAATTAAATCGACTCCTATAAAAGCATCGGGCATAACAGATTTAATTTTATTGATTTTTGAACAGAACAAAGCCTTGTCGTAATGACGACGCATTATTTTAAGCACTTCATCACTTCCAGATTGCAATGGGATATGAAAGTGAGGAGCCATTCGTCTTGATGTTGCTATAAACTCAATTGCCTCGTCGGTTAGAAGGTCGGGTTCAATCGAAGATATTCTGTATCTTTCGATACCCTCAACACAATCCAAAGCCTTTATCAGATCAAGGAATGTTTCTCCTGTTGTTTTCCCAAAATCTCCTATGTTAACTCCGGTTATAACAATCTCTTTGCCCCCCTCTTCAGCAACCTGACGTGCCTGCTCCACCATCGACTCGATAGAACCATTTCTACTTCTTCCACGGGCAAAAGGAATGGTACAATAAGAACAGTAATAGTCACAGCCATCTTGAACCTTTAAAAAATAGCGAGTACGATCGCCCCTCGAACAAGATGGAGCAAAATTCTTTATCTCTGCCAAAGGAGTTGTATCTACTAAATGGGTCTGCTCCGACATCAAGAATGCTTCTAACCTATCGGGTAAATCCATTTTTTCGGCAGCTCCCAAAACCATATCAACCCCCTCTATTGCCCCCACCTCTTCACTTTTAAGTTGAGCATAACACCCCGTTACAACAATACAAGCGTTTGGATGCTGACGAGAAATTCGACGAATTGTCTGCCTACATTTTTTATCGGCTAATTCGGTAACCGAGCAACTGTTTATAATGCAGATATCAGCCTTTTCGCCCGACTTGGTTTTTATCACTCCTCTTTGCGAGAGCATCTTGCCAATTGTCGAAGTTTCAGCAAAATTAAGCTTACATCCTAATGTATAATATACAACTTTCTTATTATTAAGTATTGAGTGTTCTGTCATAAAATTATGCACTCCTCTATTGAGTGTATTTAAGCATCTATAAATTTACAATCAATCAAAAAGAATATTCCAGTAGGCACAAACAACATCTATTAGTGCGAATATAACTATTACCAATACAACTATTCCGTATATTAGTTTTATTCCCGATGTCAAAAGAAATGCATAAAAAGACATCAGTGCTACCTTAAAGGCTTTCCCTTTTGACGATTTTGCAATAAGTTCTCCTAAGAAAGCTCCTACAAACGGACCTACTATAATACCCCAAGGCGATATAAACGGATCGAACAAACCTGCCACAAGACCAATCATAGCTCCACGAGAAGCACTTTTCGAACCGCCTTCAGCCTTAGTCATCCACGAGGGAGCTATAAAATCAAAAACAGTTACAACAACCATTAATACTCCCATAACAATCAATGCCCATGTGGGGAATGATGTATAATCACAAATATATACCAATACCAAAGAGACATAGCCTATAGGCGGTCCCGGCAATACAGGAACAACAGAACCTATTATTCCTATAAATGCACATATAAGAGCTAATATTACATATAAAATGTCCATATATGTCTATAAGAAATTGTTTTTGTGAAGTTGTTTAGGCTTTGAAATATTTTTATGCGAAGATAGTACAAAGAATTGATTAATTTAATTTTCGTATGTAAACAAATTATAAAATTTACATATAAATCAAGAAAAATAATTCTTGATCGCCTTTAAATTTTAAGATTTATGTTCTAAAACATTTTAGTAAAATATAAACTATTTTTAGTTTATTAATAAAATATTGTATATTTGTTCGAATTTTGGGATATCACAAACAAGATTTTGGTAATTAACTAAATGATATATATATGATTGAGAAAAATTTTATCAAACTTTATGAAGAGAGTTTTCGTGAGCATTGGGATATGCCTGCGTTATCAGACTACAATACTTCAAAAAATCTGACTTATAGAGAAGTAGCTGAACAAATTGAACGTCTTCACATATTGTTCCGTCAATGTAAAATAAGAAGGGGCGATAAAATTGCAATTGTAGGTCGCAATAATGTAAACTGGGTTATTACCTATATGGGAGCAATGATGTATGGAGCCATTGCCGTACCCATACTTCAAGACTTCAATGGCAACGATATATCATATATAGTAAATCACTCAGAATCGTCTTTATTGTTTTTGAGCGATCATATTTGGGAAAATGTTGAAGTTGGACATCTCCCCAATTTAAGAGCTGTTATATCTCTTAACAATTTCAGCTGTATCGACCAACGTGACGGAGAAACTATTAGCACAATACTTGCTAATATGGATACTCTATTTAAAAAAGAGCATCCAAAAGGCTTCCGAAAGGAGGATTTATGTTACGCCGAACTCGAAAACGATAAAATAGTAGAAATAAACTATACATCAGGAACAACAGGTTATAGTAAAGGTGTTATGCTTACCGGAAACAACCTTGCAGGCAACGTATGCTACGGAATAAAAACCCGACTACACTACAAAGGAAGTAAAGCTTTATCATTCTTACCATTAGCTCACGCATACGGTTGTGCATTTGACCTGCTTACACCTCTTGCAACAGGTTCGCATATCACACTATTAGGAAAACTTCCCTCTCCAAAAGTATTGCTTAAAGCATTTGCAGAGGTTAAACCTAATCTGATTATAACAGTACCCCTTATATTTGAAAAAATATATCGTAAACAAGTTCTTCCAAAATTAAACAGCACACCTTTAAAATGGGCAGTAAATCTACCTGTATTAAATACTCAAATATATGCTAAAATCAGAAAGAGCTTAATTGATGCATTAGGAGGAAGATTTGAGCAAGTTATCATTGGTGGAGCACCTCTTAACCCCGAAGTTGAAAAATTCTTCCACAAGATAAAATTCCCATTCACAGTAGGATATGGAATGACTGAGTGCGGACCTCTTATCAGCTACAAACACCATAGCGAATTCATCCCTTCTTCGGCTGGAGCAATTCTTGACGGCATAATGGATGTTAAAATTCTATCGGAAGATCCCTATCTAATACCCGGAGAGATTTGTGTTAAGGGAGAAAACGTTATGAAAGGATATTATAAGAATGAAGCAGCTACCGCAGAGGTTATTGATGAAGAGGGATGGTTGCACACCGGAGATATGGGAATTATAGACAAAGATAAAAACATATTTATCAAAGGTCGATATAAGAATATGATTCTTGGTGCAAGCGGACAAAACATATATCCCGAAGAGATTGAAGCAAAATTAAACATCAAAGAGTTTGTATCTGAGAGTTTGGTTGTAGAAAAAGACGGCAAGTTGGTAGCGTTGGTATATCCCGACTACGAAGCAATTGAAACTTGTGGTATTACACTTCAAGATCTTGATCCTATTATGGAAGAAATTCGTAAAACATTGAATACCGAAGTAGCACCTTACGAAACTATATCAAAAATTTATATCTACCCGACAGAGTTTGAAAAAACTCCAAAACGTAGTATAAAACGATACTTATATACCAATTTTACACCAATAAAATAGGGATAAATTCCTTATTTTTGCAAAAAAAACATAAAAACACTATTTATTTCAAAAAATAGTATTAACTTTGCAATGCTTTTGAAACATAAAGCAATAAATAAATTTATTATTTTAAATATTTAAAATTACGAGAAATGAAAAAATTAGTTTTATTTGCAGCTGTTGCTTTCGCTGCTTCTTTCGCAGCTTGTAGCTCACAACCTGCAGCTGAGGAGGCTACTGAGGCTCCTGTAAGCACTGAGGCTACAATCGATGCTAACTATGCATTCGAAGGCGATACTCTTCTTCTTCCTAACGCAGAAGAGACTGCTATCGACACAGTAGTTATTGCTGATTAATTTTAGCAAGCGAAGAAAAAAGAAAGCGATACCAAGTATCGCTTTTTTTTATGCCTTATTCTTAGCAGGAAGACTAAAAAATATTATTTTGAATGAACAATATATCCTATAAGGTTGTTATAATAGAATTACAACAGACTATAAAATGGGATATATAAGATTTTGAAAACACCCGTAGAAGTATGTAGGAACGGGATTTTGTGCATTTTGGTGCATTTTTTTGAGGCATATAAAAAGCCTACAAGATTGAAAATCAATATCTTGTAGGCTTTTTCTGCGGAAAGAGGGGGATTCGAACCCCCGGTACCCTTACGAGTACGACAGTTTAGCAAACTGTTGGTTTCAGCCACTCACCCATCCTTCCTTGGTTTATGCTTTAACCTTTTGCGACTGCAAAGATAATAGCAATTTCTGAATTTCCAAACTATATTCATAAAATATTAATGACAACTGCAAATATTTTAACCAATTTATAATTTTATATTTGATTTGACGCTGTTAAATATACCCCATCACACGTAGAATAATAGGGGCAAATATCGATGTTAGAATTCCATTGATTATTAGCCCTAATGTTGCATATACTCCGTGAACAGGATTCACTTCCATTGATGCCGCAGTGCCTACTGCGTGAGATGCAGTACCCATTGCCATCCCTTTTGAGGCATCGTCGCTGAGTTTTATTATAGACATGGTTCGGTAGCCTATCATTGCCCCTAAAATGCCTACACACACCACTACAGCAGCGGTAAGAGATTCGATACCTCCAAGAGCGGACGATATCTCTATAGCTATTGGGGTAGTTACCGATTTTGGAGCAAGAGATATTATTACATCGTTAGTGGCCCCCATAAAGTCGGCAATAGCTATAACCGAAATTATTCCCGCAACACACCCTGCTAATTGAGAAAAAAATATTGGGATAAAGTGTCGCTTTATCGAATCGAGGTGCTTATATAGCGGCACTCCCAATGCTACAATAGCAGGTTTCAGCCAAAACTCGATATATTTCCCGCCTTCGTTATATGTTTCAAAACTGATATTGGCAAACTTTAAATAGCATATGATTACAGCAATGGTAATGAGTATGGGATTTAATAATATTATTCCCGTTTTTTTTCGAACGATCGATGCGATATAATATACGGCAAAAGTTAAAGCTAAGAGTACAAATATATTATCCATTTCGTTTGCGATTTGTTAATTGAAACACCCATCCTGTTACAGCTATAACTATAATTGTACTAACTAATGCCGATATGAATATTGGCCAAAATTGAGCTTCTATAATATCGAAATATAGCATAAGAGCAATACCCGGAGGGATAAAAAAGAATCCCATATTCGATATAAGGACGTTTGCCATCCCTTTTATCTTGTCATATTTAACAATGCCGACTTTAAGCAGGGTACAGAGCAAAATCATTCCTATTATGCTCGACGGGAACTTAATACCGGTAAGCATAACTATAAGTTCACCAACGGCAAGGCAGGCAAAAATTATAAGACATTGAATAATCATTTTTTTAATTAGAAAAGAGGAATGAGGAATGACTTAATTTCTAATTGTGGTGTAGCCACGAAAATTCCCAATTCCTAATTTGTATCTATCTTTTACGTTTTTTCTTTTTCATAGGACAATTCTTATCGCAACCATAGCACGCCGAAAAATCTTTTCTTGAAATCATACAATAAATTCGTCGTGCCAAATATAGCAATACAAGTATGCCTATTGCCGTAACTATTATTTCTTGAAATCCCATACTCTCTCTAAATAATCAATAAAGCTATGCGGTAAGTTACAAATGCAAATATCCATGCTATAGCCGTATTATAGAGCATCGATAAGGCTGCCCATTTCCAATTACTCTCGTTTTTAATGGCAATCAGGGTGGCAATACATGGGAAGTATAGCAATATGAAAACCATAAACGAAAGAGCCGATGCTATATTAAAAGCTCCGCTCGATTTAAGTTTTTTGGATAGTGCTCCTTCGCTTAGCTCTTCGCCCTCTTCTTCGGCATATAAAACCCCTAATGTACTAACCACAATCTCCTTGGCAGGAACTCCCGATAGTACGGCTACCGATGCTTTCCAGTCCATACCCAAAGGTTCCATTACCGGTTCGCAAACCTTACCCAGTTGCTCCATATACGAAGTTTCACACTTGCCATTATTATCTGTTCCGTGAGGGAAATAACTCAAAAACCAAACAATTATAGATGCAATAAGAATAAGCCCTCCCATTTTTCGAAGATATTGCTTGCACTTGTCCCACATATGACTTACGGTGGTTGAGACGGATGGTACTCGATAAGGAGGAAGTTCCATTACAAACGGAGTATCGTCCTCCTTAAACATAAAGCGACGAAGCAGTTTTGAGGTAATAACAGCCATCAATATACCTCCTATATAGAATAGGAACAGAACCAGCCCCGCATTATTGGGGAAGAATGTTCCAATAAAGAGGATAAATATAGGCAACCTGGCACTACACGATATAAATGGAGAAATCATCATAGTTATAAGTCTGCTCGAACGGCTTTCGATTGTGCGTGTTGCCATAATTGCAGGAACATTACAACCAAACCCCATAATAAGAGGAATAAATGACTTGCCATGCAATCCTATTTTATGCATTATCTTGTCCATTATAAAAGCTGCTCGTGCCAAATAACCCGAGTCCTCCATAAAAGAGATAAAGAGATAAAGAATCATAATGTTAGGCAAAAATACGATAACACTGCCCACTCCGCCAATGATTCCATCGGTAATAAGAGAATTTAATATACCTGCGGGAATAAATCCGCTTACGTAATTGCTCAACCATTCGACTCCTGCCTCAATCCACTCTTGGGGATAGGCACCCAAACTGAATGTGCAATAAAACATCAAAAACATAAGCAGAAAGAAGATTGGGAATCCCCACAACTTATGAGTAACAAGGGTGTCGATTATACGGGTAACAATTACTCCATCGTTTTTACCAGGAGTATAACACTCTTTTAATGCTCCCGAAATAAAGCCATATTTCTGATTTGTTAATGCCCCTTCGATATCCTCCTTAAGGTCTCGTTCGATATGTTTAACTTCGTGATTGCGAATTTCAATCCACTCCTTAAAATCGGGGCAATCTTTTAATTGGTCCTCTACACCTGTATCACGTTCTAACAATTTTAAGGCATAGTATCTCGGAGGAAAATATTTGGGCAATTGTTCGTTTGAGCGTTTCAAAGCCTCTTTTACTTTCGACAATCCCTCCTCAATAATGCTGCCATTGTTTATGTGAATATGACGCATTTGTGAGTTGGTGTTTTCATATACCTCAATGACGGTATCCAAGAGCCACTCTATTCCCTTGCCACTTTTTGTAGAAACAGGAATCATTGGAAGTCCCAATAAAGAGCCCAATTGCTGATAATCAAGAGAAGCACCGCTTCGCTCAAGCTCATCGAACATATTAAGCGAAACAACAATCTTCTCATCCATATCAATAAGTTCTGTTGTAAGATACAGGTTGCGTTCTAAGTTCGAAGCAACAACAGTATTTATAATAACATCGGGCGACTCGTTTTGTAAATGCTCTCTAACATAACGCTCCTCAGGCGTATATGCCGAAAGAGCGTATGTTCCCGGAAGGTCGGTAATAATAAAGTTATAACCTCGATAACGGCACTCTCCCTTTTTTGCATCTACTGTTACACCGCTGTAGTTGCCGACGTGCTCGTGCCTGCCCGAAATAGCGTTAAAAAGAGAAGTTTTTCCGCTATTGGGATTTCCCACCAACGCAACATTTATTTCACGATTACGTTGGGTAATAACCTCGTCGATACTCTCCTTTGAGACTACAGCCGAAGCTTTATCGGCAGGGATAAGTTTTTTTGCCTCCTCCTCGGTGATAACCTCAATCATTGATGCCTCACTGCGACGAAGCGAAACTTCATAACCCATAATCTCATATTTGATAGGGTCTTGTAAAGGAGCGTTGAGCAAAACTTTAACTCTTTTGCTTCGCACAAACCCCATCTCCATAATTCGACGACGAAAACCTCCGTGTCCCTTTACTTTTAAGATTATGGCAGATTCGCCTGTATTTAATTCCGATAAAAACATAACTCAACTCAATTAAAAAAGTGTCAGTTGTCTGTCGAGCAACTGAAACGACTTGCGATGGTGGGGAGTTATACCAAAATCTCTAATGGCATCACGATGTGCCTTTGTTGGATAACCCTTATTCACATTCCATCCATATTGCGGAAACTCCTCGGCTATACCATTCATATAGTCATCACGGTATGTCTTGGCAAGGATAGATGCCGCTGCTATAGATAAAAAACGTCCGTCTCCCTTAACCTCGCAAGAGTATGGTACCTTTCCGTAGGGTTTAAACCTATTGCCATCAACCAATATAAACTCAGGTTGTGTTTTTAATTGCTCCAAAGCTCTATGCATAGCAAGAATAGAGGCATTAAGGATATTGATTTTATCTATCTCCTCGGCAGTTACAACCCCTACTGCCCAAGCGACAGCACACTCTTCGATAACGGGTCGCAATTTGTATCGCATCCTCTCTGTCAATTTTTTAGAATCACTAATAAGTTCATCTTCAAAATCGGGAGGAAGAATAACTGCCGCTGCAAAAACCGGTCCTGCAAGACATCCACGTCCTGCCTCATCGCAACCGGCCTCGATTATACCCCTATTTTTACACTGCAAAAGCATAATTACAAAGTTAAAAAAAAGTGAGCAAAAAATATTTAAGGGGAAATAAAATTGTTATAAAAATATTTGGATATGCAGCAAAGAATTCTTTTTATGGTTTATCAAAAAAGTATTTAGCATAAGCTGGTTATTATTAACAAACTATCCGAAAAAGATGTAGGCTACAATTATTGCGGCAATAATTCCAACAAGATCGGCAAAGAGACCAACCCCTGCGGCATAGCGACTCTTTTTTATACCTACGGCACCAAAATAGACCGCAAGAATATATAGAGTGGTATCTGTCGAACCTTGTATTGTAGAGGCTACCCGGGCAACAAACGAATCGGCTCCGTATGTTGTCATGGCATCAACCATCATACCTCTTGCTCCGCTTCCGCTAAGAGGTTTCATAAGTGCAGTGGGTATTGCTCCCACAAAATCGGTATCAACACCGCAAGCTGCCACCAAGTAGGTTACCCCGTCGGTTAAAAACTCCATTGCTCCTGATGCTCTAAACATTCCTATTGCAACCAACATAGCCACCAAATAAGGGATTATGGTTACTGCCGTTTTAAAGCCCTCTTTTGCTCCGTCAATAAATGCTTCATAAACATTTATTCTTTTGCGTACTCCTGCTATAAGGAAGAGCATTATAATTAAAAAGAGTAAGGAGTTTGCACCAACAGTTGAGTAGAGTGAAACCTTCTCTTGAGGAAGATTCATAAAGAATATCAAAACCCCGCCAATAAGGGCTGTAACAACTGCTATGGTTGATAATATAACTTTGTCGAATAAATTAATTCGTTGTTTTATACAGGTTACAATCAATCCAACAAGAGTTGATATATATGTAGCTATAAGTATAGGAAGAAATACATCAGAGGGATTGATGGCTCCCATTTGGGCTCGATACACCATTACACTGATGGGGACAAGAGTAAGCCCTGTTGTATTGAGAACCAAGAACATTATCATTGCATCGGTTGCTCTATCTTTTTGGGTATTTACCTCCTGCATCTCTTTCATTGCTTTCAGACCAAGAGGAGTTGCCGCATTATCCAAGCCTAACATATTGGCAGAGAAATTCATAAATATCGACCCGAAAATGGGGCTGTCTTTGGGAAGAGAAGGAAACAAGCGTGAGAAAAACGGAGATACCATACGTGCAAATATTGCTATGATGCCTCCACGTTCTCCTATCTTCATCAGTCCGAGCCATAACGACAAAACTCCTGTCAATCCCAAAGAAATTTCAAAGGCTGTTCGTGCCGACGAGAACGAAGAGTTCATGATTTCACTCCACACGTTATAATCACCAAAGAATATGGTTTGCACAAGTGCAGCCAAAAAGGCAATAAAAAAGAATCCTATCCAAATATAATTCAGTACCATATCTCTTAACCTCTGCCGCTATTGTCGATTAGTGTACGAAGTTTATTGTTAAATCGTTCGTTAGCCATTAGTTGTTCAATTGTCAAGTGCATGCGATAACGCCAATGATGACGTGCAACAGCAGGAATATTTATGCGTTCGGTTTCAACATCGGCAAAACGTATATTCTCATCGATAGATAACCAGTCTTGGAATGAAAGAATAGCCAATAGCGAAGGGCTGTAAAGGTGTCGGCAAACAACCTCCTCACAAATCTCTCCACTTGCCACACGGGGTGTTGCTCCTCCATGGTTAAGCATAATACGATAGTAGTGGTCGGTAACTTCCGGGTTTTCTTCCCACCAACCTCTGAGTGTTGACATATCGTGAGTTGATATTGAACATACCGAGCGTAAAGGATATCCGTACGTGTAACCAAACTCATGATATGGAGCTTTTGGCATACGTTCAATCTCAAGGCTTAAAATTTGCAACTGCCCCATTACCCAAGGCACACACTCCGGAACCATACCTAAATCTTCTCCACACGCCAACATGGCTGTACATTGGGTAAGCATAGGTAATTTTTTCATTGCCTGCTCGTACCAAAACTCGCTATGACGGTGATAGTAATAATAGTCATATAAAGCATTAAATGCTCCTTGCTCGGCAGATGAGAGCTGTTTGTATATATAGTCGTTTTGAGCACAAATACGGGGATGATAAAGGTTTGTATCGTTGCGATCGGGAACAAACAATACATCGCTTATTAGCGAATAAACGCCCTCTCGTATATCGTCGTCAACATAAAAACGATTATTCCAGCACCATGTCTCTACTTTGCGTTGAGTGTCAAATTCGGGACGCATTTCCCATCGACCATTTGCTGTTGGCGTTAAGAATGTATCTTTAACAAAATCGGCTCTCTCCCCAAAAATATCATTCAGAACATTATCATTAATGAAAGGAGTTGTCATAAACTGAGGACGGAATTCAAGTCCGAAACCGGCAATCTCCTCACTTGACATTCCTTTTGCAGGAACAAATTGTCCTAACAATCCGTGAACCGAGTGTGTAGGAATTTCCCATATGCGGAAGAAACCAAGAATGTGGTCAATTCGATAAGCTGTAAAATATTCGCTCATCTTGCCAAATCTTTTACGCCACCATGCATAATTATCTTTGGCCATAACATCCCAATTGTAAGTAGGGAAGCCCCAATTTTGTCCATTTGTAGAGAATGCATCGGGTGGAGCACCCGCCTGACCGCTCATATTAAAATAGTGAGGTTCAATCCAAGCCTCCACACTGCAACGGCTAATACCAATTGGAATATCGCCTTTAAGTATCACATTTTTACTGCGTGCAAACTTACTTACTTCCAAAAGTTGAATATGCAAGTTGTATTGTATGTAGTAGTAGAGAGAAATGTTTTGATATGCTTCATTTGTTGGCGAGCATAACTCTTTAACTCTCTTCTCATCATAAACGGCATATTCGCCCCATGTATTAAAATCGGGAGTTGAATGAATGTCTCTCAGATACGAGAATGCAGCATATGGCAACAACCAATGAGAGTTCTCTTCAAAAAACTTCTTATAGCCTGCCGAAGCCAATACTCTTTTGCCATTTTGTTTGAAGAAGGCTTTGATATATGCCATTTTTGTTGAGTTAACACCTTCGTAATCAACAAACGGAGAGGCATTCAACCTTTTACGCTGAGCTTCAAACTCCTCGGCAAGAGCCTTATTACGCAAACTGCCCAATTGGCGAATATCGATATACATTGGGTGAAAAGCGTAAATGGATATACTATTATATGGATAAGAGTCTGTCCACGTATTACTTATAGTGGTGTCGTTAATAGGCAAAATCTGTACTGCCTTTTGATGTGTGTATGCCGCCCAACAAACAAAATCTTTAAGGTCTCCAAAGTCTCCTACACCAAAACTCCCTTCACCTCGTAACGAGAATACAGGAATAGCGGTACCTGCTATTTTTTTATCTAAACAGTCGAAGAATGGCTCCATTTCGGGCGAGTAAAAAATTTCACCCTCATCCAAGTCGGTAACATACATCGAACGATTTTCTCCTCGCTCCCACTCTATGATAACTCCATTCTCGTCAATGATAACAAACTTAAATTCATATCGAGCTGCAGAGTCGGCACAAATTGTACCTTCCCAAACAAAGGGTTCGACCTCCTTCATCGGAATAGGAATTTTCCAACCTCCCAAAATAGCCTCTCTTCCACAAATAGCAACACGTTTACCATTGCCAATATGAGGTACCAATGCTCTAAAAACAGTGTTGCTATTCTCTATAACACAACCATCGTAAGGCGAAAAAACTTTATCTCCGCTAAAAGCCGAGGTAAAAAGATATGCAAATTCGGGCAAATCTCTCCAAGTATCATAAACATAGAGTTTTGCTTTATTATTTTTGCCTATCCATAATGAGTGAGATACTATTCCGCTCTCTATGCGAATAGGCTCTCCATTCTCATATACAGCATATGAATACTCTAATTTAATGTCGGAAGGAACCCCTTCCAATGTTATTGCTCCACTCCATGTGGCATCGTTATAGCTATTCAAAAAAAGAGGTGAAATGTCTCTGTTTTTAAAAACAACTGCAATTACTTCATCGCCTTTGGTGCGATACTCAATCTTAAATTCTATTACCATTTGTAACTATTATAGTAAATATAAGAATACTCTCTAAGTATTTGTATTAATACACTTTCAAAGATATTACTATTTTTTTATCTATACTCAATTTGTCTTAAAAAAACTTTATATTTGAGCTACTATATTAAATAAATGAGATATTTTTGTAGAGATAAAAACATCCGATGTCGGAATAAATAAAAACTACTATATGAAAAAAATACTATTACCATTTGCTCTGTTAGGTTTGTTGGCTTGTAATACAAACAAGGTTGAAGAGGTAAATTATAATACTCCATACCCTTTGACATCGTACGAAGAGTTGGAAGATACAAAACCTGTTAATGAAGAGGCATGGAATAACCTTTCGGAGAGTTTCAATGTAACATGGGCAGATAAAAACATTCACTACTCATATAAAAACGTACCCGATGTAGTTACTTTTACCGATACAACTATCCGTGTTTGGCGTGGAGAAAGGGTTTCGGCTTTAGCTCTTATTTATACAGCAGAAGAGATAGAAGACGTTGAATTAAAAATATCTCAGATTGACGGAGTAAAAGGGAGTGCCGAGGCAAACTTTGTAACATACGTTATGACCGACGGATTTAATGCCGACGGAAACGGTACTTGCGGACATCGTCCCGACCACTCAATATATGATAGTTCGATGGTTGCCGATGTAATAGACAATCAAAAAGTAAAAAATTTAAAAGCTCGCAGGGTACGTCCGGTTTGGTGTACGTTTGAAGTGCCAATGAATATTGCTCCCGGCAACTACAATGTTACTCTTAAAGTAAAACAAGGCTGGAAAACATTAGGTAAGCTTACTGCTGAAATTGATGTGCTTGATAAGACTCTGCCCGAGCCAAAAGATTATGTATTTCACCTTGATTTGTGGCAACAACCATATTCTGTTTCACGTTACTACAATGTTGAGAAGTGGAGCGACAAACATTTTGAGGCTATGCGACCTATGATGAAAGCACTTGCCCGTGCAGGACAAAAGGTAATTTCAACCGAAATTATTTATGAGCCATGGGGCGAACAATCGCACGATAAATTTGACCCTATGATTGAGACCACACTCAAAACCGATGGTTCATGGGCATATGATTACACTATTTTCGACCGTTGGGTTGAGTTTATGATGGAGTGTGGCATCGACAAAGAGATAAAATGCTTCTCAATGGTTCCGTGGGATATGAATTTCCGCTACTTCGATGAGGCAACAGGTGAATATAAATTCATACACGCTAAAACATCCGACCCCGAATACAGAGAGTTTTGGAGACCCCTTTTAACAGAGTTTGCAAAACACCTTAAAGAGAAGGGATGGTACGAAAAAACATCAATCTGTATGGACGAACGTGAGTTAAGTGCAATGCTTGATGCCTATAACCTATTGCAAGAGATTGTACCCGGAATGAAGATGTCGCTTGCAGGAAACTATCACAAAGAGTTGGTTGATTTGTTGTATGACTTTACAGTGCAATATGAGCAATATTTCTCAAAAGAGGAGTTGGAACGACGTAAAGCAAACGGCGGAGTAACATTATACTACACAAGTTGTGCAACAACATATCCTAACTCATATACATTCTCATCTCCTGCCGAGTCGGCTTGTATGCCTTTGCATGCAGTACAAGCAGGATTTGACGGATTTTTACGTTGGGCGTACAATAATTGGGGGGAAGACCCATTGCACGACACACGCTACCGTATGTGGGGAGCAGGAGATGCATTTCTCATTTATCCGGGATTTAGAAGTTCGGTACGCTTCGAGCGATTGGTAGAGGGAATTCAGGATGCAGAGAAGATATGTATCTTACGTGAGGAGTATAAAACAAACGGAAACCATAAGGCGGTGGCAGAGTTGGAAGAATTAATAAACAACTTTGCTGAAGGAGAAATGAACGCCGAGAATGCAGGTTGTAAAGTAAATGCTTTAGAAAAGGTATTAAACAGATAGAAATTTTTGACTATGAATAGAATATGTAAATTGTTTGGGATAAAATACCCCATTATATCGGGAGGTATGGTTTGGTGTAGCGGTTGGCGATTAGCCGCTGCCGTAAGCAATGCAGGAGGCTTAGGATTAATAGGTGCAGGTTCGATGCATCCCGAAACATTAAGAGATCACATTCAAAAGTGTAAAGCGGCAACAGACAAACCTTTTGGAGTAAACATTCCTCTTATGTATCCTCAAATAGAGGAGATAATGCAAATTGTTACCGAAGAGAAAGTAAAGGTCATCTTTACATCGGCAGGAAGTCCCAAAAAGTGGACCGATTTTCTACACCAAAACGGAGCGGTGGTAGCACACGTGGTCTCATCGTCGCTATTCGCCAAAAAGTGCGAAGATGCTGGAGTTGATGCCATAGTTGCCGAAGGATTTGAGGCAGGCGGACATAATGGTCGTGAGGAGACTACAACCCTTTGTCTGATACCGGCAGTACGCAAAGCAACAACACTGCCCCTTATTGCAGCAGGAGGAGTAGCAACAGGTTCGGCAATGGCGGCAACTTTTGCCCTTGGTGCGGAAGGAGTGCAAATAGGAACACGCTTTGCAATGACCGAAGAGAGTTCGGCGAATGAGGAGTTTAAAAAACTATGCCGTTCATTAAACGAAGGCGATACAAAACTTATGTTAAAGCAACTCGCTCCAACACGTCTGATTAAAAACAACTTTTACAAACAGGTAGAGGAGGCTGAGTTACGAGGGGTATCAATTGAAGAGTTAAAAGAGCTATTGGGGAAAGGACGTGCCAAAAAAGGAATATTTGAAGGGGATTTAGAAGAAGGAGAATTAGAGATAGGACAAGTTGCATCCCTTATAACAAACCCTGAGACAGCACAAGAGGCTGTAAAAGATATAATAACCGATTTCGAAGAAACAATAAAGAATATCTCAACTATAAAATTCGATTCTATGTAGTCGCTTCCGTCTAATTTAACGTAAGTTCGATATAATATTAGAATAAATAAAGTTGTCCGTCGTTATAAATTTCAAATCAATGGCGGGTTTCTTTTCAAAGAAACAATATGCAGCAATAGCACTCAAAGCATTTGCAATAAAGTTATTAAACGAGCGATGACGAGAATGTTCAATTTGGGCAATAATTTTAAGTTGTCATTTACTGTTTAATATAAGTGCACGTTTTCTTAAACAAATGTCAGTAAAATTCATAAGCGAGTTTTTCATATTATTCTTGACCTTGGTAAACAACTGAATACCATCAATAAAAAGGTTCTCTGTCATCAACCTCACCGGTTGTAAAACGAAATTCAAGATTTCGTCTTTATCGTTGATAATCAAATGGAGCTTGAAGCCAAAGAACCACCCTATAGAACATTTACCATAATTGGCAAAACCTTCAAAAGTTTTGTGAATATGTTGGTTACAACGATGACACTTGCCGTCATCAGGTGTTGAAAGCATATATTTTTCTTGTTGTGCATTAAAAAAGGTGCAGAATTCATCTGCTAAATAAAAAGTTTATGTAATTTTACCCTCAGAGAACATAGCGGTAAGAGTTTGTCGTTGTTCTTTGTGTTCTTAAATTTACAACTATTATCGCTATTCTCCTAATTTTTAAAGGGTTAATTAAAAATATTTTTAATTCCTTATATCGAACTCACGTTGAAATATAACTTTTATGAAACGAATATTTTTACTTCTTGCTATTATTAGCCTTCTATCATCATGTTCTAAAAACAGCAATAAATCTATCGAACATATTGATTTTGACTTTGCAAACAACGAGAGACCGAGAGACTTGGAAAGATTAGAATATGATGATGATGGCTATCTGATTAAACGTATTTGGTATTCAAACGTTAAATTAGAATGGAAAGTTGTTTATAGCTACAATTCTGATGGTATTAGAACAGGTAGAGTAAAATACAACTCCCTTGGAGATGTATTAGAAAGTCAGAAATATGATATAAACAATAAAAGTAATAAGGCGGAGGCAGAAGTAAAAACTAAAATAGAACCTAAATCTGTAAAAGAGACAGATTCTGAGGGAAATATAATTTTGGAGGCTGAGTATGATGAATACGGCGACTTAACAACCAAAGCTACATATGAATATGATATAGATGGACATTGTGTTAAGGCAGAATATTATGACAAATATAATATATATTATACAATAAAATATAATCCTGAAGGATATATAATTGAAGAGTTAAATTATAACCATAGAGGAAATTTATTATCAAAAATAATCTATAACTATTACCCTGATGAGAATAGAACAGAATGGGTGGGATATGACTCTTATGGCAAGCTTATCGAAAGGTATCTATTTACTTACAATCTATCAGGAAGCATATTAGAGTGTAAGGGCTATAGATCTGACGGCGAATTAGAGTATAAAACAAAATCGGTTAATGACGCTAATGGGAATAGAATTGATTATGAACTTATGTGCTATTACGAAGAGCCAAACTCAGAGAAGTGGTTATTTAAATATGATTCAGACAGAAATATAATAGAAGAAGCAAATTATAGTTTCTGCGAGAACGAATGGAGCATAAACAATACATACAAGTATAAATATGATGCTAATGGGAATAGAATTGAGGTGAGTACATATAATCCTGAAGGGATTATGTTGGGGAAGACTACTACTAAATATGACTCTTTTAGAAATATAATTGAAAAAATAGTGTATGGCTCAGATGGAAAAATTGACAATAAATATATAACAAAATATAATTCTGAGGGAAATAAAAAAGAAACCGCAAAATCATTCATTAGAGACGGCAATAAATATACTGAAACAACACGTAAGTTTAACTCTAAAGGCAAAATAATAGAATCTGTATCTTACAAAGGAGGGAAGTTAATCAAAAAGTTCATTGCAACGTGTAATTCTGAAGATGAGATAATTGAAACCTCTGAGTCGGAATACAATAATGGGAAATTAGTGAAAGAGAATATATGCAAATATAACTCAGCTGGCATAAAAACAGAATCAGCATCGTATGGACTTGAAGGTGTATTGTATAATAAATATGTATCAAAATGGAACTCTCAAGGGAATATGACAGAAGAGTGTGAATATGGAAACGGAGAATATAAAGGGGAAGAGAGATACAAATACGATTCTGACGGAAATCTTATTGAGTGTGAATATTATAACTCTGACGGATATCTAAAGTTGATAAGTAAGTATAATCCTCAAGGAGAATGTACCGAGGCTAAAAAATATGACAGTAACGGCAAATTACAAGAGATAGTAGTATATGAGTATGCCTTTATTGGAAACGAGATTGAAAAATGTGTTTATGATTCTATTGGTACCTTACAATACAAAACAAAGATTAAGACCTCAAATGGAGGCCAGAGAGAAATAATGAAAGAAATAGCAAATGGATTGGATGGGAAAGTAGGTTTTCTTTATAGTTTATTTGTTGGGGAAAATTCATTAAATGGAGAATACAATAAAAAAGAGTTGTATGCAATAAAATATGCATTATCTGACAAAGTTTTAGAGAAAGGAGAATTACCTAAAAATGTAATGAATGAGTTAAGGGAGAGTAAAGATTTAGATAAAATAATAAATTACGGTTTTACTGTTAAGTAATGATAATGCCATTATTGAAAATGGTTTAATCCCCAAAGGCATGATAAGTCTCTTAAAAATTTGTTCGGAAACAGAACAATTAGGGATACCACGGAGAGAGTTGAAAACTTTCTCCATTTTTTAGACACTATCCATAATTTTGTGTAAATAGAGATTACAGGGTTCAGTATGAACCTTGTAATTTTTTTATTTAATAGCATTGTTTAAAAAGCAAGATGAGAAGGATAACTATGCTTACTCTATATTGCTAATAACTTTTCCGTGAGAGTCAGCGAGGAATAAAAAAAGAGCAACCTTTCGATTGCTCTTTTGTGCGGATGACGGGACTCGAACCCACACGTCTCTCGACACTAGATCCTAAGTCTAGCGCGGCTACCAGTTACGCCACATCCGCAAGGTGGTGGTCAGTATTTCTGATTTCCGAGTGCAAAGATAGTAAAAAATATTCAATCACAAAGATATTCTGCAAAAAAAATATTTTTTTATTCTTTATTTGCCTGTTTTAATAATATTGTTTCGTTTTAAAAGAGATGCATCTGTCCGTTTTCGTCAGGAGTCGGCTCTTCAGCAGTGCTGTCATTTTCGTTGTCTGCCTCTTCAACTATATCTACGAACGGAGCTTTTACTTTTTCTATATCTTGTTCGACCTCTTCTTCCGGTTCCGGTTGTCTAATGGGATCAAGCTCCTTAATCTCTTCAACTTCAAAAGTTGTAAGTCGTTTGCCTTTAGCTTTAAACGATTTCACACCTATAAACTCTTCTGCCTCAATTTCCAAAGCCTCTCTAAACGAGTCGCCACCTCCGAATGTAACACCTATACGAGCATATGGCTCATCGGTAAGAAGTATTAGAGATGAGTCAGGGTTTTCTCCTAAGAAGTTTTGTTTCTTGCGAGAGTTTTCCATTTGGAACCGTTTTATGTACGGATAGCCCTGCTGCGATGCATCGTTAAGTACTGCAGTCCACACCTTGCCCTCTTCATATTTTTCAAATATGAGTATATCGTTTTCGTAGTGATTAGTTACATCGAAATTTGATGTATAGAAATCGCCGTTTTTCAATACCACAAGTATCGAATCTCCTCCTGCAAACTCTCCTATGTACTCCCCTCGTCCATCGTAGTTTAGGCGAAGCACATCACGATCGAACCACACTTTTAATCCTCCAAGAGTCGATTCACCTTTCTCTTTAAGGCTTATTCGGTGTATTTCGTTTTTGGTTACGATGTTACCCATCGATTGACGTCCTTTAATGGCTATTTCGCTGAAGCTTTTCTCCATAAATAAAGCTTTCATACGAGGTTTAGGCTTGAATGTTATTTTTAGCACCTCGGCCTCTCCGTTTGAGTTTGCCGAAAACCATGTAATTCTTGAGCCCGGTTTACCTTGTGTAAGATCGTATTCTTTATCACGAGATACTCCGGTTACGGCAAAACGTTTTATGTATTGCAATCCGTCTCGTCCGTCACGATATATTACATTGTATATGGTTCGGGTGTCGTTCTTTTTGAATACGTTTAGGTAAAGGATGTTTTTGCCTACAAACATCTTGTCTGCCACCTTTACTATTTTGTATTTGCCATCTTTGTAGAATATTATTATATCGTCAATATCTGAGCAATTACAAACATACTCGTCTTTTTTGAGCGATGTTCCTATAAATCCCTCTTCTCGGTTTATGTATAGTTTCTCGTTTGCCTCAACAACTTTGGTGGCAACAATGGTATCGAAACCTCTTATCTCTGTTTTGCGAGGATAGCCTGCTCCGTACTTCTCTTTAAGATGAACAAACCAATCAATTGTATATTCTATTATATGGGCGAGGTTATAATCTATCTTTGCTATTGCCTCTTTGTATGCCGCTATTTGTTCATCGGCTTTATCGGAATTGAATTTTAAGATGCGTCCCATCTTAATCTCCATCAAATGAAGTATATCATCACGTGTAATATCACGTATGAAATCTTTTTTGAATGGCTCCAATCTTCCGTCAATATGTTTAACCGCCTCGTCCATATTACGGCTTTGTTCAAAGCCTTTGTCTTTATATATTCTCTCTTCGATAAATATTCTTTCGAGCGAAGCAAAGTGCAAGCGTTCCGATATCTCTCCTCGTTTTATTGTTAACTCTTTGCGGAAGAGTTCGACGGTTGAGTCGGCACTTCGGCGTAGCAACTCGCTTACGGTAAGGAATTGAGGCTTACGATCGCATATTACACAACAGTTTGGCGATATGCTGACTTCGCAATCGGTAAATGCATACAAAGCGTCAATTGTTTTATCAGATGATGTTCCCGGTTGAAGATGCACTAAAATTTCGGCACGTTGAGCAGTATTATCATCGACTTTGCGGATTTTTATCTTACCCTTCTCTTGTGCTTTAAGTATCGATTCAATAAGTGTTGTTGTCGTTTTACCGAAAGGTATTTCGGTTATTGCCAAAGTTTTATTATCAATTTTGTCTATTTTGGCTCTTACCCTTACGGCTCCACCACGTTCACCGTCATTATATCTCGAAACATCAATAAAACCTCCTGTCTGAAAATCGGGATATAGTTCAAACTCCTCTCCTTGCAAATACGCTACCGACGCATCAAGGAGCTCGTTGAAGTTGTGCGGTAATATTTTTGATGACAAACCAACGGCAATACCCTCTACTCCTTGAGCAAGCAACAATGGGAATTTTACAGGCAACGTTACAGGCTCGTTGTTACGTCCGTCATATGAGGGCTTCCACTCCGTAATTTTGGGATTGAAGAGAATTTCCAATGCAAAGGGAGAAAGACGAGCTTCAATGTAACGAGGTGCTGCTGCACCGTCGCCGGTCAGAATGTTTCCCCAGTTACCCTGACAGTCAATAAGTAACTCTTTTTGTCCCAATTGAACAAGTGCGTCTCCGATTGAGGCATCTCCGTGAGGATGGTACTTCATTGTGTTACCAACTACGTTGGCAACTTTGTTGTATCTGCCATCCTCAAGCTCGTTCATTGAGTGAAGAATTCGTCGTTGAACAGGTTTTAATCCGTCTTCAATATGTGGTACTGCACGCTCTAAAATTACATACGAAGCATAATCAAGAAACCAACTTTGATACATCCCTGTAAGATGATGTTTTTTGTCGCCCGATGATTGATGCTCTTTTGATGATATTTCGGAAGCGTTTGCTGAGATTTCCTCTCTCTCTTGTTTTAAAGAATCCTCGTCTGCCATTCTTACGTTTGTTTTCTTTTATTGGTAAATTTTGGAGAAGATTACTCTTGTCGCCTTCTTAAATTAATTAATATGGGCTAAATGAGCAATTTTACAAGCAAAGATACAAATTAAATCGAAAAAAATCGTTTACTTTGCAGAATATTACACATATTCTAAGATTTTATATAATTAACTACGATATGACACAAGAAGAGGTTTTCAAAAAATTGATTTCACACTGTAAAGAGTATGGCTTTGTATTTCCTTCAAGTGAGATATATGATGGACTTTCGGCAGTGTATGACTACGGTCAAATGGGCGTTGAGCTTAAACAAAATATTAAAAAATATTGGTGGGATAGTATGATTCTGCTTAACGAGAATATTGTTGGCATTGATTCAGCTATTTTTATGCACCCTACTATATGGAAAGCATCAGGACACGTTGACGCTTTCAATGACCCCTTGATCGATAACAAAGATTCTAAAAAACGTTATCGTGCCGATGTTCTTATCGAAGAGCAAATGGCTAAGTATGACGAAAAGATTAATAAAGAGGTAGAGAAAGCTGCTAAACGCTTTGGAGAATCTTTTGACGAGGCTATGTTCCGTCAAACAAATCCAAGAGTATTGGAGAATATCGCTAAACGTGATGAACTTCACGAGCGTTTTGCCAAAGCAATGAATGATAACGACTTGGCAGAGTTACGTCAAATAATAGTTGATTATGAAATAACTTGTCCTATAAGCGGAACTCGCAATTGGACAGATGTTCGTCAATTCAACTTAATGTTCTCTACCGAAATGGGCTCTACTGCCGACGGTGCAATGAAAATATATTTGCGTCCCGAAACAGCTCAAGGTATTTTTGTTAACTACATTAATGTACAAAAGACCGGAAGAATGAGAATTCCTTTTGGAATTGCACAAATTGGTAAGGCCTTCCGCAACGAAATTGTTGCTCGTCAATTCATATTCCGTATGCGTGAGTTCGAACAAATGGAGATGCAATTCTTTGTTCGTCCCGGAGAGGAGTTGAAATGGTTTGAGAAATGGAAAGAGACTCGCTTGAAATGGCACAAAGCTCTTGGCTTGGGCGACCAAAAATATCGTTTCCACGACCACGACAAATTGGCTCACTACGCAAATGCCGCAACAGATATAGAGTTTGAGATGCCTTTCGGATTTAAAGAGGTTGAGGGTATTCACTCTCGTACAAACTTTGACCTTGGAAGCCATGAGAAATATTCAGGTAAAAAACTTCAATATTTCGACCCTGAATTGAACGAATCGTATGTGCCTTACGTTATTGAAACATCAATAGGTGTTGACCGTATGTTCTTAAGCGTTATGTCTGCTGCCTATTGTGAGGAGAAATTGGAGAATGGAGAGAGCCGTGTAGTGCTTAAATTGCCTGCAGCTCTTGCTCCTATTAAACTTGCAGTATTCCCTCTTGTTAAGAAAGATGGGCTTCCTGATAAAGCTCGAGAGATTATGAACGAACTTAAATTCGACTTTAAGTGTATGTATGACGAGAAGGATTCTATCGGTAAGAGATATCGTCGTCAAGACGCAATAGGAACACCCTTCTGTATCACCGTAGATCATGATACTCTTGTCGATAATAAAGTAACTGTTCGTTACCGTGATACTATGCTTCAAGAGCGTATAAACATTAGCGACATTAAAGCATTAATCAGTGAGCAAGTATCATTTAAATCGTTACTTAAGAAAATTGCTCAAGAGTAATAAAAATGAAGAGATTACCACATATTTTCTTTATTGCGATGGGAGTGCTTATTGCACTCGCATCGTGCAATAAAGAGGAGAACAATTGGGAAAAATATAAAGATTGGCGTAATGCCAATAATGATTTTATTGAAGCTAAATCGGTTGAGCTTAATGCAGAGGGAACAGCTTTGGCGTACGAGCAAATCAGCCCCGATTGGGATAAGGGAAGTGTAGTGCTTATGAAAAGACTTAAACATGGCACCGGCACTAAAAACCCTCTATACACAAGTTATGTCGATGTTATGTATAAAGGCACACTATATGATGGTACTCCCTTTGATTCAACCTATTCATACGTTGATAGTATAACTACTATTAAATTGTCTGCCACTGTGCAAGGATTTGCAATGGCTCTTACTAATATGGTGGCAGGCGATAGTTGCGAGGTTATAATTCCTGCATATGCGGGTTATGGAGAACAAGACAGAACAGGAATTCCCCCATATTCGGCTCTTGTCTTTGGAATAAAGCTTGTTGATATTCCTGCATACGAAAAACCTTATCAGGAGTAGTAGATTATTCTTGTGAATATATATTAAAGCAGCGTAGAGTTACGTTGCTTTTTTTGTGCAATTTTAATTATGAAACGAGTTGATATGAGGCTTTATATCCTATTCAAAATAGAAGGTAAGTATTACCATCTTAGAACTTACTCTGTCTAATGCAGCAGTATATTTATATTCTGCGGGGTCAATTAAATCGTCTCTTTTGCGATTTAAGATATCGTGCAAACCGAATGAAAATTTAAGTTCGGGAATGAATTTGAAGTATTGGTAATAGATGTCGCAACCCAATCCAATCTCGATATATGTGTCGTATGTTTTAAGGCGAAGCAAATCGCCCCGTTTTTTTGACACATCAAACGTAGGAGCAACACCTGCCATAATATATGGTCGATAGTTATTTATTCGTTTTGCACTATATTTTAACTCAATTGGAGCTTGAATATAATTCGATTTTACATCGGTTTTTTTCTCTTCTCCCGAATATTCTCCTCGAAATGTTACTGTTTTATTTCCGAATAAGAAAGTGGGGGTAAAACGTAAATTCAAATAGGGACATAGGTATAAGTCGCACAAGAGACCTACGTTAAATCCAGGAGAGAAAGTGGGCACATCGGCCAACCAAATTTCACCATTTTCATCCGGTTCGCCATTTGGAACCAAACGCAAATTTTGCATATTCAAGCCCAATGAAAATCCAAAGTGCACACGCTTTTGGTCGGCATACGGACGTCGTTCCAATTTACGTGTTTGTGCTGAGGCTGAAACAGCAAAGGATAGGGCAATTAATATGTATAATAAACGTTTCATATTCTCTCTTAAAACGAATAAAACAGCTACTTATTGCCCTATCCTTTGAAATTTACTTCTCAAAGTTTTATCTGCAATTAAAATTTAATGGATGCTCCAAGCAAGAAGTGCATACGTTGAGCAGGCATTCCGTAATAAATATCGTAGTTTTGAGATAGAATATTATTCCATTGCAAATAGAAACTAATCATCTTATTCAACGAGTAATTTGCCCCTAAATTAAGGTCGTATATATCGCTCATTTTTTCAAACACATTTCCATACTCGTTTTGGTAGCGATAACCTCTTCCCATTCCCATATAAAAGTTTGCATTGATAGTTAGGTTTTTAATAGGCTTTACTCCAAGCTTAACACTCCACTCGTTTTTAGGAAGTGCTGAAAGAATTTCGCCCTCTCCGCTACGACTTCTCCATTTATTTAATGTCCACTTAACCTCTCCCTCTAAAATCTTTTTTAACTTAAAAGCCACATTTGCTCCTCCCAACCAACGATAGGCATCGATAGGAGTGTAATCGACAACCTCGTATGATGTAATTTTCCCGTCGGTAATGGTTTCAATATTCCTCACGTCAAACAGGGCATCTGTTGAAGTTTTAAATCCGCCATATACTTTTATTGTAATTGCAGGATAATAGTTGAAAGCAACGCCCATTATTGCATTTGCAGCAGTATATGTGTTAGATAATTGTTCCGTTGGGTTTATATATATGTTTTGGGCCGACATCTTATTCCATGTATTAAGCTCTTTGCCTCCATTAACAGTTGTGTAGAATTGAAAATACTTACCCATATCGGCATTAAATTCAAAATCGGGGGCAAAACGAAGTATTGTTCCGTCGTTTATCGAAATATCGATTTTTGCACCGGCTTTTAAACGAATTTTATCATTTGCAAATTTATAGAATGGCGTGAATGACAACATTGTATAATTATTTGCATTTGCCGCACTATTGTATATCAGATTATCCATATTAAACTCAAATCCTAATCGATTATTATTGCTTCCCAAACGTGCTGCAAGTTCGATATTAGAGGTTAAATGGTTCTCTCTTCCACCCTTTTCGCCTATTAAATATCCGATATTATTATAGTAACCCACAAAACCTACCGATACATTTAAAGTTACATCTTTGTTTTTGGTTGAACGTAATGATGTTCCTACCGCATATTGATTTACTCTTTGATACTCGGTTTCAGAGATTGTGGGGAGTTGAGGCATTAGTTTTGCTCCATAATAGTTAAATGTATTGTGTTTGTATGCGGCACTTGTTTGCCACTCCAATTTATCAAAAGCGTGCTTGTAAGTAAGGTTAACAACATTGCTGTTTAAGTGTTGATACACTTTTTCCCCTCCATATACGGGAACATTGTCTCTATATTTTAGATGTCCGCCTGTTGAGGTGTGATTATACCACACACCAAGTTGATTGCGTGCCGAGTTGAGAATCCTAATACCTGCATCTCCATTTATATTCAGGTTATTACCCATACCGAAGTTTGCATATCCTCGTTGCTCGTTAAAATCATCCTGACTCTTTAATTCACTAACCAAGATAGGTTGCGAAGTAGGTGTTCCAGATAAAGGAACAGCCCAAGTTGAGTATTCGTTTACAGGCTTCTCAACCAAAGGATTTTCCGCTTCGGGAACTCCCGTCTTTTTTACTGCGGCATCAACCTCGGGCGTATATTCCTTCTCTACCGTAACTTCACGGTCAATTTCTTGTGCTTTAATTTGTTGCATATTAAAAATTAAAGCTATTGATGCTAATATTATAAGTTTAGTTCTCATATTGTGTCAATCTCTCTTTTATCATTGTTTGTATATCATTATCATCGGTGTAGTTGTTCTTTAAGCTGTTTAGATACTGTTTAGCCTTAAAATTATCTCCTTGCTTTGCCGAAATATCTGATAATAAAATTATACCTCGTGCTATCCAATATCTTTCATTGCTACTGCTCGATAGAAGAGAATTTACACAATTCTCTGCCTCTGTAAGCATATTCTTATTGTATAGTATCTCTGCAATCATATATTTTGCTTCGGTCGAGAAAGCCGAATGTTGAGTTGTAGATAACACCTCCCAATCTTTTGTTGCACTATCGCTGTCGCCTATAGCATTATATGCTTTAGCTCTATAATACATTATTTCGTCAACGTATGGAATATCGGAATTTTCAGATAATATCTCTGTCGCTACTTTTATTACTTCATTATTTTTACCATCCAAACTCAAAACTCTGACAACTGAAGATTTTGCCTCTTTCCCAAGAGAGGTTGTAGAGTATTCTTGAGCAAGAGTATTGTAATATTGGTATGCTTTCTCATAATTTCTCTCCATCTCTTCAATCGAAGCCAATGAGAGTAATGTCTCTTCAAGCAATATAACATTTTTACTTACCAATACGTTTTCGAAATATTGCGAGGCTTCATTTAAATTGCCTTGGTTATAAGAATATTGACCGATATAGAACGATGCATTTGCTTTAAATGTTCCATTAGGGTATTTATTAATATAGTTTTTTAGTTGCTCTACACTTTTAGTACCTGGCGACTTAAGAAAGGCACTCTCTGCAGCATAATAGCTAAGAGAGTCCATTTGAGCATTACTATATACCTCTTCTCCTTTTATCTGCTTAATGTATTCGGCATATGGTTCTATATCTCCTTGCTGTATATGGTAGTTCTTTAAATCTTCCATCGCTATTTTTGCTTCGTTACTGCCCGAATACTCTTCAATAAGAGTCTTATATGCCGATACAGCTTTGTCGTTTTCATTCTCTTTCATATATATCAAAGCCGATTGCAACAAGGCCTGACGGGCTTCGTTGCTTTTGGGATACATATCATAGACCTTTGCAAATGATGAAAGAGCATTGTCATTTTGATTTAAAGCAATTTGTGCATTTCCCTTTTCAACTATTGCCTTAGGAGCATATGCCGAAGAGGGATATAACATAACAAGGCTGTTCATTGCCTCAATTTTGTCAGAATGTTGTTTTAATACTCCATATATGATGCCCTGCATATATAACGAATAGTCAGCCGAAAGGTTATATGTTTTTTCGGCCTCACCATATGCCTTTATTGCATTTGAATAGTTTTTTGTCATATAAAGGCAATCTCCCTTTCTGTTATAAGCATCGGCTTTTGTTGCTTTATCTTTACTGTTAACAATGTATTTACTGAATTGCTTCTCTGCATCACCATATTGTTCCTGCATAAACAGAGTATAAGCAAGGGAATAATAAGCATTTACATCGGGCTGTTTTAGCAACGAGATATGCTTCATAAAATCGTTTCTTGCCTGAGAGTAATCCTTAAACATATAGTTAATTTCTCCTCTCCATAAGTAAGCCTTGGCCTTTATATCAGTACTATAATCTCCTACAACTATACTTTGGTTGAAATACTCTTTTGCTTTAGAATACTCTTTTTTCTCAAACTCCTCAGTTCCCAAGTTATATAGTATTACCTGCTTGGCTTTAAGCAACTCCTTACTTGGTTTGTTTACTTTATTTACCGAAGTCAGTGCCGCTTTGTAGTTTTTTGTATTATAATAACTTGCTGCCAACATCTGATTTATTGCCCCTGCATTTATACTCTCAGGAAACAGATTTATATAGTTCTCGTAAATCTCGACCTTTTTATCAAACGGAAGTATATTGCTCTCCTCTATCAAAGCACAATAGTTAAACATTGCACTCTCTTTTGCCTGCATATCATTATCTTCAGCCATAGCCTTCTCGTATGCAAACATTGCTCCGTTTTTATCGCCTGTTTGCAGATATGAATGTCCTAAATATAGATATGCACTTTGTGAAAATTCGTTACTTTCGTTTGTGAGCATAACCAATGTTTTTATAGCATCGGCATACTCTTTTTTGTTATAATACGAAACTCCTAAAAGGTAAATACTGCGATTATCATTTCCATCTGTTTGTATATATTCTTGAAGGTATTTTATAGCATTATCAGTATAACCTTCTGCAAATGCACTCTCTCCACAAATCTTTTTTAGTATCGGAGTATAGGCTTCGGAACAATTATTACCGTTCAATAGCTCTTCTCCTAAAGTTAGGGCTGATGAATAACGTTTGTTTACAAAGTGTATATTTGTCAGATAATATTTAGCACTCGCACCATATTTTTCATCGTCTCGACACTCTATAAAACCCTCCTCTGCCTGACTGAAATCTTCCTGTGCATAATTGGCACATGCCATATAAAATATGGCCGGTATGCGATTTGATGTTCGTTTTGTAGCAATCTCTCTTAACTCCTCCTCGGCCTTTGCATACTCTTGCTTGTTGAAAAACAAAATACTTTTGTTAATTACATACTCCTCTTGATCCTCAGCAGATAGGCGACTACTATTAATTTTAGCATAACATTTCTCTGCCTCATCAAAGTTCCCCTCCGAAACATATATGTTTCCTAACATCAATTCTGCTTTTTGAGAGTATAGAGCATCGTGGTTTTTTCTTTTATATTCAATGATTTTACTCTTAACATCCTTTCCTCCCGAGCGATAGGCACTCTCTATTTCAAGAAACTCTGCTTCTGCAACCGATGTATGATATATACTGCTATACTCTTTGCAAAGAGCATTGTTAAGCTTATGATTTACTCCCAAATTATTTCCGCTATTATACATATTAATCAGAGAATTTGGTGTAGTGAATGTAATTACATTCTCCTGAGCATTAATGCTTGAAGAGAGTGCTACTATACATAAAAATAGTAGTGAAGGTTTTATCTTTAAGTATCTCATTTTATTCTACTCATGCTATACCACAAAGGTAACAAATATTTGACATATAAAATTAATATAAAACGACTTTTGTATTAATATAACATCTTTTACAAATTTGAGATTATTTTTTTACTAAAAGGTTTAATTTCCTATCTTATATCTCTCTTATCTAACGAGTTTTTGTTATTAAAGAGATACTGAAATATTGGAGCTATATCTATGACCCTGCCCTACCCTGTAGCCTCTCTGCTGGTGCAATAAGAGAGTAAAGAATAGGGAGTAAAGACAAATAACACCTTTACTCCCTATTCTTTAACAATTAAACGATTGATTGCTAACAACTTTTAGTAATTGGTACAATTTTAAAGAGTTTGTCCGATGGGCGTATTTTAACACCTATCGCTATTGAGAAGAGGTCGCCTTTTACAACCTTAGTTACAGGTTTGAAGTTAACTCGCATATCTTTAGCCTCTATTGTTATGGCTCCTGTTGTGGGGCCTGTTATCAATAGTTTATCGCCCTCATTAAACTCTCCGCTCTCCATTAAGAATTCGGCAACTCCTATGTTTGAAAAGTATTTCGTACCTTTTCCTATATACTCTTTACGTTCGGTTGCCTCAGAGCCATAACTTGACGACCACTCTCCCAAACGTTGTCCCAAGTAATATCCGTTCCAGAAACCACGGTTGAATACTGTTGCCAATCGGGTATCCCAATCAGCAATTTTCTCTTCTGAGAATGTTCCTTCAAGATATGCCTCAACGGCTTCTCGGTAACACTCTATAACGGTGCGTACATACTCTGCACTGCGTGCACGTCCTTCAATCTTAAACACTCTCACTCCCGAATCAATCATTTTATTCATAAAGTGAATAGTCTTAAGATCTTTAGGAGACATTATATATTGGTTTTCGATATCTAACTCAATATCGGTTTCTTTGTCTTTAACCGTATATCCTCGGCGACATATTTGCAAGCACGAACCTCTATTTGCGGAGTGATTCATTTCGTGTAAGCTCAAGTAGCATTTACCCGATACTGCCATACATAATGCTCCGTGAGCAAACATCTCTATACGAACTTGCTCTCCTTTGGGACCTGTGATATTCTCCTCTTGTATTCTTTTGTATATGCCCGATACTTGATCAAGATTTAACTCTCGAGCCAACACCACAACATCAGCAAATTGTGCATAGAATTTCAATGCTTCGGCATTTGAGATGTTCAATTGTGTTGATAGGTGTACCTCAACTCCTATCGAGTTGGCATAACTCATTGCTGCCACATCTGAGGCTATAATTGCACTAACACCCGACTCTTTTACTGTGTCGATGATTTTTCGCATTAACTCAAGGTCGCCATCGTATATCACGGTATTTACGGTAAGATACGTTTTTATGCTATTTTGGTTACAGATTTCAGCTATATTGCGAAGGTCGTCAAGTGTAAAGTTGTTCGACGAACGTGAACGCATATTTAACCCTTCCACTCCAAAATATACCGAGTCGGCTCCTCCTTGTATCGCAGCTGTAAGCGACTCGTATGAGCCTACGGGAGCCATTATTTCAAAATCTTTGCGTTGTAACATTGTATTATCGTCCTAATAGAATTTTTTTAATTTCGTTTAATTTGTTAAGAGCCTCTACTGGTGTGAGATTATTAATATCCAATCCCAATATTTGGCTACGAATATCAGAAAGGACAGGATCGTCTAATTGGTATAACGATAGTTGCATTCCTCCTGCTTTGGCTGCCGATGGTATTGGTTTTGAAACATTTCTGTTTTCACTTCCCTTCTCTAACTCCTTTAATATCTCGTCGGCTCGAGATACTATATTTCTTGGCATTCCCGCCATTTTTGCCACGTGAATACCAAAACTATGTTCGCTTCCGCCACGTGCCAATTTGCGTAAGAAAACAACCTTGTTATCAACCTCTTTTACTGATACATTGTAATTGACTATTCGAGAGAACTCTTTTTCCATCTCATTCAACTCGTGATAGTGGGTCGCAAAGAGGGTTTTAGCCTTAGCCCTTTCGTTCTCATGTATATATTCAACTATTGCCCAAGCAATTGAGATACCATCATAAGTACTTGTTCCTCGTCCCAACTCGTCGAACAAGACAAGGCTTCTCTCCGAGATATTATTCAGTATATATGCCGCTTCATTCATCTCAACCATAAAGGTCGATTCGCCAAGCGAAATATTATCCGAAGCTCCAACACGGGTAAATACCTTATCAACTATTCCTATGCGAGCTGATTGTGCAGGAACAAAACATCCTATCTGTGCCATTATGGTTATAAGGGCTGTTTGTCTTAAAAGAGCCGATTTACCTGCCATATTAGGTCCGGTAATTATCATTATCTGCTCTTTTTCATTATCGAGCTGTAATGTATTAGTTATATATTCCTCGCCCGGAGGAAGTTGTTTTTCTATTACAGGATGTCGTCCCTCTTCAATATATAACGACAAAGAATCATCAAGTACAGGGCGTATATATTTATTATCTTTTGCTACGGTGGCAAACGATATTAAGCAGTCCATTTGAGCCAACATTGTGGCATTGCGTTGCATTTCGCTTATATGCAGAGTGGTTGCCTGTACCAATTCCGAAAACAGACGACTCTCTATTGCCAATATTTTCTCTTCAGCACCCAAGATTTTCTCCTCATACTCTTTCAGTTCCTGAGTTATGTAGCGTTCGGCATTTGTAAGAGTTTGCTTACGTATCCACTCTTCGGGAACTTTATCTTTATGAGTATTGCGTACCTCAATGTAATAACCGAATACATTATTGTAGCTTATCTTAAGCGAAGGGATGCCTGTTTGCTCGCTTTCTCGTTGTTGTATATGAATCAGGTACTCTTTACCCGAACCCGACATACGACGAAGCTCATCCAATTCTTCGTTTACACCTTCACGTATTATACCTCCCTTGTTTATTAGAGACGGAGCATCTGCAGAAATTTCTCGTTCGATGCGATTGCGTATCTCCTCACACAGATTTAGTTCATTAGCAAAGAGTTTTAGCACTTCGTTTTGGCTGTTTGCACATATCTCTTTTATCGGTTCAATAGCCGATAGAGCTACTCTCAATTGCACCATTTCACGAGGTGTTACACGACCTACTGCCACCTTCGATGTAAGACGTTCAAGGTCGCCTATAAGCGACATTTTCTCTTCGAGTGAGGCTTTATCTTCCGGGAAACGGAACAGATGATCCACTACGTCCAATCGATGGTTTATTGCTGTTACATCTTTAAGAGGGAATGTGAGCCATCGACGCATCATTCTGCTACCCATAGGAGTAAGAGTTCTATCGATTACATCCAAAAGCGATTTTCCTCCCTCGTTCATAGGAGCAAGAAGTTCAAGACTGCGAAGGGTAAATTTGTCCAACCTTACATATCGCTCCTCCTCTACCCTCGATAATGTTGTTATATGAGATATTTGTGTGTGTTGAGTAATATCTAAATAGTGAATTATTGCTCCGGATGCTACAACTCCCAATTTCAGATGATCGACTCCAAAACCTTTTAGATTTTTAGTCTCAAAATGTTTTAACAGACGTTCTCTTGCGGCATCGTTTGTAAATATCCAATCGTCCAATTCGAATATCAGAAATTTAGATCCGAATTTAGAAGTAAACATATCTCGTTTACCTCGCTCCACTAATATCTCTTTCGGTGCAAAACTATTCAATAGTTTATCTACATGGTCAAACCCTCCCTCCGAAGTAAGGAATTCGCCTGTCGATATATCGAGCAATGCCACTCCGCACGAATGGCGTTCGAAATGTAGAGCAGCAACAAAATTGTTCTCTTTGTGATTTAGTACATTGTCGTTTATCGATACTCCCGGAGTTACCAACTCGGTAATGCCTCGTTTAACAAGTTTTTTTGTCAGCTTAGGATCTTCAAGCTGCTCGCAAATGGCAACACGTTTTCCTGCTCTGACAAGTTTTGGCAGATAAGCATCTAATGCGTGATGCGGAAATCCTGCCAACTCAACAAATTGAGCCGCTCCGTTTGCTCGTCGAGTCAGCGTTATACCTAATATCTCCGACGCCTCTATTGCATCCGACGAGAATGTTTCATAAAAGTCGCCCACCCTGAAAAGAAGTATTGCATCGGGATGTTTACCTTTCATCTCGATATACTGTTTCATCAGTGGAGTTTCCGCTATCTTGCCTGCCATTATTTTCGGATATTTGCTTGATGCGAAATTAATAAAAATATACCTCTTTTACAAACAGATTTTTTGATATACATTTGCAAGAGAAACATTAAAATTCAAAACGGTGAAGAAAAGAGAGATTACTATTACTCCATACGGAGGTTTGGCTAACAGAATGAGGGCTTTGAATGCCGTAATTGAACTCGCAAGGGTTTCATCGCTTCCCGTACATACGGTATGGTTCAGCAATTTTGAGTTAAATGCTCCTTTTGAAGCATTGTTTGAAATTCCGCAATATGAAAATTTATCAATTACAGAGGCCGATTTTTTTGACAGGTTTCTCTATCGTTCGCCTCGTAAGCATACCCTTTGGCTTCCCTACTTAACGGCTCCGTTTATGTTCGACACTAAAATATACTCTACCGACTTTATTCGTCTTCGGGACAAAGGCATTATTGCCGATACCATTTTAAATGGAGGCAGAGTACTGATAGAGAGTTGTTACGATTTTGGAAGTTATGCATCATCTCTATCTAAAAATTTTATTCCCCAAAAAGATATTCTATCTCAAGTGGATGAGTTCGTGAATAATAACTTTTCTGAAAATTGTATAGGAATTCATATTCGACGAACTGATAACTCCCTGTCGATAAAAAATTCTCCTCTGTCGATGTTTATTGATGCCATGCATAGAGAGATTGAGACATGTGCCGATACTAAATTTTATGTTGCCACCGATGATGCAGCAACAAAAAATAAGTTAAAAAGAGATTTCGGAGATAGAATTTTATATATAGACACCGACTGTAATCGTAACAGCTTGCAAGGTATGAAAGAGGCTGTTAAGGAGATGTGGATTTTATCTCGTACAAAAAAAATCTATGGAAGTTTTTATAGTTCATATTCCGAAATTGCTTCGCAACTTGGGAATATTCCCCTTAATATTTTGCAAATATAACATTTCGCCTATTGAAAGATTTCAATATTGGCTGCTAACAACTAAAAACTATCAACCATCAACTTAATATCGGTTATTGCTTCACGAATTGAGCGTAAACCAAAATCGTCTGGCGATAAATCCTTAATGGGGATAAAAAATGTCTCTGCAACATCATCTTCTGCCACTAAATTCTCTGTTGTATCAACTTTGCAGATAAAGAACAGATCCATTGTATTCACTATCATCCCCGAGAAGGGATATATATTGGGCTTTGAAAATAGAAACGAGACCTCTGTTACATCCAATCCTGTCTCCTCTTTTACTTCACGTATTACGCCTTGTTCGGCAGTTTCACCTATATCTGTAAATCCGCCCGGCAAATCGAGAGTACCTTTCGCAGGCTCTTTTGCTCTACGACAAACCAATATCTCTGAGTTTGAATTTATGATTACCGCAACAGTCGCAGCTTTGGGATTATCGTAATATGTAAATCCACAATCCTCGCATCTCTTCGAATATACTCCGTTTTCGACAAATTGTGCCGAACCGCAAGCAGGACAATATCTGAATTTCTCTAACGGATGTGCCATTTCACTTATTTTTTTGGAGAGAGTATCTGTTTATATTGAATAGAGTCTTTTAGTATATCAACAGCTTGTTCGATACATTTATCCTGCTCGACTCCTCTGCTCATTACTCCTTTTTTATAGTAGTAACGTTCAACTATATCCATTTCAAGACGAGACTTTATATCCTCTTTAAATTTATCCAAATCTTTATCAAGATTATGTTCCAATTGCTTTTCAAGTGTAGCAATTGTCTCGCCTGCAACATCGATATAACCCTCAAATTTTGCAACCTCTTTCAAATTTTCCAATAACTTTAAGCTTTCACGGTCGTATGTAAAATTCTTTGTTTTTAGTTGCTCCTTAAATTGGTTATACTCCTCGTCGGTTAAGACAAACTCGTTAGCCGAGGCAATTGTGGGATGTGTAGCTACATATTGAGTCGCAAAATCGAATATATGGTAATCTATTGTAAGATAATATAGGATATTGCTTTGCTCGGGATATTTGTACTCTACATCAGGAGTTATACCTCCACCATCACGAACTATACGCCCTGCAGCTGTTTTAAACTCGGTTGTTAGAGAATCGGGGATCCGAGTTGTTTTACCATCTTTGTCTCGATGCGAATAGTCGATTGCCTGTATAAGTCTGCCACTGGGAATATAGTATTTCGCAGTTGTTATTTTAAGAGTTCCTTCATAAGGCAACGGACGTGTGCTTTGAACCAACCCCTTGCCAAACGACCTGTTACCAACTATTACAGCTCGGTCAAGATCTTGAAACGCTCCTGCTACAATTTCAGATGCTGAAGCACTCTCATCATCTATTAAAACGGCAAGAGGGATTTCCGTATCGATAGGCTTTTGTGATGTTTTATATATAGTCTCAAGTTCTTTAAGCCTTCCTCGTGTTTCCAATATCTTTTCGCCTTTTTGCACAAAAAGATTTATTACCCCTATTGCTTCGTTAAGCAATCCGCCAGGATTTCCTCGCAAATCGATAATCAATGATTTTATATTGTAGTTTTTCTTTAAATCGAGCAATGCCTCCTTCACCTCGGCAGCGGTATTAGTATTAAAAGAGGATATATAAATATAGCCGACATCATCTCGTGTAACTCCGTAATATGAGACAGCCGGTATATAAATTTTTTTTCGTGTTACATTAAGAGTAATAATACTATCTGCCGATGGACGTTCTACCTTTATAACAGCAAGTGTATTCGCCTTGCCTCTTAGATGTTCGCTAACATAGTCGTTGGTTTTTCCAACCATCGACTCTCCGTTTATCTCTAATATGCGGTCTCCCACCTTCATCCCATCTTTTTGAGCAGGATTTCCTTCATATATACTTGTAATTTGAATAAGAGAGTCTCGTTGCGATATTAATGCTCCCACACCGGCATACTCTCCTGTTGTCATAAACTTCAGGTCGTGCTCCTCCGATTTTGGAATATATGTAGTATATGGGTCGAGCGAATATAGCATACTGTTTATGCCTTTGGTTATTATCTTCTCGGCATCGATGGTATCGACATAAAAAAGCGATAACTCCTTAAGAATGGCATTAAATATATTGTTGTTCTTTATAAGCTCGAAATTTTGTTTTTGAGCATTTGCACTAAACGATAATATCAAAGTTAGGGCTATTATAGATATAAGTTTTAATGTATGTTTCATATTGTATTACATTTATTGGTGCGAAGGTAGTTATCTTTTATCTTATCTGCAACTTAAAAACATCTAAGAATGTTGTTATAATTACATTTTTTATCTCATTATTTTAAAAAAAATCTCTCATTAGTTGCATAATTCAAAAAATGACATTACTTTTGCAATGCATTTCCAAGAGAGGAGTGCAAAAGTCTTCTTCAGTAGCTCAGTCGGTTAGAGCATCTGACTGTTAATCAGAGGGTCGTTGGTTCAAGTCCAACCTGAAGAGCATTATTTTTTCATAACTACCTTAATTTCTTCAGTAGCTCAGTCGGTTAGAGCATCTGACTGTTAATCAGAGGGTCGTTGGTTCAAGTCCAACCTGAAGAGCAAGAGCGAGATACTTGTGAAAGTGTCTCGCTTTTGTTTTATATAATTTCCAATTAATATCCTCTTTTATTATATTGCTATTCCCTATTATAATATTTCTTTGAAAACTTTTTTGTGATTTATAAAGGGGCAGAGATTTAGGCAGGCAGATTTATCATTAGCCCGATGTGTGAACTGTATTTATTAAACATAAAAAAGGTCGCTGATTAGCGACCTTTCAGTTGTCTTACCAGGACTCGAACCTAGACAGGCAGAACCAAAAACTGCAGTGCTACCATTACACCATAAGACAATCCTTATTTGTTCGCAGGACTTTAACCTTGCGTAACGGGTGCAAAGATACTACTTTTTTTAAATAGTGCAAGCGTTTTTTAGAAAAAATTTCAAGAAATATTGAAATTTCTTATTTTGCAATAATTAGAAAGTAGTTCTTTTTACCTCTTTGGGCTAATATATATTTGCCATTTAATAGAGAACTTTCATCTATCACTGCATCAAATGCGGTTAGTTTTTCTTTGTTTATCATTACTCCTCCGCCTTGTACAGTTTTACGCATTTCGCCTTTTGAGGGGAATACGCTTGTTTTTTCAGCCAACAAATCAACTGCTTTTACTCCCTCTTTAAGCTCTTCTTTGCTTATCTCAAATTGGGGTACTCCTTCGAATACGCTTAATAGTGTATCTTCATCTATTTTTTTGAGGGCCTCTGATGTTGCTCCTCCAAACAATATTTGCGATGCCTCAACAGCTGCTTCGTATGCCTCACGTGAGTGTACCATTACTGTTACCTCTTCTGCCAATTTCTTTTGTAATGGACGTAGGTGTGGTGCTGCGTTTTGCTCTGCCACCAATGCATCAATCTCCTCCTTTGTTAGAGATGTGAATATCTTTATATATTTTTCTGCATCAGCATCACCTACATTCAACCAGAATTGGTAGAACTTATAAGGAGAAGTGTAGCGAGGATCTAACCATACATTACCCGACTCGGTTTTTCCGAATTTTCCTCCATCTGCTTTTGTTATCAAAGGACAGGTCAAGGCAAATGCCTCATCACCATTCATACGACGTATCAACTCGGTTCCTGTTGTAATGTTACCCCATTGGTCCGAACCGCCCATTTGAAGTTTACAACCTTTTGTTTTATTTAGGTAAGTAAAGTCGTATCCTTGTACCAATTGGTATGAGAATTCGGTAAATGATAATCCCGATGTACCCTCTCCTGCCAAACGACGCTTAACAGAGTCTTTGGCCATCATATAATTCACTGTTATATGTTTTCCTACTACACGTATAAAATCAAGAAATGAAAACTCTTTCATCCAATCATAGTTGTTAACCAACTCGGCACTGTTGGGTGCATCTGAATCGAAATCCAAGAATTTTGATAGTTGTTTTTTGATTGCCTCTTGATTATGGCGTAGTGTTGCTTCGTCTAACAGATTACGTTCTTGCGATTTCATTGAAGGATCGCCTATCATTCCTGTTGCCCCTCCAATAAGTGCAAGGGGTTTGTGTCCTGCTCTTTGAAAGTGGCGAAGCATCATAACTCCTACCAAGTGTCCTATATGAAGAGAGTCGGCTGTTGGGTCAATTCCTACATACGCAACAGTCATCTCTTTTTGTAATTGCTCTTCTGTTCCGGGCATAATATCGTGTATCATACCTCTCCAGCGTAGTTCTTCTACAAAATTGAAGTTCATCTTTATTGTATTTTATTGTTAATGCTTATTTTTCAAGTTGCGAAGTTACATATTTTTCTCCTAACTATAAAGGTCCTATATGATTTATTAATGTTATGTTTTCTTTAAATATGCTTTTGTATGTTTTTTCTATCGCTTTTTGCAAATCTTCAACCGATATGTTCCGTTCATTTGCTATCTTTTCGTATATCGTCTCTATGGGAAGAGGACTTTCGTCGCTTTCAATTAACATCTTTTCTATTGGTATGTTTTTTACGGCTTCGGTATTGAATTTTTCCCCTATCGACAACACCATTCCCGCCTTTATAAGCATCGAGGCAACTTCAGGTTTTCCTCTAAAACCATGTATTATCCACGGTTGAGAAGGCAGGATACTCTTTTTTAATTCCAATATCTCGTTATAACTCCTTACACAATGTATTATTAACGGCTTCCGAAACTCTTCCGATATACTTATCTGTGCCTTAAGCAACTCCACTTGAATATCTATTGGGGTGTTGCACAATTTATCAATTCCACACTCTCCCACCGCCACAATATTGTTCTGCTTTGCCAATGTTCTAAGAAATTCTATTGCTTGTTTAGTATTATCAGGCACATACCAAGGGTGTATCCCAACAGAATATATGTTTGACTGTTGTGTAGTAACAAATTTTTGAGGTTGCAGATTATATATGCTCAAATGGTTTTTGCCCGAGCTTATAAATGTATGCGTATGTATATCGATATACATCTTTTAATCTCTTTATGGAACAGGATCATATCCGCTACCTCCCCAAGGGTGGCATCGTAATATTCGTTTTATTGCCAACCATAAGCCTTTAAAAGGTCCATGCTTTTTTATTGCCTCAATTGCATATTGCGAGCAAGTAGGAGTATATCTGCACGTCGCCGGAAACATTGGAGAGATGCAGTATTTGTAAAAATATATTGGTAATAATAGTATGAAACTTATTATTCGCAAGGTATTAGACTTTTATTCGGTTATTTGCTCTTCTGCGATTTTTGTAGCTATTTTGCTTAGTGCATCACACATTTTTTTTTGAAGATATGCAAAATCCTCTTTTTTATCTCCTATATATAAAAACGCTATATCTAATGCTTTGTTGCCTATTTGCTGACTTAACAATGCCTTATTAAGTCTATAAGCTTCACGGGTACGACGACGAAGCAAATTACGATCAACGGCGTGTTTGAATTTTCTTTTTGGTATCGATACCATTATTACATTTTCGCCCACGTTATTTGGGACAAACAACACTCTATAGGGATATGACAATACCCCTTTTGAATTTGCAAAGAGGTTGTCTATTCTCGTTTTGCCTCGCAACCTCTCAGATTGTGGTAATGAATATTTTTTTTCGTTTTTCATTTGCCGGCAAAGATACGAATAAAAGAGCGAGAAATAAGAAGCTTATTCCATTATTTTTCACAGCGAAAGAAAGTATCCTCGAGATTTTTCTCAAAGATACAGAATAAGTGGGCAAAATAATTTCAAGCTTGCTTCTATATTTTACCCTTATTTGCACAAAGAAAAGAGGAGCTTCAAAAATTTTGAAACTCCTCTTTCATTATTAAATTCAGTCTGCTTTGTTATTTCTTTTTAGCAGCTTTCACTTGTTCTTTTAAGAAGTTCTCTATCGCCACGGTTATTGACGGGAATTGTGGCGTTGGTGCAGCAACATCTAATCGCAAACCTGCATCGGTTACTGCTTTTGCTGTTGTTGCTCCAAGTGTTCCAATCTTAATGTCGCCTTGCTCAAAATTAGGGAAATTTTTCAATAAAGAGTTTATTCCGGCAGGGCTGAAGAACACCAACATATCATAATTAAACTCCTCCTCAGGAGAAAAATCATTGCTTACAGTACGATACATTACTGCTTTTTGGTATTTAATTCCTAACTTATCTAATAGAGGAAACTCTCCGTTGCTTACATCTGATATAGGCAATAAGAAGTTCTCGGTTTTGTTACGTGTTAGGTGCGATTGCAACCCGTCAAGTTTTCCGGTTTCACTGAAGTTGACTTTGCGTTTACGATACTGTATATATTTTTGCAAATAGTTTGCTATTTGCTCAGATGTACAGAAATATTTCATTGTATCGGGTATGGTTACTCTCAACTCTGAACATAGTCTGAAAAAGTGATCTATCGCAGTACGAGCCGTAAATATTATTGCAGTATATTCGTCAATATATACTTTTTGTTGACGAAACTCTTTTGCATTTACTCCCTCTACTTTAATGAACGGACGAAAAACAACATCAACTCCATACTTTTCAGCAATAGTGAAATATGGCGATTTTTCGTTGTCAGGACGTGGTTGTGATACAAGAATTCTCTTAATTTTTGACACGATACAGCTTTTTTTATAGTATTTGTATAAGGTTTTTTATTGCTTGCCGAAATTATATTTAGCTAAACATCAGCTATTTAATGCCCACTTATATAAAAGTGCCAAGGGTAAAATTTCGACGGTGCAAAGGTACAAAATAATATAACAAGTTGTACTAATGTTTTGTTTAAAAATTTTAATATTTCTTATAATAAATGTTAATCTGATCAAGAAGATTAACATTAAAGCTATATATATTAATATTTTACCACTTTCAACACTTAATATATATGATGTTATTGTAGGGGTTAATATTATTGCAGGCAAGGTATAAAATAGTATATTCTCTTTTAAAAATTGTTTTATCTCAGCTTTGTCAAAAAAGAGTTTCCCTATTATAAATAGTATGGTCTGCTGTAATAACACAAATAGTGCTAAGCCCCCTCCTATTATTAATATATGATTGAAGGTAAGTATTGGCTGTGTTGTTACTTGTGAGGTTAGAAATATTATTGATATGGCAAAAGATATTATGGTTATCGCACACAGCGACAGAGTTGTTATAAGGTCTATTATTGTATGGCGGACCTCCTCTTTACTCTCCTCTTTGTTACTGAGAATTGTTCTTAACGATATTTTTTTTCGACTTATGGCTACAAATATCACAAAGAATGAAAATATCAGAAATATTAAAAGGACTCCGTTATTGCCATTACTTTGTTGTCGAGGAACGCCTACAAATCCCTCCTCTATTACTACGACAGAGGAATCTTGCAGAGTTTCGATAGTCATACCTCCCTCTGTTGTGTCAGAGAGATTGATTATATTGCTTTCTAAGGTATCTGCTGTTTGTGTAACCATCAAGTGTCTATATTGCTGCTATTTTTCGTGCATCCTCTCTCCACACCATCTCCTCTGAAAGTAATTTTATCGCCTCCCGAGGGGTTGTGGCAACTTGCCATATTGCTCTATGCTCCTCTCGCATAAAGTTCTCTTCAACTGCTCGTTCAAGCATCTCAATTAGTGGAGAATAGTAGTTGTTTATATTCAAAATTATTATGGTTCCGCCAAACAATCCCAACTGCTTCCAAGTTATTATCTCCATTAACTCCTCAAGAGTTCCACACCCTCCCGGCATAGCTATTGTTGCATCCGAAAGCTGTGCCATAATCTCCTTACGAGAGTGCATCGAAGGAGTTATCTCCATTTGGGTTAACTCATCGTTTCCCCACCCCTCTTCTACCATAAATTCGGGAATAACTCCTATTATCTCCCCGTTGTGGTCCATTACGCCTCGCGCTAATGCTCCCATAAGACCGGTTTTGCCTGCTCCGAATACGCAACGGATACCATTTTCGACAAACATCTTGCCGAGTGAATATGCCGCATCGATATATACCTTGTCAACCTTCGAACTCGATGCACAATATACGCATACTGTTTTTTTAGGAGCCATCTACTACAAGAGATTTCTTTTATACGTTAAAGCGGAAGTGCATTATATCGCCGTCTTGAACTATATACTCTTTTCCTTCAATGCTTATTTTACCTGCTTCACGACATGCTGCCTCAGAGCCATATTTTATGAAGTCGTCGTATTTTATCACTTCGGCACGAATAAATCCCTTCTCAAAGTCGGTATGAATAACTCCTGCACATTGTGGTGCTTTACTTCCTTTATGATAGGTCCATGCTCTTACTTCGAGTTCTCCTGCTGTAATATATGTTTCAAGATCTAAGAGTCGATATGCCGATTGTATCAAACGTGCCATTCCCGACTCTTTCAAACCTATCTCCTCAAGGAACATTTGACGCTCTTCGTATGTTTCAAACTCAGCAATCTCCGACTCAATTTTCGCAGACACTATCAACAGCTCAGCATTTTCATCTTTTATTGCCTCTCTTACGGCATCAACATATTTATTCCCGTTTGCCGCCGAAGCCTCATCAACATTACATACATAAAGTACAGGTTTTGATGTTAAAAGGAACAACTCACGAGCTACCTTTTGTTCATCTTTTGTATCAAACTCTACGCTACGGGCAGGTTTGCCTTGCTCCAATGCAGCTTTGTATGCCAATAGTACATCACAAACAAGTTTTGCATTTTTATCTCCTCCTGTTTGTGCTTGCTTTTGCACCTTTTGCAATCGGGTTTCCACAGTCTCCAAATCTCGAATTTGTAACTCATAATCGATTATCTCCTTATCACGAACCGGATTAATCGACCCATCTACGTGTGTGATGTTTTCATCATCGAAACAACGTAATACGTGTAATATGGCATCTGTCTCACGGATGTTTGCAAGGAACTTATTTCCTAATCCCTCTCCTTTACTTGCACCTTTCACAAGTCCCGCAATATCGACTATCTCAACTGTTGTGGGTACTATACGTTGAGGTTTTACTATTTCAGCCAATTTATTTAATCGCTCGTCGGGAACTGTTATTACCCCCACATTAGGTTCAATTGTACAAAAAGGGAAGTTTGCCGCTTGTGCTTTTGCGTTTGAAAGACAATTAAAGAGGGTCGATTTTCCTACGTTGGGCAATCCAACTATTCCGCATTGTAATGCCATAATTTTATTCTGTTTTTAATTTTATTTACTGGTTTTTGAATTACGAATAGTACTTATATTAATAAAGTATCTTCGCAAAAGATTTTGCAAAGATACTTATTTTTAATGAATTTTCGGTACTTCTTTTTCCCCCTTATGGTTTTGTTATCATCTCCATTCCTCCCATATATGGAACCAAGGCTTTTGGTATGCGTATTCCTTCGGGAGTTTGGTTATTCTCTAACAATGCAGCCACAATACGAGGCAAAGCCAATGCACTTCCGTTTAGCGTATGAACCAATTGTGTCTTTTTGTCTCCTCCACGATAACGGCATTTCAATCGGTTTGATTGGTAACTCTCAAAGTTTGATACAGACGATACCTCCAACCAGCGTTTTTGTGCTGCCGAATATACTTCAAAGTCGTATGTCAAAGCAGAAGTGAAACTCATATCGCCACCGCACAAACGTAAAATGTGCCAAGGCAACTCCAATTTATCTACAAGCGTTTGTACATATGCAACCATTTCGTCAAGAGCAGCGTATGAATTCTCGGGTTTTTCTATACGTACTATCTCCACTTTGTCAAATTGATGCAAGCGATTTAATCCTCGAACATCTTTTCCGTACGAGCCTGCCTCACGACGGAAACACGCTGAATATGCAGTATTTTTACAAGGAAGATCTTTCTCCTCAAGAATTACATCACGATAGATATTTGTTACAGGAACTTCGGCTGTTGGGATTAGATACAGATCGTCCTCGTTACAATGATACATTTGTCCCTCTTTATCGGGCAATTGACCTGTTCCGTAACCCGATGCCGCATTTACTACGTATGGAGGTTGAACCTCTAAATATCCTGCCTCACGTGCGTTATCAAGGAAGAAGTTTATTAATGCTCTTTGTAATCTTGCTCCATTGCCTTTATATACAGGAAATCCTGCTCCTGAGATTTTTACTCCCAATTCAAAATCTATCAAATCGTATATTTTTGCCAACTCCCAATGAGGAAGTGCATCGTCCGACAAATTAGGCATATTACCACCCTCTTTTACCACAAGGTTATCCTCGGCAGTTTTCCCGTCCGGAACAAGGTCGCAGGGGGTATTAGGGATTGTTAAAAGTATTTCAGTTATCGCCTTTTCGGCATTTGTCATTGCTTCGTCTAATTTCGCTGTCTTCTCTTTTAACGAAGCAACCTCTTGTTTTGCCTCCTCTGCTTTCTGTTTCTCACCGTTTTTCATCAACATTCCTATTTGTGAAGATAGGGTTTTTATTTGTGATAATGCGGAGTCTAATTCGGCTTGTGTTGCTCGACGTACTTTGTCTGTCTCTATAACTTTTTCTATTAGCTCTTTTGCATCAAAGTGTTTGCGAGCCAATCGGCGTATTATTTCGTCGGGATTCTCTTTTATTGCTGCAAGTGTTAACATTTTGCTATCCTCTTTATTTTGATAATAATTCTTTTACTTTTGCTGATATTGCTTTACCTTCGGCACGTCCTGCCAACTCTTTTGTTGCAACACCCATTACCATTCCCATCTGTTGTGGCGATGTTGCACCAACTCTTTCAATAATGGCTTTCAACGCCTCTTCAAGTTCTTCAACCGTTAGCTGTTGAGGAAGAAACTCTTCTATTATTTTTGCCTCGGCAAGATTTAAGTCTGCTATATCTTGACGATTATTCGCTGCAAAGATTTCGGCTCCTTCTTTACGTTGTTTTACCATTTTTACAAGAATTTTCATGGCGGTATCGTCATTCAATTCTCCTTCGGCTCCTTTTGCTGTTTTCGCTTCGATAAACTCTTTTTTTATTGCTCGCAAAGTATCAAGACGTACTTGATTTTTTGCTTTCATAGCCTCTTTTATGCCATCGCTTATTTTATCAAATATATTCATCTCCTTATTAAAAGATTATTGGGTTTACATTGTTGTTTGGTTGAGTCTCTCCATTTTCCGCATTAGGCAATTCGGTCTCTCTAATTTGTTGTTTAAAGTTTGATGGACGAGAGTAAGCCGGTGTATTTGCAACTTTCTCGATAAATGCATCATCATCCATCTCTTCAAGAGAGAAGAGAATGTATGAACCTCTTACGTTCTCCATAAACACACGGTCCTCGGCAGATGTTCCATAAACCTCAGATATGATATCACTTTCGGGTCGAACCACCACAGTTGGTTGTGCCACTTGTGTTGTTGAGGTTGTAGGAATTGTTGAGTCAACATTAAATCCTGTTGCCAAAAGTGTTACTTTAACCTTATCTCCTAATGTATCGTCAATTGTATATCCCCATATAACATCTACATCGTTTCCAAAACGCTCCATAAATGTATTTATCTCTGCCGATTCTGCCATTGACACAACATTGTCACCTTTCGACGATAGATATATGTTAAATAACACTCTCTTTGCATTGTTCACATCGCCCTCTTTTAGTAGCGGCGATTGAAGTGCGTTTTCAAATGCATTTAATATACGTCTCTCTCCTTCTCCCTCTCCTGTACTCATTATTGCTACTCCTCCATCACGAAGGGTATTATATACATCTGCAAAGTCGAGGTTGATTTTTCCTTCAACGGTTATTAACTCTGCCACACTTTTTGCCGCATTTGTCAATGTATCATCAGCTTTGGCAAAAGCATTTACAAAGTTAAGGTCGGGATATATCTCACGAAGACGCTCATTGTTGATAATTAACAACGCATCTACATTCTTACGCATCTCTTCAACACCCTTCCAAGCTTGAACAATTTTATTGCGTCGCTCAAACAAGAATGGAATTGTTACAATTCCTATTGTTAAAATTTCTCTTTCACGTGCTACCCTTGCAACTACAGGGGCTGCTCCGGTTCCGGTTCCACCTCCCATTCCTGCGGTAATAAATACCATTCGAGTATTGTTGTCAAAGAGTGTCTCTATTTGTGATATATTCTCTTCGGCAATACGTTTTCCCTCTTCAGGATTTCCTCCTGCTCCAAGTCCTTTACCTATCTGAACTTTTGTGGGTATTTCGGAATTTTGCATTGCTTGACGGTCGGTATTACAAAGTACAAAATCAACATCTTTTATGCCGGTTTTGTACATATGGGTTACCGCATTTCCGCCTCCACCGCCAACACCTATAACCTTTATTATAGGGGTTAAGGTATTATTAGAACCGATAAACGGATCGGTAATTGCCGAGTCTGAGAAGAGTCTGTTTTCTTCCATATATGTATTATCTTTTTTAATTTCTATTTTATTGATTCGTTTTCATCTTCATTTAAAGACTCTTCAACGAAGCCTCGTATTCTGTCAAATAAACTTGTTTTTTCTTGTTTTTTCTCTTTTTGAGGTTTTACAGGTTTTGGTTTTTCCTTCTCCTTCTCTTTCTCTTTCACCTTTTCAGGTTCTCTCTTCTCTATTGGTTTTACCTCAACCTTTTCTGTTTCCTTTGATGATTTTTTCCAACCCCACCAACTCTGTTTATCTTTTTTCTCCATTGGGTTTGAGATAGTCTCTCCTGCTATTAGGAGCATACCCATTGCTTGTGAATATAAAGGAGATTGAATATCAATGTCTCGATCAAGAGTTATTCGTTCCGAAGTTGTACCACAGTGAACCTCCATTCCTGCCTCTTTGCGTAATAGTTCAGGAAGGTCTTTTAAAAGTGATGCCCCTCCGGTTATTATTATTCCTCCTTTTATCTCTGACTTATAACCCGACTCTTTTATTTGGTTAACTACATTTGAGACTATCTCCTCGATGCGAGCAACCGATACTCTGTTAAGATCTTTGGGTTTTATAGGTCCTTTACCTTGTGCATCGAGAGTTATATCTTTTAACTGCTCTCCGGTGCTTAACAAGGCACTTCCTATCGATATTTTATATTGCTCGGCTTTCTCTGCCACAAGACCTAACGACATTATATCCATTGTAATATTTTTTCCGCCCAACGGAATTGTTGTGGTTTGCCTTAAGTATCCTTGGCAATATATTGATATTTCAGTTGTACCTCCTCCAAAGTTCACCAATACACAACCTTTGTTTTTATCCTCTTTTGTTAATACGGCCTCAGCATCGGCTTTAGACGATAATATCAACCCTGCTATTGGCATACTCAATTTTTCAAACACCGTAGATATATTGCGTGATAGAGCTTGACGAGCTACTGCCAACAACATATCTACTTGTATCTTTTTAGCATCCATTCCCAATGGATTTTCCACTACTGCATCGTTTAGATATGTTTCGTTAGGCAGAACATCTATTATCTCTGTTCCTGCAATTGGAATGTTACGAGCTTCCTTATTTAGTTCGTCGAGCAATGCTGCCGAGATTTTGGTACCGTCAGGCAAGTGGCGTGATACATTGTTTTTAATTGTACGAACCGATTGCCCTCCTATTCCTACATACACTTCAGATATATGAGTGGATAATTTATTGTCTAATTTTGTTATTAATTTGCGAACCTTCGATGTACATATATCGGTATTTATTATACATCCTCGACGCACAGCACCCTCTGAAGGTTCTTTCTCGACGGCAACAACTTTAATTTTATTGCCCTCTTTGATTCCTGCCAATCCTACTATATTAGATGAGCCTAAATCTATTGCTACAATTAAATTTGATGTATCCATGATTTATTGTATGTTTTTTGTGCAAATTATTTTTCCGTCGTATCTTAAATTTATTTTGTTGTAATAGTTCCACCCTGTTGTATTGAATACTTGGGAGTAGAGCAACTCTAACGAATTAAATTTTTCTTCAAAGTTACTCATTTTTCCAAAAAGTATCAATTGTTTTCCTATTCGAGGAATCAATTCTATCTCTTCACTGCCTGTTACAACTATTTGTTCAATTTGATTTTCCCATTTTTTATTCTCTTTTAGATACTGAACAAAGTCATATAATTCGTTTTGAGCAAACTCATCTTTTATATTTCCTGTTGCGACAGGCAGGTATGCCAATATTTTTTCGGATAAGGGTAGTTTTTTTCTATCCTCATCGATATAATACGATGTTGTAGGAGTTATTACTCTTAAAACGGGGATACGTTGTTCAACTTCTATCACAACCTCTCCCGATGTTGTTTTATAACATTCGTTGTTTTTTATTATCGGGTTGTTTTGAATGGTTTGCTCTATCTTATTTAGATTTATCTTCTCAATATTTTCTCCTATCCCTGCTAATTTATTATCACTTACTATCTTTAATATATCTCCTTCCGACAGGTATTGGTGTTGTTTTTGGTTGAGCAGTATTACTTTAATATTGTCGCACACCTCTTCTCTGTATTTATATTGTGCATATACGTATGCAGCAATTAAATACATAGGAAGCAGCAATATCAATATTATTTTTATAACTCTCCAAATCATTGTTTCTCAATTATCTCTTTTATTTCGGGCAGATATATATCAATATTTCCGGCACCCATGGTCATAAGCACCTCAAATTTACCAACTTTTATCTTTTCTATCAAATTTTCTTTTAAAGTTATCTCTTTTTCTTTGCAAGTAAGTTTGTTTAATATTATTTCTGAACTTACACCCTCGATAGGTTCTTCTCTTGCAGGATATATTGGAAGCAGTATTACTCTATCGGCAAGAGAGAGAGCCTCGGCAAATTGAGGAGCGAAATCACGTGTTCTACTATATAAATGCGGATAGAAGATTACTGTTAAATGTTTGTCGGGATACAACTCCTTTACCGACGATATCGATGCCGACACTTCGTCGGGATGATGTGCATAATCATCAAGAAGCACCTTATCTTCTCTCTTTAACCAAAAATCAAATCTGCGTTCCGGACCCTGATATGAGGCTATTGCTTCACATATCTCATCATCTTCAACTCCATTAAGAGAGGCTATGGCCATTGCAGCTATGGCATTATCAATATTTATTTTTACCGGCACACCAAGTTTTATATCTTTTATAACCTTATCAGGTGTTACAAAATCAAATACTATTTCTCCACCTCCTATACGTATGTTTTGAGCATGATAGTCGCCCTCTTCCCTTCCAAAGGTTAACAATCTTACACCCTCCTTAATTCGAGGCACAAGGCTGATTCCTTTCTTTATCAGCAAAACCCCCGAGGGGTCTATCAACTCTGTAAAAGTCGCAAAACTTTCGAGGTAAGCCTCTTCGGTTCCATAAATATCAAGGTGGTCGGGGTCAGAGGCTGTTACAACAGCCATATATGGCGATAGCTGGTGAAATGAGCGGTCATATTCATCAGCCTCTATTACTGTAAACTCGCTCTTATCTGATAGAATAAGGTTGCTATTATAATTTTTAAGTATCCCTCCTAAAAATGCGTTACACTCAACTTTTGATGATGCCAATATATGGGCAAGCATCGAACTTGTTGTGGTTTTTCCATGTGTTCCGGCAATACATAACCCTTTACTGTTTCGGGTTATCATTCCTAATATTTTAGCTCGTTTTACCACTTCAAAGTTATTCTCTTTGAAATATTCAAATCCTTTATGATTTGAGGGTATTGCAGGAGTATATACTATTAACGTCTCCTCAGGATTTAGGCAGTATGCAGGAATTGACTCAATATTCTCGTCGTATGATATTTCTGCTCCCTCACTCTCAAGAGCATCGGTTATGTGAGTTCTTGTACGGTCATACCCTGCCACTTTATACCCTTTTGATATAAAGTATCTTGCCAAGGCACTCATTCCAATTCCTCCAATACCTAAAAAGTATATCGATTTTTTATTATTCATTACCTCTCTTTTTTGCAATTTCTATTACAATATCGGCTATTCGGCTTGCCGACTCTTTTTGTGCCAACAATTTTATATTCTCCGACAAATTTTTCACTCTTCTTTCATCTTTTACAATGCTAAACGCTTGGTGCATTAACGAAACATTTGCCTCTGCATCGGGTACCAATATTGCGGCATCTTTCGTTGACAATGCCATTGCATTTTTCGTTTGGTGGTCTTCTGCCACATTTGGAGAAGGCACCAATATAGAAGCTTTCCCCAATAGACATAACTCCGATATTGATGATGCTCCGGCTCTCGATATTACCAAATCGGCAGCAGCATATGCATAATCCATACGAGTAATAAATGCACTTTGCTTAACCGCTACATCTCCAGCTTTGGTTATGGCCTCACTTGCACTCTTATCGTAAAATTTACCCGATTGCCATATTATTTGTATTCCCTCCGGTATCTCTTTTAGAGAATCGATAATACTTTCGTTTATGGTTCTCGCCCCAAGACTTCCTCCTATGGCAAGTATTGTTTTTTTGTTTTTATCGAGGCCGAAATACTCAATCGCTTCTTCTCTCGATACGCTCATTGTTAAATCTTTTCTGACGGGATTTCCTGTCAATATTATGTTTTCGACAGGGAAAAAACGCTCCATTCCTTCATAAGCGACACAAATCGCATCGGCCTTTTTCGACAACAATTTGTTAGTTACTCCCGCATACGAATTTTGTTCCTGTATGACAATGGGGATATTTTTCCCCGACGCACTCCATAGCGTAGGACCGCTGGCATATCCTCCCACTCCTACTGCGACATCGGGTTTAAACTCTTTGATTATCTTTCTTGCGAGTTTAAGACTTTTAAAGAGCTGTGCTATTACTTTGAAATTTTTAAATATGTTTGTTCGGCTCAAACCGCTTATGGGGATACCTATTATCTTATATCCTGCGGCAGGGACTTTTTCCATCTCCATACGGCCCTCTGCCCCCACAAAAAGAATTTCTGCATCTGGCATCTTCTCTTTTACTGCATCGGCTATCGATATGGCGGGGAATATGTGTCCTCCTGTTCCTCCTCCGCTGATTATTACCTTAATGTTCTTTTTCATATATCATCTTTTAGATTTGGATTTGGAGCGGATATACTTTCGGGAATTTCCTCCTCATCCTTACTATTGTTACTATTGTTTTCTATTGTTGCATATCTGCTTATACTTAGTAATATTCCGAAGTATATGCCGGTTATCATTACCGATGTACCTCCACGACTAATCATTGGCAAAGGCTGTCCGGTTACAGGCATTACCCCCGTTGCCACCATCATATTTATTATTGCCTGAAATACTATCAACATTGCTATACCCATCATCAAAAATGCAGGGAATGCCTGTGTGCACCGTCGGGTGTTTTGATATGCCCTGAACAGTATCGATATATATAATCCCATAACAATCAAACCTCCTAATATTCCATACTCTTCAATTATTATGGCATATATAAAATCGGAATAGGCCTGAGGGAGGAAATCTCTCTCCTGACTATTACCGGGGCCCAATCCTATTCCATTGCTGTTTGCAATTGCCATAGATGCATGATGCTCCTGGTAATTATCATCGTTAGTATCCTCTTCAAAGCTTTTTTTACCATCGCTCTTTTCAAAAAAACTTGCAATCCTCGAATTCCATTCATTTGCTCTATGCATAACCTTCATAAAGCCACCCTTACTGTCCGGATATTTTTTATCAAGGATATATGCCGTTCCTAAAATCGAGCCAACGAATATCATTACCAACAGTAACAATATTCCAAGTTTCTTGAAACTTACTCCGGCAATAATCATCATACAATAGCTTACCAATCCTATAAGTGCCGCTGTCGAGAAGTTCTCGGTAAATATTAACAAGCAAGAGGTTCCTACAATTATAAGAACCTTTTTAAAGGCATTGGTTGATACCCCTTTTTCGTTCTGACCTTTTGCCAAGAAGTATGAACTTAAAATTATTACGCCCAATTTAGCCAACTCCGAAGGCTGAATTCTTATTCCTGTATGCGGAATTATTATCCAACGAGAAGCATCATTAAGCTTTTCTCCGAAAAAAAGAGCCCATATCAACAACAGCGATGATATTATAAAGAGAGGGAACCCGAATAATCGTAAATATTTATAGTGTATGTAGTGAACAACAAACACCACAATTACACTTCCCACCAAAAACTTGGCGTGTCTTATTATAGGGTCATATATGTCGTCCGATGTATATGTCAGCGTTCCACTCGCACTATACATCGACAAAATTGAGATTAAGCATAATCCGAAGAATGCTCCCCATATATACTTGTCTCCTTTTAATATCTTGCTCTTTATCTCCATTTACCTATATCTCTTTTACACATTTTTTGAATTGTTCTCCTCTGTCTTCGTAACTTTTAAAAAGGTCGAAACTTGCACAACAGGGAGAGAGCAACACAGTATCGCCGGGTATAGCCAAAGAGAATGCTTTTTCAACAGCCTCTTTCATCGATGAAGCATCCGCCATCTCTTTACCCATACCATCAAAGAATTTATGAAGTTTGCTATTGTCAACGCCCAAACACACAATTGCTTTTACTTTATCTTTCACCAATTGCTCTATCTCCGAGTAATCGTTACCCTTATCTTTTCCTCCAAGTATTAGTACCACCGGAGTTTTCATACTTTCAAGGGCATACCAACAAGAGTTTACGTTTGTAGCTTTTGAGTCATTTATAAACTCCACACCACGAATACGACCGGCTTTTTCCAATCGATGTTCGACGCCTTTAAATCCGCTTAATGCAGCCCTAATCTCCTCTTTTCGTATTTCAAGAACCTTTGCGGAGATTGATGCAGCAAGAGAGTTAAACAGATTGTGGCGACCCTCGAGCGACAGAGCCTCTTCATCTATTGTTATTGCTCCTTTATTATCGCTTATTATTATGTTTGCTCCCTCTTTATAAGCAGCAACACCATTACCGCTCTTCTCTGCAAACGGGTAAAGTTTCGATTTTAAATTATATTTCGATAACTCTTCTGTAATTATGGGGTCATCGTTCCAGAATATAAAGGCATCATTTTCGGTTTGGTTCTGAGTTATTCTGAATTTCGCATCAACATAGTTTTGCATCTCATACCCGTAACGGTCGAGGTGATCGGGGGTTATATTGAGCAATACGGCAATATTTGCCTTAAACTCATACATATTGTCCAATTGAAAACTGCTTAATTCTATTACATAGTAATCGAAGTTTTGTGTAGCTACCTGTAATGCCAAACTTTTGCCCACATTACCTGCCAATCCTACATTCAGTCCTGCACTTTTTAAAATATGATATGTTAAAAGAGTTGTTGTTGTTTTACCATTACTTCCGGTGATACATATCATCTTTGCATCGGTATATCGTCCTGCAAATTCTATCTCAGAGATTACCGGTATCTGCTTTTCGAGTATGGCTTTCATTACCGGAACTGTATCGGGTATGCCGGGACTCTTTATTACCTCATCGGCATTTAATATCTTCTCAAGAGTGTGGTTCCCGCTTTCACTCTCAATCCCATACTTCTGCAACAATAGTTGATAACTCTCCTTAATCGGAGAACTGTCCGACACAAACACATCGAACCCTTTTACTTTTGCTAAAACCGCAGCTCCGGCTCCACTCTCTCCTGCTCCTAATATTACAACTCTCTTTGCCATTATCGTATTTTTAGTGTTACTATGGTTAATGCTGCCAAAAGTATGCTTATAATCCAAAAACGAAGTGTTATTCTCGACTCGGGCATCTTATTTTTTGGAGATTGCCAAAGTGCGTTTATTGAACCATCCCCATCTTTTTGAAAGTGATGATGAAGCGGTGTCATCTTAAATATTCGACGTCCCTCTCCATACATTTTCTTGGTAGTTTTGAAGTATGCGGTTTGCAGTATCACACTTAAACTCTCAACCAAAAATATTCCGCACAATAGCGGCAATAAAAGTTCCTTACGTAGAGTTATTGCCAACACTGCTATTATTCCACCTATTGTCAAACTTCCTGTATCACCCATAAATACCTGAGCTGGATATACATTATACCACAAGAAACCTATCAACGCACCTACAAACGCACTGATAAATACCACCAACTCCTCAGAGCCAGGAATATACATTATATCGAGATATGGAGCGTATATTACGTGTCCCGACAGATATGCGAATATTCCAAGAGTAACACCTATTATTGCCGTCGTACCGGCAGCCAAGCCATCAAGCCCGTCGGTCAGATTTGCACCATTCGATACTGCCGTAACCACAAGAATAGATATTATCACAAATATTACCCATCCCGCAGTTTGAGCATGCTCGCCTGCGAACGGAATTAAATCGGCATAATCAAAATTGTGGTTCTTCACAAACGGAATAGTTGTTTTTGTCGATTTTATATCGATATTCTGAACCTCCTCAGTTACTACACCAATTTGGTTAATTGTATCTGCACTGCTTTTCTCGCGTATAACCACATCGGGCGACAAATAAAGGGTAAGTCCCACTATCAATCCTAATCCAATTTGTCCTATGATTTTGAATTTGCCTTTCATCCCCTCTTTATTCTTTTTGATTACTTTTATGTAATCATCAGCAAATCCCAACACACCTAACCACACGGTAGTTACGAGCATAAGAATCATATATATATTATTTAGGCGACCCACTAAAAGACATGGTATAAGAGTTGCTATTATTATGATTATTCCGCCCATTGTGGGAGTTCCTTTTTTTGATAACTGACCCTCTAAAGAGAGGTCTCGAATTGTCTCCCCAATCTGCATCTGTTGCAGTTTGTTAATAATCTTACGTCCGATTACCATCGCTATAAATAGCGACAGTACAAAAGCCAAAGTAGCTCTAAACGATATATATTGAAACATTCCCGCACCGGGAATATCTATTGTGTTTAGGTAGTTAAAAAAATCGTACAACATTTCTTATTCTCTCCTTATTCTTTCTAAATTATCTCTTCAAATGCTTTTTCAATCTCTTCTCTGTCGTCAAAATGATGTTTCACACCTTTTATCTCTTGATAATCTTCATGACCCTTGCCGGCAACAAGCACAACATCACCGGGTTTCGCCAAACGAATTGCCAAACGAATTGCTTCACGACGATCGGTTATAGCCAAACATTTTTTTAATTGAGAGGCAGACAATCCCTCCTTCATATCGGCAATTATTTGTTCCGGTTCTTCATCCCTCGGATTATCTGATGTCAAAATTAACTGCGATGATAATTTCGATGCCTCCTGAGCCATAATCGGACGTTTTCCCTTATCTCTGTTTCCTCCTGCACCTATTACCGATATTATCTCGCCCTTACCTCGTATAACCTCTGTTATCGATTGCAATACATTGGTTATTGCATCGGGAGTATGTGCATAATCAACAATTGCGGTTACTCCTCCTTTCGATATAGTTTGGAAACGTCCCGATACAGGTATCAACATTGAAATAACCGTTAAAACCTCCTCGGGTTCTCTTCCTAACAGACAAGCCGCCCCATATACCGCCAACAGGTTATAAGCATTAAATTTGCCGACAAACAGAGTTTCTACCTCTCTGTTATTTATCTGCAATGTTGTTCCGTCAATTCTGCTCTCAATAATTTTACCTTTAAATTCGGCTACCGATTTAAGAGAATATTCACTCTTTTTAGCCTTGCAGTTTTGGAGCATTACCGCACCGGTTTTATCGTCTGCATTTGTTATTGCAAATGCTTTCTTGCTCAACGAATCAAAGAAACTTTTCTTTGCCTTCAAATATGCATCCACTGTTTTATGATAGTCCATGTGGTCTCGTGTAAGGTTGGTAAAAATTCCACCGTCAAATTCCAACCCTCCAATTCTTTTTTGGTCGGCTGAGTGAGAACTTACCTCCATAAAAGCATATGTACACCCCTCCTCTACCATATCGTTCAACAAAGAGTTTAATGATATTGGGTCGGGGGTTGTATGTGTTGACGGAACAGCTTTATCTCCTACATAATTACATACGGTTGATAATAGGCCTACCTTCTCTCCAAAAATTTTAAACATCTTGTACAAAAGTGTGGCAATGGTTGTTTTTCCATTTGTTCCGGTTACTCCCACAAGTTTTAATTTTGACGAAGGGTAGTTATACCATGCCGAAGCAATTTGTCCGAGTGCAAGTTGCGAATCGGCAACCGCAATATATGTTACCCCTTCTCTTTGAGTTTCGGGCATATCTTCGCAAACAATGGCTGTGGCACCCAACTCTATTGCTTTGTCAATAAATTTATGTCCGTCAACAGTTGTGCCTTTTACAGCTATAAACATATATCCGGGTTTTATATTACGTGAATCGGAATCTATTCCTTTCACCTCTTGTGCTATATCTCCCGCTATATTTATTGTTTTAATTTTTTCTATAATAGCCGATATCTGTTTCATACTATTTTTATTCTAAGGTTATTATTACTTCATCTCCTTTCCCCAGTTTACTGCCGGGGTCGGGCATCTGCTCTTTAACGCACCCTTGCCCCTTGATTTTAACATTAACTCCCGATTGTTCCAAAACAAGTAACGCATCTTTTAACCCCATTCCTATTACAGACGGAATTAAAGGAATTGAATCATTATCTTGGTTAAATACCTCGATATGCTCACCACTTATTCTAATATCAGAATTGTCTTCTGCCTCTGTTGTATAAGCAACGCTTAAAGAGTCGCAAAGCGATTGTGTTATATTGCTTATGCCTCTCTTTATTTCAGGAGCCATAACAATATCCTTATCAACCTCTAATGGTAATGCTTTATCGAGAAATCCGTTGGCATACAGATGCTCGGCTATTGTTTTTACAACCTCTCCCGATATTGCTCCCGCCGAAGGATATACCCCTCTCGGTCTTGTTACCACAACAATACACGAGTATTTAGGGCTCTCGTTATCGGGGAAGTATCCGCAGAATGAGACTCGGTGCGTAGTCTCTCCGCTCTTATATCCTGCACCACCCTTTGACATCTGTGCCGTTCCTGTCTTTCCTGCTATTGAAACGTATGGCGACATTAAATTTTTTGCAGTACCTTCAGTTACCACTCCTGTTAACATCTTTCTTATCTCCACAAGAGTTTGAGGCTTGCATATCTGTTCTCTTACAACGGGAGCCTCGATATGCTCTTTTACTTTGCCTTTTTGCAATATATCCGATACAAATATTGGAGATATCATTTTACCATTATTGGCTATTGCATTATAGAACATCAACGTATATATCGGAGGAATTTGAACATTATATCCGAAACTCATCCAAGGCAACGTAGTATAATTCCAAAACTTAAATCGGTCGGGGTGCGGAACTTTCGGATATGCCTGACCTATCATCTTTAAATCGACCGAATCGCAAACACCCATCTCCTCGAGTTTTTCTATAAATCCTCTCTGGTTTTTTTCGTAGCCCTTTAAAACCGCCTTTGCAATTCCTATATTCGAAGAGTAGTGTATTGCTTGCGCCAATGTTATTTTTCCGTATCCTCCACGATGTTTGTTCCAATCGTTAATATAGCGGGTATGGCGTCCCAATGTATATGGATACACTCCATTGCCGGTATCAAATATCTCATCTGAAGTTGCTATGCCTTCGTCAAGAACAGCCATAGCGGCAACTGTTTTAAATGTCGAACCCGGCTCAACCATATCGGCAATTGCATTGTTTCGAGATTCAACAAAATTTCGTTCTCCTGCCCTTCTGAAATTTGTAATTGCTCTTACCGCACCGGTTTTTACCTCCATTACCACGGCACAGCCATTGTCGGCATCAACCTCTTTTAGCTTGTTTAATAGAGCTTGCTCTGCTATACGTTGAATTTTAAGATCGATGGTGGTTCTCACATCACAACCATTCTCCTCATCAATCTTAGTCCCTCTCACCTCGAGATACTCTTTCCTCGCCTTCTTAAAGTCAGCTTTCCCATCTTTACCTTTCAAAATTGAGTCGTATGCCAATTCAATTCCATATTCAGCCTCTCCCAATTTTATTCGTCCGATGGTTCGTGATGCAACATTACCAAATGGCATCTCTCTCTTCTCTTGTCCCTCTTCAAAAAAGCCGGTTATATCTCGCCCCTTTTCAAGCAAAGGGAACTTTTTAATCTCTAAAATATCGAGATACGATACCCATTTTTTACTTAATCTGAACCGTTTATTTTTAGCATCGTATGCTTTAAGTATTGCAACTTTATATTGTTTAGCAGTTTTATCTCCCAACTTTTTTGCCAAAGCATCACAAAGTGGGTTGATATACTTTTCTAAGGTATCGGGATGAAGCCTATCCACTCTTTCTCCTTTTTCGTTTGTTACTTTTCTGAAATCGAAAAAGAGTTGATACTCTTTAATTGTACTTGCCAAAATTTCGTCATTTGCCGATAATATATTACCTCGTTGAGCAGGAATAACTATATTTTTTTGAATTGTGGATTCAGTTTTTTTATTCCAACCCTCCCTTTCAAAAAAGACAATCCGTATAGTACTTATTATAACGATACAGCACATCAACACAACAACTGCTGATATGAGAAAATATCGGAATAATATTTTACTTTGTTTACTCTTTTCCATTCTTGTCGATTATTATATATGGAGGTTTGTTCGGAAATTCCAATTTAAGGTCAAATCGCTCTAAGTTTTTAATTATAGAATCTTCTCGTTGTAACTTTTTCAATCGTGTAAACATATCAAGAGATTTATATCTCTCTCGTGTGATTTCGGTTTCGGTTTTCTTTATATGGGCTGCACTCTGTTGACAAACATATCTGTTAGAGATATAAAAAAGCATTATGAATAGTGCTGTCAGAATAGTTTTCCAATATCGGATAATGAAATCGACAGATATTATTCTTCCTGTAAATATCGACTTTATTATACCCCAAAGCCCCTTTAAAAAAGATAATTTTTTCTTCTCCTCTTTCTTCTCTGTTTCACTCGACTCCTCTTCTTGGCTCTTTGTCGTATCATCATTTTTAACGGCAGAAATCTCTTCCCCGTCGGACGAAATATCTTCTTCCTCGGGTTTAACCGTTGCCTCCTCTTGCGGATTGAGAGCATCGGTATTCATATCAGCGGGCTCTTCCTCTGGTATGTTTACATTCTCTGTCTCTTCTATTTTATCCTCTTCTGCCATTTTATAGTTTTTCTGCAATTCTTAATTTTGCCGAACGAGAACGTGGATTACGCTCTATCTCCTCATCCGAAGGCACAATAACCTTATTGTTTACCTGTTTCAACGGAGCTATAACACGTCCGAAAAAATCTTTCTCAGCTTTTCCCTCAAAGTTGCCAAACTTGAAAAAATCTTTTACAATTCTATCTTCAAGAGAGTGATATGTCAATATAACTATTCTTCCGCCTGGCTTTAATATCCCGGCACTTTGCGTAAGCATACTCTTCAAACTTGCCATCTCATCATTTACCTCTATGCGTAGTGCTTGAAATATTTGAGCCAACTCTTTTTTCTCCTGTTTGGGATTAACCAGCCCTTTTATAATTGAGAGAAAATCGGATGTTGTCTCAATTTTTTTACTATCTCTGTTTTTCACTATTGTAGAGGCTATTCGTCTGGCATTACGCATTTCGCCATAATAGTAAAGTATATCGGCAATCTTATCTTCCGAATAACGATTTATTATCTCTGCCGCCGATTTGCCCCCTCGCCTGTTCATCCTCATATCAAGCTTACCGTCAAAACGAAATGAAAATCCTCTATCCGCCTCGTCAAAGTGGTGAAACGACACACCTAAATCGGCAATTATACCATCAACCTCATTCACGTTATGATATTGCATAAAATTTTTCAAAAACCTGAAATTACTCTTTACAAAAGTGAAGCGTTTGTCATCGATAATATTTTTTTCTGCATCACTATCTTGGTCAAAAGAGAACAATCTTCCCTCTTCCCCCAATTTTGAAACAATACCACGCGAGTGTCCGCCACCACCAAAGGTAACATCTATGTATGTTCCATTCGGAGATATGTTTAATCCCTCAATACATTCATTTAATAATGCAGGTATGTGATATACAGGTTCTTGCATAAAATTTTAGATAATAAAAAATAGTTATCCTAATTTAGCCGATAAAGATAGTTAAAATAATCTATTAAAGTCGTATAAAAATAGCGAATTTTATCAACAAAAATATCTCCTTATCAAAGATATAATATGATGAGTTTTATGCCTTGTAAAAATATTTGCAATATATTTTATATTTGTTTTCTTAAAACCATAAATAATTTTAAAATAATTAAAATACTTTTGTATTTTATAAATAATAAATTTACCTTTATTGCAAGATTTTTTAACTTCTTAAAAAAGAGGCTATTATGAAAAAGTTCTACATTTTGTTAGCACTGCTAATATCGTTATCTCTATCATTGGAGATAGTTGCATCAAACCTAAAAGTGGCTTCAAAAGCTTTAGGTTGTTCTTCGATCGATGGCAAAGGTGTTGCAACA
>JAFYPQ010000013.1 GCA_017559955.1 Bacteroidales bacterium
AAATGCAGAACTACCTATAGTTGTAACACTATTCGGAATGGTTATTGAAGTAAACCCAGAACATCCAGAAAATGCATATCCTTCTATTGTGGTTACACTATTCGGAATAGTTATTGAGGTTAAACCCGAACATCCAGAAAATGCAGATGCACCAATAGTTTTTACACTGTTAGGAATTGTTACTGAGGTTAAACCCGAACATCCAGAAAATGCAGATTTACCTATTGTAGTTACATCGTTTCCTATCGTAACTGATGTTAATGTTGTTTTATCTTTAAATGGAGATTTATTGGAATATGAAATATCTCTTCCCATATAAAGCGTTTTTATAGGACAATAATTAAATGTATTATTATTAAAACTTAATGGGGTATCTCCATCTTCAATATTTAATGTTTTTAGATTTCTACAATCATCAAATGCAGATTGTCCTATTGAGTTTACATTACCTCCTATCGTAACTGAGGTTAACGTTGTTTTATATTTAAACGGAGAATAGGAATATGAAATATCTCTTCCTATATAAAGCGTTTCTATGGGACAATTATTAAATGTATTTGTATTATTAAAACTTAATGGGGTATCTCCATCTTCAATATTTAATGTTTTTAGATTTGTAGAATATTCAAATGCCGAATAGTATATTTTAGTTACTTTATATGTTTTATCATTTATATTTATTGTTGCTGGTATTGAAATATTTTGAGCATTTGAAATACAAGATATAAGTTCTACTTCATTTTCTGATATTTTTTTATATAAGAATATTGAACCATCAGAATTTGTTATATAAAAATCATATTCTATAGCTTCGTTAAACTTATATGATTCTTTTGCCATTGCTGGAATATATTTTTTTATATATGGTATAGCATCCGTTCCTATTTCTGGTGGAGTAAGAGATGTAAAAATTATAAAGGACAAACCTGTACAAGCATCAAAAGCATAATCTCCTATTGTGGTAACATTCTCTGGAATAATAACAGATTCTAAAGCACTACAATTAGAGAAAGCATAATCTCCTATTGTAGTTACATTCTCTGGAATAGTAATAGATTTTAAAGCATTACAATAATAAAATGCATAATCTCCTATTGTAGTTACATCGTCCGGAATAATAATAGAACTTAAAGCACTACACGCAGAGAAGACTTTATTACCTATTGTTTTTATACCTTTACCTAATGTTACAGATTTTAATTTTCTACATCCTCCAAATAAATAATCAGGCAAATTTGTTATGTTATCTCCTATTGTTACAGAAGTCAATGAATCGAGTGAATAAAAAGGAGAATATCCTGCATCATATGTTGCATCATATTCTAAATCACGACCCAGATAGAGTGTTTTTATTGATTTATCATAAAATGTATCTGGTCCCAATCTTAAAGTTCCTTCTCCATCTTCAATATTTAATGTTCTCAGATTTTTACAAAATCCAAATGCGTAATCTCCTATTGAAGTTACACTACTTGGTATAGTTATTGAAGTCAACTCAGAACATCCACTAAATGCATAATCTTCTATCGTGGTTACACTATTAGGAATAGTGATGGAGGTTAAACCGCTACAGTCGCTAAATGCAGAACGTCCTATTGTATGAACTTTTATTGTTTTTAATTTAGTTTCATATATTGGAATAGAATATATACCTCCCCACTCATCATATATTTCTTCAAATCCAACTATAACTTCAACATTACACAAAATTTCATTAGGTAATGTAAGAGATTCCGAACAATTTTCTGATGGGGTAACACTTATAATATCGGGAGAATAGGGATCTCCCCATCCTTCGTTTGGTGAAAATTTTATTGTATATTCATCTTTCTCTATAACAAGATTATAACCATAACCTACATATGGAATATCATCTTCAGATGAAGCAGCATTAATATTCAGCGAAATTACACTGAACATTAATAAAAGCAATAGCTTTAAGTTTAAGTAAAATTTTTTCATAATTGTGTTATTTTGTTTTTGTTAATATTCTTTCTTAATATGATACTTGGTCGGATTTTGATCCAAAAATTATCACAATACTTAAAATAAGTTTATATATACATATATAAATCCTTATTAATAATTTGAGTAGTTCTATGAAACTTCGATTTTTCGTTACTGAGAATACAGAGCGTGAAAGAGTCAAGGTTCAAAGGACTATCTGTTTTATAAATTTCGGCCTTAACCTTATATAAAAAAGAAAGGCGCAGACGATGCTCTATGTTCTGCTGATAGGTCCTAGGAAAACCTTGCTAAAGAAATAGATGCAACAACCTACGCCAAGCCTATATATAGACTCGCACGAGGGTTCGTTTTTCTCTTAGCGGGTGAATTTCCTAGGTTCATCAGCGAGATAAACAAACTCTTCGAGTGTTTATTTTAATATGTCATTTGCAAACTTATATTTTATATTTAGAATTTCCAAATATATTTTAAGCTTTTTAGACATATTTTTCGTAGATTGTTGCAATACAAATGTAGATATTTTATTGATATGAAAAAATTGTCTTTTGTTGTCTTTTGCTTGTGGTGTTGTTAGGGCTTATTGGGGTAGTAAGGTTAGTAAAGGCAATAGGGCCATTTGGGTCATTAGGATAAACGACATAATGACTTTTATGGCATAGGGTTGCATGAACAGCTCTATGTGTTAAATAACAACTGATAGCTGACAGCTACTTATTATATGGTTTATATGGTTTCTTGTCAACGAAGAGTTGGAGATAATATTGACGTTCATCTTCATTCATAGGTGTTTCTCCCATAGTTGGCAACTTATTACTTTCTTCAACTAACTTGTAGCCAAGTTCTGTTTTAAGAGGTAAAATATCGAGTATTGTTCGCAATTCTTCATTAGTAATAGTGTATATTTTGTGTTTTCGTTGGTATTCCACCTTATTCCAATATGATTGTACAACATTTAAAGCGAACTCTTTGAAATGTACGTGGTTTTGTATTGAGTCAAGGGCTACTTGATAAAATTCATTTAACTCTGTTTCAATTTGTGTTATTGCCGTTGCTTTTTCTTCTTCCCAATTTTTCTCTTCTATAGTTTTATTTATTAATAGTACAGACGATAATAATACTATTATTGCTACTGTTATATATAGTAGTATTGTTCTTTTTCTATTTCGATTCTGCCACGCAGTTTGCAGTGTTGTTATGTCGGGGTATCGCTCTTCAGGGTTTTGTTTTATACATTTTGCTATAATGTTTTTATGCTTACTACCAAAAATTTGACGCATAACTGCACCTACTGAATAGATGTCACTTCGGGCATCTATTACGTTGTGTTGCGAAAGTAGTTCGGGCGAGGCATAGGCAGGGGTGCAACCAAGTTGTCGTATGGCGTATTGTGCATCGTTATCGGCTAATCCGAAATCGATTAGTTTAAGCGTGTTGTCGGTGCGAGAGATTATTATGTTTTCGGGTTTGATATCGTTATGTACAATTCCTCGTTTATGCAAATATGATAATGCCGATAACAACTCTTCGAATATTTGGTTGAGTGATTGTTTGGTTGGTTTTTCTGCTAAATAGTGGTTGAGTGTGCGACCTTCAACATACTCCATTACTATTGCTTCTCCTAACAATGGTATATTTTCGTATGAATAGATATGTACTATATGTGGGTGCGTACACTCTATTGAGAGTTCGTATTCACGACGCAACATGGTTAGTTGCCTTTCGTCGTTGTCTTTTGTTGTCTTTATGATATAATGCTTGCCTAATTTGGTTGCTCTGTAAAGTTTAGTCGTTCTCCTCTCTGTCAGCAATATTATATTGTCATATCCGCCTTGAATGGGAATGTTTATGTTTGTATCGGTGAATATTTTGCTCTCGTTCATATCGATTGATGTTGCGATTTCAAATATAATGTTTTATTTTTGTATTACTATGAATTTTGAAAGTAATATTCCTCAGATTGCTGTGTTGCGAAAACGTGTTGAAGAGCGTTTTGGCAAACCTTTGACTATTCATAACGATTTTGTTATGTTAGTTGAGGATATTGAAAAGTGCTTGCGTGAGCATATTTCGGAGAGTACTCTTGAAAGGGTATGGAACTACTCTACAAGGGGTAACGGAACTGTTTCGCTACGAACTCTTGATGTTTTGGCTCAATATTGTGCTAATTGTTTGTGGTTTGAGTTTTGTAAAGGTTTAGACGACGAACAGGGTATCGAATCGGAAGTTTTCAACGTGGAGTCGATTGAAAGTTGTAGTCTTTCTTCCGGTATGCGTTTGCGTATAGGGTGGTTGCCTAACAGATTGTGCGTTGTTCGCTATTTAGGCGATAACTGCTACGTTGCCGAAGAGTGTATAAATTCTACTATGCAAGAGGGAGATACTTTTTCGTGCTTGCAGTTTTCGCTTGGCAAAGAGGCTGTTTTATCGGATTTCAGGCAAAAAGGCTCAGATGCTCCGGGCAAACAATATGGTATTGGTCTTAAAAATGGCTTGACTACACTTAAGATTATTAGTTTTTAGTTTTCGGCTTCGCCGCCCTGCGGGTAGTTGTTAGTTTTTAGAAAACCAAACATAGTAAACAAAATAGGAATAGTGGTTGTTATGATATGTGAATATTGTAACAGCCGATTTTATGAGATGGGTAGTTTCTTTTATTTTTATTCTTAATGTTTGCTTTGCATTTGCAAAGGGTGATGATGCTTTTATTAAATTGGATTTACCTACGTTTGAGAGCGACGGAGTATTTTCTACTACCTCTCGTCCCCCTAATGATTGGTGGGTTGAATTAAACGATCCTATTCTTGACTCTCTTATTAATCTTGCAGTTAGCAATAATCAAGATGTTTTTGTTGCCATGGATAATATTTTGGCGGCAAGGGCTTCGCATAGGATTGCTCAAAGTGCTTTCTACCCTACTATAACGCTTGAAAGGGGCTGGGCAAAATCGAAAAGCAGTAGAAATTTGAGCGATGATACCGATTACATAAGTGATGTTACTCAGAGTAATTGGTTGTTTGCATTGAATGCGAGTTGGGAAATTGATATTTTTGGTGCTATCAGGGCTAAGGCTAAAGAGGCTAAATTTGGTTATGAGGCAGAAATTGAACTTTATAATGCTACAATTATGAGTTTGACGGCTGACATGGCATCTTATTATGCCCAATTGCGTATGATGCAGCAACAGTTAATTGTTGCTATTAAGAATATTGAGTCGCAAAAGGAAATTTTGAATATTACCGAGGTTAGGTTTAATGCCGGATTAGCTTCTCAATTAGATGTTGCTCAAGCCAAATCGGTTTACTTCAATACTAAGGCTTCGGTTCCTATTCTGCAAAGTTCTATTGATAATCAAATTTATACTATTTGTCAGCTAACGGGGGTGTTTCCGCAAACGCTTTACGACTGGTTGGTTGTGCCTGAAGAGATTCCGTCTTACTTAAAGGTTGTTGCTATTGGTACAAGCGAAGAGATGCTTGCCAATAGGCCTGATGTAAGTGCGGCTTTTATTAAAACCAAAGCTGCCAAAGAAAGTTTGAATGGTGCTAAACGAAATTTTTCTCCTCAGTTTTTTGTTGACGGCAGCTTTGGGTTTCAAGGGCAATCTCTTAATAATACTTTTAACAAGAATAGTATTACCTACTCTCTTTCTCCTCGAATCAGTTGGAATTTTTTTCAGGGTGGCAACTTGTTTAACTCTTTAAAGCAAGAGAAGGCTAATTATGACGCTGCTATTCGCAATTACAACTCGGTTGTGCTTAAGGCTACAGAAGAGGTCAGCAGTGCGATTTCGGCTTACAAAGGTCGCATAAAACAGGTTGTAAGTTTAAAAGAGTTGGTTGTGCAAGGAGAATTGATGCTTACTCTATCGCTAGATTTATATAAACGAGGGTTAACTGATTTTCAAAATGTGCTAGATGCTCAACGTTCTTTATTGGAATATCAAAATTCTCTTGTTTCGGCCGAGGGTAATACTCTCACTGCTTTAATTAATTTATATAGAGCTATTGGTAGTGGGTGGTGATTATGAGTTGTTAGCTATTAGTTGTTAGTTTATGAACTACAAGTTATTTAAGAAATTTACTACATCTCTGCTTTCTAAAAACTAAAAACTGCAAACTAAAAACTATATATATGAGGTGTTTTATTTTTTGTATGCTGTCTGTCTTTTGCTTCGCCTTGAGTGGTTGCAACGACAATTTGTTGAGTGGCTATGAGGCTATGCCTCCTATTTCGGTTGCCAAGCCCATTGTGAGGGATATTACTTTAATGAAAAAATATCCCGGGTATGTTTCGGCTCAAAACAGCGTTAATCTTGTAGCAAGAGTAAACGGGTATCTTGAGAACTCGTTTTACGACGCAGGTAGTAGGGTTGAGAAGGGAAAACTTCTCTTCCTTATTGAGCCTACTCAATATAAAGATTATGTTTTAGAGGCCGAAAGTTCATTGGAAAATGCTATTGCTAAACGTGATTATGCAGAGAATAATTATATGAGAATGAAAGAGGCTTCGGTAAGTAATGCCATTAGCGAAATAGATTTAATTGAAGCCAAATCGCAACTTATTGCAGCCGAAGCTAGTGTAAAAAATGCCGAAGCCTCTCTTTCTCTTGCTAAAACCAATTTAAGTTATTGTTATGTTAAGGCTCCATTCAGAGGAAGAGTTACGATTGGCACTTTATCTAATGGCAATTATGTTAATGG
>JAFYPQ010000014.1 GCA_017559955.1 Bacteroidales bacterium
CATTACAGCCAAATAAGTGTTGAAACCTTGAATTTTGTTGCCATTCAAAGCAGTTGTCATATTTGGGTTCTCAACAGCGTCAGAGTTCCAAGTATTACCTACATTGCGACGTTTGATATAGTACCAAGCACCGTCAACGATGATGTCAGTTTTAATAGGTTTAATCTCTCCAAAGTTGAATGAGTACTCAACACCTTGTTTAAATGTCTCGTTCTCATTAGTAGGAGTTTGGTAAGTTACAACACGTTTTTGCAACAAATAGTCCATTTCTTCCTTAGTTCCACCTGGAGTATTTGTGTAATACAATGTACCATCCTCATAAATAGGAGTGAAACCAGCAGGAAGGTTTCTAGTATCATACTTCTTATATTGCAACCAATAAGGAACAGAACTGAAACCATATTCGTTTTTGTATTGCTCGTTGAAGTATGTGATAGTACCTTTAATTTTGTTTATACGACCAGAGATACCAATCTCAAATTTGCGAGAAGTAGCAGGTTTAAGATCAGGATTCGCACTGTTTTGAATAACATCAGTAGTCATGATTGCAAGAGTACGATTTGGGTCTCCCGAAACATAACCGTTATAACTTGTGTAGTCATAATAAACAGGGTTGGGGTATAGGTGCAATAGAGTTGGCATTTTTGAAGCCAAACCATAACCTCCCACAATTGACAAGTCGTCGAACACTTTGTTGTTTTCGTGCGACAAGAATTGGTATGAAAGGTTGATACGTGGGTCGACTGTTGTCATGTTTCCACGTTTTGCCAACTCGTCAATAAACAATGTGTTGACACGTACACCGGCTTGAATGTTCAATGTAGTTCCAGCAAAGTTCAATTCAGTGGCATTCTCTAAGAAGTACGACATTTGGTGCATTGCAGGAATTGATTTAAATGAACGAGGACGTGCTCCTTGTCCATCGCTTGGTTTTGGAGGCGACATAATATCAAAGCTCATACCCTCACCGTAGTTAGCACTTAAGTTGTAGTCAGCACCCAACTTAATGTTGTTTGAACCACGTTTGAAAGTAAACATCTTGTTAGCTTTCAATTGGAAGTAAGCAGTAAGAGGTTTACCCTTAATTGTATATTCTGCCAAATACTCAGCGGGAAGGAAGTGAGTTGTAAACTCTCCGGGAACAGTAGAGTATGCAAAAGGCATTGCAGAACCCGATTGAATTTGACGATACAAATCTTCTTGAACACTATAAGATAATGAACCTGAGTAGTTAAAGTTGCTAATCCATGACTTGTTCAAACGCCACATACCATCTACGGCAAAGCGGAAGCCTTGGTTTTTGTTTTCCAATAATTCGTTTGCACGCATACTCTCGTCAGCCTTTTGTGCACTCAAATTTCGGTAGTACGAAAGTTTAAGGTTAAGGCTTAAAGGAGTAGTCTCTTTCATAAATGTATTAGAGTAAGCTCCATTAGCAGTAATACGGTCGTAACCTTTGTAACTCATACGGCGGTCGGCGTACGATTTGGTATAGTCGGCAGAAAGGTTGATAGCACCACGATTTTTCTTCATAGTGAAACCTTTACCAAAGTAAGCAAGTTTAGAGTTAGGGTCAATTTTAACCTTAGCCTCGTAAGGAGTAGTACCCACCTTCGTTTTAATAACCACAGCACCAGAAGTTAAGTTACCATACTCCGCAGAGGGGATACCACGAATAACTTCAATTGACTCGATGTTATCGGGCGAGATAGAACGCAAATCAACACCACGACCACTGGTAGTTTGGTCGTTCATAGTGTTTTGAGACAATGACGAGCTGTTTCCTGAACGAGCAGTAGAGAACACCTGCATGTTAGCATCGTTACTCATAGGCGCACCATCCACAAACACCGCAGTACCAAGAGAGTTGCTCTCGTTACCACCAGCATCAATCTCACGGATTGAAGCCTGACCAGCATTAGTCAAGTCGGGGTTTTTAGTTACCTGACCAGGAAGAAGTTGCAACATATCCTCAACACTCTTAGCTTGAAGGTGTTGGATTGCAGCTTGACCGATTGTAGAAGCCGATCCCATTTTTTGCTCTTCGGCAGTTACCACAATCTCTTCAAGTCCTAATCCCATAGGACGCATAACAATTTTGAAATCTGTGATATTTTTGTTTACGTTAACTTCACCAACTACTGTTTCAAATCCCAAATATGAAATCTCATATTTGTATGTTCCCTGTTTTAGTCCTGTGATTTTAAACTCTCCCTTTTCGTTTGTCATAGCCCATGACGAAGTAGATAGTTTTACCAATACCATCTCCAATGGTTCGTCAGCCTCAGAAGATATAACTTTTCCAGATAGAACAAACCCGCTTTTTTGAGTTTGAGCATAGGCTGTTGTCGTCAATATCGTTAGAGCCAAAATTGTAAGACCCTTAACAAACGAAATACTAAACTTTCTAAAATTTTGAAGCATATATTTTCGCAATAATGTGATTATTCAAGCATTAAAAATGTATAAATCGGAATTATAGCAATCCCATAATAGAGTGCAAATGTAATATAATTATTTAAAATAACACTAATATGACAGCAATTTTCAAGCAAATTGTTTAAAAAATTAACATTTTAACGCATATTTATACGTTAAAATTTTAGTTTTTGCAATTTTTATACAAAATCTTTCACTTTTATTATGATCTCTTATTTGATTTTATTTGTAATTTTGTATCGCAAAAATAAATTTACAACTAGGCGACGTTAAAAATAGAGCGTCTCCTTATAATATAATAATAGAATTGAAAAATAATATTGATATAGATACTGTGTCGAATAGCGACTATATGTGGTGTGCACTGCCTTCGGGGTTGAAGGTGGTTTACCGATATACCGATTCGAATGTTTCGTATTGTGGATTTGTGGTTAATGCCGGAACTCGTGATGAAGTTCAAGGTAAAGAGGGGTTGGCTCACTATGTTGAGCACATGCTTTTTAAGGGTACTCACAAACATAAGGCTATACATATTCTCAACTGCATGGAGCGTGTGGGAGGAGAGATTAATGCCTTTACGAGCAAGGAGGAGACTGTGATTTACACTGTAAGCCTTGAACCCGATTTAAAACGTGCAGTTACGCTGATGTCCGATATTATACAAAACTCGTCATTTCCTGAACGTGAGAGTGTTAAGGAAAAAGAGGTGATTGTTGATGAGATAAATTCTTATCTCGATAATCCTGCCGAGTTGATATTTGATGAGTTTGAAAATCATCTCTTTCAAAATCATGATCTTGGACACAATATTTTGGGAGATACAGACTCTCTTTCTTGTATAACGTCTGCCGACGGACTCTCCTTTATATCAGATTTTTACGCTCAAAACAATATGGTCTTTTTCTTCTCGGGTAAGACCAAGTTCGATAAGGTGATAAAAATAGTTTCGGAGGCTGTTGAGAATATTAGAGCCGAGAGAGTGGAGTTTACCCGTAAATCACCCGGTTTGATAACTCGATTTGATAAGCATGAGGAGTGTGATAACTATCAGTCGCACGCCATAATGGGAGGTCGTTGTTACTCAATTTATGACAAGGAGAGATTTAATCTTTTCTTGCTAAATAATATTTTGGGTGGCCCGGGTATGAACAGCATGCTTAATGTTGCATTACGAGAGAAAAGAGGATATGTTTACAATGTTGAGGCAAATATTACAAACTATTCTGATACAGGACTGTTTACTATCTATTTCGGCACCGACCGAAAGAATGTGGATAAGTGTTTTGATATTATCCGAAAGAATTTGAATGAGCTAAAGCGAAAAGAGTTGTCAACGCAACAGCTCATTAATGCAAAACGTCAGTATGTAGGGCAATTGACCATAGGTCGAGAGAATAGAGAGAGTCTTGCTGTGGCTTCGGGAAAAGCCTTGTTGTTCCATGGCAGATGTACAACGCTTGCCGATACAATCCATAAAATAGAGAGCATTACAGCAAAAGATATAATTGAATGTGCGAACGTGGTTTATGCCGATGATAATCTTTCAACTCTGGTGTTGAGTTAATTATATGATTGATATATAGTTCCTTTATGTCAAATTTAAATATTTGATTTTTAATCTCCTTCTCTTGTGTTGAGATACACAGATAGGGAGATTTTTTATTTGCAATTTAAGATAATTTGCACTAACTTTGTAAAGTGGTAAAGTGCGTATCTGGTAATCGTTGATTATCAGATTGTTTCAGTGTTTAAGGTTGAATAATAAATAAAAAATATATAGAAAATATGAAATTTAAAGGGTATCTACTCAAAGCTTTTGTTGTGGTATTCGCAGCAACGGTTTGTTTGTCGGTTTCGGCAAAGGATTTTTACAAGGAGATTACAAATCCCCGTCTATTGTCAAAAAATACAGAGGAGGCTCGTGCTTCGTTCTTGCCTTTTGAGAGCGTTGAGCAGGCTGTAAAAGGAAACTATAAAGAGTCTCCCTATTACAAGAGCCTTAACGGAACTTGGAAATTCCTTTACACCGAGAATCCATACAATATTCCTGCAAACTTTATGTCTCCTGCTTTAGATGATTCAAAATGGGCAGATATCACAGTCCCCGGCAACTGGGAGAGACAAGGTTTTGGAATTCCTGTTTACGTAAATGTTGGCTGGGAATTTATATCAAAAGGTTACGAGCCATATATGCAGGCGCCACAACCTCCCATCGTTCCTGAAACATTCAACCCAACAGGAGTCTATCGCACAACATTCACAGTGCCTAAAGAGTGGGACGGACGTCAAATATTTATATCGTTTGATGGTGTTAAGTCTGCAGCATATCTTTACATCAATGGTGTTGAGGTAGGTATGAGTAAAGACAGCAAACTTCCTGCCCGTTACGATATTACACGTTTCTTGAAGAAAGATGCTCCAAACCAATTGACTATGCGAGTTTTCCGATGGAATGACGGAACTTACCTTGAAGGTCAGGACTTCTGGAGAATTTCAGGTATCGAACGTGATGTATATATCTATTCTCAACCTAAAGTTCGCATAAAAGACTTTACTGTTGTATCGGAGTTGGATAAAGAGAACTACACAACAGGAGTGTTTGCAATGAGTGTTGATGTTAAAAACCACGTTGCGACAGAGCAACCATATAAAGTTTCGTACTTCTTGACCGATGCTGACGGAATAGAGGTTAAAAGTGGAATGGCTCCGGGTAAAATTACCAATGAGTCAAAAGTTGAGTTTAAAGCAAAAATCGATAATGTAAAAGCTTGGAGTGCAGAAGAGCCAAACCTTTACACTCTTGTTGTTAAATTGACATCTGGCGACAACACAGAGATTATATCAGAGAAGATAGGTTTCCGTACAGTTGAAATCAAAAACAAACAATTGCTTGTAAACGGCAAACCTATTTTGGTTAAAGGAGTAAACATTCACGAACACAACGAGTTTACAGGCCACTATATTGATACAGCCCTTATGATTAAGGACTTTGAGGTGATGAAACGTTACAATGTCAATACAATTCGTACATCTCACTATCCTCAAAACGAGCTATTCTATCGTTTGTGCGATAAATACGGATTTTATGTTATTGCAGAGGCAAACGTTGAGGGACACGGAATGTATTACAACCTTCGTGATTGTATAGGAAACAATCCTGAATACTGCGATGCGATAGTAAGTCGTAACGTTGAGATGGTAAAACGTGATAAAAATCACCCATCGGTAATTATATGGTCTCCGGGAAATGAGACAGGTAATGGATATTGTTTCTATCAGGCATATATGGCAATCAGAAACTTAGACCAGTCAAAACGCCCAATTCAATATGAGCGTGCCGATATGGAGTGGAATACAGATATATTCTGTCCTATGTACTCAACCCCTGCCGATTTGTTGAAGTATGCAAACGACCCCTCGGCAGATCGTCCTATGATTATGTGTGAGTATGCACACGCAATGGGTAACAGTCTTGGAAACTTCCAAGATTATTGGGATATAATCGAGAAATATGACATCCTTCAAGGCGGATGTATTTGGGACTGGGTTGACCAAGGTTTTGCCGAGGTTGATGAAAATGGTCGCAAATACTGGACTTATGGTGGTGATTACGGACCAAAAGGAACTCCTTCGGACGAAAACTTCTTAATTAACGGTATTGTATTCCCCGACCGCACAACAAAACCGCACACAGAGGAGATGAAAAAGGTATATCAAAACATCAAATTTTCAATGTCAGAGAAAGGACAATTGGAGGTTAAAAATATGAATTTCTTTACCGATTTATCTCAATACAAGTTCTGTTATGAAATCGTATCGGAAGGAAAAATAGTAAAAAAAGGAACATTTAAACTATCAACCGCACCACAGGCTACCGAGAAGGTTGCAATAAAACTTCCTAAGTTTGCAAACGGAGCAGAGTATTTCTTAAATGTATATGCTTCGCAAAAAGAGGCAACATCATTGGTACCTGTAAATTATGTATTGGCAAAAGAACAAATCGAACTTACCGAAGGCAAAACGCTTATTGATATTCCTCTAAAAGGTTCTGTGTTGAAAGTTTCCGACAATGCAGATAAAACCATTGTTGTGGGTGCAAAATTTGCGTTGGCTGTTGATAAAACATCGGGAATAATTACCTCGTATAAGGTAAATGGCAGCGAATTATTGAAAGATGGTTACGGACCACGTCCTAACTATTGGAGAGCCCCAACCGATAACGATTACGGAATGAAGCTTCAAAAGAGAGCTCGTGTATGGCAAGCTGCATCAAAAGCTCCTCGATTGGCAACAAATTATAGTGTTGCAAACCAAAACGGAATTGTAACCATTAAGTTCTCGCAAGCAATGGTCGATAGCGTGGCACAAGATATAGAGTACAATATCTATCCATCAGGCTATATGGCAATGACTGTAAACACTATAACAGAAAACAATATGCCAATGATGCCACGTGCCGGAATAAGAATGCAACTAAACGGAGAGTATGATAATGTAACTTACTACGGACGTGGAGAGTATGAGAATTATGTCGATCGTAAAACAGCATCATTTGTGGGAGTTTATAAAACCGAAGCTGAGGATATGTACACCCCATACGTTCGTCCGCAAGAGAACGGACACCGTACAGATGTTCGCTACTTTACATTAACCAATGATAAGGGTAATGGAATAATGGTTACAGCTCAAGAAGATTTAATCCAATTCAATGCTCTAAAAAATACAATAGAGGATTATGAAGCAGGAGATAGAGGAGGAGATACAGGTTCGCTTGACCCTGCTAAAAAGACTATTAACTATAAACACTTAAACGACATCACTCCACGAGATTTGGTTGATTGCTGTGTAGATTACAAGATGATGGGAGTTGGTGGTAACAACAGCTGGGGAGGTTGGCCCGAGGAACAATACCTATGCTATCCTAACGGACAAGTTGAATCATTTACATATATCTTTGCACCGGTTATTAAGAAATAAATATTTAATTAAGTTGTTAGTTGTCGGCTTTGCCGCCCCTTCGGGGTAGTTGATAGTTGTTAGAATTAAATTTTAACAACAACATAAACAACTAAAAACTAACAACTAAAAACTAACAACTATAAATATATGAAAGCACTAAAATTGGCTTTGCCTGCACTTTTATTATTGGCATCTTGCTCAAAACAAGAGGTAGATTATACTCAATATGTCGATCCTTTTGTCGGAACAGGAGGACACGGACACGTTTATCCGGGAGCAGTGGCTCCATATCCTATGATTCAGGCCAGTCCTGATACAAGAATGTATCAATGGGATGCTTGTGCCGGTTATCACTACTCTGACACTACAATCAATGGCTTTTCGCATAACCATTTAAGCGGAACGGGATGTGGCGATTATGGTGATATTCTTATAATGCCTATGATTGGAACTCCCGAAAAATTAGATAAAGAGGGAGAAAAATCACAAGAGATGCCCTACTTCTCGAAATTCTCGCACGAAAACGAGGTTGCCGAACCTGGTTATTACTCAGTAATGTTGGAGAAGCACTCAATCTTGGCAGAACTTACAGCAACACAACGAGCTGCAATATATCGATTTACTTTCCCTGAGAGCGATAGTGCAACAATTCTTTTAGATATGGATTACAGCCTCTCTGTATTTGGAGATCAACGCAACGATGTTTTAGATTTGCAAGTTGTGGGCGACAATGCAATATGCGGTAGCAAACAAACAAAAGGTTGGGCTTGGGAGCAAGCAATAAGTTTTTATGCTGAGGCATCGCAACCCTTTACATATACAATAATAAAAGATACCGTTGAGAGAGAGGGTGTTGAAAAACCACGCTTAAAAGCATTGCTCAACTTTAAAGCTGAGAAAGAAACCCCAATCTATTTTAAAATAGCATTGTCGGGAGTTGATACAGAGGGTGCAAAAAAGAATCTTTTGGCAGAAATCCCGGAGTTCGATTTCGATGCAACACGCAAAGCAACACGCAAAGAGTGGAATAAAGTGTTGGGTAGAGTAGATGTAGAGACAACAAATGATACAGATAAACGTATATTCTATACAGCAATGTATCGTACATCGTTATGTCCCAATTTGGCATCAGATGTAGATGGTAGATACTTGGGAATGGACCATACAATTCGCACCACCGATCGCCCGATGTACACAATCTTCTCATTGTGGGATACATTCCGTGCTTATCATCCAATGATGACAATCATAGATCCCGAACGAAACTCTGATTTTGTCAACACATTAGTTGAAAAGTATAAGGAGGGTGGTTTGTTACCTATGTGGGAATTGGCATCTAACTATACAGGTTGTATGATTGGTTACCACGCAGTTTCGGTTATTACAGATGCCTATATTAAAGGATGTAGAGATTTTGATGTTGAGGCTGCATTTGAGGGATGCTTAAAATCTTCAAATGGCGATACATCAGGAATAATTGTTCCTCGTGCATTTATACCATATATACAACCCGAGTCGAAAAAATATAAAGATGCGTTAGGCTATGTTCCGTGCGATAAAGAGGGAGAGTCTGTTGCAAAAGCCTTGGAATATGCTTATGATGATTGGTGTATATCGGTATTTGCAAATGCATTGGATAAGGACGAAGAGGCTATTGAGTTTGCACAAAAAGCAAAATATTATGAAAACTATTTTGATGCATCAACCAAAATGATGCGAGGAAGAGATTCAAATGGCGAATGGCGTACTCCGTTTAATCCATATGCATCTAAACACCGAGACGATGACTATTGTGAAGGAATTGCTTGGCAATGGACATGGTTTGTCCCTCACGATGTAGAGGGCTTGGTAGAATTGATGGGAGGCAAAGAGGCATTCGTAACACAATTGGATTCGCTATTCTTTAACCCCAACGGAATACAAGGCGAGGATGTGTCGGCAGACATTACAGGATTAATAGGATTGTATGCTCACGGTAACGAACCGAGCCATCATATAGCACACCTATACAACTATGTAGATGAGCCTCAAAAAACTCAGGCTATGTTGGATAGTATTCTATATTCGCAATATCGCTTAGACCCCGACGGAATAGCTGGAAACGAAGATTGCGGACAAATGTCGGCATGGTATATCCTAAACAGTATGGGTATCTATCAAGTAGCACCGGGTAACCCTGTATTCTCAATTGGTCGCCCAATATTTGATAATGTAACCATAAAACTACCCGAAGGAAAAACATTCGTCATAAAAACAGTTAACAACTCTCGTGCAAACAAATATATCAAGAGCATGAAACTAAACGGAGAGGAGCTTGTATCACCCTTCATCAACTACTCAGACATAATGAGTGGTGGCGAATTAGAAATTGAAATGACAGATAAAATATAGTAGGGACGCAATCTATTGCGTCCGCAAAAAAACAATCAGGTTGTTATCGAAATAACAACCTGATTGTTTTTTCATTAAATTAATAAGACCAATTAGCCTAATAAGCCTAATGACATTAATGACCCAATTGACTTTATTTATTCAAAACCCAATCGAGAGTGAAGTTGTAATATATCATACGCATACCAACATCGGTTGGGGTAACGTGTTTCCCAACCTCAACAATACAACCTATTGTTCCGTCGGGAAGAACCGTTAGTGTTGAGTATGCACTCATGGTGTCAACCAATTTGCGAGATATATTCCAACTCTTACCTTCATCGTCGCTTAGATATATTGTAACATCTTTACGGTCGGTATCACTGCCGGGAAGTGATTGAATAAGATAGTTTCTGCCTCCGTAGTTATATCTGATGATGTCACCATTGCAAGCAGGGTCTATCAAGGTTTCGTGAGTATGTGCAGGTTGCCAAGTCTCACCTTTGTTTTTAGATATGGCAAACTTGCGGAAACCTTTGTGAGGGTTTCGGATACTCATTAAAATATCCCCGTTCATCAACTCTACAACTTTGGCTTCATCACCTCTGTTCTTTGGATTTGGAGTAGGAGAGTTTAAAGATGCCTTCCATGTTTTGCCGTGGTCATCAGAGTAGATTGCGTAGTTGTGTAGCGAGCCATACATCTCTGCTGTGTGACGAGCCGCCACAACAAACATCAAACGTCCGTTTTCAAGTTGTAGAGCGTGTCCCGAACCTGCAAACATTCCTTGCCAAGCTCTGCTGCCATAAACACCATCATAAACCTCTTTTGTAATGTCTCTTGGTTCGCTCCAAGTCAAACCGCAATCGAAGCTCTCCGAAACGTATAGGCGTTGTGGCTCTTCTGTTGTTGAATCCCACAATCCTTTGTCTCCAACAAAAATGGCAACAATCTTATTCTCAATCTTGTCGGTAATTACAGCAGCATCGCCATATTTTTTGCCTGTAAGCGTATCGCCTCTTGCAACATATACCGCAGGACTCCAGTTCTTACCTCCGTCGGTACTGCGACGTGCCACAATGCTTATTGTGTTGGGTAGGTCGGTAAGAACATCGCCACGCTTGTCGCACAATGCAACCAACGACCCATCAGGAGCTGTGGTCAAAGCAGGGATTCTGTAATATTTAGAACCATCTTGGTTTAGCTCAAAAACAACGTTGTATGCCAAAAGAACATCTCTTGCACAATCTACGTTTTCCAACTCGTGGCAAACTTTGTCTAATGTAATAGAGATGGGCATGGCAGATATGGTGTTGCCCTCTTTTGCTTGGTCAGAGATGTTACATGCAATCCATAAGTTATTTTCGCCTATGGGTAGTGATTTTTTTGTTTTGATTACAACTGTGTCTGCTTGTGGAGTTGCCACTTCTCCCAATAGGGTGGCAGAGGCTGCATTAAACATTGTATCGGTTGCTGTAGAGTATAGCTTTACGCTCTCAATATCCGATAACACTGTTGTTCCGTTTAGCACAATCTTCACAGAGTTTACCTTTGCTTTGTTCTCCGATACCGAAACCAATATCTTACCAAAAGGCTCATCGGTGGTTCCAATACCAACGTATTGGCTGTCGTTTATTTGAACAGAAACTGTTGTAACTTCCGCTTTCTTACATCCTATAAACAATAGGGAAATAGAAATTATGGAAAGGAAAAAGATGTATTTTTTCATAATGGTAATTTATAATCAAAAGACAAACCCACTTCGAAGAGGGTTTGTCTTTTATGTTAATTAGTTAATATCTAACGATATTACTCAACAAAATCAATCTCGTCGATAATGTTTAATGCTCCTGCAAATTTCTCGATGATAAGCATTACATAACGAATATCAACTGAAATTGTACGTTGCATATTGGGTTCGAAGATAATATCTCCACTCATAGCCTCCCAGTTTCCGTCGAAAGCCAATCCAATCAACTCTCCGTTTCCGTTAATTACAGGGCTTCCTGAGTTACCACCTGTAATATCGTTCGAAGAGATAAAGTTTACCAACATAGTTCCGTCAGCCTCTGCGTAGCGTCCGTAGTCTTTGGTTTGCCAAATCTCTTTAAGTTTTGCCGGAACTTCAAACTCAAAGTTTGTACTGTCCTCTTTTTCGAAGATACCCTCCATTGTTGTGTAGTAGTTGTACGAAACAGCATCGGCAGGTTTATATGGTTGAACTTGACCGGCTGATAAACGGATTGTAAAGTTTGCATCGGGATAAACAGGTGTGCCTTCACGCATTTTTAACAATCCCTCAATATATACTTGTTTAGCCAAAGTTAAATCTTTGTTGTATGCTTTTGACGCAAATGCAAGGTCTCTGACTTTTGTGCGGATTGAGTTTGCATATTTTAGCATTAAGTCGTTTTTCAAGACTTTTGCATTGGGTTTCCCCATAAATTTATTAAATTTTGCAGAGTCTGCAAAAATTGATTTATTGAAGCAGTCATCAATAAATTTATCTGTGTCGCCTTTGTATTTTTTATCTATGAATGAGAATATCTCGGGACGTTGCTCTTCGTTGGGGAACATCGATAGATATTTTTTTATCATTGCTTTAGAAACTTGACGGTCAACCTCGGGGTCGTAATCCTTGTTGTTGAATTTTGCATATTCTGCTTTGTATGCCTTAACCTCTTTCTCTATTGCCTCTTTATCTTTGCTCTCAATGGCTTTGATAAGAGCATCGGCATTAGGAACTTTTGCAAACTCAACAGCAGAAGATAATCCCTCTGTAATCATTTGACGTTGGTATTTGATAGGATAAAGATTGCGAAGAGCTGTAATCATATTATCCAAAGCCTCTGCATATTGTGGCATATTGTTTGTGTAAGCCCAATTGCGATACTCTTTCTCGGCTTTAAGTTTGCTGTCGATAACAGAAAGCTTTTTAACGCCTCTGTTCATTCCTATTGCATTCTTCCAATAGTTGCTTGCACTTGCGAATTTTGCAGCATATTGAATGCGAACTTTGTCGTCGGCTTGCATTAATTCTCCTAATGTTTCAAGACGAACACCACGCATTTCGATACGAGAAGCATTTACTATGTCTCGATAGTGAATTATCTCCTCAGAAATGTCGTAACGGTTTGTAGTTCCGGGGAAACCTATGGTCATTGAGTAATCACCTTGTTTAATCCCTTTAAGCGAAATAGGAAGGTGGTGTTTAGGTTTCATAGGTATATTCTCTTCGCTATACTCGGCAGCTTTACCATCTTTGTCGGTATATACACGGAATAACGAGAAGTCTCCTGTATGGCGAGGCCACATCCAGTTGTCTGTGTCGTATCCGAATTTACCGATCGAAGAAGGGGGTGTACCAACCATTCTCACATCTTTATAAACTGTTTGGTAGAACATAAAGAATTTATTTCCTCCATAGAAAGGTTTGATAACAACCTCAACAAAAGGATTTGCTTTAATAAATTCCTCTCCTGCCAAACGTTTGCTCATTTTATTTAAGAACATAAGATCATAAGCCTTCATAGGGTCGCCGTTCTCCTCAACAGCCACTTTTATCGAGTCGGTAACGTCAACAATCTTATCGATAAAACGCACTTCCAATCCGGGAGTTGGCAACTCTTCGTTTTTAGAGTATGCCCAAAATCCGTCAGTTAGATAGTCGTGTTCAACCGAACTATGTTGTTGAATCCAAGAGTATCCGCAGTGGTGGTTGGTAAGAATTAGACCTTCATCAGATATCACCTCACCTGTACATCCCTTGCCAAATACCACAATGGCATCTTTAAGAGAGACTTCGTCGGGCGAATATATATCGTCCACCTCTAATTTTAATCCCAACTTTTTTAATGACTCTGTGTTTTGTTGCTTCAAGAAAGGCAACAACCACATACCTTCATCTGCTACCATTGTTGTAGGAGCAATTACTGCCAATGCAGTTACAAATAATAATTTTTTTAGCATAATATGGTTTGTTTTTAGTTATCATTTATCGGTTGCCGTCATTAGTAAATAGCTTGTAATAACTAAAAACTAATAACTAACAACTTACGAAGATGCGAAGATAATTAAAATATACACTATAAAAAAACATAAATGAAGATTTTAGCCGATATTCGCAAAAAAATATTACCTTTACGCAAAATAAATACAACAATGAAACTTACAGATGAATGGTTTACCGCATTGGCGGAGGATGAGAGCGGAAATACAATAATTATTAGCGGACGGGATAATATTGAGGCTTTCAGGGTGAGCGGAAAGTTTAAAAACAGAATTGAGGTTACTTGGACATATTCAGGCGAGGCAATGCCTTCTGACCAAGAGGCAAAGCTAATGGAGAATGTAGGAGATGCCCTTCGTGCAGGAGCAGAGAAAAATAAACTTGCAATTCTTACTGGAATATACACAGGAGGAGGTAAACGTATATGGGTGTTTTATAGCCGTCATACCGGAGCATTTGGAGAGATGCTTAACGAGGCTCTTGCTCAGTTCGAGCTGTTGCCCATTACAATTTACTCTGAAATTGATGTCGAATGGGACGACTATCTTGGGACATTGGAACTCAAATGTTGTTCAGATAGCGATGAAGAGTAATAATATCTGATATTCATTCTATAAACTTCGTTTATCTCGCAAAAAAACGTTATCTTTGCACCGATATGAGTTGTTAGTTTTTAGTTGTTAGTTTTAGCAGCAAATTTTCTGACAACAAAGAGTATTTTTTCAGTTAGTTTTCCAACAACTAACAACAAAAAACAAAAAAAATGGCAAACACAGTAGAACAATTTCAACATATAACTTCAATTTGCAGAGAGCTGTTTGTAAAGAAGTTAAAAGATTATGGAGCATCTTGGAGAATAATGCGTCCCACATCTATAACCGACCAAATATTTATCAAAGCCAAACGTATCAGAAGCGTTGAGATATGCGGCGAAGCATTGGTTGATGAAGATATCCGCTCGGGATATATAGCTATTGTAAACTATGGAATAATAGCACTGATACAATTGGAGTTAGGACACTCTGATATTGAAGATATATCATCCGAAAAAGCGATTGAACTATACGATAAATATTTAACCGAAACTACTACCTTGATGTTGGCTAAGAATCACGATTACGGCGAGGCATGGCGTAGCATGCGAATTTCGTCATATACCGATATAATCTTAACTAAACTCAATCGCACAAAGCAGATTGAAGACAATCAAGGCAAAACGCTTGTATCGGAAGGTGTAGATGCCAACTATATGGATATGATAAACTATTCAATTTTTGCACTCATAAAATTAGAATATGGCGAATAGCTCTTCTGCGACTCTCAGAATAATTAAGCCCGCAGTAATACTTTCTCGTATTGTTGTGGGACTTACTTTTTTATTCTCGGGATTTGTAAAAGGTGTCGATCCTATTGGCGTATCAATAAAATTAAAGGAGTATTTTGTAGCCTTAGGTATTGATATACTCTCTCCGTCATCTTCGTTAGGAGCCGATTTTGTTACAACATTCTCAATTGCTTCGGCAGTAGCACTCTCTATATTCGAATTTGTATTGGGAGCTACGATACTGTTTGGAATATACCGAAAACTTGCTCCAACATTTGCGGTAATAACAATGCTGTTTATGACACCGCTAACCCTCTATCTTGCCATAAAAAATCCGGTACAAGATTGTGGATGTTTTGGAGAGGCTGTGGTTTTAACAAATTGGCAAACATTCTATAAAAATTTGATACTTACGTTTGCGGCAACCATTCTCTTGTTTTATAATCATAAGGTAAAAGAGTTGTTTGTAAAGTCGATAAGATGGCTGCCGACAATGTTCTCGATATTCTATATATTGTCAATATCCATATTGTCATACCTCTATCAGCCGGTACTCGATTTTCGCCCATATAAAAGCGGAATAAACATTCGAGAAGCCATGAAGCAAGAGGAGGTAGTTCCTGAATATCTCTTTCTCTATGAAAAAGATGGAGAGCAAAAAGAATTTACAATCGATAATGCCCCGATGAACGATCCGACTTGGAGCTTTGTCGATCGGATAGAACGACTACCCGAAGGAGTAGAGCAAAAAGAGGAGTTGGATTTTAATGTCAGAGATAACGATTTAGATATAACCGCCGATATTCTTTCTGACGAGAACTATACATTCTTGTTGTTGGTTCCTACGGTAGAGGGTTATGATAATAGTTGGGATGATAAAATATTTAATCTCTATGATTATGCATTTGAACACTCATACAATTTTTATGCCTTAACTCCCGATGTCGATTTATTAAATGATCGCTTGAATGGGATGGGAATATCGTTCCCGTGCTATACAATGGACGAAACGGTAATAGAAACCATTGCGAGAGGAAATCCTGCTGTGGCAATGCTAAAAGACGGAATTCTATATTGGAAAATATCACCTCGTGATTTGCTCGATATGGCACAGTATGAGACCGATATTCAATCAACACCATTAGATGTGGTATATGAATATAACCACGGACGACGCTATATAATAATTTTGGCTATATATATATTACCATTAATATTCTTATATTTGTGCGAGCAAGCAGTTGTATTACTAGTAGAGAAAGTAAAAGCCAAACGTAGCAAATTAAAAGAGGGAAAAGAGGCGGAAGAGAGACAAAAAACAACGCAAGTAGAAGATTTAGACAATACTAATTATAAACCTAAAAACATTAAAACGATGAGAAAAAACATTGTAGCAGGAAACTGGAAAATGAACAAAACACTTCAAGAGGGAGTGGAGTTGGCAAAAGGTGTAGAAGCAGCATTAAACGAGCGTACACCTAATTGTGATGTAATCATTGGAACTCCATTTATCCACTTGGCAACTATTGCAGCAACTGTTGATACAAAAAAATTAGGATTATCTGCAGAGAACTGTGCCGATAAAGTATCCGGAGCATACACAGGAGAGGTGTCTGCAGCTATGGTTGCATCAACAGGAGCAGAGTATGTAATTCTTGGACACTCTGAGCGTCGTGCATACTACGGAGAAACAGCAGAGATTTTGAAAGAGAAAGTTCTTTTAGCTTTGGCAAACAACCTAAAAGTAATCTTCTGTATAGGAGAGGTTCTTGAGGAGCGTGAAGCAGGAAAAGAGTTTGATGTAGTAAAAGCACAAATCGAAGAGTCATTATTCAATCTTGCGGCAGAGGATTGGAGTAATATCATCTTGGCTTACGAGCCAGTTTGGGCAATCGGAACAGGAAAAACTGCAACAGCCGAGCAAGCACAAGAAATGCACGCATTTATCCGCAAAACAGTTGCTGAGAAATATGGCGAGGAGGTAGCAGAGGCAACATCAATCCTTTACGGAGGAAGCTGCAAACCATCAAATGCAAAAGAGTTGTTTGCAAACAAAGACGTTGACGGAGGTTTGATTGGTGGAGCATCTTTGGATGTTGAGCAATTTATGGGAATAGTTGACGCATTTTAATTAAACCCATTTGCAAGAAAGCAGTCAAAAAAACAAATAAGGAGGTGTGGGCTTCCACACCTCCATAATTTAAAAACAAAAATCGGCGAAACATGAAAAACATAACACATTTACTTATAGTAGCAATAGTACTTATAGTGTCGGCGACAGCACTCTTTGCAAAAGACGATTCAATAGTAAGTGAGTTAGAACGACAAGACAATGGAGGAGTTGTAAAAGTATATCAATCTCCCGAGTTAACCACTTTATTGCTTCGTGACACAACAGCAGTAGAGGAGCGAATGGTTCAAGGGTATAGAATACAAATCTATTCCGACAATATGCAACGCCGAGCAAAAGAGATGGCTCAGGAGAGAGCCAAAATGATTCAAGAGGCAGACTCGACATTAGAATCGTATGTAACATTTAATTCCCCGTTTTGGAGAGTAAGGGTTGGAAATTACTCGTCATACGAGGAGGCAGCCATAAAGTTACGTGAGCTAAAAAAACAATTTCCAACCATTCCCGATATGCGAATTGTTAAGGATTTAATAGTAGAGAAATATTAATTATGAAGAACTTGACACCTGAGGAGAGACAACAACTTATAGCAGAACATTACAGGGCAATAATCGAACTTTTAGGCGAGGATCCCGAACGAGAGGGTTTAAAAAAATCGCCGGAAAGAATAGCTCGGGCGATGCAATATCTCGTATCGGGATACGGAAAATCTGCATCCGATAAACTGTCTGCACAGTTCGAAGAGGAGTATGGCGGGAAAGAGCGTATCGTATTGGTAAAAGATATCGAGTTTTATTCTCTGTGCGAACATCATATGTTGCCCTTCTTCGGCAAAGTGCATATAGGGTATATCCCCGATAAAAAAGTAGTAGGATTAAGTAAATTGGCGAGATTGGTTGAGGTATATGCACGTCGCTTACAATTACAAGAGCGAATGACGCAAGAAATTTTGGAGTCGTTTAACGAGAATGTACCCAATAACGGAGTAATGGTAGTAGTTGAGGCTCGACATCTATGTATGCAAATGAGAGGAGTTCAAAAGCAAAATGCAATAACCACCACCTGTTTATATAGCGGAAAATTCGACGACGAATTAAAACGCAGAGAATTTTATGAAATGCTGAACTCTCCTAAAACTATTGAGGAGTAAGTGTGGTTCTTTGAGGCAATTATAAATATGGAATTACTATGACGCTTCGCTTCAACGTAGCGATTAAGCAAGAGCAGGTTCAACAAACGTATGTTTGTTAATTAGGAATTAATTTCTCATTTCTCATTTCTAATTCCTAATTTAAATAAGCATTTATAATTAAAAAAAATCCCAAGGCTATTGCAAGAAATAAAAAAACATTATATCTTTGCAACCGCAAATGCGAAAATAGCTCAGTTGGTAGAGCATAACCTTGCCAAGGTTAGGGTCGCGGGTTCGAGTCCCGTTTTTCGCTCAACTAACTCTTGCAGAGGCAAGAGTTTTTTTAATAAACGATGTCCGGATGGTGAAATTGGTAGACACGCTACTTTGAGGGGGTAGTGGCCGTTCGGCCGTGTGAGTTCGAGTCTCATTCCGGACACAAGAGGGAGCTGTTAAAGTTCCCTTTTTTTATCTCCATTCAGGAGAAGGTGTTGATAACCCTTTTAGAAATTGTTGATAAAGAATATAAAAAAAATAGTTGCAATTTTCATTAACTAAATTAACTTTGCAATAATGAAATAGTTGTTAGTTAGCAAACATTCGTTTGTTAATTTTGCTCACGCTCGGCATAGTCCAAATAAATTTGACTCTGCTCGACCCCGTCGCACAGAGCACTGTGCTTCCCATTTTAAGGCACAAATTGACATTTAGTCAATTTTAATTACTCTGTAATTGCCTTAAAATGCGCTTATTAGCAAAATACCTAATTTCTAATTTCTCATTCCTAATTCCTAATTTAATAAAAATGGCAAGAGAACAATCAACCAAATACAGAGCATCACGAAGTGGAGATGTAGCGGCAGCAGCAATGGGTCGTTTGCAACCACAGGCAATAGAGTTAGAAGAGGCAGTATTAGGAGCATTAATGCTTGAGAAAGATGCCTTTTCGGAGGTGTGTGATATATTGCAACCCGACAGTTTTTACAAACCTGCCCATAAATGTATTTATGAGGCAATAGTGGCCTTAACGCACAAGTCGTTACCGGTCGATATGCTTACCGTAATAGAGAAGCTACGCAGTTTGGGAACATTGGAAGAGGCAGGGGGAGAGTATGCCATTTATAACCTTACATCAAAAGTAAGTTCTGCTGCCAATATCGAGTTTCACGCAAAAATTGTAGCACAAAAACATTTGGCTCGCCAACTGATAACTTTTGCAGGTAAAATCCAAGCAAATGCGTATGACGATACCTACGATATCGATAACCTTATGGAGCAAACCGAGTCTGATTTGTTTAAGCTGTCGCAGGAGAATATAAAGCGAGATGCCATACAGATTAATCCCGTAATCACTCAGGCGTTAGACCAATTGCAGGCGGCGATGAACCGTAAAGACGGATTAAGCGGATTGCAAACAGGATTTCACGAATTAGACAAAGTAACATCGGGTTGGCAACGTTCCGACCTTATAATCGTAGCGGCACGTCCTGCGATGGGAAAAACAGCCTTTTCGCTCTCTATGGCAAAAAATATGGCGGTAAACTATCGAATAGGAGTAGCCCTCTTCTCGCTTGAGATGGCAAACGTTCAGTTGGTAAACCGTCTTATTGTAAACACCTGCGAAATAAAAGGAGAGAAACTTCGTAGCGGACAGTTAGACGCACACGAATTGGAGCAATTGAATGTAAAAATCAAAGACCTCGAAGATGCACCCATATATGTTGATGAGACAGCCAACCTTTCGGTGTTTGAGTTACGCAGTAAGGCACGTCGATTAGTAAAAGAGCATAATGTTCAGATGATAATAATCGACTATCTTCAACTTATGACTCTTAACAGCAAGGACGATAAAAGTGCATTAAAAGTAGGAAGTCGTGAGCAGGAGGTCAGTTCAATATCACGTTCGTTAAAGGGATTGGCAAAAGAGTTGAATATTCCAATCATAGCCTTGTCGCAGTTGAGTCGTGCCTCAGAAAACCGAGACGGAAAACGACCACAGCTATCCGACCTTCGTGAGTCGGGAGCCATCGAGCAAGATGCCGACATCGTATGTTTCATTCACCGTCCCGAATACTACGGAATAATGACCGGTTCAGAAGGAGAATCGCTACAAGGATTGGCAGAGTTGATAATAGCAAAGCACCGTAACGGTAAAACAGGCAGTGTGTGGTTTAAATTCAAAAATGACTATGCACGCTTCCAAAACCTCGATGACGATTCAATAGGAAATATCGAGTCGAGAATGAATAGAAACAGTGAACCTTCAACCACGTCGTATGCAAGCAACGAACAAAACTTCTTGCAACAGCAAAGTGGAGAAGTTCCATTTTAAATCGATACCACTTTAGCTCTGTTATTTGCTTGGACGATAGAGTTAAATAATAGTTTTAAATTCCCGCATTAACCTTTGTAAATAAGGTAAATGGCGGGAATTTTATTAATTTCGGGAAGGCATTTGTTCCACTCCTTTATTGGTTTGGTAACAATAAACTCGTTATCGCACGTAATTGCCGAGGCAATACAAAGTTTTGTTTGCGGGCGGCAGTTCTTTGTCAAATCGGCAATCAACTTTAAATTTCGATATGGAGCCTCAATAAAAATTTGAGTAGTATCCTCAGAGTATGCACGTTGTTCCAATAATTTAATAGCCTTTGCACGCTCATTGGGTTCGATAGGCAGATATCCGTTAAAGGTAAATTTTTGCCCGTTAAAGCCCGAAGCCATAAGCGACATAAGAATTGACGAAGGACCAACCAATGGAACCACCCTTATACCTCTCGATTGGGCAATGGCAACAACATCGGCACCCGGGTCGGCAATAGCAGGACAACCTGCCTCTGAAATAATACCAATATCAGCCCCCTCTTTTATTGCATTAAGATATGAACCAATATCTTCACCTTTGGTATGTTCGTTAAGAGTATAAAAAGTAAGGTCGTCAATAACTATCTCGGGGTTCGATTTCTTAAGAAATCTACGAGCCGAACGTATATCCTCAACAATAAAATGCTTAATCGAATTTATAATCTCCCTGTTTTGTATTGGCAAAACCTTATCTATGGGAGTCTCACCCAAAGTTACGGGAATTAAATAGAGCGAACCGTTTTTCATTCGTCTAAAAAATGCGATAACCTACAAATTAAACATCAAATTCAAATAAGCCATATATTTGCAGTCGTTACCATTTTCAGGAATTTCCATTCTGAAGTTGGGCGAAATCTTCACATACTTGCATGGTAGAATTTCAAAACCGGCAACAACGGTTTGTTTATCGTTCTTTATATCCCATTTATCATTCGAAGTGATGAAGTCGTAACGAGCATAAACATCAATTAGTTTGTGAGCTTTTACACTTCCGAAAACCGAACAACCGAGTTTGTTATGTTTTGCAACGTTCTTGTAGTTTTGCATCATATTAAACTCGCCCGAAAGAGTAAATTTATCCGATTTGTAAGCCATAAGGGCAGAGTAGCCATAAATATTGCTCTCTCCTGCAAGTCTCGAATTGTTAAGGTCGGCATATAATCTCACATATAGTTTTTCAATCGGGTTGAAAGTAAATCCCAAACCATACAAGAAGCCTTTATTCATTTGCAATTTTTTATAACCCTCTCCATTTACCATCATAAAATCGGCCTTAACCCAATCGGTAAACTTATACTCCATCGAGAAACCTAAGTCGGCACTGCTACCAAACTTATATTGGTCGTGAAAAACCATCATAATATATCTCTTAGCCCAAATCTTCTCTTGAAGAGCCGATTGAGTAGTCTGAATCATACCGGCGTTAATAGTAAAGCCTTTACGAGTCCAGCCTACGTAAGCATTTTTGATATAAGCCAAATATTGGTAGTCATCTATTGCCGAAGGCTTTCCGAAGTCGATAATACCTTTAAGTTTCAAACCATTATCAAAAGAGTGCTCATAACCTAAATACATACGGTCGAGTTTAAAGGCAACATTTGTTTCGCCACCTTGTGTTTGAGAATTAAAATTCACAAAGCCACGAAGAATAACCTTTCCTTTGCCCTTTTTCTTTTTCTCTTCATCCTCTTTCTTCTCCTCTTTGTCTTCCTTCTTCTCCTCTTTCTCAATTACACTTTTAGCCTTCTCTTCAATCTCTTTATTTTTCTCTTTAAGCTCCTCAATCTCCTCTTCAAGTTCCTCTATCTTTTCAAGAATATCTTCGTACGACGATTGAGCATTAGCTTGCGAAACACAAAATAAAAACAGAAGTGCTATAAAAAAAGACGCTTTAAAATTCATAGTATAATAAATTTGAATATTAGATGAAAAATTTAACGCTGCAAAATTAGTTTAAAATATGTAAAAAACTGACATTTGGCAATGATTATTTTGGTAGTTGTCAAATTTCTTGCCACACTAAACCGCCATTGCCGATTAATTTATATACCTTTGTCGTAAAATAAAAGGCTATGAATTTACCGGTCGATTTCAGTAAAAAAATGCAGACACTCTTGGGCGAAGAGTATGAATGTTTCACACAAGCATTAGAGGCATCGTTACCAACGTCGATAAGGGTAAATACGTTTAAACCATTGCCGGAGCTTGAACATAAAAGGGTGGAGTGGAGCAGTAACGGATACTATCTTGGCGAGCGAATACCCTTTACATTCGACCCCCTGTTTCATTCAGGTCGTTATTATGTTCAAGAGGCATCGTCGATGTTTGTCGAGCAGTTGCTAAAAGCCTTTATCGATAAGCCTGTAAAGTTGCTCGACCTCTGTGCAGCACCCGGAGGTAAAACCACATTAGCCTTATCAGTATTGCCGCAAGGAAGCTTTGTCGTAGCCAACGAGTATATGTCGCAACGAGCACAAGTGCTGTCCGAAAACCTTATAAAGTGGGGAACCCCCAATACCATAGTAACCAACAATACCCCTGCCGATTACGGAAAACTTCGTCATACCTTCGATGTAATAATAGTCGATGCCCCCTGTTCGGGCGAAGGAATGTTTCGAAAAGACGAAGATGCGTTGGCACAGTGGAGTAACGAAAATGTAGCACTATGCGTGTCGAGGCAAAAAGAGATACTCTCCGACGTATGGGCAGCATTAAAACCGGGCGGGCTGATAATATACAGTACCTGCACATACAATACCGATGAGAACGAAGATATAGCACAATACCTGATTGAAGAGTTTGAAGCACAACCCCTTCCGCACATCACGCTAAAACCCGAATGGGGAGTTACCCGAGAATTTAAGGGCGAAACACCCCTCTATCGATTTATGCCCCACAAAACCATAGGCGAAGGCTTTACGGTAACAGCACTTCGAAAGCCCGAAGGAGATTATTCGCCGCTCAAACCCTCAAAAACAAAACTAAAAACCTTACCGCTGCCCAACAACCTAAAAACGCTATTAAAGGATAGCTCAAAATTTGAATATACAATATATAAAGAAAAGCTCACAGCCCTAACTGCCGAGTGCAAGGAAATGATGCAGTTAATGGATAAATTCAATATATTGCACGCAGGAATAGAGGTGGCAGTAACCGATAAGGGTAAAGAATATATACCTCATCACGCACTCTCTCAGTCGATAGAATTAAACATTGAGCAATGCTCAAAAATAGAGGTCGATTACAAACAGGCAATATCCTATTTGCGACGAGAAGCAATCACCCTTTCCGAGCAGCAACGAGGCATAGCACTAATAATATATAAAAATGTACCGCTTGGCTGGGTAAAATGTGTAGGAAACAGGGCCAATAATCTATACCCTCAGGAGTGGCGTATCCGAAGCGAACGCACACCCGAAATAGCTCCGCATTTTTAGTTTTTAGTTGTTAGTTGTCAGTTTTTAGTTGTCAGCTCCCATAGTTATCTTAGCTATTTTAGCTACCTTGGTCTCAAAAAAAAATAAACTAATTTTCTTTTGTTAAAAACAAATATAAATCTTATATTTGTATCACCTATAATAGGGTTTTTAAATTAAGGAATTAGTTCGGCACTTCGTGTCAATTAGGAATTAGTTCGTTGCTTCGCAACAATTAGAAATTAATTTCTCATTCCTAATTCAACTAACAACTAACAACTAAAAAAATGATAATTTGTTCGGTCAAAGAGATAGAGAAATACACATCTCTAAACAAAAAATTTTCGCAAGTAGCAGAATATATCAAGAGCAATAACATCGAGGCATTGCCCGTTGGCAGAACCGATGTTGACGGCAACGAAGTTTTTATATCGATACAAGAGTTTGAGGGAAAATCGAAAGAGGCAGCAAAACTCGAAACGCATAACAAATACATCGATATACAAATGCCGTTTAGTGTAGTCGAAACACTTGGTTGGCGAAATATCGATTCACTTGCAACCCCGTCGCAACCATATAACGAAAACGACGATATCGCCTTTTTCGAAGATGTTCCGACAACATACATAACCCTTCGCCCCTGCGAGTGTGTAATATTCTTCCCCGAAGATGCACACGCCCCCGGCATAGCAACAGGAATGTTGCGAAAAGCAGTAATAAAAGTAAAAATATAATAACCCATAAACCAACAAAATTATGGAACTCGACATAGTAAAAAAAGATGCGTGGCTCGAACCTTTTTCAGAAATCATAGAGGGACGCCACAACCGAGTATTAGACAAAATAGAGGATTTAACAGGAGGCAAAACCACCCTTTCAGAATTTGCGAGCGGTTATCTCTATTTCGGATTGCATAAAACCAAAAATGGCGGATGGGTATTGCGTGAGTGGGCACCCAACGCAAAAGAAATATATATCATAGGCGACTTCTCAGAATGGAACGAGCTTGAGAAATATCGATTAAAAAACATCGGAAACGGAGTGTGGGAAATAAAACTAAAAAAAGACGACCTGCACCATTTAGACATATATAAACTATCCGTGCATTGGGACGGCGGAAAAGGCGAACGCATACCTGCGTGGGCAACACGAGTTGTACAAGACGAGAAAACCTATATCTTCTCGGCACAGGTTTGGGCACCCGAGGCACCATATAAATTCTCGAAAAAGAAATTTACGCCAAAATCAGACAATCTTTTAATATACGAGTGCCATATCGGAATGGCACAAGAAAAAGAGGAGGTAGGCACATACAACGAATTTCGTGAAAAAGTATTGCCACGAGTGGCAGAGTTAGGATACAATGCCATACAAATAATGGCAATACAAGAGCATCCCTACTATGGTTCGTTTGGCTATCACGTATCAAGCTTCTTTGCCGCCTCATCACGCTTTGGAACCCCCGACGAATTAAAGCAATTAATCGACGAAGCCCACAAAATGGGCATAGCCGTAATAATGGACATCGTTCACTCTCACGCCGTAAAAAACGAAATGGAGGGGTTGGGACGTTACGACGGCTCGTACAATCAATTCTTCTATGAAGGCGATCGCAGAGAACATCCGGCTTGGGACTCGCTATGCTTCGACTACGGTAAAAACGAAGTAATACACTTCCTGTTGTCAAACTGTAAATATTGGATGGAGGAGTATAAATTCGACGGATTCCGTTTTGACGGAGTAACTTCGATGCTATACTACGACCACGGATTAGGCAAAGCTTTCGGAAGCTATAACGACTATTACGATGGCGGACAAGACGACAATGCATTAACCTATCTCACCCTTGCCAACCTTTTAATACACGAAGTAAATCCCAAGGCTATAACCATAGCCGAGGAGATGAGCGGAATGCCGGGCTTGGCGTTAGCTTTCGAGAAAGGCGGAATGGGCTTCGACTACCGAATGGCAATGGGAATACCCGACTATTGGATAAAGATGATAAAGGAGAAGCGAGATGAAGATTGGTCTCCCTCAGGAATATATTGGGAGTTGACAAACCGCCGTGCCGACGAAAAAACTGTAAGCTACGCTGAGAGCCACGACCAAGCATTAGTAGGCGACAAAACAATCATCTTCCGCCTTATCGACGACCAAATGTATTGGCATATGAGCAAAGGCGACGACAATATGGTAGTTGAGCGAGGAGTAGCACTGCACAAAATGATACGACTTGTAACCATGGCAACCAACGGCGGAGCATACCTAAACTTTATGGGTAACGAGTTCGGACACCCCGAGTGGATCGACTTCCCCCGTCAAGGAAACAATTGGTCATACAAATACGCACGACGTCAATGGGATTTGGTCGATCGTGAAGACCTCAAATATTGCTATCTCAACGAATTCGACAAACAGATGATAGAGACAATAAAGAGTGTCTCAAAATTCTCAACCTCGCCCATAGTCAAGATATGGGACAACAACGACGATCAAGTGCTTGCATTTATGAGAAAAGACCTCTTGTTTGTCTTCAACTTCAGCCCTGTAAACTCATACACCGACTACGGAATGATAGTGCCACGAGGAAGCTATCAAACACTGATGAGTACCGACGATACCGACTTTGGCGGATTTGGACGAATTGACAAAACCATCGAGCATTTCACCATGCCCGACCCATTGTATAAAAAATATCGCAAAGAGTGGCTAAAGTTATATCTTCCCGCACGCACGGCACAAGTATTACGTATAGTTAAAAACAAAAAATAAAAAAGTCTAAAAAAGACAGGTCCATAAGGGCTTGTCTTTCTATTTAAATAACAATTCAAATGAGCAATACCGAAAAGCTGACAGGCTTAACACCCGAACAAGTAGAAGAGAACAGAAAAAAATACGGCACAAACATAGTAACACCCTCAAAAAGAGTATCAATGTGGAAGCTCTTTTTTGAGAAATTCAACGATCCCATTATAAAAATATTGATAGTGGCGGCAGTAGTGTCGTTAGGCATATCGTTTGTCGAAGGGGGCTTTGAAGAACCCATAGGAATATTCATAGCAATAATATTGGCAACAGGCATATCGTTCTATTTCGAGAGGGATGCCAACAAAAAGTTCGAAGCCCTCACACAGGTAAACGACGACCTTCCCGTACGAGTAATACGAGAAGGGAAAATAGTTGAAGTTCCCAAACGAGATATAGTGGTAGGCGATGTAGTGCTTATTGAGACAGGCGACGAAATCCCGGCTGACGGAACACTCGTAGAGGCAGTATCGTTGCAAATCGACGAATCGACCCTTACGGGCGAGCCAATGATCGATAAAACCACCAACTCCGACGAGTTCGACAAAGAGGCAACCTATCCCTCAAATGCAGTAATGCGAGGCACCACCGTACTCGACGGACGAGGCACCTTCGTAGTCGAAAAAGTAGGAGATGCCACCCAATACGGGCAAGTGGCAAAAAACGCTACCAAAGAAACCGAAGAGGAGACCCCGCTAAACAAACAACTTGGCAGTTTGGCGTCGCTAATCAGCGGAATAGCGGTAGTATTAGGCTTGGCAACATTCTTCATAATGGTATATAAAGAGTTATCGGTATTGAATATAAGCACAATACAAAAAATAACACTATCAAGTGTAATAGTATTTGCACTTGCCATAATGATGAAGGTATTGTTGCCTGCCATATCAAGCACCCTGTCGGTATTTAAAGTAAACACACAAAAACTCGATAACTTTGCAAACAAAAGCTGGTTTGCATTTATGGCAATCGGAGTACTATTGGCAACCCTTATCTATCTCATTTCATCAATATTCGTAGGATTTACATCACCATTAGTAGCCGAATCGTGGATAAGTGCCGAGATATTAAAATATATAATCGATGCCTTTATGGTAGCCGTAACCCTCATTGTGGTAGTAGTACCCGAGGGTTTACCAATGAGCATAACCCTGAGTCTTGCCTTAAATATGCGTCGAATGTTGAAAACCAATAATTTGGTACGCAAAATACACGCATCTGAAACAATGGGAGCGGCAACCGTAATATGTACCGACAAAACCGGAACCCTCACACAAAACAAAATGCACGTCGAGTTCTTAAAACTCTTTACAACCGAAAGCGGAGAAATAGACGATGCAGAAAACACAAAAATATTTGCCGAGTCGATAGCTGCCAACACCACAGCCGAAATAGGCTATAACACCGAAGGCAAAGAGAGTGTATTAGGAAACCCCACCGAAGGAGCCTTGCTCAATTTCTTGAAAGAGAACCAAATCGACTATGTCCCATTACGCAGACAAGCCACCCTTGTAAAGCAACTTACCTTTACAACACAACGCAAATATATGGCAACCCTTGTCGAGTCTGAAGTAACAGGCAAGCGAATGTTATACATGAAGGGAGCCCCCGAAATCATAATGTCTCACTCAAAGAGTGTGATAACCACCACAGGCGAGGAGGCGATGAGTAAAATCAAACCACAAATAGAAGAGCATCTCATATCGTTCCAAAGCAAAGCAATGCGAACATTAGCCTTTGCCGTGGCAGAAGTAGGCGCAGACGACACACGAGAAATAGAGGATATAATTGCCGAAGATAAAGTAAAATTCATAGCCTTTGTAGCCATATCCGACCCCGTAAGAGCCGACGTACCAGCGGCAGTAAAACGCTGTTTAGATGCAGGAGTAGGAGTGAAAATAGTAACAGGCGATACCTTCGCAACAGCCAAAGAGATAGGACGCCAAATAGGAATATGGACCGAAGCCGACACCGAAGAAAACATCATCGGAGGAGTAGAATTTGCAGCCCTAACCGACGAAGAAGCCTACCAACGAGCACAAAAACTCAAAATAATGTGCAGGGCAAGGCCCACCGACAAACAAAGGTTAGTATCACTATTACAAAAAGCAGGTGAGGTAGTAGCCGTAACAGGCGACGGCACCAACGATGCCCCTGCACTAAACCAAGCACACGTCGGCTTGTCGATGGGAACAGGTACCGCCGTAGCCAAAGAGGCAAGCGACATAACCCTCTTAGACGACTCCTTTGCAAGTATAGCCATGGCAGTAATGTGGGGCCGATCGCTCTATCGCAACATACAACGCTTCCTAATATTCCAGTTGACCATCAACATAGTAGCGTTGGTAGTGGTCTTTACAGGAGTATTCTTCACAAGCGAGCCGCCACTTACTGTAATGCAGATGCTATGGGTAAATATAATAATGGACACCTTCGCCGCATTAGCCTTTGCCTCAATCAAGCCCGAAGATAACGTAATGCAGGAGCCACCACGCAAGAATACCGATTTCATCATCAAAAAAGATATGTTCCGTCAAATGCTTATGACATCAGCCATATTTGTAGCCGTATTGTTGACAATGCTCAACATCACAATACCCGGATACGAACTAAACACAAAAGCATTCTCGGCACTATTCTTCACCGTATTTGTAATGATGCAATTTGTAAATATGTTTATAGTTCGAGGTTACCATTATAGCCGAACAAAAGGCGAGACATTAAAAAATCTCTATCCCATACCATTCCTGTCAGTGGCATTAATGATATTGATAGGTCAGATAGCCATAGTACAATTCGGAGGAGAAGCCTTCCGAGTAGAGCCACTTAACATCACAACATGGTTAATATTGGCAGGTACTGCATTTGTTGCAATCGCAATAAACCTGCTCCGCAAAATCTTTGCAAGACGATAGTTGTTAGTTGTCGGCTAACGCTTCCTCCGTCGCACAGAGCTCTGTGCTCCCCATTTTAAAGCACGGATTAACATTTAGTTAATCCTAACTTCGTTACTTTAAAATGCCTTCGGGGTAGTTGTTAGTTATCAGTTACTATCTATTAGTTTTCAGTTATTAGATTAAACACAAGGCTGTCATCGAGGCAACCTTGTGTTTTTTATCCTCACCCCAGCCCCTCTCCAGAAGTGAGGGGCTAATTTTATTGGACTAATTAGACCAATTAGACTAATTAGACTTATTTGACCAATTAGACCAATTAGACCAATTCAAGCAAACTTACTACCAAAGCTGCGAGTAAGCGCATTTTAAGATAATTACAAAGTAATTAAAATTGACTAAATGTCAATTTGTGTCTTAAAATGGGGAGCACAGTGCTCTGTGCGACGGGGTCGAGCAAACAAGTTTACTTGAACATTGTTGAGTGTTAGTGGGTTCA
>JAFYPQ010000015.1 GCA_017559955.1 Bacteroidales bacterium
CGCATTTTAAGATAATTACAAAGTAATTAAAATTGACTAAATGTCAATTTGTGTCTTAAAATGGGGAGCACAGTGCTCTGTGCGACGGGGTCGAGCAAACAAGTTTACTTGAACATTGTTGAGTGTTAGTGGGTTCAACGAGCGGATGCTCGTTAACTAACAACTGATAACTAAAATCTGATTGCCGATAACTGAAAGCTGGCAACTAACCTCTTTCCCCCGATAAGTTGCTTTAAAAAGGCTCTCTGTGTTGTGGTTAAATGGGGGAATTTCTATTTCGCTTTCAAAAAGCAACCCCTCTATATTGGCGAGTTTATATATAGCCTCTTTTGCTGACCATATTATTGCAGCGGTGAGTTGTTTGGTGTATATATCTTCTGTCTCTTCGAGCCATTTCTGCTCGCTTTGGGTAGTGAATTTTTTGTATAACTGATACTGCTTGCGGTTTATCTCTTCAATATCAATACCAATAGGGGTTTTGCTTAGGGCAACTGCAATACTTTTTCGGCTATGACTAATCGATATATGCCTGTTTTCACTATCGTCGATGTATGGGCTTCCGTTCGAATGGTGTTTAATCTCCTTTGCCTCGCCTATAATAAGTTTTACAAGTAAGTGCGAAATCAACTGTTCTCGTTGCCTTTTTTTATTTGAGAGGTTGCTCTCTATATTTTTTATTATGGCTCTCTCGTCAAGAATATTTTTTATCTCCTCAACCTCTTCCTCAATTTGCCAAATAGCTATTTTGGTACTCTCGGTTTCTATGACTTTTATAAGGGCCATACTCTATTTGTGATTTAGTGTCTCAATTATCTGTATTATATCGTTTTTCAGATATTCAACAACGGGAGCGACCGAGTCGTTATTTACTTGTGAGTTGAAATAGAGAGCCCCCCTGAATATATATGAGGTGTTGTCTGTTGCAATGAATTGCAGAGGTGTTGCCACTTTGCCGCTTATGGCATATAGCTCTGCCGAGACATTTTTTGTGGTGTCGTTATAGCTGAGTGTGCTTATTCCCGATGAGTGTTTCGAGTGTACATATACCAACTCTCTGCTTTTGGCAATCTCTTGTTGAAGATTGTTGCTTTTAATATATGTACAATATATTGTGGCGTTGTATTGTGGATATTTAATATTTATCCAACCGTTGTTTTTGTCGTTGCTTTCGGTGGTGGTACCATTTGCAATATCAAATTGCAACGGAAATGTTTCTGCCCTATGTGGAGTATATCCGTTTGAGGTGTTTTCGATATGGGGATATGCAATAGGTTTGGGTGCGGTTTTGTTGCCGCACCCAAACATTATAAATATTAGAGATGTTATTGCTATTAACCCTATCTTTTTCATAATTAGGAATGAGAAATAATCTCTAACACTAATAACTAACACTAACAACTAAAACGGAAGTTCGTCGCTCTCTTCAACAATTGGATTTGCCACAGGAGCAGACTCTTGTTGTGCCTGTTGCGAATTGTTAGAGTCTCGACGGCTTAGAATTTCCATATTGTCGGCAAAGATTTCGGTTGTGTATCTTACCACATTGTTGCTGTCGGTCCAAGAACGGGTACGAAGTTTCCCTTCAATATATAGTTGAGTCCCTTTTTTTACATATTTTTCGGCAACCTCTGCCAGTCCACGCCACAAAACAATATTGTGCCATTCGGTACGCTCGGGAATTTGAGCTCCCGAACGAGATGTATAACCTCTCTCACTTGTTGCCAACGGAAAATTTGCCACAGCAACGTTGCTCTCTACATATCTTACTTCGGGGTCTTTGCCCACATTGCCAATAAGAATTACTTTATTTACAGCCATTTGTTTTTGTATTTATTATTTATATGTTCTGTTTTGCTAAGGTACGAAAAAATAGTATAACTTTTTGTTCTTTTTATATTTATTTTCAAAATAATTTATATTTTTGCAAATGAAATGGTTATCATTGAGATATTATACCGAAATTACATTAACTATATTATATCAACAACACAATTTTATGAAAAAAAATTACTTGGTAATTGCCCTTATGGCAATGTTTGCTACTTCTGTAGTGGCTCAACCGGCACACGAGAAGTACGTTGATTATGCCGCTGACGGCGTAGAGTGGAGCACGGCATATAATGCTTTGACCGAAAGTCAAATCGGTAACAAAGCTCTTTATGAGGGTCTTAACGATAAGGCTGCTGAAAACGAGCAGTTCTTTATCTCTCGTGTAAAACCTCGTGAGCGTTTCTCTTTTAACAAAACACAGGTTAAAGAGGCATTAAACCCCGATCGTAAATTCTTGTGGTGGTGTCCTATCGGAAGCGAAGGATGGAATGCTCTTCCTGTTTACTGGTTCGGAGGCGAAGTTTGGAGTATGTGGAGTTATACCGATATTTTCGGAAACTGGACAGCCCCAATGGTTCGTATGCCGGGAGCTATGATGGACGTTTGTCATAAAAACGGAGTTGTTACGTCAACTTTGGCATCTGTGCCTTGGGCTGCTTATATCTCTCGTGATCAAATTCCTCACGGAGCAAACTTCAACGCATTGATTAACGGAGGTTACTCAAAATTCTTGCGTTATTTGCGTTACTATGGTATCGACGGTATCGGATTTAACTCGGAGTTTACATTCTCTGGTAATAACTTTGCATCAGATATGAAAAACTTCCTATCTAACTGCTTCAAATATAAAGATGCTTACAATTGGCCTACATTGAATAACTGTTGGTATTCTCTTATGACTAATGGAGGAGAGTGTGGAGGTAGCTTGGCGTTGAGCTCAGGAAACCAAGATTGGTTCCACTATAACGGTGCTCCGACAAGTAATGCATACTTTATGAACTACGGTTTCAATACAACTTATTTGAATACATCTCGTAATACTGCTCAAAGCTTTGGCCGTTCATCATACGATGTATATGCAGGTATCGACTATCAAGGTTCGAGCTCGGCATATTGGCCCGATTTGATAAACGCTCCTATTTCAGTGGGAATTTGGGGTGCTCACAATATGAATATGATTTATGAGAGCCGTGGAGAGTTGGGAGCTAACCCAACACAACAACAAAAAACATATCAGTTGATTAGTGAGAATGTATTCTCAGGTTCGAACTACAACCCTGTAAATACACCCGAAATCAATTACAAACACTGCCACACATCAACAGCGACCGATTTCTGGGGATTCTCAAGCTTTATCACTGCTCGCAGTTCGTTGAAACCTCAATTGGGCGACAATACTTTGGCATCTGACCCATTTGTAACATACTTCAACTTGGGTAACGGTATGTTCTTTAATGTTGAGGGTGAGACAACATTTAACAAAGAGTGGTATAATATAGGTATTCAAGATTACCTTCCCTCTTGGCGTTGGTGGTGGACCAAATCTTTTATGGGTAAGAGCAAATCGGATGTATCGACAGATATGTTAGCTGAGTTTACTTGGGAAGATGCTTGGTTCGGAGGTTCATGTTTGCAAATAACAGGAGCAACAGATAAAGCTTACTTGCAACTTTTCAAAACTCAATACGAACTTAAATCGAACGATGTATTTACAATTCGTTATAAAGTGCTTTCAGGAACAGGTACTGTATCTATGACTGTTTCAACCGAAGATGCAGCAACAACCGAGGTAAGTTCTAAGATAGTAGAGGCAACACAACCTAACTATGAGTGGAAATCAAAAACAATCAAAGTAGGAGGTCGTGGAGGTTTGTCTATTGCAGACGAGACATTGGCATTAATCGGATTGAAGTTTGAAAATACCTCATCTGATTTTAAAATAGTACTTGGTCAATTATCATTAACTCGTGGAACTTCAGTAACTCCAGGAGTACCAACTATTAAAAATAGTAAGCTAATGGCAACAACTTACCAAGGAGTTGACGCAAAAGTGATATTTGATATGAGCAGTTATTATGAAGGATCACGTCAATCATACGATCCTATCTACAATAGCGATGTAGATACTTGGTATTATAAAGTATATACTCAACAAAAGGGTTGCGAAAAGGTAATGTGTACAGCAACAACATCATGGGCTGCATACGTAGTTGGAGCTCCTTATGATGTGCAAAAAGGCGGTGAATTCCGTATCGGAGTATCGGCTGTATCATTAGATGGTAACTCAGAAAGTGATATAGCTTGGAGCAGTTATATGACTGTGCCTAATGCAAAAGTTGTTGAAGGATTTACAATTGACAAACCAATTATCAAAGCAAACGAAGAGTTTACAGTTGCATTTGATGACCCAACTCACCCTGCTGCAACATGGGTAATTAAGGCATCAGAGAATAATGCTGTAAAAGGAACATTCAATGCAAATAAATTCACTACATCTTTGGCAGAGGAGGGAATTTATGACCTATACTTGACAATGAACGGCTCAACTGAGGTATATCGTGGTAAAATACAAATTTCGCCCAAAGAGGTAGGAGCTTTGCCGGTAATTAAATCTTTCACTGCAAACAATCAAACAGAGAGTCTTTCTGTATCTCCTGACGAAGAGGTAGATTTTGCTTACGTAGGACGTGAAGATGCCGACGGATATGTATCTCGTGGTATGGCTCTTGGAGAGAAAGCATTTGGTATCCCTTGCGACCAACTTAGCTTTAACTCAACAACTCCATTCTCTGTAACATTCTGGGTTTACTTTAACTCTATAAACCACGAACAATCAGGAACTCAACTTTTCAATGTTCGTACTCCTGCCGATGGTTATCCTAACGGTGAGTGGGGTTATATTTGGAGTCAGTTGACACCCGAAGGACAAAAAGATGACCAACAAAATGTTTACCATTTGAACAACTTGATGTTCCACTACCGCTTGAGCTCTAATGCAGGAGAGGCTTTGCAAGTATCAAAAGACTTCGTGTTTAAACCACAAACTTGGTATCACGTAGCTTTGTGTATGGGATATACAAGCAACAGAACTCTTGATTTGTATATCAACGGAAGCCTTGTTGGTTCGGCAACAGCATCAATGTCATTGTATGATTGGAAATCATCTAACGTGATAATGATCGGTGGTCGTGCTTCTCAACGTGCAGGTATCGATGGATCTATCGACGAGGTTCGTTTGTATAAGAAAACTCTTACTGCGGCAGAGGTTAAAGCTTCAATGCAACATACAACCAACGTTTCAGATAAAGACTTTATCGGCTATTGGGATTTTGAAACTGATGCACAATCTGACAACTCGATGTTGAGCATAGGAAATAACAAAACATTGAAAGCTTATAAGTATAATCCTTCAGAGAAGGGTGATGACGCTGATTACTTGAAAGAGAATGTTTCGTATGCTGCGGGAGCTCCATTTATTTCAGGAACAAACTATAAGATCGAGACATTGCCAAAATGGACACTTAACGGAGGTTCAATCTTATCTTCTAATGGAGATAAAGCATCAGGTTCGGCAACAGCGGTATATGCTCAAGACGGAGACTTTAACGCAACTTTGACATTGGAGAATGGTTGGGGTTCTGATACCAAAACTATTGCAATGGTTGTTGCAACCGGAATTGAGGAGGTAACACTTGATGAGATGCGTGCATTCCCTAACCCATTCGAGGAGGAGGTATATGTAACATTTGCTGAGTCGGGTGCTTATACAGCTGAGGTTTACGACTACTCAGGACGCCTAATAAATACTTTGTCTGTATCGGCTGCTGCCGGAGAGGTTTATCAAATACCTGTTGACGGACAAAGCGGAATTTACTTCATCAAAGTAAAAGGTGAAGCAGGCTTGTTGAAAGTAATGAAAGTTATCAAGAAGTAGTTGAGGAACATTCGTTCCTCGAACCTGCTTTTGCTTGGCAGTGTTCAAATAAATTTGACACTGCTCTCGCTTAACC
>JAFYPQ010000016.1 GCA_017559955.1 Bacteroidales bacterium
TATTGCGCTTTCTGCAAAATAAGGTAAAATATTTTAATAATACAATACCTGTTTTTTACCTAAAATCCAGAAATTTAACTTTCTTGTTTCATTAGTAAAAAAAAGAGACAGTACCAATTTTTTGATACTGTCTCAACTATCTATTATTATCCTATTTTTTAGATAACGATATTTACAAGTTTGTTAGGAACTACAATAATCTTTTTAGGAGTTTTTCCTTCCATCCATTTAGCTGATTGCTCTGCAGAAAGAACTGCTTTCTCAATCTCATCGCGTTGTGCATCAGCCGAGAACTCCATATTGAAACGCATTTTACCGTTAAACGATATTGCGTAGTTTATTGTACTCTCTTTTGTGAACTCTGCATTATATACAGGCCAAGGTGCATCGCAAACTGAAGGCTCAAATCCCAATAGGCTCCATAGCTCCTCGCTTAAGTGAGGTGTGAATGGAGCAAGTAGAATTACAAGCTCTTTAAGAATTGCTTTTTTGCGACATTTCAACGATGTAAGTTCGTTTACACATATCATAAATGCACTTACCGATGTATTGAATGAGAAATTCTCAATGTCAGAACCAACTTTGTTGATTAGTTTGTGCAATGCTTTTAACTCCTCTGCTTTTGGATCTTCGTCGGTTACTGCCAATGTGTCTTTATCGTAGAACAAATTCCATAGTTTTTTTAAGAAACGGTGTACTCCGTCAATTCCGTTTGTATCCCAAGGCTTGCTTTGCTCCAAAGGACCAAGGAACATTTCGTACAAACGAAGTGTGTCGGCTCCATAACGCTCGACAATATCGTCGGGGTTTACTACGTTGAACATCGATTTTGACATCTTCTCAACAGCCCAACCACAAACATACTCTCCGTTCTCTAAAATAAACTCTGCATTTTTGTATTCAGGGTTCCAATTGCGGAATGCCTCAATATCCAAACGGTCGTTGCTTACAATGTTTACATCAACGTGGATAGGAGTTGTGTCGTATTCGCCTTTAAGGTTAAGTGAAACGAAAGTATTGGTATCTTTTATACGATATACAAAGTTTGAACGTCCTTGAATCATACCTTGGTTAACAAGTTTCTTGAATGGCTCGTCCTCGCATACAACGCCAAGGTCAAACAAGAATTTGTTCCAGAAACGGCTGTAAATCAAGTGCCCTGTTGCGTGCTCTGTTCCACCGATGTAAAGGTCAACATTTCTCCAGTACTCGTTAGCCTCTTTCGATACAAGTGCCTCTGGGTTGTGTGGATCCATATAACGCAAGTAGTATGCCGATGAACCTGCAAATCCGGGCATTGTGCATAACTCTAATGGATAGTGTTCTGCTGTCTCCCAATTTTTTGCACGTCCCAATGGCGGTTCGCCACTCTCTGTGGGTAGGTATTTGTCGATTTCGGGAAGTTGCAATGGTAGTTTTTCGTCGGGTAGCATATAGGGCATACCATCTTTGTAATATACAGGGAATGGCTCTCCCCAATATCTTTGACGGCTGAATATTGCATCTCGTAAACGATAGTTTACTTTTACTTTGCCAAGTTTGTTCTCTTTGATAAACTCTTTTGTTTTGGCAATAGCCTCTTTTACTTCAAGACCATTAAGATTTAGTCCGTTGCCCTCCGAGTTCATCATCTTTCCCTCTTTTGCATCGAAGCTCTCTTCTGAAACATCGCAGCCCTCAATCAATGGGATGATGGGTAGGTTGAATGTTTTTGCAAAAGCGTAGTCTCGGCTATCGTGTGCGGGAACAGCCATTATGGCTCCTGTTCCGTATCCTGCTAATACATAGTCGCTTATATAGATGGGTATCTCTTTATTGTTTAGAGGGTTAATGGCATAAGCACCTGTAAAGACTCCGCTTACTTTGCGATCGGCTATACGCTCACGCTCGGTACGGTGCTTTATGCTCTCTAAATATTTGTCAACCTCTTCTTGTTGCTCTGCTGTAACAACTTGGTTTACATATTCGCTTTCGGGTGCCAATACCATAAATGTTACACCGAATATTGTGTCGGCACGAGTAGTGAATATTGTAAATACTACATCGGAGTTGGCAACCTTAAATTGCATCTCGGCTCCTTCGCTTCGTCCTATCCAATTGCGTTGTGTCTCTTTTAGAGAGTCGCTCCAATCGATTTTGTCGAGACCTTCCAATAGGCGTTGTGCATATGCAGATACTCTCAAACACCATTGACGCATAACTTTTTGCTCGACGGGATATCCTCCACGAATTGATACTCCCTCGCTAACCTCGTCGTTTGCAAGTACGGTTCCCAATTTTGGACACCAGTTTACCATTGTATCGCCAAGGTATGCAATGCGGTAATTAAGTAATATTTGCTCTTGCTCTATTTTGCTTTTTGCATTCCATTCTTCTGCCGAGAATGTCATCTCTTCGCCACACGCTGCATTTAGGTTTTCGGTTCCCTCTTTGCTGAATTTTTCAATTAAAGAGGATATCGGCATTGCTTTATTCTCGGTATTGTCGTAGTAACTCATGAACATTTGTTCAAAAGCCCATTGTGTCCAACGATAATAGCCTGGGTCGCATGTGCGAACCTCTCTGTTCCAATCAAAGCAGAAACCTATTTTGTCTAACTGATTGCGATAGCGTTCGATATTCTTTTGTGTGGTAATTGCAGGATGTTGACCTGTTTGTATTGCATATTGTTCGGCGGGTAATCCGTATGCGTCGTAACCCATTGGGTGCAATACGTTGAAACCTTTTAAACGTTTGTAACGAGCATAAATATCCGATGCAATGTATCCAAGTGGGTGCCCTACGTGTAATCCTGCTCCTGAAGGGTAGGGGAACATATCAAGAACGTAGAACTTTGGTTTTGATTCGTCCTCTTTTACACGATATGTGTCGTTGTCTCGCCAAAACTCTTGCCAACGTTGCTCTATTTCCCTAAAATTGTATTCCATTTCGTTTGTTTATATATTGTTAATTTATATTCTGTTGTTATTTAAACCCTGCAAAGGTAGTCAATTTTATGGGTTCTTTTATAAACTTTTAATCATAAAATTTTTTTAAAACTTGGCAGATGGTCTATTTGAATATATAGGTTCGTTCTCTTCTGTTATCTCTTTGGGCTTGTTCGGGTCGTTCTTCGGCTTGTTTTTTATAAGTTCATAAGGCTTTTGTTTTGTAATAGGTGTCTCAAATACATTCCACGTTTGTTCAACATCCCAATTTGGCTTAAGCTCAATGAGTTTGGGGTAGTAATATACTTGTTCGGCTTGTTGCCTTTTGCCAAAGTTCCCTGTTGTGAATTTCTTATTGTTATCTGTGTCTATAACTAATCTTACATAGTATTTGCCCGGTTTGACGTACGGGAATTCTGCTCCTCCGTTTTTTATTGTGGCGTATCGCACAGGTTTGTCTTTATTGTCTAATAATTCGGCGAATGCCCCCGAAGTTACCCCTATTGTTTCGATATAAAGGTTCGAGTATTCCGAACTTTTCTTTACTTTAAAGTCGAGACTTGTGCTGTCGTTCGATAGTCCGTATATCGATGTGGCACAAGCAGAGTCAAGGGTAAGCATATATTTTTTCTCAAAGTCCCATTTGTGTTTTATTTTGTATCGGCGAGGAGAGAGTGTGTCCTGCTCTATTTCCCACTCTTTAACATCGGTCCATGTTGAATCGACCAAGGTTTTTAGCGATATAAGGCTTTGGTCTAATTTACTTAATGGAGCTCCAAATCTGATAGAAGGAGATGAGTATATATCTATTATGCCTGATATCGATTCGTCAAGTTCGAGACTCTCAACCTCTATTGTGTCTGTTTTTGCTTTGCGTCTGCGACGTTGTTGTGTTGTCTCCTCGTTGTTGGTGTTGTTTTTTGACATAGGACCCTCTCGATAGATAAAATTTAGAGTATCGCTTGCCGCTACTATATTTAAAACAGAGTCGGTCTTTAAATAATCCGCAACTACCTGTATGGTGTCGAGTTCGTATGCAATAGAGTCGTTTATCCAAAAAGTAAGGGTATCGTTGGTCGAACTGCGTTCAACGATATACCAATCTTGTTTTGCTTCAAAATTAACTGGGGTGATATGCATCAGTTTGGTTGTTGCATCCGAAAGTGTTACCAACAATCTCTCTCTGTCCCGTCTGTCGTGTTTTGAAAGGTATAGGGGCTTAAATCCTTCGTTGAATGAGAATAAGACTAACGAGTCGGGGAAAAAACGGGTTGTGCTGTGCGTCATAACAGTATCGATTATGGTGCGGGTTGTGTCGCTGTATATGGTATCGATATGCGATGTTACCGTTGCCGAGGGGATTATAACCTCGTCTAAAAAGGCTATATCTTCGGTAGGTGCGTTAAATTTGTAATTGCGGTCGGCATCTTTAACTCCATATATTTTATATTTCCCTTCTGCCAAGTTTTTTATTGTAAATTTTCCGTATATATCGCTTCGTGTAACACGGGCGAAGGGGAGTGTTGTGAATGCAGTGTCGTTGTCGGCAGGATGTAGTCCTATGGTCATTCCTGTAATTGGTTCTAAGTCGATAGCGTTCAATATGGTTCCCGATATTTGAAGAGAATCGATTTTTTCTCCTGTGGAAAAGGCTAAGCTAAAACCATTTAAGATGTTGCCTTCGTTGTTGTCCTTAATGGCACTTCCGAAATCAATTGTATATGAAGTGTTGGGTAGCAGAGAGTCGATTAATTCAATGTCGATTCTTTTAAGATTTGCTTTTATTTTGGGCATCTCTTTTTGAGGAGGAGATATTATTACATTCTCCGATGGGTTGTCTAATTGTATGTTCTCGTCAAATTCCAATGTTAATTTATTATTCCCAACCTCTGTTTGGTTGGGAGCGGGGTTGCTCTTTTTAAAAACGGGAGGTGTGTAATCTCGAGGCCCTCCTGTGGGGGTGCCGATGCTCGCACACGATACAATTATAATGGTTGACGCTATTATTGAAAACAGACGTGTTATGATTTTTATATAACTCTTTTTCATTCTTTACTTCGAAATTTGGGTGTAAAGTTAATCATAAACCCCCATTTATTGTTCATTTTGTTACTAAAATAGAGAATGTGTGCTGCAAAAATTCATTTATCGTAATAAATTTATTGTCATAAAAGAAAAAAGTTCTATCTTTGCACGATATTGAAATAATGCCCCTTAATATTAGGAGTAGAGGAATATAACTGAAAAACATTAATATATTATGCAAAACAAAGGATTTATTAGAGTATTTGCGGTACTACTGACTTTGGTATGTTTGTTTTACTTATCATTCTCAATAGTAACAAACCGTAAAATTAAAGAAGCCGAAGAGTTTGCTGCAGGAGATGATAGAAAGTATGCCGAGTTCATCGACTCAATCTCTTCTGAGGAAATCTATTTTGGCTACACATTTAAAGAGTGTCAAGAGATGGGTGTAGGTCTTGGATTGGACCTTAAAGGAGGTATGACAGTAACTCTTCAAGTATCAGTAGATGAGGTGCTTCGTAAACTTTCAAACAATACCCAGGATGAAAACTTCAATTTAGCCCTTGAAAAAACAATGGCTCAACGATTGGATGGAGGAAGTTTCTTGGAAATTTTCATGGACGAGTACAAGAAGATAGATGAGGATATTCAATTGGCATCGATTTTCGCTAATGCATCTAATCGTGGTAAAATAGATCCAAGTGATTCAAACGAGCAAGTTCTTTCTGTGTTGGAGAAAGAGATTGACGACGTTGTAACAAGTACTGTAGAGGTATTGCGTAAACGTATCGACCAATATGGTGTTGTATCTCCAAATATCCAAAAAATTGCAGGATCAGGACGTATCTTGATTGAGTTGCCCGGTGTTAAAGAGCCTGAGCGTGTAGAGAAACTTCTTCAAGGAAGTGCAAACTTAGAGTTCTGGGAAACATATAACTATGAGCAAATTGCACCATCGTTGATGGCTGCTGATGCTAAAATGCAAGAGATTGCTAAGGCTGAGAACGATAGCATTGTTCCATTTACTTTGCTTTCTGTTTTAAATCCTTCAAATACTCCGGGAAGCCCTGTATTGGGTTATGCATTTGATAAAGATAGAGCAGCAGTTGATAGTATGTTGGCTGTACCACAAGTAAAAGAGGCTCTCCCTTCTGATCTTGTACTTCGTTGGAGTGTGAAACCAATTGATGAGAAATCAAAAGTTTATCAATTAATAGCACTAAAAGCAACTCCTTCAGGAAAACCTTCTCTTGGAGAGGAAGATATTATTAAGGATGCAAGCGACGACTTTGAGCGTATATCAAACCAACCCGTGGTTAGTATGAGTATGACTGAGGTTGCTGCTGAGAAATGGGCTCAAATCACAAGAGAGAATATAAATCGTTGTATCGCAATCGTGCTTGACAACCAAGTATATTCATTCCCTGTTGTTAATACTGAAATTACAGGTGGTAACTCTCAAATTTCAGGAAACTTTACAGTGGCTGAGGCAAAAGACCTTGCTACAGTGCTTAAATCAGGTAAGATGTCTGCTTCGGTAGAGGTTAAACAAAAAGCGGTTATTGGTCCCTCATTGGGTCAAGAGGCAATCGATAGCGGTATATTGTCATTTATATTGGCTATTGCATTGTTAATGTTATATATGATAGCTGTATATGGTATTACTCCCGGTTTGGTAGCTAACATCGCTCTTATTATTAACTTGTTCTTTACTGTCGGTATCTTGGCGTCATTCCAAGCAGTATTAACACTGTCAGGTATTGCCGGACTTGTGTTATCGCTTGCAATTGCTGTCGATGCAAACGTGCTTATTTATGAGCGTGCAAAAGAGGAGTTACGTGGAGGAAAATCACTTGCAGGTTCAATTGCCGATGGTTACAAAAATGCATTCTCTGCAATCTTTGACTCGAATATCACATCAGTTATTACAGGTATAATCTTGTTCATATTCGGAACAGGACCTATCAAAGGTTTTGCAACAACTCTTATAATAGGTATTATAGTTTCGTTCTTTACAGCGGTATTCTTGACTCGTCTATTCTATGAGTTTGCATTATCTAAAAACTGGATTAAGAACTTGTCGTTCTCAACTCCTTTGACTAAAAACTTCCTTACAAATACAAATATAAACTTCTTAAAGAAGAAAGCTTTTGCTTTTGTTGTATTTGCAATAATTGCTATTGGAGGTGTTGCTTCATTGTCAACTTTAGGATTAGATAAAGGAATTGATTTTACAGGAGGTCGTAATTATGTAATCGCTCTTAACGAGGATGTAAATACCCAAGAGATTGCTTCTATGGTTCGTGAGCAATTTGCAGATGAAGAGGGTGTTGACGTATCGGTAATTACTATCGGAGATGCTAATCAAGTTCGTGTATCTACAAACTATAAGATAGCAGATAACAATCCTGAGGTTGAGACTTTGATTTTGGATAAACTATACACAGCTTTGCAACCCAAACTTGGAGATGTAACTCTTGATGAGTTCAAATCTCAAGAGTCAGGTATTGTAGCAAGTATCGAGAAGGTTGATAACTCAATCGCTAAAGAGATTGCTTATGGTGCAATTTGGGCGGTAATTTTATCATTGTTCGCTATTGCATTGTATGTATTGTTGCGTTTCCGTGATATAGCATTCAGTATCGGAACTTTGGTTGCATTGACATTTGATGCATTGTTTATATTGTCATTCTATTCATTGTTCAGTGGATTGTTGCCATTCTCAATGGAGATCGACCAAGCATTTATTGCTGCAATTTTGACAGTTATCGGTTACTCTGTTAACGACAAAGTGGTTGTATTTGACCGTATCCGTGAGGAGACAGGATTGTATCCTAAACGTGAAAAACTATCATTGTTTAATAATGCTCTTAACGCAACATTGTCTCGTACTATAAATACTTCATTAAGTACTGTATTGGTATTGTTGTGTATGTTCATCTTAGGTGGTGATACAATCAGAAGCTTTATCTTTGCAATGACAATAGGTGTCGTTTCTGGTACTATTTCAACATTGTTCTTGGCTGTTCCTACAGCTTATACAATCTTGAATAAAAAGGCTAAAAAAGCATAATTATAGCAATATATTATATGGATGAAGAGGAGCAATGCGTTTGCTCCTCTTTTTTTGTATTGTAATATCTTGCATAGATGATGAGTGCGTACCATAAATGGATATAAATATTATTGTTTCTCTTCTCTCTAAGGAGGGTAAGAATAAGCTTAAACGGGTTTGTTAAAGTCTATTATTGTCTGAAACAAGAGTATTACAGAACTTCTTACATTGTGTGTACAATCTTAATCTTCTTGCAGCTATTCTTATCGATGGATAACACCAGCTCTTCTAATACCGATAGATTTGGATACAAAACGCTTTTTAGCTTTCAACCTGTTTTATTGACTATATGCTTCCTGTTTCAATATAATAGAATAGGGTGTACTCTTTTATGAGACACCCTATTGCTGTGATACTTACCAAGGGGCTGTTTAAATTTTAAACAGCTTCTAAAAAGATCTGTTGTTATCTCTTTTCTTCGGGATAACTTATACGTGGATGATATATAGCCTCTAATCGTTTAATTAATACAGAACGGATTTCGGAAACATTACGGAATGTCAGAGGTGTTTCAGATAATTCTCCGTCGGCAATAATATCGTCAATGGTATTGTTTACGATTTTACTCAACGTCTCAATTGAGTACTCTTTGAGAGAGCGAGATTTCGCTTCTACTATATCGGCAATCATCAATATTCCCTCCTCTTTTGTTCGAGGCTTTGGTCCCTCGTATGTGAATAGTGATTCGTCAATCTCTTCGTCGGGATGCTCGTTTTTATACATTGTATAAAAATATTTGGCTTTATTATTGCCATGGTGTGTGGCAATAAATCCTTTAACAGATTCGGGAATTTTGTAGCTTTTCGCCAAATTTAGTCCCTCTTTTACGTGCGATATTATTATGCGGGCACTCTCCTTGTATGAAAGGTTGTCGTGAGGGTTAATGCCGTGTTGGTTTTCGGTAAAGAATATTGGGTTTACGCTTTTGCCAATATCGTGATATAGGGCTCCGGTTCTTACCAATAGAGCATTTGCTCCGATTGCATTGGCGGCTTCGGCTGCTAAGTTTGCAACTTGTGTTGCGTGTTGGAAAGTGCCGGGACACTTCTCTGACAGAGATTTAAGAAGAGGGGAGTTAAGGTCGCATAATTCAACCAACATTACGTTTGATGTAAATCCCCATATCTTCTCAATTATATATACGAATAAATAAGAGAAGAGCAGCATAAAGCAGTTTATGCCTATAAATATAAACATCTCTGCATTAAGTTTGCTGATGTCGCCTTCGCTCATTAAAGTATATCCGATGTATGTTACGCAGTAGGCTGTCAGTATCAACATAACACTGCGGAATAGCTGAGAACGTTTTGTCAGCTCTTTCAAAGAGTATATAGCAGTCATACTGACTACTATTTGTAATATTACATACTCTATGGGGAAGGGTGATGCCCAGCACGAAAGCATTATTGAAATCAAACTTGCGTATAATGCAGTTCGGGTATCCATAAAGGTTACTATGATTATTGGAAGAACGGCAAAAGGAACCATATAAATACCAAGCAACCATCTTTGAGATATTAGGTATGAAGCTATGGTAATTGTCAATACCATAAGCATTAATAACGATAACTGTCTGATATTATTGAATATTCTGCGACGGAAGAGAGCAAGGAAGAGATACAAGAATGAATAAATTATTATTACCATTATACTCTCGCCTCCGAGGACATATAGACTCTTATCAAATTTGCCTTCGGTTCGTAATGTCTTTTTTTCGTATGATTTTAAAATTCGGTAAATGTCGTGAGTAACGATAACGCCTCGGTCTATTATTCTTTCGCCCTTTTGCACCATTCCTGCCGTAGGCTCTATGCTTTGAATAATCTCATTAAAGAACTTATTGGTTGTGGCTGTATCGTATAGTAAGTTGGGCTCTATATATAGGTTTAGATTTTTTTGGCTGATAGCCTCTTTTACTTCGGGGGTATGGCTGTTACGTATCATTAACTCATATGCCATACGAGGTGTTAGTAAATTTTTTGTGCTGTATTCCTCCGATTCCGAGCCTTTTCGGATTCTTATAAATTGCTTTTCCTCTCGTTTTAAATCTTCGTAAATTTCTACATCAACAACACCCTGTTTGTATGCCATTCTTAACAATCCTTCTATCTTTTGATATATTAGGGCAGAATCAAGGTCGTTTGTTATGTTGTTTGCTCTGAAATCGGCAATTTCGTTATTTTCTCTCTCTTTGTCGCTAATAAAAAAAGGAGTAAAGTTCTTACTTGCGTTGTCGTACTCAATTGAAAGCTCTTTGTCGCTTTTATATACAGGAAAGTCGAAAGGGGCTGTAAGTAATCCGTATCTCCAAGGTTTTCCCTCTTCGAAATGGTACCTGAATTGTTTTTCTCGTGGAATAAAACCTATTGTGAGTATTACAGCTGTTATAAAGAATAGAGTTCTCCAAATAATTTTGCTAAAATTTCCTCTCTTCATAATTAATCTTTTCAAATCTGTTATTACTCAACTCTCACTGCCGATTTAACTTCTGCAATTTTCTTTAAACTTGAACAAAGAGTTGTAATTTTTTTTGTGTCGTTTACCATAATAGATAGTTTGCCTGTAAACAGACCGTCTTTAGTCTCTATTGTGATTGAACGAATGTTTATTGCCATATCTCGTGATATGATTTGAGTTATGTGGTTTAAAACACCAACAGTATCAATACCGTTTATCTCTATCGATGCCGAAAATGATTTTTGTCCCACATTGTCTATCCAACGAGCGGCAACCAATCTCTCTCCGAAACTGCTTTTAAGACGAGTTGCCACAGGACAATCAACTTTGTGAATTGTTACTGTTTCGTTGTCATTTACATATCCGACAACCTCTTCGCCGGGGATGGGATTGCAACAAGGAGCAAACGTATAGCGTTTCATCTCCTCGTCGGGACGGATATAGAATATTGATGTCCTATCTATAAATTCATTATCATCCTCCTCCTTTTCATTCTCTTTTTCGCTGTTTTTATTCGACGATAGAGCGGTGAATGGTTTCTTAAGATATCTTATTATAAAGTTATCGCCTTTCTCTTCTATTGCTTTGAGAATATTGCTGTCAAGGGTAATATCTCCATTTCCTATTAGGAAGAATAGTTCGTCTCTTCTGCTTATCTTAAAGTGCGATATTAGTTTCTGTATTATGGGGTCGCTATCTATATTTTCATTTTGAGCTTCAATGAAAGCTTTAAACATCACTTCTCCTTTTGATGCAATATTTTTCCTGTCCTTTCTTAAAGCTGTAATAAGTCGTGTCTTTGATTTGGCTGTTGTTATGAAGTTTATCCACTCCTGTTTGGGGCGTTGCGATTTAGATGTTAGAATCTCAACTTGGTCGCCACTCTGTAAACGATGACTCAATGGAACGAGTTTGTGATTTACTTTCGCTGCTATGCAGTGATAACCTATGTCAGAGTGGAGCGTAAACGCAAAATCGAGGGCTGTGGCATCCTTTGGGAATGTTTTTATATCGCCTTTGGGAGTAAAGACAAAAATCTCTGATGCATATAGATTTAGTTTTATTGTATCTAAGAAGTCTAAGGCATTAGGCTCGGGATGCTCTAAAATCTCTTTGATGGTTTTTAGCCAAGTGTCAAGTTCGTTTTCTCTTTCGTTATAATCGGTATTTTCTCCGGTTTTATATTTCCAATGGGCGGCAAAACCACGTTCTGCAATCTCGTCCATCTTCTTCGAACGAATTTGTACCTCTACCCAATTGCCGTCTTTCCCCATAACGGTAAGGTGTAGGGCTTGATAGCCGTTAGCTTTGGGTCGGCTTATCCAATCTCTGATGCGGTCGGGATGTGGACGATATATGTCGGTGATTATTGAGTAAATCTCCCAGCACTCTCTCTTCTCGTCTTCCTCTCTTTTGGGGTTGAAAATAATTCTTACGGCATAAAGGTCATATACCTCCTCAAATGGGATGTGTTTGTTTTCCATCTTCTTCCAGATGGAGTAAACACTTTTTATTCGAGCCTTTATTTCGTAGTCAATGCCAAGTTCGTCAAGTTTTTTAACAATCGGTACGGCGAAGTTTTTAAACTCTGTCTCTCTCTCCGATTCTGTAGCCGCAATTTTTTGTTTTATTTCGTTGTAGATATCAGGGTTTTCGTATTTAAAACTCAAATCTTCCAACTCGGTTTTTATCTCAAACAAACCCAATCTGTGAGCAAGAGGGGCATATATGTAGAGGGTCTCTCCTGCAATTTTGTGTTGTTTGCTTTTGTAAAGAGAAGAGAGTGTCCTCATATTGTGGAGGCGGTCTGCCATTTTTACCAAAATGACACGAATATCCTCCGACATTGTAATAAGGAGTTTTCTGAAATTCTCGGCTTGTTGCGATGCCTTATCGCCAAATATACCTCCTGCAATTTTTGTTAATCCGTCAACAAGTTGAGCAATTTTTTTGCCAAATAGATTTTCGATATCTTCAACTGTATATTCTGTATCCTCAACCACATCGTGAAGTAGAGCTGCACATATTGAAGTAGAACCTAACCCTATCTCTTTGCAGGCAATACGAGCTACTGCAATCGGGTGAAGAATATATGGTTCGCCCGATTGCCGCAGAACGCCTTGATGTGCCTCTTTTGCAAAGTGATAAGCACGTTCAATTATTTCGGTTCTTTTGCGATGATTTGAAGCTAAGTATTCAGAAAGCAGTTTCTGAAATTCGCCTTCAATCAACTCATCTTCCGATATTTTACTATTTGACATTTTATGCGATATTAATATACTCGGTCTTGTCGCTCTGCTATCTTATATAGAGAGAGTTTTTAGAGTATTAAGCAAATCTCTGTTAATTGGTTTGTCAAATTTTATGGCTTTAGAGAAGGGTACATAAACAATTTCGTTGTTTCTGATACCTATCATAACATTTCTTTGGTCGTCTAATAGAGCCGATATGGCAGCTTCGCCCATTCTGCTTGCCAAAATACGGTCTTCCGCAGTGGGAGAACCTCCTCGTTGAAGGTGTCCTAATATAGAAACTCTAACATCGTATTTGGGATATTCTGCTTTAACACGTTCTGCTAAGTGCATTGCTCCTCCTGTGTGTGGGCTTTCGGCAACCAAAACAATACTACTGTTTTTAGATTTTCTGAAACCATTGTTGATCAACTCTTCAAGTTGGTCAACCTCTGTCGATATTTCGGGAATTATTGCAGCTTCAGCTCCGGCGGCAATAGCTCCATTAAGGGCAAGAAATCCTGCATCACGACCCATAACTTCGATAAAAAATAGGCGTTCGTGCGATGTTGCGGTATCTCTGATTTTATCGACACACTCCATAATTGTATTTAAAGCGGTGTCGTAACCTATCGTACGGTCTGTACCGTAAAGGTCGTTATCGATTGTTCCGGGAATTCCGATAATAGGGAAGTTAAACTCTGTTGCAAAAACTCTTGCACCGGTTAGAGTTCCGTCTCCTCCAATGGCAACAAGGGCATCTATTCCATGTCTTTGCATTTGCTCGTATGCCAATTTACGTCCTTCAGGAGTGGTAAATTCTTTACAACGTGCGGTTTTTAATATCGTACCGCCCATCTGAATAATGTTGCTTACGTTTTGTGTCTTAAAATCAATAATGTCGTTATCGATAAGACCTTTGTAGCCTCTATATATACCTTTAACGCTGAAACCATTGTAAATGGCTGTGCGGGTTACGGCACGAATAGCCGCATTCATACCGGGGGCATCACCTCCTGAGGTGAGAATACCTATACATCTTTTTTTCTCGCTCATAATGAAAACTTGTTTATATAGTGCGAATATAATAATTATTTGTTGGTTTTTACTCTTTGCTCTCCAAAAATAGTTTGTCTTACAAATTCGGCAACCTCTTCCATAAGCCATTTTGGGGTTGATGTTGCTCCGCAAATACCAATGTTGACCTTATCGGATAGATTTGTAATATTAATCATCGATGCATTAGAAATCATTTGACTATTGGCGTTTACTTTTAGGCACTCTTCAAACAGAACTTTTCCGTTTGAACTTTTTTCTCCGCATACAAATAAAATCATATCGTGAGAGCGTGCAAATTCACGAATGTTGGGAATGCGGTTTGCTACCTGTCTGCAGATGGTGTCGTGGCACTCCAAACAATTGTCTTTGCTTTGAAGTTTTCTGAGACCTTCTGCCATTCTGTTTAAACCTTCAACCGATTTTGTGGTTTGAGAGTACAGATGGATATTTTTTGAGGTATCCACCATATGCCAATCCTCTTCGCCTTCAATTACGACAGCTTTCCCCTCGGTTTGCCCAACCAAACCATTCACCTCTGCATGACCTCGTTTGCCATAAATTACGATACACTCATCCTCTTGGGCTTTTGTGTATGTCTCTTTTATTTGTTGTTGTAATCGTAGTACAACCGGGCAAGTCGCATCAATTATCTCAATATTATTCTCTTTTGCTAAATTATATGTTTCGGGAGGCTCGCCGTGGGCTCGAAGCAGTACCTTTGCGTCTCGTAATTGCATAAACTCCTTATGGTTGATGGTTATCAAGCCTTTCTCTTTAAGACGCTCAACCTCTTCGTTGTTATGAACAATATCGCCGAGGCAGTATAATTTACCGCCTTTTTCAAGTTCCTCTTCGGCTTTGCGAATAGCAGTTACAACGCCAAAGCAGAACCCCGATTTGCTATCAATCTCAACAGTTGCCATTAAACTAAAACAGGGCTATGGTTACTCCTCTATAATATTAACAAAATCTTGCCATTCTTGGATTCTAATATAGGCCCTTTTTGTGCCGATAGGGACAATCAGAGTCTTATCGATGGGCCTTATATCTCCGAAAACAAACTTTTCGCAAAACGGGATGTAAGCAGTTCCGTCGCAACGAACGGTTTTTAGTTTATGGCAATTGCCAAATGCATATAACCCTATTAATTTGGTTTTGTATGAAATGGTAACTTCGTCGCCTAAATTAACACAATTGAAAAATGCACTTCTTCCCAATCGCTCCATAGCCATAGGAAGATTTGCCTTTTCAAGTTTACGGCAATCCATAAATGCGTAGTCGCCAATTATTTTAATGCTGTCGTGCATAACTACCGATTTTAAATTCTTGCAACCTTTGAATGCCATACCTTCAATCTCTTTTATTGCAGGTATTTTAATCTCTTTCAATCCGGTGTTGCCAAACGAGAAGTATCCTATTTTCTTAATATTTTCGGGAAGAGATATTTCTGTTATAGTTGTGCAGTTTCTGAAAGCATCATCCCCAATATACTCGATACTTGATGGCAAAGTGATGTTTGTTAATGCATAACAATTTTTAAATGCCGCATTGCCAATACCGCTTACAATATAATTTTCTCCATCTATTGAAATTTCTTGGGGTATTGCAATTTCTCCCGCATAGGTGCTTTCTCCGTCGTTTTTAAATGTTACATAAACCTTCTTGGGGTCTTGACCTTTGTTATAGTAAATTGTGTCTGCTCCACTTACAACTTTAAAGTCGTATGCACTTATATTTGCAAAAAACAGCAACGAGAATGTTGTGGTAAAAACTATTTTCAATAAAAGTTTCATATCTCTGTAAGTTTTGATTATAAATTAATTCTACTGCAAATTTAATTATTTATGTGATAATTTTTATCTCTGGATATAATCAAAACGATATTTTTACGTTATTATTTTGTAGATTTGCTATTTAAAAAGTTTTCAGAGAGTTGCTCTGTAATTTCTAATTTATAGAATATCAGACCGATATAAAATGATTAAGAGGATTATTGTTGTATTTTTTATGTCGTTGGCAGTTGTTGCGGTCAAGGCACAAGAGGGAAAATCGGCATTCGATTTTCTCAACTTGCCTGTGTCGTCGCATGCGAATTCGCTTGGAGGCAACAATATATCTATAATAGAGGAAGATGTTTCGATGGTTCGTTACAACCCTGCGTTGTTGGGCCCCGAAATGGATATGATTATAGATCTCAATTATATGCGTTATATGGCGGCTACAAATTCGGCGGGAGCAATTTTTGCCAAAGCGGCAGGAGATAGAGGTGCGTGGTCGGCAGGTTTGCAATATGTGGGATATGGAAACCTTAAAGAGGCAGACGCAACTGGCAATATCTTAGGAACTTTCTCTGCTAAGGATATGGTAATAAGCGGAGGTTATGCTCATGATTTTGGAGCAAGATGGCGAGGCGGAGTCCAAGCAAAATTCATATACTCATCTTATGCCGAATATTCATCATTGGCATTGGCTGTCGATGTCGGATTAAACTATTATAATTCCGATAACCAATTTTCAATGTCGTTGGTGTTTAAAAATTTAGGTGGGCAACTAAAACGTTTTACCGAAAATCACGAGCGTTTGCCTTGGGATATCCAGTTCGGCTTCTCCAAAACAATGAGGAGCGTACCTATAAGATGGTCGGTTACAGTCGATCATTTGAGTAAATGGAGATTGCCATATGCCAAACCGAAAACCGACGAATTTTATGATGGTGAGATTCTTGTTACAAAAGATACTTTCTTTTCAAATTTGTTCCGACATATGATTTTTGGTGTAGAGTATATACCAAGTCGAAATTTTTATGTAGCTTTGGGATATAATTATAAAACGCATACCGATATGCTTCGTTACGGGCGTAACTTCTTCTCGGGATTTACATTCGGAACGGGAGTGCAGGTAAAAATGGTTGGGTTTGGAGTCTCGGTGGCAAATCGACATGTCAGCGGAACGATGTTTATGTTCAATTTGAATATGCGTTTGAACGATTTTAAACGATAAAATCAATTTCTAAAATGAAAAAAATAACAATTGCCGTCGATGGATTCTCTTCATGCGGAAAGAGTACTATGTCAAAAGAGTTAGCAAAAAGAGTTGGATATGTGTATGTCGATACCGGGGCTATGTATCGAGGTGTAACACTCTTTTGTTTGCGTAATAATCTGATTAATGGTGATAAAGTAGATGAAGAGGCACTTGCCGGGTTAATAGGAGGGATAGCAATAACATTCGGAATTGATGATAACGGTTCTCAATATCTGATGCTTAACGGCGAAAATGTTGAGAAGGAGATACGAGGAATGGAGGTTTCGGGTAAAGTGAGCATTGTTGCGGCAGTACCATTGGTTCGTGAGGCTATGGTTGACCTTCAACGTAAAATGGGAGAGAATAAAGGTGTTGTAATGGATGGACGAGATATCGGAACAACCGTATTTCCCGATGCCGAACTTAAAATTTTTGTAACGGCTTCGCCACAAATAAGAGCTCAACGTCGCTTGGATGAGATGCGTTCGAAAGGAAATACCGAGGTAACTTTCGAAGAGATATTGTTTAATGTTGAGGAGCGAGACAGAATAGATCAGACAAGAGCCGTAAGCCCGCTTCGTAAGGCGGATGATGCACTTGTATTGGATAACTCTGAAATGACCATTTCGCAACAAGACGAGTGGCTTATGAATGAGTTTAAGAAACGAGTTGAGATGTAAAAGAGATCGTTTTTTAATTACAAATATTAAAATATTCACTAATCGTGCAAACTGTAGATAAATATATTGAACTTATAAACAGAGCAATCTCCTCTATTGAGTATCCCCAAAATCCATTTGGTTTGTATGAACCGGTTAAATATCAGTTGGATATGGGAGGTAAACGTGTGCGTCCCTTATTAGCAGTTATGGCGTGTGATATGTTTGGTGGTAATGTAGAAGAGGTAATATCTCCTGCATTAGGATTGGAGATATTCCATAATTTCACGCTGTTGCATGACGATGTTATGGATAAGGCCGATATACGACGAGGCCGCCCTACGGTGCATAAAGCTTGGTGCGAAAATACTGCAATCCTATCGGGTGATGCAATGCAGATAATAGCGACACAAAAGGTTTGTGAGGCTCCTGCAAGAGTACACAAAGAGGTGCTCGATTTGTATAATAAAACAGCCTTGGAGATATGTGAGGGGCAGCAATACGATATGGAGTTTGAGACACGTGATGATGTAACGTGCGAAGAGTATATCGAAATGATACGCCTTAAAACAGCGGTTCTGTTAGGTTGTGCCCTTAAAATGGGGGCAATAATAGCAGGAGCAACGCCTAAGCAGGCTGATGATATCTATAAGTTTGGAGAGAATATAGGGCTTGCCTTTCAACTTCAGGACGATTACTTGGATGTTTATGGAGATGCTAAAACATTCGGCAAGAAGATAGGAGGAGACATTCTTAACAACAAAAAAACCTATATGCTTATTTCGGCACTTACGAAGGCAATAGGCAAAACAAAAGAGAGATTATATGCTCTTTTGGATGCAAATGCCGACGACGATAAGATAGCACAAGTTACTGCAATATACGGAGAATTGGGCGTTGATAAAATAGCACGAGAGAAGATAACCGAATATAGTCAAAAGGCATTGGCATATTTGGTTGATATACCAAACAGCGAGGAGTTGAAATTTTTTGCAAACTCGTTAACCGAACGAAAATTATGATATTCGACACGCATACGCACATCTATTTACCCGAATTTGATAACGATTGTGGAGATGTTGTTGTAAGAGCAAAAGAGAAGAGTGTGGCAATGATGATGTTGCCAAATGTCGATGTCGAAACAATTGCTCCTTTAAAAAAAATGATTAACCAAAACCCTGATTGTTGTGTAGCGGCAATGGGTTTGCATCCGACAAGTGTGGCTGAAGATTATAAAACGGTTTTGGATAATATTGCTGTTGAATTTGCCGAGGAAAACTACAAAGCTGTAGGAGAGATAGGGATTGATTTGTATTGGGATGCAACATTTCGTAAAGAGCAAATAGAGGTGTTCGCAGAACAGTTGCATTGGGCTAAAGCGATGTCGTTGCCTGTAATAATACATAACAGAGAGGCTCTTTCCGATACGATTGCCGTATTGAAAGATGTAATGATTGACCGATTTGTTATGCATAGCTTTGGTGGTACTCCCGACGATGTAAAGAGTGTTAGAGAGGTGGGTGATGCCTATTTTGGAATAAACGGAGTGGTAACATTTAAAAATGCGAAACTTGAAGATACGATTAAAGAGATAGGTTTAAGCAGAATAGTGGTTGAGACAGATGCTCCATATTTAGCACCTGTTCCATATCGAGGAAAGAGAAACGAACCTGCATATATAGTTAACACAATAGTAAAGATAGCAGAGATATTGGATATTCCGCAGGAGGAGGTTGAGCGTATTACTTATAAGAATGCCTGTGAGCTATTTTCAATCGAATAGAGGAGGTGGGGCAAAGTCATAAAATCAATTTTCTCAAATTCTACTATATTATATTTGCAGTTTAGCGATAAAAGAGTAATTTTGCACCGCAATTCGGGGTATAGCGCAGTTGGTAGCGCGCCACGTTCGGGACGTGGAGGTCGCAAGTTCGAATCTTGTTGCCCCGACAAAATCAGATAGAGAGCGATTACGAAGAGGTAGTCGTTCTTTTTTTGTTGTCTTCTGAAAAAAAACAGCAGGGTATGTAAAAATAAAAATCATAAACTCAGAAGGTTATACAGGTAAAAATACACAAAATGGTATAAATACCATTATTTATGTTGTAAAATTACAATAATATATTTACCTTTGCAAAAGCAAGATCAGAGTTAAGGAGATTTTGAATAATAAAATATCAGGAATTGTTTTATAGAATAGGAAGTTATGAAAAAGAGTTGTTTTAAAGAAGAGAAGGAGAGTGATTTTGTACAAGCATTTGAAGAGGAATTAAAAGAGTTAGGAGATATGGCTCCCTTTGTAACACGAGATAAGGTTATAATGAAGACTCTTTATAGCGGTAAGGGTCGTTATTATATAACATTTGAAGAGGCTGCCCGCAATGTGCGAAAAGTCATAGATCACGAACCTATAAGATGTAAGAACGAATGTAAAATTGCGATGTATGAGGAGATGGCTCGAAAAGTAATCGACTACATTGTACGACATCCCTCAACCGATTACAGAGCTGCATTATATAGGGTATTGGCAGAGAGTCGAGCGTCTCGCTTTTTCTTTGGGATGCAAACAGCAAGATTAATATTGTATCAACATTATCGCAGGCAAAGGGCAGCAAAGAGACGTCAAAGCCAATTTTTGGAGAATAAAGGAGTTTAATGAATAAAAAAAAAGGAAGTTATGAAAAAGATTTCAATCAATTTAAAAATTAACAAGGGAGAGATATTAAATGAGTTGACACGACGTTCGTCATATACGGCTTTGGCTGCAGTACCGATATCTGTTCGACAAGAGAGTAGTGAAGGGATAGCAGACAAAATTGTATTAAGCAGCGATGATTATCCTTGGTGCACCGATAAATTTCGTATGCTCTTTTATAAGTTGCGGGAAATTCTTCTCCCATTCTCTTCGTGTGGCGATGAATTTGCCGAAGAGACAGAAACCGAGGTCGGTTTTAAACTAACGTTAGGAAGTAATACGCAAGATGCTGTAATGCACTATATTAAAGAGATAATGGTAAACTATTTGCTCTCTAATTGGTTTTTAGAGAGGATGAGTGATAAGTCGGCATATTTGGCAGAGCAGTGCGATAATATGATAACCCTTTTGAAAATGACATTAAATCGCACATTGGGAAATACACGACGCCCAACTAATTATTTTTAAAGAACATAAGAGGGTTTGGTTAGTTTTTGGGAATTTACTATTTTTGCCGAAGATTTTAAGAAATAACTAAATTAAATAAAAATGGAGAACAATTATTTTTCAATTTCATCACGCTCTTCGGCACAAGTAGGCTCATTGATGAAGAGTGTATATATGTGGATGACACTTGCATTAGGAATTACAGGTATTGTTGCCCTATATGTTTCTCAAAACACAATGTTAATGCAATCGATATTCTCAAACTCAATTATGTTTTGGGGGTTGATGATAGCAGAATTTGTTTTGGTGATGATTATAAGTGCGAGAATACATAGAATGGCATTTTCTACTGCGTTAATTCTTTTTATGGTCTATTCGTTGATTAACGGATTAACCCTATCGGTGATTTTTGTAATCTATACCAAGGCTTCGGTGGCAACAACATTCTTTGTAACAGCAGGAACGTTCGGGGTAATGAGTCTTATCGGTTTCTTTACCAAGAAAGATTTGTCGAAATTTGGCGGAATTCTTTTTATGTTACTTATAGGTTTGGTAATAGCAACAGTTGTAAATATATTTTGGGCTAACGATAACTTATATTGGATAATAACATATGCGGGAGTTCTTATATTTGTAGGTCTTACGGTTTATGATACTAATAAAATTAAAAGAATGTTGGAGATGTGTCCCGAAGAGAATGAGATGACACAGAAAATAGCTTTGTTAGGTGCTTTAACGCTATATTTAGACTTTATAAACCTATTCTTATATCTATTGCGTTTGTTGGGAGATAGAAAATAATATATCACCGATATAAAAATTTAATTAGGCGGGCATATGTTCCGCCTAATTTTTGTTTAAAAAAGTCTCTAAAATTTAATAAAATCATATTTTGTGCCGACAAAAACCCTTTTAAAATTTTTGTAATTCAAAATAATAAAGTAATTTTGACCGCTGTATTGTGCATTATTGTCTGCTTTTTTAGGGAATATAACACAATTAAACAGACTCAAAGCAGAACAGATAAGTTGTTATTTGTTTGATTTGTTGCGGGATAGTGTAGTGTTGGTTGGCGAGAGCAATAAAAACGTCTGCTGAGCGTTAAATATTAAAGGAGAAAACAAGAGAGAACTATCAATATTTTATTTATTAACTTAACAAATTAATTTATTTCTATTATGGCAACTAAAGCTAAAAGATTTAAAGGTATTGAATCAGCCTTTTTGGTAATTTTGTTATGTGCTGCTGTAGCAGTAAGTGTATTTATTTTCATTTTGGGTGATCCTGCAAACTTTGCTAACGAGGATCCCGTTAACGGACACCCTGAAAATATGTTGGGAACAATCTACAAAGGTGGATTTATCGTGCCTGTTCTTCAAACATTATTCTTGACAGTTATCGTGTTAAGTGTTGAGCGTGCAATCGTTCTTATGAAAGCTATGGGTAAAGGTAAAACTGCAAAATTCGTTGCAGCTATCAAAGCTAAATTGGCTAACAACGATATAGCAGGAGCTCAAGCTCTTTGCGACAAACAACAAGGTTGTGTTGCAAACGTTGTAACTTCAGTTCTTGTTAAATACGAGCAAATGGAGAAAGATACTCGTTTGACTAAAGAGCAAAAACTTGCAGTTATCCAACAAGAGGTTGAGGAGGCTACTGCATTAGAGTTACCAGCTTTGAACCAAAACTTGCCTATCATTGCAACTTTGACAACTCTTGGTACATTGGTCGGACTACTTGGAACCGTTATGGGTATGATCAAATCATTCTCGGCTTTGGCTTCTGATGGTGCTGCTGACTCTGTTGCTCTTTCTGCCGGTATTTCTGAGGCACTTATCAACACTGCATTCGGTATCGCAACTGGTGCTTTGGCTGTAATTTCTTACAACTTCTTTACAAGCAAAATCGACAACTTGACATTCGCAATCGACGAAATCGGTTTCTCAATCGTTGGTACATACGCAGCTACTCACGAGAATTAATAAACATTTAACATATTAAGAATATGCCAAGAGTAAAAGTAAAAAGAAAAAGTACGCTCATCGATATGACTGCGATGAGTGACGTTACTGTGCTTTTGCTTACATTCTTTATGTTAACCTCGACCTTTGTGCAAAAAGAGCCTGTACAAGTTAATACTCCCGATTCAGTATCGGAGATTAAGATACCCGAGACAGACATTTTGCAAATTTTGATCGATCAAGACGGAAAAATATATATGAGTCTTGATAGACCTTCAGATAAGGCGAATGTTCTACAAGATGTGGCAGCACAATATGGTATGGAACTAACTGACGAAGAAATTCTTAAGTTTAGAACTTTACCAACATTCGGAACACCTATCGGAAAAATGAAGTCTTTTTTAGCTCTTTCGTCTGACGACCAAGATAAAGCTTTGAAAGGTGAATTTGTTGCGAAGGGTATCCCCGCAGGAATACCTTGTGATACAACAAAGAACGAGCAAGGTGTTGACGATAAGAACGAGGTTAAGGTATGGGTAAAAAGTGCAAGAGCTGTCAATAGCAATTTAAGAATTGCTATTAAAGCTGCAGCAGGAACTCCATATCCTACTATCAGAAACTTAATGACTTCTTTGCAAGATATTCGAGAGAACCGTTATAACCTTATAACAAACCTTAAAAATATCAAAGACGAAGAGAGAGTTGTTATTAAATAATAGAGAATTGTAATATGGCAGAAGTACAACAAAAAGAATCTGGCGACGGCAAAAAAGGTAAACCTAAAAAAATGCATATCCACGTGGACTTTACTCCCATGGTTGATATGAACATGCTTTTGATTACCTTCTTCATGCTTTGTACTACTTTGAAAAAACCACAAACCATGGAGATAAGTATGCCATCGAACGATAAGAATATAACAGAAGAGGACCAAACTAAGGTCGCTGCTTCTCGTGCTATAACAATCTTACTTGGAGGCCAAGATAAAGTTTACTATTATGCAGGTCAACCCGACTACACAGACTATACAACATTAAGCGAAACAACTTTTGCAGCTGATGGTTTACGTGCAGTTCTTCAAGATAAAAACCGTGAAATAGTAACTCAATTAGAGGACTTAAAGCAAGAAAAATTAGAGACAGGAATGCCCGATGAGGTTTTTGATGAAAAAGCTAAAGAAATCAAAAATGTAAAAACAGCTCCGGTTGTTATGATAAAAGGTTCTGATGCTTCAAGTTACAAAAACCTTATCGATGCACTTGACGAGATGCACCTTTGCGGTATAAGCAAATATGCAATCGTAGATATTACAGAGGGAGACCAATTTTTGATTGATAATTATGAATCGAAAGGTGCATTATCAAACCAAATTGATACGTCTAAATTATAATTAACACCTAAAAAATAAGAATAATGGCAAATATCAGTTCACAAGAATGGTGCGACCTTATTTTTGAAGGTAGAAATAAGGCGTATGGCGCATACGATTTGCGTAAGGATTCACCTAAACGTCATAATATAGCAACATTAGTAGTAGTATTGGTTGCTCTTGCAGCATTTTTCTTACCCGGAATTATCGGTGATTTGATTGATAAAATCGTACCTGAGGAAGAGGAGATAGTAATGACAGAAGTTACAGAGCTATCAGACTTAAAAGAGGCTGAGGTTAAGAAAAACGAAGAGTATAAACCTTTGATGGAGACACCTCCCCCACCTCCACTAAAAAGTTCTATTAAGTTTACAGCTCCTGTAATTAAAAAGGACGAAGAGGTAAGTGAGGAAGAGGAGATTAAATCTCAAGAGGAACTTACAGAGTCAAAGGTAACAATCTCTATTGCTGACGTTGAAGGAAATGACGAAGAGAATGGTCAAGATATAGCAGACTTTAAAGAGGCTATTAAACCTGTAGTAGAGGAAGAAGATACACAAGTACTTGATGTAGTAGAGCAAATGCCAACCTTCCCCGGTGGACAAAAAGCTCTTCTTCAATACATCAGCGATAATATGAAATATCCAACAATCGCACAAGAGAATGGTATCCAAGGAAGGGTAGTTGTTCGCTTCGTTGTTAAGAAAGACGGTTCGGTTGGAGAGGTTCAAATTTTACGTGGTGTTGATGCTTCTCTTGATAAAGAGGCTGTACGTGTGGTTAAATCGATACCTAACTTCATCCCCGGTAAACAAAACGGACATGCTGTTAACGTATGGTTTACACTTCCTGTAACATTTAAACTAATGTAGTATTCTCTAAAAATAGAGAGTACTTGAAATATCGCTCGTTTGTGCTGTTTATGGTACAAACGGGCGGATTTTCAAAAAAGACAATAGGTGAAATCGTTCACCGAAAAAGTGAATAGAAAGATAGATATAGGCTCAAAACAATTTGTTTTTGTTGCTTTTAAAATAAACTAAAACATATTTCTATTGTCAAACAGACAAAGAGATTAAACAAATTTGGTATCTCAGGCATTATAATAGAGATGCAACTTAAAATAAGAATATAATTTTAAAACAATATATGGAGAATAAAAAAGACGATGTTGAGGAGAAAAAAGTTATAACAATAAATCTTGGTTATATCTTTGGAATAATAATGATAGTAGCATATTTTGGCTTTGCATATCTTTTGGTCTTTACAGATGTTTTTAGCAATTCCGCTCTTCTAACTCCGGTAACTCGTTATATATTCGCAGTAATATTTGTAGTCTATGCTATATTCAGAGCATATCGATTTATAAAATATAGAGGCTACAAAAAGTCATAAATATTATGAAAAGAGTAATTTATATACTATTTGTTGCGGTACTTATTCTCTCTTCGTGTAATCGAGGTAATTCAAGTAAGGTATTCGATACTCCGACATCGGGAGTTATAATAATGGCTGCCGACCAATCATTTGCCCCCATAATTAAAGAGGAAATAGATTTGTTTGAGTATAGATACCCGAATGCAAGTATAATACCTATATATGCACCAGAAGTAGAGGTTATGGATTTGCTTTTAACAGATAGTGTAAAACTTGCTATATCGACCAGAGATTTCACACCGCAAGAAAAAGAGTTGGTAAGAAGTAAGAAAATGAGACCCACCTCTTTTAAAATTGCGAAGGATGCAATCGCATTGATTATTAATAAGAGTAATCCCGATTCGATGTTAACTGTAAAGCAGGTTAAAGATATTTTGACAGGAAAAATAACATCGTGGAGTGAAATAAACCCGAAATCCAAGTTAAAAGAGTTATCTTTGACTTTTGATAATAAGAATTCAAGTACTGTAAGATTTGCCCTTGATTCAATATGTAAAGGCGAACTATTAGCTGACAAAAACATATATGCACAGGGTACCAATGAGAAGGTTATCGACTATGTGGCAGCAACACCCGGAGCAATAGGAGTAATTGGAGCAAGTTGGATTGGAAATGAGAATGACTCTACAAACTTATCATTTAACCAAAGAGTGAAAGTGGTGGCTTTAAGTAGGGATGGTGTCGCAACTGCGGCAAACTCATACCAACCATATCAAGCGTACATAGCTTTGGATTATTATCCGTTTACTCGCTATGTTTATGTTTTGGATACATCTTCAAGAACGGGTTTAGCGAGGGGTTTTTCAAACTTTTTGGCATCGGACAAAGGTCAGCTTATAGTATTTAAAGCAGGAATGATTCCCACAACCCAACAGGTTAGAGTTAAGCCTGTGAAAATTACAGACTAATCAGTTAAAAAAGAAATATAGTAATAACACAAATAAGAAAGAAGATTATGTTGAAGAAATCAATTTTATTCGTAGCACTAATATTTGGTGCAGGTTTAGTTGGTACAGCTGTTGCTCAAAACTATACCGATGGAGTTGAGTATTTTAAAGCAGGACAAGCAGATCGTGCAAAAATAATCCTTGACAATACATTGCCAGGATTATCGGCAACTGATAAAGCTGCGGCTTTGTACTATTTGGGCGAGGCAGAATTTGCTATGGGAAACAAAGAGGTGGCTGCTAAATGCTATAATGAGGGTGTTGCCCAAGATGCTAATTACCCATACAACTACATAGGTTTGGGAAAAATGCTTTTTGATACAAACGTTAAAGAGGCAGAAGCTAATTTTAAAAAGGCTGTTAAATTGTCAAAAACTGAAAAAGCTGCTGTAAATACAAACATTGCAAGAGCATATTTTGAGGCAGGTTTACCTCAATACAAAAAATATCTTGAGGCTGCAAGCAGAGCAAACAGCGAGTATGCTCCTTTGTATGTTTTGCAAGGAGATATAGCCTTGAAAAACGGAGAGACAGGTTTGGCTGCAGGAGAGTATGAGAATGCAATCTATTACGATAAGAATTGTGTTGAGGCGTATGTAAAATATGCAAAGATGCACTATCCTATCAATCCTAAGTTTGCGATTTCAAAATTGGAGGCTCTTTTGAACCTAAACCAAGCATCTGCAATTGCACAACGTGAGTATGCTGAGGCATTGTTTAATGCAGGACGTTTTACTCAAGCGGTAAAGGCTTATGCAACATATATGTCAAACCCCAACCACTTTGCATCTGACCGTGCTCGTCATGCTGCATTGATGTTCTTCGATAAAAAATATGAGGAATCATTAACTATTATCGAGGAGGCTTTGAAAGATAATCCTGACGATATTTTGTTAAATCGTTTTGCAATGTATAACAATAACGCTCTTGAAAACTACGAGCAAGCTGCTAACCACGGAGCAAAATATATGAACGAAGAGGCAAATGCAGATTTGTTGACAGCTCAAGATTATTCGGTATATGGTAATGCTCTTAAGAAAGTTAACCGTCCCGAAGAGTATGTTGCGTTGTTGGAAAAAGCAGTCGCTAAAAATCCTGAGGATGCAGCTTTGGTAAAAGACTTGAGCGATGCATATAAAGCAGCAGACCAAATGGTTAAAAGTGCTGATGCAATGGCTAAATATATGGAGTTGGCAGGAGACGAAGTTAAAACAATGGACTTCTTTAACTTAGGAAGAGCTTACTATTCAGCAGCACAAGCTGATACAGTTGTTGATTCTAAAAATGAGTTGTTCAAAAAAGCCGATGCTGCGTTTGCAGTAGTTGCAGAGCGTGCTCCCGAAGATTATCGTGGAAATATATGGAGAGCTCGTGCTCACTCAGGAATGGACCCCGAAACAGAGTTGGGATTGGCTAAGCCATTCTACGAGAAGGTTGTAGAAATGTTAGAGGCTAATGGAAACAAAGGTAAAGATATTATAGAGGCTTACCAATATCTTGGCTACTATAGCTATCTAAAAGAGTATGCAGAGAATCCTCAAGGAGCGAAATATAATGAGACTCGCAAATGGTGGGGCAAAATATTGGAAATCAATCCTAACCACAGCATAAAAGAGGCAATGTCGCAATTATAATAGAAGTAAATTAATAAAAAGTGAAAGGAGATTTATTCGAAAGGATAATCTCCTTTCTCTATTTTGATAGAAATTGAAATCAAAATATTATCTTCGCAGAGAGATAATGGTTTTAAAAAGCCAAGTGATATCTCATGAAGAAGAATTATGACCGATTTAACCATAAATATTCGAGGAGAGCTACTCTTGTTAAATACTCCGCTTGTAATGGGGATATTGAATATTACCCCCGACTCATTTTATGAATCGAGCCGTTGCATTGATGTCTCGAAGGCTCTTGACAGGGCAGAGCAGATAGTACGTGAGGGTGGTGATATAATAGATGTGGGGGCGTATTCGTCTCGTCCGGGAGCAGACGATGTGTCGGAAGAGGAGGAGATAGCCCGTTTAAGTTCTGTCTTGCCAATAATAAGAGAGAAGTTCCCCCAGGCAATAATATCGGTAGATACTTTTAGAAGCCGTGTGGCACGTTATGCGGTTGAGGAGTACGGAGCAGATATTATAAACGACATATCGGGTGGAGACGGCGATGAGGATATGTTTAAAACCATAGCGGAGTTGAAAGTGCCGTATATACTTATGCATATGCGAGGTACTCCCCAAACAATGCAAACAAAAACCGACTATTCCGATATAATTTTGGAGTTGATAAGCTATTTTTCAAGAAAAATAGAGCAACTTCGTCTATTAGGCGTGAGTGATATAATATTAGATCCGGGCTTCGGCTTTGCAAAAAGTTTAGAGCAAAACTATAATATAATAAAAAATCTTGCTGATATTGCACAATTTAAATTACCTTTGTTGGTGGGAGTCTCTCGAAAGTCGATGATATATACTCCATTAAATACCACTCCTCAAGAGTCGTTGGCAGGTACTGTGGCTTTAAATACAATAGCTCTTGAAAAGGGTGCCGACATATTACGTGTACACGATGTAAAAGAGTGTGTTGAAACAGTAAAAATATTTGAGTTATCTAAATAATATATGTTTGCTTCAATAGGATTAAAAGATATAATAGATATATTCTTGGTCGCCGTTATTCTCTATTATGTATATAGAGTAATGAGGGTTTCCGGAACAATAAAGATTTTTGGCGGTATTATAGCCTTTATTGTGGTTTGGATATTTGTGTCTCGTGTTATAGAGATGCGACTATTGGGCTCGATAATGGACAAACTCGTAAATGTTGGAGTTATTATCTTGGTGATACTTTTCCAAGATGACATAAGGATATTTTTAAGTGAATTAGGCTCGCATAAAAGTTGGAAAAAATTTACAACCTTTTTCAAAGCAAAAAAAACAGAGGTTGAAGAGTTGCCCGAATATGTAATGCATATAGTTTATGCGTGTAAGAATATGTCTCAATCAAAAACAGGAGCATTGATTGTTATCAAACAGGATATGCCTCTTGTAAAGTACGAATCGACAGGTGAAAAGATAAATGCCGATATAGAGTCTCGATTAATAGAGACAATATTCTATAAAGGAACACCGCTTCACGACGGGGCAATAATAATAGGAGATGGAAAAATTGTTGCGGCAGGATGTATATTACCCGTATCTCATGCTCCAAATATCCCACGAGAATTAGGCTTGCGACATCGTTCGGCATTGGGAATAACACAAGAAACCGATGCTGTTGCAGTGGTAGTGTCGGAGGAGAGAGGTGAGATTTCTTTTGCAAAGAATGGCAAAATATCTCGTAATATATCAACGCAAGGATTAGAGCGACTATTATCAATAAGCAAAAACAAATAATTCGATATATATTTTATCCGACAGATAGGTTCTAATTCATAAAAAAATAGTACCTTTGTAAAGTATTTGAGAATAATACTCAATAAGCACATTTATTACTAACATTATAAAATTAAATTAAAATGATTAGCTACAAAGACCTTGGTTTGGTAAACACCAAAGAGATGTTTGCAAAAGCCATTAAAGGCGGATATGCAATTCCCGCATTCAACTTCAACAACATGGAGCAACTTCAAGCAATTATTCAAGCTGCAGTTGAAACAAAATCTCCAGTAATCCTTCAAGTATCAAAAGGTGCACGTCAATACGCAAATCAAACACTTTTGCGTTATATGGCAGAGGGAGCAGTTGAGTATGCTAAAGAGTTAGGTTGCGAGAAACCTCAAATCGTACTTCACCTTGACCATGGTGATTCATTCGAGACATGTAAATCATGTATCGATATGGGATTCTCATCAGTAATGATTGACGGATCACACCTTCCTTACGAGGAGAACGTAGCTCTTACTAAAAAAGTAGTAGAGTACGCACACCAATTCGACGTAACAGTTGAGGGTGAACTTGGTGTATTGGCAGGAGTTGAAGATGAGGTTTGTGCAGAGCACCACACATATACTCGTCCAGAAGAGGTTGTTGACTTCGTAACTAAAACAGGTTGCGATAGCTTGGCAATTTCAATCGGTACATCACACGGAGCAAACAAATTCAAACCCGAGCAATGTACAAAAGATGAGAACGGTCGCTTAGTTCCTCCTCCACTACGTTTCGACGTACTAGAGGGTGTTGAGAAAGAGCTTCCTGGATTCCCCATCGTACTTCACGGATCATCGTCAGTACCTCAAGAAGAGGTTGCTACAATCAATAAATTCGGCGGTGCTTTGAAAGATGCAATCGGTATTCCCGAAGAGTGGTTGCGTCAAGCAGCTGAGTCAGCTGTTTGCAAAATCAACATCGACTCTGACAGCCGTCTTGCAATGACTGCAGCTATCAGAGAGGTATTTGCTACAAAACCAGCTGAGTTTGACCCAAGAAAATATCTTGGACCAGCTCGTGAGAATATGAAAAAACAATACATGCACAAAATCGAGAACGTACTTGGTAGTGCAGGTAAATGTGAGTGCTAATTAAATAACTCAACATATCAGGTAAGGGGTGCTTGAAAAAGTGCCCCTTATTTTTTTATCACCAAACACAATGGCAAAAAACGGCAATTTGTTATAAAAGGTCGAAATCAAATTTAAAACCTTCTAAATATATAATTTGTTATGTATAATTGCTTAAAATAATTAACTTTGTGTCTTTGAAAATAAAAATTTTATGAGCGAAAGAGCACAATTTGCAACAAAATTGGGAGTTATAGCCGCAACCGTAGGATCGGCAGTAGGGTTGGGAAACATTTGGCGTTTTCCCTATATGGCAGGAGAAAATGGTGGCGGAGCATTCCTTATAGTATATATATGCTGTGTGATAGTTTTAGGAATACCTTTGATGTGTGCCGAGTTTGCTATCGGACGCAAGTCTCGTACTAATGCCGCAGGAGCGTTGAAGGTTTTGGCTCCAAAATCACAATGGCATATAATCGGATATATAGGAATTCTTGCCTCTACACTAATATTGGGTTACTACATGGTAATTGCAGGTTGGGTGGTAGAGTATATTTATCAGGCAATAAAGGACAACCTCTTTGGTGATTCGGCAACAACTATTGCAAATAATTTCGAATTATTTAAAACCGACGTTTGGCGTCCGTTGGTGTGGGTTGGAGCATTACTTGTTATAAACTATCTGATAATATCCCGTGGTGTTACAAAGGGTATAGAGAAGGCTTCGAATATAATGATGCCTATGCTATTTGTTATACTTCTTATATTTTGTGGTTATGCAATTACATTGCCCGGAGCGAAAGAGGGCTTAACCTATCTCTTTAATCCCGATTTCTCAAAGATAGACGGAGGAGTGGTTCTATCTGCAATGGGACAGGCTTTCTTTTCATTGAGTATCGGGTTGGGAATATTAATAACATATGGTTCGTACTTTAAACGCAATGTAAATCTTCCTAAAACGGGATTTACCGTAGCTATATTGGATATGTTGGTGGCTATACTTGCAGGTGTTATGATATTCCCTATAACTGCTTCATTTGGTATAAGTCCTACGCAAGGGCCCGATTTAATATTTGTTACACTTCCGAATGTATTTGGTAAGATGTTTATGCCAAATATGTGGGCTATACTCTTTTTTGTTTTTGCCGGTGTTGCCGCATTAACATCAACAATATCGCTATTAGAGGTTGCAATAGCCTATATTTCGGAGGAGTTTAAACTTAGCAGAAAGAGAGCCTCAATAATAATATTACTGATTGTTGCTGTTTTGAGCGTGCTGTCATCGCTCTCATTCAGTGTCTTGTCGGAGGTAAAACTCTTTGATATGAACTTCTTTGAATTGTCCGACTATTTCTCTGCAAATATACTATTGCCGTTAGGAGGATTTCTATTGTCGGTATATGTAGGTTGGAGAATGAAAAAAAGAGATTTCAAGTTGGAGTTGGGTGGAAACACTCAGATATCAACAATCTTATATACTTTGATATTATTTAGTATCAGGTTTATCGCTCCCATTTCAATAATATTTATATTTTTGTCGATAACAGGAATATTTAATATATAGGTTATGTCTGATAAGTTTTGGAATTTCTCAAAAACCGAACGAATTTCAGCTGTTGTGCTGGTGCTGATTATTGCGGTGGTATTGGCAACATCTTTCTTTGAAAAGAACAGAAGTGATTTGTCGATAAAAGATTATAGTGCCGAAATAGAAGATTTTAAAAATAGAATAGTTCCTGCCGATACCATAAAACTTGAGGTAAAGAAAAAATCGAAACGATCTTCGAAGAAATATACTCCAAATAAGCAGAATTTATCACCGATAACAAAAGAGAATTGAGGCCGTATCGATATGTCGAAAATATCAGTCGGCATAATTATAAGAAATAGTGCTATATGTCGCTAATAATATAAAATAACTGTTTTTGAGAACATAAAAAGGATTGAGTAATGAAGGGTGCTGTGCAAATAATGATGATTATGATATTGCTCCTATGTGGAGCTTCTTCATTATCTGCATCTGACGGGCTGACAATATACTCAACTCCATCAGAGCAAAACGTCTATTCTTCTCAATCTATATCTGATTTCTCAAAAAAACTATATACGCCTACTAAATTCGATAAATTTTCTTCAACCAAATTTTTTGAAATAGCAGGTTTGGGAGTTACTTTAATAGTCGGAGGTATTGCTGCAAAGCCTGAGGATAATCGTTTTGCAGCCTTTAATATGACAGGCGAGCGTAAAACCAAAAACTCATTTGATGATTATATTCAATATCTGCCACTTGCTACAAAATATATAATGAAAGTGTCGGGAGTAAAGGGGCGTTCGTCGTGGGGAAGGATGATTACTTCCGATATCTTATCTGTTGCATTAATGGTGGGCTCGGTAGAGGCGTTAAAGCATACGATAGATATGCCCCGTCCGAACGGAGAAGATAATCATTCATTCCCGTCGGGTCATACTGCAACAGCCTTTATGGCAGCAACTCTTTTAAATAAAGAGTATGCTCATCTGTCGGCTTGGATTCCTGTGGCTTCGTATGCTGTGGCAGGAGTAACAGCTATGGGACGTCAATTCAACTCCGAGCATTGGGTGAGTGATTTAATGGTGGGAGCAGGAATAGGAATTGTCTCGGCAGAGTTGGGATACTATTTTGCCGATCTTATATTTAAAGATAAGGGACTATTGTATAAACCCTCTCCTCCCCAATGGGAGTATGGTCGCAAACCATCACGTTTTACAACTCTTGTGGGAATATCGACAATGCTTGGCGATTATAAAACAACACAAGGGGAGAGAGTAGATGTTAAAGTTGGTAACAGAGTTGGTTTTGAAGGAGTTTATTTTCCCCATAAAAATATAGGAGTTGGAGGACGGATAACCATAAGCAATAATATGTTTGCCGTAGATGATGATATTTTAGAAGATTGGATAGGAAATCTCTCTCTATATGCAGGTGCATATTACGAAACGCAGCTCTCGTCTCGATGGGCAATAGGTTCGAAAACGCTCTTAGGATATAATTTTTATTCGGGTTGTGCATCGTGGCAGGAGCGAGGGGTTGAAGAGAATAGAGGTAGCTTTGGTTTTATGACAGGAGTGTCGTTAGTATTTTTGGCAGATGAAAATTTAAGGTTTGCCTTGGATTGTGATTATAGCCTGTTATCATCATCAAGAGTTGAACCGCAAAAACTTCAGCACGAACTATTTACAGGCATATCGACCTCTGTAATGTTTTAGATAGAACTCAAATAATAACAAATTGAGAAAACACCTCTAAAACTAATATCAGTTAATAAAGGATATAAAACAAATATATGAAAACACTATTTAGAGTATTAGCACTTGCGATGGCACTGTTTACAACAGTTATTATAGCACAGCAACAAGAGCGAGTTTTAAAAATCTATAAGGATGGTGTAATATTGAATAGTTATGTCGTATCTGAAATAGATAGTATAAAGTTTGATAATGTAGCCATTTATGAGGTTGGAGTTCAAACGTCACCAATAGAGGGAGGAACTGCAACAATAAACGGAAGTACGGGAGTGGAGCTATTGCGAGAAGGTGAGAACGTAACCCTTAGAGCAGCGGCAAGTGCAGGTCACTCATTTGTGGAGTGGACAAAAGATGGGGTTGTAGTCTCAACAGAGAACCCATATACCACAACCGTTGAGGGAGCAACAATATATGTGGCAAATTTTCAAAAAGGAGTTGAATATTGCCATCCAACAGGCAATATGCAGCACAGTGTAAGATACCTCTCAAATTTTGCTATCACCGATGGAGTTGGTACTCTTGAGGTAAAAGAGATTCAAGAGGCTCCAAAAGATGCAGCATATAAAGATAGAACATCTTCAGTGTTTGTAACAGAGGCAGGCTCAACACTCTATTTCTCTAAAATGAACTGGGTGGGAGAGTGGATGCACGCGTATGTATATATTGATTATAATTCAGATGGAGAGTTTAATACCATATCAAATGCTTTGGCTCTTAACGATGGAGAGTTGGTAAGTTATAACTTTTTGTCAGAAATAGGCTCAACTCAAGGAACAAATAGTAAGGGGGAAGTAGTCTCAAATAGTTGTGACGTATTGGCGAGCAACATCCCATCATGGGTATTACCCACAACCTTAACTCCAGGTGATTATCGCCTTCGTTTTAAAGTCGATTGGAACGATTCAGACCCATGTGGCTCAACTCGCGAGAACAATGAAATACAAAAGAATGGTGGCTGTGTATGTGATATAATATTGCGTATAGTTGCCCCGGGGACAGGACCTATTGCAACCTCAAAGGTAACACCTGAGGGAACAGGAACAGTAGAAATTATTGACGAAAACAAACGTGACGGTAAAGTAGTATTATCGGCAACATCAAATTATGGATATGTATTTGAAGAGTGGAGAGTTAATGGAGAAACACTCTCAACTGAAAACCCATACGAAGCATCAATAAATATAGATACAGAGTATGAAGCACTCTTCCGTACAGCACAAATAGTTGATGTAACAGTAACATCATCAGAGGGAGGAGAAGCAGAGGTGTCAGAAGCAAATCCTTTGGAAGGTACAACGGTAGTTCTTACCGCAACACCATCCAATGGATATATCTTCTTGAATTGGACGCTTAACGGAGAGGTAGTATCAACCGATAACCCACACACTGCGGTTATAAGAGGCAACTCTGAGTATAAAGCCAATTTTGGTGATAAATATGCTCAAATAACAAACGTTCCCACAATCTTTATCAATACCGAAAATGGAGTTGGAGTAACAAGTAAAGAGAACTATGTTACAGCATACGTAACTGTTCGAGGAGCAGCAAACGAGGAGGATAATATTACAGAAGTTTTAACCGAGATAAAAGGTCGTGGAAACTCAACATGGAATATGGCAAAGAAACCATATCGTTTGAAATTTGACAAGAAAATACAATTTTTGGGTAATGCGGCAAAAGAGAAAAACTGGGTGTTGTTAGCCAACTATGCCGACAAAACACTGATGCGTAATGCTCTTGCATTTGAAACAGCGCGAAATATGTTTGAGTTTGGATTCACCCCATCGGTAACATTTGTGGATGTTGTGATAAATGGCGAGAATTTGGGAAGCTATATCTTAACCGACCAAGTTGAGGTGAAATCAAAACGTGTCCCTGTAACCGAGCAGGAGACTACAACAACCTCGGTTGATCCCGAAATCACAGGTGGATACTTAGTCGAGGTTGATGGTTATGCCGATAGCGAAGCCTCTTGGTTTAAAACAACCAAGGGAATGAAGGTGACAATCAAATACCCTAAAGATGATGAGATAAACTCAGACCAATCTTCATACATAAGCAACTACACCCAACAAATGGAGGATGCCTTGTTTAGTGCAAATTACACTGATGCAGAGACTGGTTGGAGGAGATATATTGACGAAACCTCAATGGTAGATTGGTACATAGCATGTGAGTTGTTCGGGAACTCTGATGCTTGGTGGAGTACATACATGTATAAAGAGCGTGACGATGTATTTAAGTTTGGTCCTCTTTGGGATTTTGATATTGCGTTCAATAATGACAATCGTTTGGGCGATGCAACCAAAAAATTAATGCGTACATACGCACACGATCCAAAAACTTGGGTTGAGCGATGGTGTACCGATACAGAGTTTATGAACGCAGTTAAAGCACGTTGGGCAGAGATAAGAGCAAATGGTTTGGCTGTGTTTATGAATAACTATATAGACAAAACAGCTGCATATCTTTCGGAGTCGCAACAAAATAACTTCCAGCGTTGGAATATTTTAAATAAAGTTGTTCACTTAGAACTTGCAGCAAGAGGCTCTTACTCTGCCGAGGTTGAGTTTTTGAAAAACTATGTAAACAATCGCATAGCGTATCTTGATGTGCAATTTCAACTTGCCGAACCCATATATTCGGTAATTGTTTCATCGTCTGATACATCAATGGGAGAGGTAACAGTTTCGTCATCAACAGTTAATGCAAACGATGTTGTAACTTTGACTGCTACTCCCAATGACGGATATGTTTTTGACGGCTGGATGATAGAAGGGGAAATAGTTTCAACATCTAATCCCTATGAGATAGAGGTGACAGAAAATCTTGAGGTGAAAGCAAGTTTCTCGCGTTATATAAAACCGTTGCCCAAAGTATATGTAAACACCCCTAACGGAGTAGCAATTACAAGTAAAGAGGTTTGGACAGAGGAGTGTGAAATTATTGTAGTGGATGCAGATGGCGTTGAGACAATAAATTCAACCACAAGTTTCAGAGGACGAGGAAATACAACATGGGGATATCCAAAGAAACCATACGCAATAAAACTTGATAGTAAATCGGAGGTGTTAGGAATGCCAAAACATAAACGTTGGGTGCTATTGGCAAATTGGATGGACCGTACTTTATTACGCAATGCTGTAACATTTGAGATGGCACGTCAAATAATGGATTGGGCTCCACGAGGCGAGTTCGTTGAGTTCTATCTTAACGGTACACACCAAGGAAACTACTACCTGTGCGAGCAGATTAAAATAGACAAAAACAGAATAAATATTTCGGAGTTTGAAGATGATGCTGAAACAGGAGAGGATGGAGGATATTTATTGGAGTTTGATACAAACTATCAAGCCGAGATAAATTACTTTATGAGTAAATACTATGGCTATCCTGTAACAATAAAAGACCCTGATGAAGAGATAATAACCTCATGGCAACATCCATTCTATACATACATCTATAACTATGTTGGAGATACAGAGAGTGCCTTAAAGAATAGCAATTTTGAAACTGTATTCTCTAAAATAGATTATTCAACATTCGTTGATTACTTTTTGATACAAGAGATATCAGGAAATGGTGAGTGCAGACACCCTAAAAGCTCATACATGTATAAAGATGCCGGAGGTAAAATATGTGCAGGCCCTGTATGGGATTTCGATTGGGGAACCTACTCGATAGGTGATAAAGGTTTTATAAACAATAATGCAATATGGTATAAGGAGTTGTTTAACTCCCCTGAGTTTAAATCGGCATTAAAGGCTCGTTGGGTAGAGGTTAAACCAATATTTGAAAATATTGATATCTTCATTGATGAGCAAGCCGAATTAATTCGAACATCAGAGGCAGTAAACCACGAAATGTGGCCAATAGATAATCGTCATGGATATCCCAACGGCGATGAGTTAATCGATTTTGACTCTGCTGTTGAGCGAATGAAACAGGCAATAGAGGAGCGTATTACTGAAGTAGATGAAGCAATTTCAAGTTTATAGTTGTTAGTTGTGGGACTTTGTTCCTTTAACCCACTATCGCCCAACAATACTTAAATAAGTTTGTTATTGTATTCGCTTACTCGCATCATTGATAGAATATAGCCAACTGCATAAAAAACAGTTGGCTATTTATTTGAGATAGTTTTATTTGAAAAATCTCTTTTAACTAACAACTAAAAACTAACAACTTAAATTATCTCCCAGTATGAGAAAACAAGTGCCATTTTTTACGGTGGCCCTCTTTTTTATCCATAGCAAGACGTGATTCAGTTGGGTATTCCAACTTTTCGAGGTCGGCAATATACGATTTAATATCGTTCAAAAGCATATCTGCCATATCACGAGAGAAGCCCTGACGAACAACTATACGCATAACGGTCATATTCTCAATGTCTTTAGGCATTGTATATGCAGGAACCATCCAGCCACTCTGTTTTAATCGGTCTTGAAGGTCGAACAGCGTCCATTTTGCATTTTTTGCGTAGTCGCAATTCATCGACCAAATGAAGAGCGGATTTACAAGTTCTTTACTGTAAACATTGAATTGTGGCATTTTGGCAATCTCGCTATGAACATACTCTGCAACCTTCATACAACTATGTTGAATAGCCTTGTAACCTTCAAATCCTAAACGAATAAATTGATAGTATTGTCCTAAAATTTGTGCTCCGGGGCGAGAGAAGTTCAAACCTACTTGAGTTATGTTTGCTCCAAGATAGTTTACGCTGAAAGCCATATCACCAGGAAGGTATGCCTTATCTTTCCATACAATCCAACCCAATCCGGGATAGACCAATCCGTATTTGTGCCCCGAAGTACTGATTGATAAAACCCATTTTAAACGGAAATCCCAGCGTTTTTCGGGATAGAGGAATGGCATGATAAAACCGCCTGATGCAGCATCAACGTGAATGGGAATGTTATGTCCTGTTTTTGCATTATATGCTTCAAGAGCAGCATCCAATGCCTCAACATCATCATTCATCCCAGTCCAAGTAACACCCATAATAGGAACAATGCATATTGTATTCTCATCGCACAACGAAATAGCCTTTTCAATGTCCAAAGTAATATGCTCGTGGCTTAGAGGTACTGTACGCATTTCGATTTGCCAAAGTTGAGCAAACTTCTCCCATACAACTTGATAGCCCGATGAGATTATAAAGTTAGGTTTGTCGCAAGGTTTGCCTGCAGCTTTACGTCGCTCTTTCCAACGCAACCAAGCGGCAACACCACCCAACATACAAGCCTCCGACGAGCCAATGGCAACAGCTCCGGCTTTCCACTTATTCTGTTCGGGAGAGTTCCAAAGATTTGCCATGATATTAATGCACTTGGCGTTCATAACAGCAACTCTGGGATACTCTGTCTCATCGATATAGTTAATATCTATGGCCTCGTTCATAAGACGTGTTGCATACTTATCCATATAGGTAGTAACGAAAGTAGCAAGATTAAGACGAGGTTGAGTTTGAGCAAAAGTTTCGTCCTTAACCATTTGGTATGCAATTTCAGGGGAGGTGGGATGGCAAGGAATGGTTTGGCAAGGAGCCGACTCTAACATTCTCTCTGAACCGAATACGGGAGTTGCACACTCGCACTCCTCGTTGTGGCAATTTTTATTGTCTTTCATGGTATAAATAATTTATTGGTTACTACCTATAAACACGTTTAGAGATAAAAGAGTTTATCTGTTTTTATATTTTAAAGTTAGAGGTTGATAAATATTGTATAATTCTCTTCTTATCCTTTTAAATTTAAGGAATTAATAAACAATTAACAAAAATTAACACAGGGAGGGGTAAAATTGGTTTTTTAAATTATACATTTGTAAAAGTGAATTAGTGTTAATTATCTATTGTAATATAAAAATTATTAAAAAAAATATATATGAAACTACATTACATAAAACATCTATTGATGATGCTATTGGTATTTATACCTTTTGTTGGCATTCAAGCTCAAGAGTATATGAATGTATATTTAACATCACAAAATGCATTTCGGTCGATATCAATTGACGAAATTGACAAAATCACCTTCCCATCGGAAGATGAAGTGAGCATAACCTTATTGGGCATTGCAACCCCAATGGCAATAGAAGATATAGAGGTTATCACCTTTGGCGATACCGATATAACAGCCATTGAGGAGAGCGAAGCTGAAGTAGAGGGAATAGAGATAACCTATTTGAGAGGCAAAGGAGAGATAAAAGTAACCTCGTCCGAAGCAATAGCCCTTGTGCAACTCTACAATATGCAAGGAGTGTTGATGCAAACCCAAACTCCCAATACCCAAATTGCGACTCTTGATGTAAGCAATTATGCAAATGGAATATACATAGTAGCAGTACAATCAAGCGGAAAAACTGAAACAAAGAAGTTTATAAAATAGAGTCCCCACCCACCCCTCCCCTGAAGGGAGGGCATAACAGAAAATAATAATAAAACAAATAAATCCATTCACCCCTCTCTACTGGAGAGGGGTCGGGGGAGAGGAGAATTTAAATATGAAAACAAGAATAACAACATTGCTAATAGCAATAGTGTCCATAGTTGGTAATATAACTGCTCTTGAGAGTAATAGAGTAATAAAACTCTATAAAGATGGAGAGGTTATTAAGAAGTACAACTTAAGCGAATTGGATAGTGTTAGATTCGAGAAAAGAAGTAGTGGCGAAAATCCGTCAGTAGATTTACATAATGGACACGAGTATGTTGACCTTGGTTTGCCAAGTGGATTAAAATGGGCAACTTGCAACGTGGGTGCTACTACTCCCGAAGAGTATGGCAGTTACTTTGCTTGGGGCGAAACAGAGCCAAAAGCAACTTACGATGTGAGTACCTATAAATATTGCAATGGCACAATTGACTCATTCACCAAATACTGCACAGAATCAGATCTTGGATTTGATTTTGGCACAGAAGATAATAAAACCATGCTTGAACTTTCAGACGATGCAGCCCGAGTAAATTGGGGTGGCGATTGGCGTATGCCCACTGGTGATGAAATGGAAGAGTTAATGGACACAAATAACTGTACTTGGGAGTGGACTACACAGAATGGAGTAAACGGATATAAAGTAACAAGTAATAAAAATGGCAACTCTATATTTCTCCCTGCAGCAGGCGAACGATATAATTACGATCTCAACAATGCGGGCAGTAACGGCTACTATTGGTCGAGTTCGCTCGTTGCGAGCTACTGCCAATGCGCTAACTACATACTCTTCGATTCGGGCAGCGTAGGCTTGTACGACTCTGGCCGTATTTCCGGGCAATCTGTCCGTGCAGTTTTCGGAGAAAAACAAAGTTTTACAGTATCAGTATCTGCAGGTACTGGTGGTAGTGCAACTGCATCTGCTTTAGAAGTTGAGCAAGGTGGTAGTGTTACTTTAACTGCAACAGCAAATAGCGGTTACGTGTTCAAGAATTGGACATTGGGAGGAGAGGTTGTTTCAACAGAAAACCCATACACTGTTACCATAAATGCAAATAGCGAGTTTGTGGCTAACTTTGAAGAAGTAGAGAGTTCGGGAGAGTTCCATAATGGACACGAGTATGTTGACCTTGGTTTGCCAAGTGGATTAAAATGGGCTACTTGTAACGTAGGTGCTACTACTCCCGAAGGGTATGGAGATTACTTTGCTTGGGGCGAGACTGAGACAAAAGAGGTGTATAATCGTGACACATATACATACACCTCAACACCTTCAATATTGCCTCTCACTGCTGATGCGGCTAATGCAAATTGGGGTGGCTCTTGGCGTATGCCTACTGGTGATGAAATAGAAGAGTTAATGGACACAAATAACTGTACTTGGGAGTGGACTACACAGAATGGAGTAAACGGATATAAAGTAACAAGTAATAAAAATGGCAACTCTATATTTCTCCCTGCAGCAGGCGAACGACAAAATTACAATCTCGACAATGAGGGCAGTAACGGCTACTATTGGTCGAGTTCGCTTGATACAAGCATGAGCGGAAGGTCTCTCTACTTGAACTTTGCTGATTATGGCATTCACTTGGGCTCACTATTTTGTCACTTAGGAATGCCGGTACGTGCTGTTTATGAGGCTTCATATATTGAGCCAACGATGTGCACCGTTTCAGTATCAGCAACAGAAGGTGGTACAGCAACAGCATCGGCAAGTAGCGTTGAGCAAGGTGGCACTGTAACTTTGACTGCAACTGCAAATAGTTATTGCGAGTTTGTAAATTGGACATTGAACGGAGAGGTGGTCTCAACTGAGAATCCATACACTACAACCATAACAGCAAATAGTGAGTTTGTTGCTAACTTCGTAGAGTTTGGAACAGCTTGTGTTTGGTATTATATTTCGAATGATTACTCAGGTAGTGGCTATATTGAGGCTACATTAACTTCTACTGGCGAGACATTATCTTCGGGTTGGAGTTTCTTGGCAGGAAGTGAGGTTACATTAACAGCAACTCCTAATAGCGATATAGATCTCTTTAGAAGATGGGAGGTACATAAACCTAACGATGAAATAATAGTTATTACAGAGAATCCTTGTACTATAACCGTTACAGAGAACATATCTATTGATGCAGTATTTTATAGGAACCCTGTATCTCTCTCAATAGTAGCAGAAGGAGGAACAATAACTGGAGGTGAAACATTAATTGAGCTATATGATAGTGTAGATCTTACTGCAACACCTAACGATGGATATGCTTTTGAAAATTGGACAATAGACGGAGAGGTGGTCTCAACTCAAAAGAACTATAGTTTTATGATATTAGAAGATATGGAAATCAAGGCTAATTTCATAGAATATAAGAAAACAGGAACACACAATAATCACGACTATATTGACCTCGGTTTGCCAAGTGGTACTAAATGGGCAACATATAGTGTAGGTGCTACTATCCCTGATGAGAATGGCTATTATTTTGCTTGGGGCGAAACTGAGCCAAAAGATATATACACATATGATAACCATAAATATTATGATGGTGAAGGATGGGACGGAGCTATATGGAGTTATTTTTATTCAAAATACAACGATGATGATGATATTTATGAACTTGAATCTATAGATGATGCTGCTCGAGTAAACTGGGGAGATGGTTGGCGTATGCCTACAAGTGATGAAATGAAAGAGTTGTGTAATCGTGATAATTGTATATGGACTCTAACAAAAATAAATGAAGTTTATGTTTATAAAGTAACAAGTAAAACTAATGGCAACTATATTTTCTTCCCTTACATTGAAGGGAAAAGTGTCATAGATGAAAATGGGCGTTTAACATGTGCTTTCTGGTCAAAAGATAGGCGTAGTACATACGGAGAGACTGTTGTTGTGTATTCAGATGGAGGAACTTCTACATATGCACGCTATAGAGGACTTCAAGTTCGTGCGGTGTGTACAAAAGGGGGGAATGATGAAGATAAGGGAAATTGTACTATTACAGTATCTTCAAATATAGGAGGAACAGCAACGGCATCATCAAGCATCGTTGCTTATGGCAACAGTGTAACCTTGATCGCAACTCCCGATGAGGGATATGCATTTAAAAATTGGATATCAAGCGGAGAAATCTTTTCAACTGAGAATCCCTATACAACACTTCCTTTGAAAGGTGATATAACTTTCGTTGCGAACTTTGAATATGCTAATGCAGCAACAGGAATAAACAATGGCAAAGGATATGTTGATCTTGGTTTACCAAGTGGTTTAAAATGGGCAACCTGCAATGTGGGAGCAACAACTCTCGAAAGTTATGGCAACTACTATGCGTGGGGCGAAATAACCACTAAGGATAGTTATACATTTGGGAACTATACCTATACAGATACTCCAGCCACTTTACCATTATCTGCCGATGCTGCAAATGCAAATTGGGGAAGTAATTGGCGTATGCCCACAGTAGAGGAAGTAGAAGAATTAATAGATAATTGTACTGTTCAATGGACTACGATAAATGGTGTAGGAGGATATAAAATGGTAAGTAAAACTAATGGAAACTATATCTTCCTTCCCGCCGCTGGACTATTTGGATTTGGTCAGGAAATTTATGGTTACTATTGGACAAGTTCATATAATAGCAACTATTTAAATCCATATTATATGGCTTTTGGGAAGTCATCAGGTATATCAAGTACATCTAATTATACAGATTATCCTTCTGATGGACGATCTGTTCGTGCGGTGTGTGAATAGAAATTAAACGATGTTTAATTTCAGTTGTACGGTACTTTGTACCTTAGTTTTTAGTTCTTAGAAAAAAATATATACATAATATGAAATCAAGATTAATTACATTATTCTTTGTTGCTGCAACCATAATATTTGGTGCATCTGCTAAAGATTATGAAAGAGTAATAACATTCTATAAGGGTGCAGAACTTATAGATGAATATAAAATAAGTGAGTTGGATAGTATTAAATTTGAGAGCGAGTATAGCGGTATCTCAACTGAAGGGTATTATCGTATTAAAAATGTTGAAACAGGGCTTTATTTAAATGCCGAAAACTACGATTTCCATTATACAGGAACACGTGGTGGTGTAACTTGTGTTGCGTATGCCCAAGATGCAGACCAAATATTTAAATTTGAGGAATCGGGTGAAAACTACAAATTAAAAACAAACAGCGGTTACTACATCTATTGCCAACAATGGATTGTTGATGCACAAACAAATGGAGTTGAGTTAGCGCTCGATGATAATGGCAACGGAACATACGATATAAAATTTGGCTCAAACTACTTTGGTGTATCACAAGATAAGGGGATATACTACCCCTACTGTACTCAATACAACAATAGAGCAACTTGGGTATTAGAAGAGGCTACACAGATGCCAACCTATACCATATCGGCATCTGCTACTAATGGTGGAACAGCAACTGCATCGGCAAGTAGTATGGCAAAAGGAGGAAGCGTAACACTGATAGCAACCCCCGCATCAGGTTATAGATTTGTGAACTGGACTGTAAATGGCACAGAGGTATCAACAGAAAATATCTTTATTGCTACTATTACTGCAAATGCGCTCTATGTTGCCAACTTTGAAGAGAGAACTTCTGACTCCGGAATATCTCTAACAAAAGAGTATCGCATCAAACATGTTGCAAGTGGAATGTATTTGAATGCCGAGAACAACATTACTCACGTAGGAGGAACAAACGGTGGTGTTAATTGTGTAGAATATGCTGAAGATAACAGACAAATATTCACCTTTGAGGCATCGGGGACAAACTACTACTTAAAGAGCAAGAGCGGATACTATATCTATTGCCAACAATGGAATGTAGATGCTTTGACATACGGAACAGCATTGACATTTATCGACAACCCTGACGGAACATACTTTATTAAAAATGGTGCAAACTATTTTAAAGTAGAGTTGGTAAACGGAGTATATTACCCATTCGGTGATGCTGGAGCCGATTTAAGAGCAACATGGGTATTAGAGGCAATTGGAGGAGAAGAACCTGAGCCAACACCAACCTATACAGTATCGGTATCATCAACTGCAGGAGGAACAGCAACAGCATCTGCTGAGAGTGTTGAGGAAGGTGGCAGTGTAATACTTACCGCAACAGAAGATATTAATTATAATTTTAAAAATTGGACACTAAACGGAGAGGTTGTAAGTGTATCAAACCCATATATTGCAACCATAACTGAAAATAGTGAGTTTGTGGCTAACTTTGAAAGATATGTAGTAGTATGGCGAAATGCTTCATCAGATTTACCTGGACAAGGAACATTTACTGTAATATTAAACTCTACAAACGAAGCATTAAAATCGTCTAGCAAAGTTCCAGCAGGTAGCGAACTTACACTAACTGCAACACCAAGTGGTTCAACAAATATTTTTAAATACTGGAAAATAACTACATTTATTGGGGCAACAACTGAAGAGACAGTAACTATTACAGATAATCCTGCTACTATAACCGTTACAGACAACACAAATATTTCGCCTGTATTTGATTTAGTAAGATACAAAATGATAGTTAAAACAAATGGAGGTGGAACAGCCGTTGCATCAATGGCAGAAGCAAAGCCTAATGAAGAGGTTGTATTTACCGCAACTCCTGCTGATGGCTACGCATTTTTAAATTGGACAGTAAATGGAGAAGAAGTTTCAACAGAATTCTCTTATTCAGCATACTATAGGACAGAAGATTTTGAGATAACTGCCAATTTTATAGAATATAAAAAAACAGGAACGCTCAAGAATCACGACTATGTTGATTTAGGGTTACCCAGTGGAACAAAATGGTCAACACATTGCGTAGGTGCTACCCTCCCTGAAGAAGTTGGAGAGTTCTTTGCATGGGGCGAAACAGTACCAAAAGCTACATACACATCTGAAAACTATAAATATGAGAAGACAGAATGGGATTCATACAACGGGGTTTATTGGTATTATGATTATGGAAAAGATGAAAGAACCGAACTTGAATCGTTAGATGATGCTGCTCGAGTATCTTGGGGCGAAGGTTGGAGAATGCCTACTAAAGAAGAAATGGAGGAATTGTGCAACCCGGATAATTGTATATGGACCGGTACATTTATAAACGAAGTTTATGTTTATAAAGTAACAAGTAAAGTAAATGGTAACTATATTTTTATTGCTTGCCCTGAAGGAACAACTAAGAATGGAGAGGATGGTCGTTATCTAAACGCTTTTTGGTCAAGGGGAGTTAAATTGAATGATAGTGGAGGAGTAGCATATTGTATGTATTCTGCAGGAATAGTTTCTTGGCAATATCGCACTAAAGGACTCCAAGTTCGTGCGGTGTGTACAGAAGGTAAAGATGAAGAGGTTAAGGTAAATTATACCATTTCAGTATCAGCAACAGAAGGAGGAACTGCATCAACATCAGCTACATCTGTTGAACAAGGGGAGAGTGTAACCATAACAGCAGTTCCCAATGAAGGATATGAATTTGATAAGTGGGTTATCAACGATATGTATATGTTAACAGATATGGTCTGTACAATAAGAGTTGAAGAAGATTTAGAAATAGTAGCAAGTTTTGTAAAAATTACTACTAAACACAATGGGTTTGAATATGTTGATTTAGGATTGCCAAGTGGTACAAAATGGGCAACTTGCAATGTAGGAGCAGAAGAGTCTGATGAGTTAGGTGGTTATGTTGCTTGGGGAGAGACATCTTCAAAAGATAGTTATACTGCAGAAAACTATACCTATGTAAATAATCCTGCAACTTTGCCACTATCAGCAGATGTCGCAAATATTTATATGGGAGGTAATTGGCGTATGCCAACAGAAGAAGAGGTACAAGAATTGATAGATTATTGCACTTGGAGTCAAACCGTTTCTGTTAGTAATTTAGGAGCGAGCGGACACCATATAACAAGTAATATAAATGGAGCAAAAATATTTATTCCTGCTACAGGTTATACTCAAGGTTCTATGCTTCAACCAAAGCAATATATCACCCAAATTTGGACAAGTTCAATCGACCCTGAAGATAATCAATATGCTAAATCGATGTATGTGAAAGGAACCGGCACGAGGAAGGTACAATCTTCTCTTCGATATAAAGGACTTCCTATACGTGCGGTGTTTAGAGAGAATTAAAAGGAAGTCTCAAAGGTTACTATCCAATAGAGAGTGCAACCTGTTTGTGCAGTGTGTGAGTAAAAAGAGTAAAGATTATAGATAAAAGATAAAAAGTAGAGATGTGGTCTGCCACGTCCGAAAAAAAGATAAATATCTAAATACAACAGCAAGAGGTTGCTCGAAAATGAGCAACCTCTTACTATATATCTAATAACCAACAACTAACAACTGATAGCTAAAACTCCTTATACTCTCCCAAAATTCTGAACGATTTTGTTAGCGGAGTTATTGCTGTTAGCGATTGGCGATACCTTACATAGTTATCGAAGGTAACATCAACATAAAAACGATACTCCCATTCGCAACCGATTATTGGCATCGATTCAATCTTTGTAAGGTTTATATCGTAGAACGAGAATATTGTTAATATTTTGGATAGACTGCCGTGAGTGTGTGGCAGACTGAAAACAAGCGAAGCCTTGTTAATGCCCTCTATTGTTGCAGGGTTTTCGGTTTTGTTGGCATTTGCCAAAATAAGGAAACGGGTAAAGTTGCGTTTGTTGGTTTCTATACCTTTCTCAAGAATATTTAAATCATAATATTCTGCTGCAATTTCGGCACAAATGGCTGCATGTCCTATGAGGTTGTTCTCTGCAATCTCCTTTGCCGAACCTGCTGTGTCATCCTTTTCTACAACTTTAAGGCGGGGGTGGGCATCTAAAAAGTTATCGCATTGCGCAAGAGCAATGGGGTGAGAGTTCACCTCTGTAATATCCTCTAATGTTTGTCCTTTGAGGGCAGCCAATACGTGCGATATGCGAAGTTTATACTCTCCAATAATCTGCAATTCGCTCGAACGCAAAAGCTCATAGTTTTGCAACAGCGAGCCTGCAATGGTATTCTCTATTGCCACAATACCATAGTAGTCGCTCTCACGAGCCATTGTATTGAACAACTCCTTAAATGTTTGGCAAGGAACACACTCTATATCCTCTCCTTTAAAATAGTTTCGTGCCGCTGCTTCGTGGAAGCAACCCGTAACACCTTGTATTGTAACTTTCTTCATTCTAACAACTAAAAACTAACAGCTAAAAACTAACAGCTAAAAACTTCATCCGGGTATCCCACCTCAACTAAAAAGAGGGCATTGCCGGGCATCGAAGTTCCTGCCTTGCAACGGTCTTTAGCCTCAATTATTTTGCAAAACTCCTCTATGGTTAGTTTACCTCTACCAACCTCAATCAGTGTTCCTACAACCGAACGCACCATATTGCGCAAGAAACGGTCGGCTGTTATAACAAATCGGTGTCCACCTTCGCACTCCTCCCAACGTGCCTCCATAACTTTGCAATTGTTGGTTAGCGTATCGGTATGTAGTTTGCTGAAGCTTGTGAAATCTGTAAATGTTTTCAACATCTCTGCCGCTTTGTTCATAGCCTCAAAGTCGAGCGTACCAAAATATCTATGGAAATAGTGTCGTGTAAAGGGGCTTTTTACGTTTGTTATATAGTAGTTGTAGGTGCGGTAGGTCGCATCGAAACGGGCGTGAGCATCCTCCTTTACTCTGTGAACTGCATACACCGAAATATCCTGTGGCAGAATAGAGTTGAGGCGGCGAACAAAGTCATCGTTATTTAACTCTCGCTCGGTGTCGAAATGCAGAAACATCTTTCGTGCGTGTACTCCTGCATCTGTTCTTCCGGCACCAACAACAGGGATTGGCGTTCCGAGAAGTTTATGCAATATCTCCTCAATTACCTGTTGTACGCTTATGGCATTTGGTTGCACCTGCCAACCGTGGTAGGCTGTTCCGTCATAAGCAATTTCGAGGAAATATCGCATACTACTCTTCTTTATATATTAATCTCTTTCGAGATATGTGTAACCGTATAGTCCCGAACGGTAGTTCGACAAGAACTCACGTCCCTCTTCAGGAGTGATGATTCCTGCTTTCATTGATGATGTTACCCAAGTCTCCAATGAGCGAACCATCTTTTTGGGGTTGTATTGAACGTAGTCCAACACCTCGGCAACGGTCTCACCGTCTATGATTTGGTCAATCTCATAGTGGTCGTCGTAAACGCTTACGTGAACAGCGTTAGTGTCGCCAAACAAGTTATGAAGGTCTCCCAAAATCTCTTGATATGCACCAACAAGGAATACGCCTATGTAGTACGACTCTTTTTTGTTTTTGATTGAATGAACAGGCAGGCTGTTGCTCAAACTTTGGTAAGATATAAAGTTTGTAATCTTGCCGTCCGAGTCGCAAGTTATATCTTGCAATGTTGCGTTGCAATCGGGTTTCTCGTCCAAACGAGCTATCGGCATAATCGGGAATACCTGGTCGATGGCCCAAAGGTCGGGTAATGATTGGAACAATGAGAAGTTGCAGAAATATTTATCTGGCAACATCTTCGAAATCTTCTTTAATTCTTCAGGAATGTGTTTAAGAGATGATGATTCGGCATACACCTCTCTTGCAATGCTCCAAAATAGGCGCTCCATTGTTGCACGGTTTGGAAGGTCTAAAAGACCCATACTGAAAAGATCAAGAGCCTCTTCTCGTATTTGAAGAGCATCGTGCCAAGTCTCAATAAGTTGAGAGCCCGAAACTTTATTACGAAGGTGGTAAAGTTCTTTTACCAACTCGTGTGCATCTTCTGGAAGTTCATCATCACGTTCCCATTTGGGAAGGCACGCAGTCTCCAACACCTCAAATACAAGTACCGAGTGGTGAGCGGTTAGTGAGCGACCCGATTCGGTAATGATGTTGGGGTGAGGTATGTTGTTTTTGTTTGAAGCATCAACTAATGCCCAAATAGAGTCGTTTACATACTCTTGAATTGAGTAGTTCATGCTGCTTTCACTTGCCGACGAACGGGTGCCATCGTAATCGACACCCAAACCTCCGCCAATATCAACAAATTCGACATTAAATCCCAACTTACGCATTTGTACGTAGAATTGGGCTGCCTCTTTAAGGGCATTCTTGATACGGCGAATTTTGGTAACTTGGCTTCCGATGTGAAAGTGTATCAATCGAACACAATCACGTAACTGCTTTTTATCAATAAAATCGAGAGCATCCAAAAGCTCGCTCGAGTTTAAACCGAATTTACTTACATCACCTCCCGATTCTTCCCATTTGCCGCTTCCGCTACTTGCAAGTTTAATGCGGATGCCTATGTTGGGACGAATATTCAAACGCTTTGCAATGTCGGCAATAAGAACAAGTTCGTTCATCTTCTCTACGACAAGGAATATCTTACGACCCATCTTTTGAGCAAGCAGAGCCAACTCAATGTAGTTCTCGTCTTTGTATCCGTTACAGATAATCAAAGAATCTTTACCTGCATTTGTTGCCAACACAGCGTGAAGTTCGGGCTTAGAGCCGGCCTCCAAACCTATGTTGAATTTTTTACCATGGCTTACAATCTCTTCAACCACTTGTCGCATTTGATTTACCTTAATTGGGTATATCACAAAGTTTTGAGCGGTATAGCCATACTCATCAGCTGCTCTTCTAAAGCAGTTCGATATTTTTTCTATACGATTATCGAGAATATCAGGGAAACGAACCAATACAGGAGCAGTAACATCACGCACCTGAAGCTCGTCCATAAGTTCTTTTAAATCTACGCTTGCACCGCCCTCTTTGGGGGTAACCGAAACGTGCCCTTTTTCATTAATAGTGAAATATTTAAGACCCCAACCGTTGATGTTGTACAACTCCATTGAGTCTTCAATACGCCATTTTCTCATTTATATTCTCGTAATAAAAAGTTAAACAATTTCTAACAACTAAAAACTAACAACTAAAAACTAGTAGTTAGCAACTGATTTTCTCAATAATTAACTCAACTGCGTTAGTGATGCCCTCTTTGTTTTTACCTCCGGCTTGAGCGAAGTGAGGTTGACCTCCTCCTCCTCCTTGGATAAGTTTGGCACCCTCACGAACAAGAGCCGATGCATTCAAGCCTTTTTGAACTAAGTCGTCGCTTAACATAACAGTTAGCAAAGGTTTGTCCTCTCCTGATATTGTACCTGCTACAAATGCGAAGTTTTCAGTGAACTCTCCACGAAGTTGGAAAGCAATATCTTTGATTGTTTCAGGAGCAACAACGTTAATGATTGATGCTACTTTAATTCCTGAACGCTCGTCGATGTTTTTGATGATATGTTCTTTTAGACGTTTTGCTCGCTCTTTGGCGAACTCTTGTGCCTGTTGACGAAGAGCAGCGTTGTCTTCCATCATTTTTTTGATAGAAGTTTTGATGTCGGGTGCGTTGTTAAGCATCTCTCTCATGGCAGACATTAGATCCTCAAGGTCGTAAAGCGATCTCTCACACATTTCGGCTGTGATAGCCTCAATACGGCGTATTCCCGCAGCAACAGAACTTTCAGAGATGATTCTTATTTGACCAATCATACCTGTATTTGCAACGTGAGTACCACCGCAAAGCTCTACTGATGAGCCAAATCGTATAACTCGAACAGCATCACCATATTTTTCACCGAACAGAGCCATAGCCCCCATTGCTTTAGCATCTGCTATAGGCATATTTCTGTGTTCGTCAAGAGCAATACACTCACGTACCTTTTTGTTTGCAAGCATTTCAACTTTGCGTAACTCCTCATGAGTAACTTTTTGGAAGTGAGAGAAGTCGAAACGCAATGTTTGAGGATTTACATATGATCCTTTTTGTTCTACGTGCGAACCTAACACTTCACGTAATGCTTCGTGAAGAATGTGTGTTGCAGTGTGGTTGCAAGCGGTTGCCAAACGTTTCTCTGTGTCGATTTTAGCTACGTATCCGCAAGTAAGGTCTTCGGGAAGTTTCTCGGTAATTTGCATACCCAAGTTGTTCTCCGAAACTGTGTTGATGATTTTAACAACCTCTCCGTTGTCGGCAGTAAGAGTTCCTGTGTCTCCAACTTGACCACCCATCTCTGCATAGAAAGGCGTTTTGTCTAAAATGATTTGGAAGAACTCTTTATCCTTTTGTTTCATTTTACGGTAGCGTAAAATTTCAACATCACACTCGGTGTAATCATATCCAACAAACTCTTGGTCGCCCTCTTTTACAATAACCCAGTCGCCTGTTTCTGTAGCAGCAGCATTGCGGGCACGCTCTTTTTGAGCTTGCATATTTTTATTGAACTCCTCGATTTCTACTCCTAAATTATTCTCTTTAAGAATAAGTTCTGTCAAGTCCAAAGGAAATCCGTATGTATCGTAAAGAGTAAAGGCCTCTTTGCCTCCGATTTTATCTTTGCCAGCCTCTTTTGTGTCGGACATAACTTTGTCTAAAAGTTTGATACCTGTTGCAAGAGTGCGGAGGAATGCCTCTTCTTCCTCTTTTACCACTTTCATAATAAGCTCTTTTTGAGCAATAAGCTCGGGATAGGCTTCGCCCATAAGCTCGGCAAGTGTTGGGATAAGAGTGTATATGAATGCCGATTGACGTCCCAAGAATGTATATCCGTAACGAACAGCACGGCGTAAAATGCGGCGTATTACATAACCTGCTTTAGCATTTGATGGTAATTGCCCATCAGTAATAGCAAATGATATTGTGCGAACGTGGTCGGCAATAACTCGCATTGCGATATCTGCTTGAGCATCTTCTCCATATTTTTTACCGCAAAGTTGTCCCAAAGCAAGAATGATTGGTTGGAATACGTCAGTGTCGTAGTTAGATGTTTTGCCTTGAATGGCCATACACAAACGCTCAAATCCCATACCGGTATCGATAACTTTTGCGGGAAGACCCTCTAACGAACCATCTGCTTTGCGGTTATATTGCATAAATACAAGGTTCCAAATCTCAATAACTTGAGGGTGGCTCTCGTTTACAAGTTCTCGACCATCTTTCTCTGCACGTTCAGCATCGGTACGGAGGTCGATGTGAATTTCTGAACAAGGTCCGCAAGGTCCTGTGTCGCCCATCTCCCAGAAGTTGTCTTTGCGATTACCGTTTATGATGTGAGAAGCAGGAAGGTGTCTCTCCCAATAACCTGCAGCTTCGTCATCTCTTTCTAAGCCCTCAGGAGCGTATCCCTCAAAAACAGTAGCGTAAAGTCTGTTTTTGTCAATTTTAAGAACCTCGGTAAGGTACTCCCAAGCCCAATCGATTGCCTCCTTTTTAAAGTAGTCGCCAAACGACCAGTTACCCAACATCTCAAACATAGTATGGTGGTAAGTATCCAACCCAACCTCTTCAAGATCGTTGTGTTTACCGCTAACACGTAGGCATTTTTGAGAGTCGGCAACTCTCGGATATTTAATTGGGGCATTACCAAGAATGATATCTTTAAATTGGTTCATACCCGCATTTGTAAACATTAGCGTAGGGTCGCCTTTGATAACCATAGGAGCAGAGGGTACAATTTCGTGTCCCTTCGATTTGAAGAACTCCTTAAACGATTCGCGAATTTCTTTAGATGTAAGCATATTTTTATAATTAAATTTTTTTCTGGATTAATATATTTTGACCTCTTTATATGTTCCATATAAAAAAGCCCCGAAACAATTTGCAAAAATAATTCAAAATATTAATTTTGCGTTACGAAGTTGTTTAAATCTATTAAAAAAATAGCAGTTTTTTAAAAAATACCCCAAAATATGGAAAGCGAACGCTCAGAATATCCCAAAAAACAGTTTTACTCAATAAGTGAGGTAGCCGAAATAGTAGGAACAAATGAAACGACTCTCCGTTTTTGGGAGAGAGAATTTAAGGAGATAAAACCTCGTCGTGCATCACGAGGAGTTCGCTTGTATAGTAATGCCGATTTGCAAATTGTAAAACTTATATTTCATCTTGTAAAGGAGAAGGGTTTGACTCTTGAAGGTGCAAAAAAAAGATTAAAAGATAACTCTGCAAAAGAGAACTCTACAATGGAGGTGGTAAATCGATTGAAAGAGGTTAGGGCAGAACTTATGGCAATCCGTAACTATATCGATTTTCTTGAGAGTGAAGAGCGTGAGCGTATAGCTCAGAAAAGCACCAAAAAGGTTAAGGAAGAGAAGATTGAGACATATGTAGAGGCAACTGAAGTGGAGCCGTTTGCAGAGGATCCTCAAATAGAATTAACTACCGAAAAAGAGGAGGGTGGTAACGAGATGGGAATGCCTTTATCGTTGTTTTAATATTTTGTGAATTATAATGCAAAGTGAAATAAAATATACAACCCGAAAGATTGTGTCTGAGGGTGATACGGCTCAAAGCGTAGGGAGTGGAACACTATCGGTATTTTCAACACCAATGATGGTAGCTTTGATGGAAAATGCAGCAATGAAAGCAGCAGAGCAACTATTGCAAGAGGGTGAATCGACAGTTGGTAGCGAACTAAACATTAAACATCTTCGCCCCACGGCAGTAGGAGAAGAGGTGGAGGCAACTGCAACACTAACCTCGCAAGAGGGACGTAAACTAACCTTCTCTGTTGTTGTAACCGATAAAAACGGAACAATTGGTGAAGGAACACATATTCGATATATAGTTAATATCGAAAGGTTTATGGGTAAAATATATTAATTAGGAATTTTAAGGCTTAATTTTCTTTGAGACGGAGAGAGTCAGAGTCCTGAGCAAAATCGAAAACAAAAGTTCTCTAATAAGGAATTATGTGCTAAAATATTAAAACAAGAAAAGTGCGACGATGCCGTCGCACTTTTTCTATATTATCATGTTGTCAATAGCTAACAAATCTGCGAGTAAGCAAATACAATACCAAACTTGTTTGAGTATTGTTGAGCGTAAGCAGATTCAACGAGCGAATGCTCGTTAACTAATATTACATACCCGTATAGTTCATAGGTGTAATTTTACGAAGTTCGGCTTTAACCTCTTCGCTTACGTTAAGAGTCTCTATAAACTCGCTGATTGAGTTTGCATCTACAACAGAATTTTTGCGAGTAAGAGCTTTCAATGCTTCGTATGGTTTTGGATAACCCTCACGACGAAGGATAGTTTGAATAGCCTCAGCACAAACATTCCACATATTGTTAAGATCGGCAGCGATAGCTTCTTCGTTAAGAAGGAGTTTGCCCAAACCTTTCATAGTAGAAGCAATGGCAATCATCATATGTCCCATAGGAACGCCAACATTACGAAGAACTGTTGAATCTGTCAAGTCACGTTGCAGGCGTGAGATAGGCAACTTCATTGCAAGGTGATCAAGAATAGCATTAGCAATACCTAAGTTACCCTCAGAATTTTCGAAATCGATAGGATTAACTTTGTGTGGCATTGCCGATGAACCAACTTCTCCTGCTTTGATTTTTTGTTTAAAGTACTCCATTGAAATATATTGCCAGAAGTCTTTATCCAAGTCCATTAAAATTGTGTTGATGCGACGCATACCATCAAAAAGAGCAGCAAGGTTGTCGTAGTTAGAGATTTGAGTTGTCCACTCCTCACGCTCAATTCCTAAGTTATTAGCCAAGAAGTTGTTTGCAAACTCTCTCCAATTATATTGAGGATATGCAACGTAGTGTGCATTGAAGTTACCAGTTGCACCACCAAATTTACCACTGATAGGTGTAGATTTAAGAATGTTCAATTGTTTCTCCAAACGATATACGAATACCATCATCTCTTTACCCAAACGAGTTGGTGATGCAGGTTGTCCGTGAGTTTTAGCAAGCATAGGAATCTCTTTCCACTCCTCTGCAAAGGTGCGACACTTCTCAATCAACTCCTCAATAGCGGGATAATATACGTTTGTTAAAGCCTCTTTAATTGAGACGGGAATTGAAGTGTTGTTAATATCTTGTGAGGTTAAACCAAAGTGAATAAACTCTTTGTAAGCTTCTAAACCTCCAATGGCATCGAATTTCTCTTTGATAAAGTACTCAACAGCCTTAACGTCGTGGTTTGTAACGCTCTCAATCTCTTTAACATGTTTAGCGTCCTCTTCAGTAAAGCATTTGTAGATACTTCTCAATGCAGGATAAATATCTGAAGTGATACCCTCCATTTGAGGAAGTTTCATATCTGCCAATGCAATGAAATACTCAATCTCTACGTAAACACGATAACGGATAAGAGCATACTCCGAGAAGTAATCGGCGAGCATCGATGTTTTTGAGTTGTAGCGTCCGTCAATAGGCGATACCGCTGTAAGTGGTGAAAGTTCCATATCTGTAAATTAAATAGTTTCTAAAATTATTCTGCGAAGATAATACTTTTTTTGCGTACTACCTCTTTTGGGAGTGTATTTGTGGAATGTTTTTGGCATAAAACAAAAAAACACTTGCCGAATGACAAGTGTTTTCTGTTGTGGGCGTTGACGGATTCGAACCGCCGACCCTCTGCTTGTAAGGCAGATGCTCTAAACCAGCTGAGCTAAACGCCCTTTGTTTGCCTTATTGAGTAGGTTTGTTTCTCAATTGCGATGCAAAGGTAATGCTGTTTTTTGTATCTGCCAAATTTTTTTACAACTTTTTTTGAAGAAAAATACACTTTTTTCAAATATTTTTCTTTATCACCTAAAAATCAAAGAATTAAAATTCGATATTTTTTTAAAGGGAATTTTATCTTTTTTGTTGCATTATAAAATTAAAGAGATAATAAGACTTAAAATAAAAAATAGTTTATCAATAAAACTTACCCCAAAATAGGCAAACAAAAAAGAGAACACCGTTAAAGATGTTCTCTTTCTCTATATAATATTTGTCTTTAGCGATTATTTGCAGTTGCCAAGGCAAAGAGGTTTGATTTGTTTGAAGAAGTCGTTGCCTTTATCATCAACAAGTATGAAAGCGGGGAAATCTTCGACCTCAATTTTCCAGATAGCCTCCATTCCCAACTCGGGGTACTCAACGCACTCAACGCTCTTAATGTTGTTTTGAGCAAGAATTGCGGCAGGACCTCCGATACTTCCAAGGTAGAAACCTCCGTGTTTATGGCAAGCGTCGGTTACTTGTTGGCTACGGTTACCTTTTGCAATCATAATCATTGAACCACCGTTTGCTTGGAATAGGTCAACGTATGAGTCCATACGTCCTGCTGTTGTGGGACCAAACGAACCCGAAGGCATACCCTTGGGAGTTTTTGCAGGTCCTGCATAGTATATTGGGTGGTCTTTAATATATTGGGGCAATCCTTCTCCATTGTCGATACGCTCTTTAAGTTTAGCGTGTGCAATATCTCTACCAACAATAATTGTTCCATTTAACGACAAGCGAGTTGAAACGGGATATTTGCTTAGCTCCTCAAGAACCTCTTTCATTGGGCGGTTAAGGTTTATTTTTACAGCATCGCCCTCGCCTGCTTGACGCAACTCTTCGGGGATAAGATTTCCGGGTTGGTCGTCCATCTTCTCAATCCAAAGACCCTCGGCATTGATTTTGGCTTTTATGTTACGGTCGGCAGAGCAAGAAACGCCCAAACCAACGGGGCAACTTGCACCGTGGCGAGACATACGAATAATTCTGATATCGTGTGCAAAATATTTACCTCCGAATTGAGCACCGATACCTGCTTCCTGAGCGGCACGTAAAACCTCTTTCTCTAATTCAACATCACGGAACGAACGTCCTAATTCATTTCCGGTTGTCGGAAGATTATCGAGATATTTAGCCGAAGCAAGTTTAACGGTTTTAAGGTTTGTTTCAGCAGAAGTTCCACCAATAACAAAGGCAATGTGGTAAGGAGGACAAGCCGCAGTACCTAAAGTCTTCATCTTCTCAACCAAGAATTTAACTAATGAGTCGGGGTTAAGCAACGCCTTAGTCTCTTGGTATAGGTATGTTTTGTTAGCCGAACCACCACCTTTTGCCATAAATAAGAATTTGTACTCATCGCCGTCGATAGCGTAAAGATCGATTTGAGCAGGAAGGTTACATCCAGTATTAACCTCTTTATACATATCCAAAGGAGCATTTTGAGAATAACGCAAGTTCTCTTCGGTATAAGTTTGGTAAATACCTTTCGAAAGAGCCTCAGCATCGCCACCACCAGTGTAGATATTCTCTCCCTTTTTACCCATTACAATTGCAGTACCTGTGTCTTGACAAACAGGAAGTTGTCCTTTAGCCGCAACTTCGGCATTGCGTAGCATGGTAAGAGCAACATATTTGTCGTTCTCACTTGCTTCGGGGTCCGAAAGAATTTTAGCCACCATTTCGTTATGCTCTCTGCGAAGCAAAAACGAAACATCACGCATAGCCGCTTTTGCCAAAGCAGTTAAACCTTCGGGTTCAACGCACACAATTTTGCGATCGCCAAACTCTTTAACGCTTACATAATCTTTAGTAAGCAAATAGTACTCGGTGTTATCCTTACCCATTTCAAATGGGTCTTGATACTTAAATGGTTCAGTTGCCATATTATGAAAGTTTAAAATTGAATTCTAAAAAAAACAGAAGTTTATCCTTTGCAAAGATAGTGCAAACCGATAGCAGAGCAAAACTTGTTTTTAACTATGCCGAGGTGCCGCCTATTTTCGCAGAGATTTATCCTCTGCAAAGGTAATAAATAAGGTAATTTAAAACAATAGTAAAAAATCAACATTCAATAAAATACTCTTTTCCAAGAAAAAGTCATAACATTTTCGGAATACAATCCAAAAAAGTTATAATATTTTCGGAATTTAGGTTTGGTTCATCTCCGAAATATTATTTTAAGCGAATACAAATGAAGAAGAAATGTAACGCAAATTTTGATTTCAACCTCTAAAACTTTATAAGAACTTATAAAACTAACAACTAAAAACTAACAACTAACAACTGTTGCAAAGCAACTAACAACTGATATCACTTTATATAAATTTCGCACACATTGCCCAATGTTTAATATTTCATTTGTCAATAGGATATAAAACATTATAAAATATGGCAAGTGTAAAAGTAAAGTTCCGTGCTTCTACAATAGAAGGTAAGGAGGGAAAAATCTATTATCAAATTATTCATAATCGTGTAGTTCGTCAGTTAAAAACCAATTATCGACTCTATGTGCAAGAGTGGAACGAGAGAAAAAACGGAATAACCATAACCAATAACAGCCGACAAAACTATCTTAAAACCATTGTGGAGAGAATCTATTGGGATATAAAACGATTGCAAGCGATAATCAATTTGTTGGAGAGTAAAAATATAAAATACTCAACAGATGAAATAATCTCAACTTTTCAGAAGCAAGACAATGAGCAATCGCTATTCAACTTTATGCGGGGAGTTATTTCGCAACTACAGCAGATGGGCAAACAACGCACATCAGAAACCTATCGTGCAACGCTTCGGAGTTTTATGAGTTTCCGAGAGGATAGGGATATCCTCTTGGAGGAGATAGATTCAGATACAATGTTGCTTTATGAAGCATATTTGCAGAACAGAGGATTGACAAAGAATACAACTTCGTTCTATATGCGAATTTTGCGTGCTGTATATAATCGTTCAGTTGAAAAGGATTTAATCGTTAATCAAAACCCATTTAAACACGTTTATACAGGCGTTGATAGAACCGTTAAGCGAGCCATTTCGTTAAAAATAATCAAACTAATAAAGAATCTCGACCTTTCGTTGCAACCCTCGCTTGATTTTGCTCGAGATATGTTTATGTTCTCATTTTACACACGAGGAATGTCTTTTATTGATATGGCATACCTCAAGAAGAAAGACCTCTCTAATGGCATACTATCATACCGCAGACGCAAAACAGGGCAACAATTATTCATTAAATGGGA
>JAFYPQ010000017.1 GCA_017559955.1 Bacteroidales bacterium
AATATGCATATTGCTAATTCGATTGAACCTGATGCACTTGTTGTATGACCTGTATATGATTTCGTTGATGATATAGGCGGAAGATTTTCTCCAAACAATCTTATAATTGCTTGGCTTTCGCTTTTATCGTTATTTGTGGTGCCTGTTCCATGAGCATTGATATAGTTTATATCATCAATACTTAAATTTGCTGTTTCTATGGCTTCTTTCATTGATAAATATGCACCTTCTCCATCGGGAGATGATGCTGTTTGGTGAAATGCATCACAGGCGTTGCCATATCCTTTTAATACTGCTTTAATTTCAGCACCTCTTTTTTGTACCGATTTACTACTCTCAAGAACAATATATGCTGCACCTTCTCCTAAGTTCAGTCCGGCTCTTGTATCATCAAATGGACGACAATGATTTGTATCTAAAATCATTAAAGAATTAAATCCGTTTAGGTGAAATTTCGTAATACATTCGCTTCCTCCTACAATTACAATATCTGATATTCCGCATTTAATTATATTTGCACCTAAAACAATAGCATTGGCTGCAGAAGAACAAGCAGTTGAGGGTGAAGTTATGAAACTAAAGTTCCCAAAGTAGTCGGCAATCATTTCAGAACATGCTCCACAATCATGAGTTTTAATATATTCATTTTTTGAATTATTATTTATGAAATCCAAATAAAATTGTTCACTCATATCCATACCTCCAACGGTTGTCCCTGATATAAATCCAATATCTGACAGATCGCTATCTTGTAGATTAGCATCTTTTAATGCCTCTTTTAATGCATATATGCCCATTAGCGATGTTCGAGTAATTGGTTCAGATTTTGGTATATCCAAAACCTCTCTCATTTCCTCATTGGAGAGTTTTACTTCTCCAACGGGAAATTCTTTATGTCCAGTTTTTAAATACTTTATAGTTGATATCCCTGTCTCTTTATTAAGTAAAGAGTTCAATACCTCATCTTTATTAGTGCCTATTGCACTAATAACACCAACTCCGGTAATAAAAATTGGACTATCCATAAATTTATTTTGTACGGTTATTTTTAATATATTCGGCCATAACATTTATCGATTTAAAAATCTCTTTTCCTACAGCCGGATCTTTTAATTTAATACCATAATTTTTCTCCATTAGAACTATTAATTCTAATGCATCAATTGAGTCTAATCCTAAACCTTCACCGAAAAGAGGTATATCATTTTCAATATCTTCAGGTTTTACATCCTCAAGGTTTAGTACTTCAATAATCTCTTGTTTTAGTTTTAAAATTAAATCTTCCATTTGTTTTTTATTTATAGTTTAATATATTTCTTAAATTTTCAATATTAAATAAAGTGTCAGATGTTTTATCAATCATTAATAGTATTGCGTTAAAATTATCTTCATTTGAGCATTCCAACCATCCGCATATACATCTATTGTTATTTGTATCGGACATTGAACTGCTTACTACATTGAATATGGTTGTTGCATCTAATTCATCAATAACGTAAAATGATGTCTCCCCATAAATTTTATTTTTTATAGCAATTTCACCTGTTACAATATTGGGTAATGTATAAACAAATACCGATGGACTTGGGAAATAGTTCTCATTATCAATAGTTTCATTATATATTTTATCATTAGCTAATGATGCACTCTTATTAAATAGAATTAAACAAGAATCTTCATTTAGATTATCTGTTTGAAGAGTTTCGACCTTTTCGGAATTGAATAAAAGTTCACAGGCAACAAATCCAAGACGAGAGAGAGGATCCATTTTAAAGAATTTTGGATATCCATTTATATATTTCCGATATAATGAAACTAATAAATCTTTACCATAAGCATCTGTGGCAATCCTCGTCCCTTTGAAGAATACCGAACTTGAATTAAGATTTATCCAGTTTTTTATACCTAACATATAGTTCCTCCTTGTTTGTATAATAGAGCGATATTGCATCCTCCAAATCCTGATAATAATTTAATAAATTCTCTCTTCTTTGTTTCTATGGTTTTATTACTAATAATCAATTTATTTGACACTCCTAATTCTGAATATCCTCTGGTGGGTAAAATGATATTGTTGTTTAATGAATATTGAGATAAAATAGTCTCAATTATTCCAGCAGCACCCATCGTGTGTCCATAATATCCTTTTAATCCATTAATGGGAATATTTAATAATCCTGCTCTTGATATAGCTATCGATTCCATTTCGTCATTATACAGAGTTGCAGTTCCATGAACATTAATCATTGCTATTTTATCAATATCAGTATCGGCAATTACTTTTGTGAGGGCTCTATAACTACCCTCTCCTGTTCGAGATGGACCTGATATATGGTTTGCATCATTATTAATAGCACCATTGTCTAAAATCCAATCTTTATTAGATATATTATTATCTTTTTCTTTCTTAAAAATAATAGTTCCTGCACCTTCTCCTACATTTAAACCATCTCTATCTTTATCAAACGGTTTGCAACAATTCATTGAAAGGGCTTTGAACGATTGAAATCCGGATACAATAAATTTCGATTGAACATCTGCTCCAATTACAATGGCATAATCATATAAATCAGTCTTTAGTAATCTTAATGCCAATAGTTGAGCACAAGCTCCGGAGATACAAGCATTTGATACAACAATAGGATTATTTTTGTTGCCGAAAAATTCTGAAACAATTTTTGCAGATGTCCCCAATAATAACCTATTGTTTCCTATTCTATTATCTGACGTGTTTAATAATTCTATATTCCCTTTTGTTGATGATATTATAAATATAACTCTGTCAGATGATGCATCTATATCTGCTTCTTTTATAGCTTGATATGCCGAAAGAATTACTATTTTTTCAAATTTTGTTAATAATTTATTTGTAGGGATATGTTTATTAAAAACATAATCCAACTCTTCATTAATAAATAATGAGGCAATAAATGGTTCAGGAATATCCCATAAACCTTCATATAGTTTAAGCTTGCTATTCCCTGTACATAGATTATTATAATTATCTATGGAATTATAACCTAATGGAGATACTATATTATCAGATAATTTAACTATCATTTTATTCCGTTTCGTAATTTCCAATTCTCGTAGAATTCGGGATTCGACCACACTAATTGATAATTAGTATCCATAAATACTTGAGTGGTTCGTCCTGTTGTGCATAACGAATTATCACTCAAATCATAAATTTCATAATCGAAAATAATTTTTGCCGCAGGAGTTGGCCTATAAAATATATCAACACGGCACTTCATTCCGTATATAATGGGCTTTTTATAATGAAATGAAAGGTCAACTAATGGAGCGAAAAAGCCATTGTCGTGTATAAATAAATATCCCAATCCGAATTTTTCGCCAAATGTCTCTCTTGCATCTTCAAAATATAGTGAATATGATCCATGCCAAACTATATTCATTGAATCTACTTCACTAAATCTTGGAGTAAATTCTTTTGAAGCCATTAATATTTTATTGCTTTCACTCATAATTTACTCAGTTTTTGAATCGATATTACTTAGAGCAATCTTCATTTCTGCATCACAAATGGTCTCTTCATTTATCATTACTTTGGCTTTAACTAAAGTCATTTGAAATACCTCTTCTATTATTTCTATGGTAGTAGTTAAAGTCTCATTAGCTTTTGGTAAACGATATATTTCTAAATTTCGAACTGAGCCTATAAAACCAAGTTTTACATTTTTATTGTATATATATTGATTTATATAACCCATTCTTACAGCACATGTTTGAGCTATATTTTCTATTACGCCTGATGCGCTGAACAATTCATTTTCAACAAAAATATTATTAGGTAATATTTTGAATGTCGTTACCGTTTTGATTTTATCAAAATATGCTAAATTCCCCACCATTATAAATGGTGGTTTTTGAGGTAATAATTTTAAAATATCTATCGATGTAAAATCCATAATTATTCCCAAAAATTATAGTAATTAAACCATTGAGTAGGATATTGTTTTAAAATTTTCTCCAACTCTGATGTAAAACTTGATGCCATTGATTGAACTTTTTCAGAGCGATTACCTACTGAAGGAACGTCTATTTTTTTTACGTATATCGAATATTTTTTAACAGACTCTTTCATGACAAAAATTGATATTGTAGGAATCTCTCTCTGGACTGCAGTAGCAAATGGTCCCATAGGAAATTTTGCATTTTTACCTAAAAATTTTATATCAATGAATTTTGTAGACCCCAAAATTCTATCAGCCGGCATACTTACAATATTTCCTTCGCTTAATGCATTATTAATTTCAAACAGGTGCGACATATCTCCTTTTACAACAATCATTTTAATATTATTGCGACAGAACATTTTACTCCTATTCTTCATTACTGTTTCGGTTTCACCACCAAACGCTAATGCATGAAAGCTTTTTTTCTCACTTGTTAAGTGATAACCTGCTAATTCATAATTTCCGACATGGGAACTTAATATTATAAAACCATCATCACCATCTCTTAAATTGAGGAAATGTTCATTGCCATCAATTGTAATATCAAATCTTTTACCTGCGTAAAAAGCAAAACGATCTAATATAATTTGCCCAAATTTATAATGATTTAAATACACATTACAGAACGACTTAAATGGAGAATAACCAAATCTTTCTCTAAATAGATAGTATATGGCTTTGTAACTTTCTCTACTAAATATCATATAGAATATAATTATTATAGACATTATGCCATAGAGAATTCTAATATTTATGCATTTAAACATAAATATCAAACTTGTTTGCATCCATTTTTGTCCGCCTGTTTTGCCGGACCATTTTATATTAGCGTTTTCAGCCACGATTAATTATTTTCAGAAACTTTTTGTTCTATATATTCGTAAAAATCTTTTAGAGTTGTTACATTAATCATCTCTTCAGGTTTAATTTTAAATCCGAAGTTTCTTTCAACAATAACAACAATATCAACAAAGTCTAAACTGTCAATGCCAATATCCTCTTTAAGTCTTGCGTCCTCAAAGATTTTATCTTCTTCTATTTCAAGATCATCAATTAAAAACGCTTTTACTTTTTCTTCAATAATTTTTCTGTCCATATCTTTAATTTTATTTGGTTTTACAAATCATTATGCTGTGCCCTTGTCCTAAATAGTCATGAATTGTTTCAACTTCCAAGCCCGCTTCATTTACTGCTTTTATCATATCTTCAGAATGATACATTTTACTATTGCCATTGGCAATGGCTGTAAAATATAAACTGATTTGAGTTAAACAAAATGCTGCAGGTTCGTATTTTTGTCTATCCCAAAATGTCTCCATTATGTATAGGCGAGTATTTGGGGTCATTATTTTGCTGGCACGTTTTAAAATATTTACAATTTCTTCTAAGCTGAAGCAATCTAAAAATTGACTCATCCATATTGCGTCATATTCTTTATCGGTTGGAAATGAAGCATTGTTATCTAATAGATTTAAACCATACCCATTAATTCTATCAGCCCCTTCTTCTCCTTTGGTTGCTTCACGCATTAATTCGAGTTGTTGAGGTAAGTCCATTATGGTTACATTGACATCTTTGTCATAGTTAACGCAACGCATTGCCCATCTGCCGGTATTACCACCTACATCAATTAAATTTTTAGGTCTGTTTTTAAATACAATTTCTAAAGCTTGATTAAATGATCCATCTGAATAAAAATGGTCGAATGCAAACCAACTTTTTTGTACATCTTTAGGCAATTTTGACAACCCTTCATATACAGTCGGCCATTCTCCAAACTCTTTCAATCCAGCAGGTTTCCCTTCTAATAGAGCTTCTTCTAAATGAAACCATCCATTATAGTTGACGTCGTTGTTAAAATCAATATTAACTCTTGTTGCTGGATCATTTAATAAAAACCAACCAACTTTTGAAAGGGTAAATTTCTCGGTTTCAGTATCAATTAAAATCGACCCTATTGTTAATGAAGAATCGGTTAATACTTTTACAGCATAGTCCGATAATCCTGTTTTTTCAGAAATTTCTTGACGTGTTAATCCCTCATCATTATCTCTTAAAAGTTGAAATATTCCAAACTTAATCATCAATCGTGATGTTTGAAAAACTATTGGTCCAAAGGCAATAAATTCTGCTAAACGTTGAGCGTCACGAGCTGATAATTGCTCCTTTGTGTATTTTTCTTTTAATGATGGAAATAGATTCATTTAATCTTCTAATATATAATTGTTAATTACTTTATTTTCTTTATAACCAAAGCACTATTTGTTCCTCCGAAACCGAATGAGTTTGAAAGTACAATATCAATCTCTTTTTCTATAGTTTTTGTGGCAAGATTTAAATTTTTAGAGTATTCATCGGGTTCTTGAAAGTTTATGTTTGGAGCTACGAAATTATTTTGCATCATTAATATTGAATATATAGCTTCGCTTGCTCCTGCCATCCAACATTCGTGTCCTGTCATCGATTTTGTTGAACTTATATGTGCTTTTTTGCCATTAAACAGACGATCTAATGCAATTGCTTCGTACATATCGCCTTGTTTTGTTGATGTTGCGTGTGCATTTATATAATCTATATCTTCTACATTTATACCAGCGTCTTTCATTGCTCTACTCATGGCAATAACACAACCCTCATCACTTGGTTGCGAAATTCCTCCGCCATTAGAAGAAAATCCATATCCTGATATTTCAGCTATTATATTTGCACCTCTTGCAATTGCATGGTCGTAATCTTCGAGTATTAAAGCTGCAGCTCCTCCGCTGGGAATTAACCCATCCCTATTGTTGTCAAACGGACGAGAAGCTTTTGTAGGATCGTCCATTCTTACCGAGAATGCAGACAAAGCATCAAAAGTAGCCATCGAGTAATAATTTGTCTCTTGTGCTCCGCCACAAAGAACAACATCTTGTAAGCCTTGCTTAATTAACATATATGCAAGACCTATTGAGTGAGAACCGCTTGCACATGCTGCACTTACAGTAAAGTTGATACCTTTTAATTGAAAAATGGTACTTAAGTTCATTGTTACTGTGGAGTTCATAGATTGAAATATATAGCCATATCCCAATAGTTGTGAATCGTGCTTCTCATTCATTATTTGAGATGCTTCAATAACAGGTTTTGCAGAAGAGTCGTTACCAAATATTATTCCTACTTCATTATTCTTAAGATATTCGATATCAATACCAGCTTGGTCAAAAGCTTGTTTACTTGCAACATATGCATATTCAGCCTCTTCAGGCATTCCTGCACGAGTATGTCTGTCAATTACTTTTTTAAGATTTGGCCTTTCCACAATGCCTGTTAGTGCAGATCTGTATCCGTATTCAAATCTTTTGGGATCAATGCCTATGCCTGATTTGCCATTATATAATGATTCTTTAACTTCGTCAAGATTTTGTCCAATACATGACCAAATTCCCATTCCTGTTATAACTACTCTTTTCTCCATATATTTAATTAAGTATATAGTCCGCCATTTATTGAAATTACTTCACCGGTTATATATGATGATTCCTCTGACGCTAAAAAGCTAACTAAAGATGCAACCTCTTCCGGCTTTCCAAATCTGCCCATAGGTACTAATTTTTTTAGGGTCTCTTCGTCTAATTCTTTTGTCATGTCAGTTGATATAAATCCCGGAGCAACAGCGTTAACTGTAACTTTTCTTGGTGCTACTTCTTGGGCTAATGCTTTGGTCGCTCCTATTATGCCGGCTTTTGCTGCAGAATAATTTGTTTGCCCGGGTAAACCTTTAATGCCGGATAATGATGTGATATTTATAATCCTGCCATACCTCTTCGATAGCATATTTTTAAGCAATCGGCGAGTAACATAGAACGAACCATATAACGAAACTTTTAGTACATTGTCCCATTGCTCATCTTGCATAAATATCATTAAATTGTCCTCTCTTATACCTGCATTGTTAACTAATATCGAGATATAATCATCAGCATGTTCTGTTTCCCATTTTTCTAATGCTTCATCAACTGAGTTTTTATCAGATACATTAAATGGAAGAAGTTCGGCAATACCTCCATTGTTAACTATAATATCTTTTACCTCTTCTGCTGCGTTTGCGTTTGATTGATAATTAATAATTACAGGAATACCTTGTTGAGCCAACTTTATGCATATAGCTCTGCCTAAGCCTCTCGAACCTCCTGTAACAAGTGCATATTTCATTTTAAATTAAATTTAATGGGTTCTGTTTTAAATATTTTTCTACATTTTCTATATCCTCATAAAAAGGAGTGTCTTCGACAAAGAGAGGAACAATTTTTCTAATTTTATTATATTGTTCTTTTGTAGCTGTCGATAATTTATCTTCAATTTTAAGACAATCAACAGCTTGAGTTAAAGCAATAAAAAGAATTGAAGTTACCTGAAATGCGTTTTCGATAACCTTCTTACATAGTAAAGCACTATTTGTTCCCATACTGACAATATCTTGATTGTCATTGTTGTTTGGAATACTATGTACATAGTTTGGCATTGCCAATGTTTGACATTCGGCTGTAGTTGAAGTAGCTGTAAATTGGCAGGCTTGCATTCCATAGTTCAATCCGAGTTTACCCAAATTTAAGAATGGGGGTAATATGCCATTTATTCTGTCGTGGAAAAGATAGTTTAATTGACGTTCTGCTGTCATAGCTAATCTTACCATGGCAATTTTAACTTTATCTTGTTCAAGAGATATGTAATCGCCGTGGAAATTTCCGCCATGATATACATTCTCTGAAACAGGGTCGATAATTGGATTGTCGCACGCCGAGTTTACTTCGTCAACAAGAATTTCTCTTGACAACATTAGTGTATCATATATTGGACCCAAAATTTGTGGGGTACATCTTAAAGAATAATATGCTTGAACTTTATGCTCGAAAACCTCATCTTTATTTTTGCTTGAGTCGTATAATTCATGCTCTCTCTTTTGAAGTCTTTTGCTATCCTTTGCAATATCTCTCATTCGAGAGGCAATAATTTGCTGACCTTTATGTTTGCGACAAGAGTTAAGCTCCGGAGCCATCATATCGTCAAACGATTCAGCTATTTCATTCATCCAGACAGAAGCTAATGTTGCCCAATCAAGTAAAATTTCTGCGTAATATTGATTTACAAGACCTATTCCTGTCATTACAGATGTTCCGTTTGTTGCGGAAAGGCCTTCTCGGAGTTTAATTTCAAAAGGTTTTAGACCATTCTCATTCATTACGTCAATAGAGTTTCTCCACTCTCCTTTATAGCGTACTTTACCTTCTCCAATTAATGTTAAAGCTATGTGTGCTAATTGAACTAAATCCCCACTTGCTCCAACACTGCCATGTTCGGGGATGAAAGGAATTATATCTCTATTGACAAATTCAATAAGTAGTTTAACTAATTCGGGGTGTATTCCTGATTTAGCTTGAAGAAATGTGCCAATACGAGCAATCATAGCCGCTTTAACATATATATCAGGCAATGGCTCCCCCGCACCCGTAGAGTGGCTACGAATAATATTGTATTGTAAATCTTTTAAAAATTTGTCATCAATACGCCATTGAGCCATAGGCCCAAAACCGGTATTAATTCCGTATATAACTTTCTCTTTTGCAAATTGTTCTAAAAAATGGAAGCATCTATTTATATCGTTAAAAACCTCCTCTTCAATGTATAGCTTTTTGCCTCCAAATAAAATCTCTTTTATATTTCCAAAACAAATATCGCTCATATTTTATCTATGATAATATTCACTATTTACTATATCCTTACAAAGATAGAACATTTAAACTTAATTAACAAAAAAATGTTCAAAAATACCAATGCCGATAACAATTGACAAAACAACCGGTTATTTTGCTCTATTTATTATATATATTCCTGTAGCCGATAGAATGGCGGCTATAATGTAATTAAAATAAAAAGGTTCAGATAAACATAAGCACGAGGTTAAAACTCCGACCACGGGAATAAATGAGTTGAAAATGGCAACCTTACCCACAGGATTACAACTTAAAAGTTTGTTATAAAGAGTAAATCCTAACGATGAAATTGTAATAAGCAGCCCAAGAATAATTATTCCGTATAATGATATATTTGGTAAAACACCGTTCATTAAAACTCCCGGTATAATAAGTAATATTCCACCTATAGCGAGACTATAACCTGTGCCTACAATTATATCTACTCTCCTACCCAATCCTCGTGTCATTAATCCTGCAACTGCCGAGCATAAAGCATTTAGTATTATCATTCCATCGCCCATTATGGTAAAACTACCACTAAGTGTGTCGCCAAAATTTAAAGCCAATACTCCACAAAAGCCTACTATACATCCTATAATTTTCTTTGAAGTTAGTTTGTCTGATTTAAAAAACAAACAAGCTAATATTACTAAAATAAATGTTCCTAAGGAGTTTAATATCGAAGCTCTTGCCCCTTGACTATGTGATAACCCTATATAAAAGAATGCATAATGCAAGGCTGTATTCATCAGGGAGAATACTAATATATATAGTAAGTCAATATTTTTCCTTATTGTAAATTTACGATTTGCTATCCTTGCAATTATAAGAATAATTATTCCTGAAATAAAAAACCTGATTCCTGCAAATAAGATTTTACTCCCAGTCATATAGGAAGTAATCCCAAACTCGTTAAATCCTATTTTTATAAGTGGATAAGCCCAACCCCAAGCAACAGCAGCGGTTAAAGCAAATATCACTACCCACATAGGCCTTTTAAATATTGATGTTTGCGAAGATATCATAGCTTAAATATTTTGTAATTTAGTTTGCAAAATTAATAAAAACGGGAATAAGATATGTTTATGCTGTAAATAACTTTTAATTGAAAATATTATGTTATACCTTTGTATTATTATTTCTTTATAGAAATAACTTTATTTAAATATAATATCTTATGAATTATTTGTGGATTCTTTTAGCAGTATCATTTGTGGTTTCTGCTGTGGGTTGGTTCTATTTTATTTACTTTTTTAGCGTTGGGTATGGATTGTCTGTTTCGGCATTGGCTTTAACTATTGCTATTTTGTTTGCTAATTCGATGACACTTCCTTCTGCTATTTTGTGTGGAGTGTTGTTTGTGTATGGTTTACGTTTGGCTGGTTATTTGCTTATGAGAGAGAAACGTTCTGAGTCATATAAAAAGATATTATATCAGCCTGCAAATACTACTAAAAAGCCATTTTTTGCAATGATGATGATTTGGGTGTCGTGTGCATTACTATATGTCGGTCAGGTAAGCCCGGTTTCATTCTATTTATATAATTTAAAAGGAGGAATACCGACAAATGTAGTTGTTGCATATGTAGGAGCTGCTATTGCGGCAATGGGTTTTTTAATTGAGACTATAGCTGATGCTCAAAAAAATAGGGCTAAGAAGATTAATGCAAGTAGATTTGTAGATAAAGGATTATATAGAATTGTTCGTTGCCCAAATTATTTTGGAGAAATTCTTGTATGGACAGGTTGCTTTATTTTCTGCTTTGCAACTTGTTGCTCGGTGTGGCAATGGGTTATTGCTTCGTTGGGATATATTGGTATTGTTTATGTTATGTTTAGTGGTGCTCGTCGAATTGAGCTTCGTCAAAAAGAGACGTACGGAAATGACCCCGAGTTTAAGGCATATATTAAACACACTCCTTTAATTATACCTTTTCTCCCAATTTACAGCGTTGAAAAATATTCTTGGCTAAAAGCCTGATTATATATTACTAACAAATAAAACTCCAAAGCATTTAACTTTGGAGTTTTATTTGTTTTATGGAGATTGTTTTATATGGTATCAGAAAAATATGGTTTTGGTAATTTCCTGCAATTGTATTGTGATGCCATAATTTCTCCGTATGCACCAGCCGAACGTATTGCAAATATATCTCCTCTCTCGGTTATGGGAAGTTCTATTGCTTTACCAAAACAATCTGATGATTCGCATATTGGTCCGACTACATCATAATCCTCTTTTTCTGTATTTGTAGCAGAGAGATTTTCTATTTTGTGATATGCTTGGTATAGTGCAGGACGTATTAGATCAGTCATACCGGCATCAAGTATTACAAATTTTTTATCTACTCCCTCTTTTACATATAAAACTCGAGATATTAACGAACCGCATTGACATACAACCGAACGCCCTAACTCAAAATGGAGGTGTTGTATGGGGCGTAGAGCCAAATGTTTGCGGAATGTTTCAAAATATTCGCGGAATGTAGGAATAGCATTTTTATCTGGATTTTGATAGTCAACACCTAAGCCTCCTCCAACATTAATATTTTCAACTATTATCATTCTTCGATAGAATATCTCTTGAATTTCGTTTATTCTAATTGCTAAACTACGGAATGAGTCCATATCGGTTATCTGAGAACCAAAATGAAAGTGTAAACCTATGAGTTTTACATTATTAAGCTCTGTAAACTTATCTAATACTTTATCAATAAGAGATATATCAATTCCAAATTTGTTTTCGCTTAATCCTGTTGTAATATAGCTATGAGTATGAGCATCGACATTAGGATTAATTCGAAGTGCAACTGATGCATATTTATTCATCTCTTTTGCAATTCGATTTATATTTTCTAATTCTGGAATAGATTCTACATTAAAGCAACTTATGCCTGCTTCTAATGAAAGTATAATCTCCCAATCACTTTTGCCTACACCTGCAAATACAATCTTTTCAGGAGGAAAACCAGCTTTTAGAGCAGTTTCAACCTCCCCACCGCTTACGCAATCGGCTCCAAGCCCGGCATCTTTTATTATGCTTAATATTGTTGGGTTGGCATTGGCTTTAACGGCATAGTGAACATGATAGTTATCATATTTCGATGTTTCATTATTTATTACAGCCAATGTCTCTTTTAGCAAATCGGTGTTGTAGTAATAAAAGGGTGTTTGAATATCCTTAAACTTCTCAACAGGGAAATTGCTTATTATGTCTCTCATAAAATAATTAATTAGAATAACTCTTTGCTTAATGAGATTAAGGCTCGTTTTTTGTCTCCTGCCTTAATCAACATTGAGATATTGTAGTTGCTGCCTCCGTATGATACCATACGAACAGGAATATCTTTCATTGCGTTTAAGACTTTTGTCTCAAATCCAACATTGTTCCACTCTAAGTCTCCAACAACACATACAATAACCATATCCTCGTCAACAGTTACTGTTCCGAATTTTTTAAGGTCGTCAAGTATCTCTTGAAGATATTTTGTATTGTCAATTGTAACCGAAACGCCTACCTCAGAAGTTGTAATCATATCGATAGGAGTGCGATAGCTTTCGAATATTTCAAATACTTTACGCAAGAAACCGTATGCCAATAACATACGTCCCGATTTAATTTTAATTGCAGTAATACCATCTTTTGCGGCAACTGCTTTAATTGTTCCGCTCTCAGAGTTGTTATAAATAGTTGTTCCTGGAGCATCTGGTTGCATTGTATTTAACAAACGAACAGGAATGTTGTTTATTTTTGCAGGAAGGATACAAGTTGGGTGAAGAATTTTTGCGCCAAAGTATGCTAACTCTGCAGCCTCTTCAAAGAATAGTTCACGCACAGGTTTAGTGCCCTCTACAATGCGAGGATCGTTGTTGTGCATACCGTCAATATCTGTCCAAATTTGTATCTCATCAGCTTGAATAGCACCTCCAATCAAAGATGCAGAATAGTCGCTTCCACCACGTTTAAGATTATCAATCTCTCCGTAAGGGTTACGGCATATATATCCTTGTGTAATATAAAGGTCGGCATCTTTTTCACTTTCAAGAAGTTTGGGAAGATGTTCTTTTATATATAGAGTGTCAGGCTCGTCGTTTTTGTCGATACGCATATAGTCCAATGCAGGAATGAGAACCGATTTTACGCCAATCTCATTCAAGTACATATTAACCAATGCTGTTGACATTAGTTCGCCTTGAGCCAAAACAACCTTCTCTTCAAAAAGGGTAAATAACGATTTTGTGAATGAACGGATTAGTTCAAAATTAAGATTTAATCTCTCTCTTGCAGCAATTTTAGTCTCCTCTTTAGAGAATAGTTCATTAATAACAACATCATACTTCTTTTGTAGAGAGTTGATTATTTCGTTGGCACCTTCGGGATTTTTTTTGTATAAATAGTCTGATATTTCAACCAAAGTATTGGTTGTGCCTGACATTGCCGAAAGTACAACAATTTTTTGTTCCCCGTCGCAAATAATTTTAGCGACATCCTTCATTCGTTGTGCAGAACCAACAGATGTTCCGCCAAATTTAAGAACTTTCATTTTTTCTTTTATATTATATCGTTATTATTTTCTTTATTTATTTCAGTAATATGTTTGTTATAAAATTGAATAACCCTGCCTGGATATAACTTTAATAAGTTATGATTGTGTGTTGTCATTATAACAGCAGTACCGCTTTTGCATATATCGTGCAGAAGTTGAGTAATAAGATTCCCGGTTTCGGGGTCGAGATTACCTGTTGGCTCATCGGCAAGAATGATTTGTGGAGAATTTAACATTGCTCTTGCAATAACAACACGTTGTTGCTCTCCGCCCGAAAGTTCGTGAGGCATCTTATAGTTTTTATTTTGCATACCAACCATCGTTAAAACCTCTTCAACTCGGGTTGCAATATCCTCTTTATCTTTCCATCCTGTAGCTTTTAATACAAACTCTAAATTACTTTGAACAGAGCGGTCGGTTAAGAGTTGAAAGTCTTGAAACACAATTCCTACTTTACGACGTAACTGAGGAATATCTCGTTTGCGGATTGAAGTCATATCGTAATCAAACACTTTAGCCTCTCCTGCTTCAACAGGAACATCGGCATAAAATGTTTTCATAAGGCTGCTTTTACCGCTACCTACTTTGCCTATAAAATAGACAAATTCGCCTTTACGTAATTCAAAGGTTACATTTTGAAGTACGTTTAAGTCTTTTCGGTCTATATCTACATTTCTGTATTCAATCAACAACTCTTCTGTCATAATTGTAAACAATTACTCTTTGTGGCGTTTTTTAAGTTCTTGTGCCAACTCCTCAATTCTGTGTCCTTTTGAAGTTAGCAAAACAATTAAGTGATAAATCAAGTCTGATGCTTCATACAAAAAGCCTTCGTCGGTTCCGTTTGTAGCTTCGATAACAGTTTCGACAGCCTCCTCTCCTACTTTTTGAGCCATACGATTTACACCTTTTTTGAATAGAGATGTAGTGTATGAACCTTCGGGCATTTCAGCTTTTCTTCTATCAATGAAGTCTTGTAGGTATGACAAAAAGAACAAATCGGTTTCGTTAGTTTCGCCAAAGCAAGTATCGCTTCCTGTATGGCATACTGGGCCAACAGGTTTAACTTTAATAAGAAGAGTGTCATTGTCGCAATCGGCAGCAATAGAAACAACATTCAAGAAGTTTCCACTAGTTTCGCCTTTAGTCCACAATCTGTTTTTAGTACGGCTATAAAATGTTACTTTGCCTATCTCTTCTGTTTTTGCCAAAGCCTCTTCATTCATAAAGCCTAACATCAACACCTTACCGGTGCAGCTGTCTTGTATGATAGCGGGAATTAATCCTCCCATTTTTTCAAAATCAAGTTTCATTTTATATAGTATTTCTTATAGTCTAACACAAATGTTGTTCTCGGCAAGATAAGCCTTTAGCTCAGGAATTTTAATCTCTCCAAAGTGGAAAACGCTTGCAGCAAGAGCCGCATCAACTTTACCCAATTCAAAAGCATCTTTGAAGTCTTCCATTTTGCCGGCTCCACCTGATGCAATAACAGGGATGTTCAATGTTTCGCTCAAAGTGCGAAGAGCATCGTTTGGGAAACCGATTTTCATCCCATCGTGGCTCATACTTGTAAACAAAATCTCACCGGCACCTCTGCTCTCTGCCTCTTTAGCCCAAGAGAAAAGATCTTTATCAGTAGGAACGTGTCCTCCGTTTACGTAACAACGCCACATATCGTTTTCAAAGTTGGCGTCAATTGCAACAACGCAAACTTGAGCTCCAAAATTTTTGGCAATATCATCAATTATTTGAGGATTTTTAAGAGCCAATGAGTTGAGTGAAACTTTGTCCGCTCCAGCGTTTAACAAACGCTCAACGTCAGCCAACTCTGTGATACCACCACCAACTGTGAATGGAATATTTATATTTTCAGCAACACGCTTAACAACGTCGGTAAATGTTTTACGACCTTCGTAAGAGGCAGTAATATCTAAAAACACCAACTCGTCAGCACCTTGCTCGCTATATTGTTTGCCAAGTTCAACAGGATCACCTGCGTTTCTAAAGTTGACGAAATTTACACCTTTAACAACCATTCCGTCTTTAACATCCAAACAGGGAATAATTCTTTTTGCTAACATACTTCTTATTTGTTTGCAATTATATAATTTTCAATATCTTTAATTGTAATACGGCCCTCATAAAAAGCCTTGCCGAATATAACAGCAGGGATGCTTGCCTCGTCCAAAGCCTCAATATCTGCCATCGATGAAACTCCACCACTTGCAATGATATACAATTCGGGCAAAACTTGTTGCATCTCCTTGTATAGCTCAATTGAAGGACCTTTTAGCATACCGTCTTTGCTGATGTCGGTAGTAATACACTTTTTAACGCCAAGTTTCAAGTACTCCTCAACAAAAGGAATAAGCTCCAAATTAGAGTTCTCTAACCAACCGCTAACAGCAATTTTCTTATCTTTGGCATCAGCACCTAAAATAATCTTGTCTGCTCCGTATCGGTTAATCCACGACAAGAAAGTTTCGGGTTCTTTAACGGCAATGCTACCTCCGGTAACCATCGCAGCACCACTCTCAAAAGCAATTCTTAAATCCTCATCGCTTTTTAAGCCTCCGCCAAAGTCAATAACCAACTCTGTTTGGGTAGCAATACGCTCAAGAACTTTATAATTTACAATGTGCTTACTCTTTGCTCCATCTAAATCAACAACGTGCAATCGTTTAACACCACACCCCTCAAAAAGCTTTGCCATCTCTTCGGGTTGCGACGAGTAAACAGTCTTTTGTGCATAATCGCCTTGCGACAATCTCACACATTTACCGTCAATAATATCAATGGCAGGAATAAGCTCAATCATTGTTATAAATTTAAAAATCCTTTTAAAATCATCTCTCCTACGCTACCGCTCTTCTCAATATGAAATTGAGTAGCGTAAAAGTTATCTTTCTTCAGCACCGCACTAAAGGGTTGAATATAGTTGCAACAGCCAACAGTTTCATTGCATAAAGGAACGTAATAGCTATGAACAAAATATACAAACTCATTATTAATGTTGCAGTTAAAAACAGAGTCGTCAATATTGTATATGCTGTTCCATCCCATATGAGGAACTTTATCGGCGTGGCACTGAGGAATAAATCTCTTTACCTCGGCGTCAAAAATACCCAAACAATCAACGTTGCCCTCCTCTGAGCGGCTACACATAAGTTGCATACCAATACATATTCCCAAAACCGGTTGTTTAAGACTCTTAATCAGTTCATCTAACCCATGCTCTTTAAGGTACTTCATTGTCGAAGCGGCCTCACCAACGCCAGGGAATATAATCTTGTCGGCACTTCTGATAATATCTTTATCGTCTGTTATAATAGCATCAATGCCAACCCTTTTTAAGGCGCAATATACTGAAAAAATATTGCCGGCATTGTACTTAATTATAACAACCTTCATATTAATTAAAAACTATAGTTTTGTTTTTGTAAACAAGAATTTTTCGGTCAATATGTTTGGCAACGGCACGAGAAAGAACAATCTTCTCCAAATCTCTACCTTTGCCAAGCAAGTTGTCGATAGTATCCTTGTGTGATATACGAGTAATATCTTGCTCGATTATTGGACCCGCATCCAAGTCGCTAGTAACATAGTGGCTTGTAGCACCAATCAATTTAACACCACGCTCAAACGCTGCGTGGTAAGGTTTAGCACCTACGAAAGCAGGAAGGAATGAGTGGTGAATGTTAATAATCTTGTTAGGATACAAATCAATAAACTCGGGCGACAAAATTTGCATATAACGAGCAAGAACAATAAATGTAACGCCTTTTTCTCTTAACAATGCAATCTCTTTAGCCTCTTGCTCCGCTTTGTTATCCTTGGTTATAGGAAAATAAGCATACTCAATACCAAATTGTTTAGCAACAACCTCCATATCGGGGTGGTTACTTACAATAATAGGGATTTCAACATCCCACTCCCCTGCTGCATAACGAGCCAAAAGGTCGTAAATACAGTGCGACATTTTTGAAACAAAAATTGCCATTTTAGGTTTTTGGTCGCTGAAATAAAGAGTAAAGTTCATATTATATTTTTGACCATACAAAGTACCAAAGAACTCCTCTATTTTATCTTGAGGGATAATGAAGTTTTCCAAATCCCACTCTAATCGCATAAAAAATATTCTGTTGGTGCGATCAACATATTGGTCAAGGTAAAGAATATTACCTCCGTTTTTTGTAATAAATTCTGTCATAACGGCAATAATACCCGGTTGGTCGGGACAGTGCATCAACAAAATAGCACTTTTACCGTTAGTTTTTTTCTCTTGCATATCGATATATTTAATTCAATTTGCGAAGATAGTAAAAAATGTGCAATAAATACTACATAAAGTAAGTATAAATTGCACAAATTTTACTTATCGTAACTAATTTGAGTTGTTAGTTATTAGTTTTTAGTTAACAAACATTATTTGTTGAATCTGCTCACGCTCAACAAAACTCAAATAAATTTGGTATCGTGTTTACTTAATCGCAGATTTGTTATTTGTTAGAGGTTGTAGTTAATAAATAGAAAGGCTAAAAGGGTTGAAAGATCTAAAAGGATTTAAGGGAGAGAGCTATTACGAAGTTTTATGCTCGCTTCTCCTCTTTAAGCGTTCTCGAGTCATCTCCTCTTTAATGCCACCATTTTCAAGAAAATCTTGCTTAATGAATTCAAAGTATTTTTTAATCAAATAATCAGTTTGTTTAATAAGAATAATGGCAATATTAGCAATAGTCTCGTCTGAGCGTTCCTCAATTGCATTTCTATAATATTCAGACTCATTATGAGTAGCACAAACACGTCTTGCCTGTTCGTGCTTATCACTACCATCTGCCCATAATTCTAAATTACGAACTCTAAGATAATCTTTGTAATCTTCAAGGAGTTCCTTTAAACTTGCTTTAGCAACGTTCAATAACTTAATCTCCGTCTCTGCAGAAGTAGTAGAAGCACTGCAACCCTCAACAATATTTTGTTTACCTGAACGTGCAGCCTGAACCATTTGATCTATAGTCCTATCCCCTATCTTAAGAAATTTATGAGCAAAGTAGTATGTAACATCATACACACAAACAGACTTCTTGTAACAGAGTAACTCCTCATAATTACCCTTTTGTCTAATAAAATTACTATTACCCATAAATTTAATATTTATTACAAAAGTAATATTAATGGTATTAAATAATCAAATCAAAGATTGTCGTAATTTGAGTCCTTTTAGCCCTTTGGGGCATTTAAGCCATTTTTACACGTAGTGCTGTACTAATTTCTAATCCCTCATTTCTAATTAAAAGCCTTTTCCTGCCTTTGTTTCCTTTTTGCACTTTAAAGGCATTTGGGCAACTAATGGCTATAAGCAGATAACTTTTTTCCCTATTTTATCTCATTTTTTTCGGAGAAATTTGAGATAATTACAGTAAAATATATTCGCGAATATGCCTCTTAATTTAGTATTTATGCGTGTTTGAAAATATTTTTATATTCCATAGTTTTAGGTAACTTTCAGTATTATATTTGTGGTAAATATTAAATTTTGGTAAGTTTATATGAGTTTACCCTACTCGTTATATATTTTTAACATTTGACCGCAATTTATTACCAATCAATTATTTACTCTCTAAAACCACCTAATCTCCACAGATTTTAGGTGGTTTTTGGCACTTTGTAAAAAAGTCACCAAAGTTACTCATACCAACCCCCAAAATGGTTGGCTTATGAAAGATATAAACTTTGGAGCATTTGAATCGCTTTATGACTTCTACACAGCATTCCCAAATGAGGAAACATGTATCGCTTATCTTGAAAAGGTCTTATGGCCCAATGGCGTTGTATCACCATACGATGCAAATTCCAAGGTGTACAAGCGTGGCGATGGTTATTACCGCTGTAAAAATACTGGTAAGAATTTCAATGTCCGTATTGGAACTATCTTTGAGAACACAAAGATTCCTTTGCGTAAATGGTTTCTTGCTATATATCTTATAAGCAATCATAAGAAAGGCATATCCGCCACCCAACTTTCTACTGATATTGGT
>JAFYPQ010000018.1 GCA_017559955.1 Bacteroidales bacterium
ATATCTCTGGGAGAACATATATCTAAGGAGAACATTCAAAAATTACAAGAGAGCATTTTCAAACACATACAAAAAATTATCCCTCACCTCACACTTGAAGAATTTACCAATCAAACAGAATTATTGGCAATGCTTATAGCAGAAGGGAAAGACTTTGTTGATGGAATAGAATATCTATTTTCAAAAATAAAAGGTTCGTGTACAATGTTGCTATTGACAGAAAATTCAATAATAGCAGCACGTGATAAATATGGACGTACACCTCTATATATAGGTAGAGGTGTAGATAACAAAGGTTTTGCTGTATCTTCTGAAACTTGTTCTTTCTCTAATTTGGGATATGAATCTGAACGATGGTTAGGACCGGGAGAGATTGTTGAAATAACAGCCGATGGATACACTCAACTTCGCAAACCGAATGACAAGATGCAAGTCTGTTCGTTTTTGTGGGTTTATTTTGGTTATCCCACATGCGAATACGAAGGAAAAAATGTCGAAGAGATGCGATATGATTGTGGAGAAGAGATGGGTAAAAATGATGATGTTGAGGTAGATTTCGTATCAGGAATTCCCGACTCGGGAATTGGAATGTCTCTTGGCTATGCAATGGGGAAAGGAGTACCTTACAAACGTGCAATAGTAAAATATACCCCAACATGGCCCCGAAGCTTTACACCTACATCGCAAGAGCGAAGAGAATTGGTGGCAAAAATGAAGTTGATACCAAATAAGGCATTGTTGAAAGATATGCGAGTAGTATTTTGCGACGACTCGATAGTTCGAGGAACTCAGTTGCGAGATAATATTCGAGATTTATATCGTTATGGAGCCAAAGAGGTACATATCCGAATAGCTTGTCCTCCAATGATATATCCTTGTAAATTCTTAGGCTTTTCGGCAACAAAAACAGAGTTGGAATTGATATGCCGAAGAATAATACAAGATATAGAGGGAGATCACAATAAAAATTTAGAGGCATACGCAAAAACTGGTTCGCCTCAATATTGTGAAATGGTAGACCGCATACGCAAACAGCTTGGAATAACATCTTTGAAATTCAATCCTACTGAAACGCTTGTTAAATCAATAGGATTACCCAAAGAACAAATATGTACACATTGCTTTGACGGGTCAAGTTACGAATAACTTGGGATATCATTAAAAAAGTCGATTAAATAAAAGGATAAAGAGTTCGCTTCAAAACCGAGCTCTTTATCCTTATTATATATACAAGAAACAAAAAGCTTGTATCGAACAAAAATGCTATTAAATTGTTTTACTAAAAAACGATAATATGTTAAAACAAAAAATAGCAGAAGCATTAACAACTTATGCAGCAGCATCACTCTGGGTGGCACACTATAATTTGGCAATATCGATACAGTTAAAAAGTAAAGGATACGAAAAGTTATCGGAGAATTTACGGTTAATTTATCGTAATCACTCAACACAATCAATTGATATATATGACTACATAGCCAAGCAAGGAAGTGTGCCGCAAATTCGTGATTTAACCGATATTCCTGCAACATTCGGAAAAACTTATGAGGCAATAGAACGTTCATTGGTTCAAACAGTTCGTCTTACCGATGTACTTGAAGAGTTGATGGATATACTTTTGGAAGCAAAAGATCATACTACCTACGCAACATTTCAATATCTGTTAAAAGAACAATTAGATGAAGAGAATATGCTTAACAGAATAATAGACAACGTGAAAAACTCATATTAAAAACCTGCTTGAATTTTACAATACTAATAAAACTGCCAAAAGTGCTGCCAAAATAAATGGCAGCATTTTTGTTATATAATAGATATAAAAGAGTAGAAACAAAAAATAAACAAGATATGGGCAAGACAAAAAAGTCTCAAAACATTGATGAAACCGAGGAGTTGAACAATAATGAAGGAGTAGAAACAGCACAAAGTACAAATTCAGGCACAGAGAATCAACCACAAGACGAACTCTCTGAAACTGACACATTGTCAGCCGAAGTAGCATCTTTGACCGAAAAAGTAGAGCAACTCACAAAAGACAAACTCTTACTTATGGCCGATTTTGACAACTATCGAAAACGAACCATAAAAGAGAAAGCCGATTTAATAAAATCGGGAGGAGAGGAGTGCTTGAAAAATCTATTACCCATCATTGATGATTTTGAGAGAAGTTTACAAGCTATAAATACGGCAACAGATATTGAGGCTTTAGTAGAGGGTGTAAATTTGATATATAACAAATTCAAAGGATATCTTGCCCAAAACGGAGTAAAAGAGATTGAAACAACCGATGCTCCATTTGATACTGAGTATCATGAGGCGGTAACAACATTCCCTGTTGAAGATCCTGAAAAGAAAGGCAAAGTTATAGATTGTGTTCAAAAAGGATACACTATGAACGACAAAGTAATACGTTTCTCTAAGGTGGTAGTTGGAGAATAAAACAAATGACTATGGCAGAAAAAAGAGATTACTATGAGGTGTTGGAGGTCTCAAAAAGTGCAACACCCGAAGAGATAAAAAAAGCCTATCGCAAAAAAGCGATACAATTTCACCCCGATAAAAATCCAGGAGATAAAGAGGCTGAAGAGAAGTTTAAGGAGGCTGCCGAAGCGTATGAAGTTTTGAGCGACCCTCAAAAGAAAGCTCGTTACGACCAATATGGTCATGCAGGAATGGGAGGAGCAGGAGGCTTCGGAGGAGGCTTTGGCGGAGGAATGAGTATGGAAGATATTTTCTCTCAATTTGGAGATATCTTCGGTGGACATTTTGGAGGCTTTGGCGGTTTTGGCGGTTTTGGCGGAGGAGCTCGTAAACAAACCAACAGGGGTTCTGACCTTAGAGTAAAAGTAAAACTTACTCTCAAAGAGATAGCAACAGGAGTAGAGAAAAAAATAAAAGTAAAGAAATATGTAGCTTGCGAACATTGTAAGGGAACAGGAGCCGAAAACGGTACAGCATATACCACTTGTAGTACTTGTAACGGAAGTGGGGTTGTAACTCGTGTGCAACAAACTTTCTTAGGCGCAATGCAATCGACAACCACTTGTCCAACTTGTGGTGGAGATGGAAAAACAATAACCAAAAAGTGTCCCCATTGTAATGGAGAGGGAATACAAAAAGAGGATGAAGTAATAACTCTAAATATTCCTGCCGGAGTAATGGCGGGAATGCAATTGTCAATGACCGGTAAGGGAAATGCTGCACGACGAGGAGGAGTTCCCGGCGACTTGCTGATTTTGATAGAAGAAGAGGACCACTCTGACTTATTACGTGATGAGAATGATTTAATATATAATGCACTTCTCGATTTCCCAACAGCAGCATTAGGTGGTAATATTGAAATACCAACTATCGATGGAAAAGTAAAGGTAAAAATCGAGCCGGGCACACAACCAGGGAAGGTGTTACGATTGCGAGGAAAAGGATTGCCCTCTGTTAATCGTTATGGTGTAGGCGATTTGTTAGTAAATATTTCGGTATATATACCTGAAAACCTAAATTCGGAAGAACGAAAAGCGATAGAGAAGTATCGTGATGCACAAAATTTTATACCTTCAAAATCGGTAAAAGATAGAATTTTTTCAAAAATTAGACGAATGTTCGAATAATATCTCTTTATAAGAGTTCTTAGATCAACAGAATAATAAAGGAGTTTGTTTTTGTGAAAGCAAACTCCTTATCTTTTTATTATATCTTAATTTCTTCTTCGTTTCACAATCTTAATGCCTCTCCGAGGAATAGGAATTTTGGGGAACATTCTTCTAAAGCGAATAAGGGTATAAGTAATGTTTTTTCCTCCTGCAACCACCAAACACACCGACGCAATAATACAAGCCAAACCAACGCAATCACGAGGGGTGAGAACCTCTCCAAAAACTGTAATTCCAAAAAATATTGCTGTGGCAGGTTCAAGAACACCCAATATTGCAGTTGGAGTAGAACCAATCTCTTGAATGGCAGTGGTTGTGCAAATTAACGAAATAGCAGTGGGAAATAGAGCCAGAGAAATAATACTACCCCACATATACCAACTATTAGGTAGTAAAATACCATCTCCGAAAAACAGAGAACGAACGGCAAATAACCCCCAACCAAACAGCAGAACATAGAAAGTAACCTTAATTGTGGCCATATTTTGCAAGCCAACTCTGTTTATACCTACTATATATATAGCATATGCAAGAGCCGAACCTAAAACCAATAAAGTTCCGACAAGGCTCAAAGATGCACCATCTCCTCCTTTGTATAGAAGGGCTATTCCGGCAAGTGCCATAACAATACAAAGAATTGTTTGTATGGTAAGTTTCTCTTTAAAGAATATAGTCATAATTGCAGCCACCATAACAGGATAAACAAAGAGTATTGTCGATGCAATACCCGCATCCATATAGTTGTAGCTCATATAAAGAGTAAGAGAGGAGGCTGCGAATAATATACCCATAATAAGCAATGGTAATATTTGTCTGCCTTCAATCTTAAAACTTCTCCTACGCCATTTAAGCATAATAGCTAAAATCGGAATAGCAAAAAGGTACCTGAAAAACAGAACCGAATCGGCATCCATACCATCCTTGTACAATGGTAAAGTAAAAAGCGGATTCATTCCGTATGTAGCCGCTGATATAGCTCCTAAAAAGTATCCCTTAACCTTGTTGTTCATAAAATTTGAAATATTCCACGCAAATTTACACAAAAACACAACTTATTATAACACCGTTTACAAAAATATTTTTGCAATAAATAAAATGGTTGGTAATAGTAATTAAAAATGCAAGTTTTTAAGAAAATGCTCTCAAAAACTTGCATAATAATATATAATGTATGCAATATACAATTTTATTTTAAAGATAATATATGTAGAGACATTATTAAAGAGTTGTTAGTTGTTAGTCGCATTGCACCAATTGGTACACAATTTTGTCGTAATTAGAAATGAGTAATCTTCCTAATTGAATAAAGGCATCTCTCATCCTTAATTCAAATAAGCGATGCTTGTTCTCTAATAATGTTCCCAACCTTGAGCACGAAGTATAATTTCGCTACCGTCTCGGGTAATCATGGCACAACCAAGGCTCTCTGAGGTAATATGCCCAATTACAGAAATACCTTCAATATTCGATACCTCTTCGTGTTTATTCAACGGAACGGTAAACAGAAGCTCATAATCTTCGCCTCCATTCATTGCGGCTGTTACAACATTTAGATTCATCTCTTCTGCGGTAACAGCAGTTTGGTAATCTATGGGAATCCTATCCTCATAGATTCTGCAACCAGTTTTGCTTTGAGTACAAATGTGCATAAGTTCTGAAGATAAACCATCTGAAATATCAATCATTGATGTAGGAACAATGCCTTTTTCTCCAAGAATTTTAATAATATCTTTTCTTGCTTCAGGTTTTAGCTGACGTTCCAAAATATATTCTCTTCCTTCAAATTTAGGAGTTGCACCATCAACCTCGTTAAGTACGCTCTTTTCACGTTCCAAAAGTTGCAAACCCATATATGCAGCTCCTAAGTCGCCACTAACGCAAATAAGATCGTTCTCTTTTGCTCCGTTGCGTTTGGCGATTTTTTGCTCTTCTCCAATACCGATACAGGTTATACTGATAGTGAGTCCGGTCATCGAAGCCGAAGTATCTCCACCAACAAGGTCAACACCATATATCTCACATGCAAGTTTAATGCCCGAGTATAATGCCTCAATATCCTCTACTGAAAAACGCTTTGAAATACCCAACGATACGGTAATCTGTTTTGGAGTGCCGTTCATAGCATAAATATCTGAGAAATTTACAACAGCCGCTTTGTATCCTAAATGTTTAAGTGGAACGTATGTTAAATCAAAGTGAATACCCTCTAAAAGCAGATCGGTAGTAACAAGAGTCTTCATATTGCCATTATCAATAACGGCAGCATCATCACCCACACCAACAACCGACTCGGTATTTTGTAATTTAATATCTTTAGTCAAATGGTTAATCAATCCAAACTCTCCAAGCTCCGAAATTTCGGTGCGTACATCTTTCTTATCCATTAATAATATATGTATGTTAAAATTTAGTCAATAGTAATAAGTTGTTTCATTATTTCGGTCATCTTAGGTTGAGCCTCTTCTGCTGCTCGTTGAACATCTTCATGTGAACATTTCTCGATGATACCTTCAACTCCCAAATCTGTAATAACCGACATCGCAAAAACCTCAATTCCGCAATGACGAGCAACAATAACCTCAGGAACGGTACTCATACCAACGGCATCACCTCCTATAATTCTAAAATATTTATATTCGGCTGGAGTCTCAAATGTAGGACCTTGAGTACCCACATAAACGCCGTATTGTAATTTTATTCCTTGTTCCTTAGCAATAGTAAAAGCCTTTTCTATTAAATAAGGCGAGTAAGCATCGCTCATATCCGGAAATCTTACTCCGTGCTCTTCGATATTACGTCCACGAAGAGGATGCTCAGGAAATAAATTTATATGGTCTTTAATAACCATAAGGTCTCCGATAGCAAAGTTGGGATTCATTCCTCCTGCGGCATTTGATACAAACAGACGTTTAATTCCCAACTCGTGCATAACTCTTATTGGGAATGTAACCTTTTTCATATCGTAACCCTCATAAAAGTGGAATCTGCCTTGCATTGCTAAGATAGGATGATTACCTAATTTGCCCAAAATAAGTTTTCCTGAATGACCCTCTACGGTAGAAATGGGAAAATTAGGGATATCGCTGTAATTTATAATGTTCTGCTCTTTAATATCGTTGGCAAGTTTACCAAGACCGGTACCTAAAATAACCGCAGTTTTAGGAATATCAACAAAACGGCTCTTGATAAACTCTGCACACTCCTTAATATTATTCAAATAAGCATCCATAATTAACAAGTAAAAGAAGATTATTGTTTGATTATATTTAAAACACATCTTTCAAGAGCATTATCTTCGTTGTCGAGAATTTTAACTCTTAAAGGAAGAGCATAGATGTAAGCTTTGATATTCTCGGGAATATTCATATTCAATATTCTTGCCGCATCTTTTTCTGTTGTGATAATATAAGATTTACTTTTGTTCTTATGAGAAATAGAATTGAATTGCTCAATAATATTCTCAATATCTCTTTTCGAAAAATTATGATGGTCCTTAAAATGTAAACTTTTAACGTTGGCTCCGGTCGAAATTAAATAATCGTCGAAAGGTTTTGGATTGGCAATTCCCGATAGAGCCAAAATATTATAATTTTTACCAAAACATTCTATTTTTAACTCTTTAAGATTATTATTTTCAAAAACGGCGATAGGATTACTGTATGTAAAACAAGAGAAAAATAATTTTTGGTAAGGGAATGTAGCTATCCTTTTAATTAAAATACGCTTGTCGATTGGACGAATATCTTCGGGACACTTTGTTACTATAATAATATTGGCTCTGAAACGGGCAGTAGCAGGCTCTCTTAAATTGCCAACAGGCAAAAGAGTGTCGTTGTAGAACATATTATTATAGTCAAATAATAAAACCGAAACCTTGGGTGTTACGTATCGGTGCTGAAAAGCATCATCCAAAATAATAAGATTGGTATCAGGCTTGCTTTCTAAAATATTTTTGATACCATTACATCTATCGGCATCAACTGCAACTGTGATATCCTTAAACTTCTGTTTAATTTGAAAGGGCTCGTCGCCAATAAGCGAAGCTGTGGAATTTTTGTCAGCAAGAATAAAGCCTCTCGATTTCCTTTTGTATCCTCTGCTTAATAGGGCAACATTGAAATTCTCCTTAAGCATTCGTATAAAATATTCCGAATGGGGAGTCTTGCCACTACCTCCTGCACAAATATTGCCGATAGAGATAACGGGAATATCAAAACTCTCCGATTTAAGAACTTTCCAATCAAAAAGTCTATTTCTTAGCCATACGCCAAATTTATAAAGAGGTAAAAAAGGATATAAAAAGTATCTTTTGCTCATTATCTTGAAACAAACCTTATGTTAATAGCACAAAATTAAACTTTTTTCTTAATAAAAAACAATATAAGGCAGGCAAAATAGATTAAAACATAAAAACAAATAATAATTAATATTAGTTGTTTGGCAAGTTTATCTATAATTTCTCATTCCTAACTCCTGATATATGGCTTCTAATTTATAATTAAGCTACTTTTAAGACAAAAATCGGAAACTCTAAAACCAGAATATTATCCAAGGAATATTAGAAAAAGTAAGTTTTATAAAAATCTGTTTAAAAAACGGGGAAAAAAGATTAAAAAATATATCCCTGATAATTAGGGTATTTAGATAAAAAGTAAAAAAATCTTGAAAAATAGTTGTAAAAAAATTTGGTGGGTAATAAAAAGTGTAGTACTTTTGCATCCGCTTTCGGGAACAAACCGAGGGCAACAAAAAAAGAGATCATTGAATATTTGAAAAAGACAAAGTAGTACGAGAC
>JAFYPQ010000019.1 GCA_017559955.1 Bacteroidales bacterium
AGATAACTAAGATAGCTATGCATTATTCACTTAGCTATCTTAGTTATCTTAGCTATCATAGTAACCTTAGTTATCCTATCCAACTAAATCTACACCAATTTTTCAACCTTTATAACAGGTTTTTGGCAACCGCAACCATCTCTGTTGCACGACGAACAAACAACGGCTGCTACAATAATACAGGCAAAAATAAAGTATTTCATATATCAAAAAATTAAAAATTACAATAAATAACAACATCAATAAAACGCAAATAAAAAGATAAATATTGTAAAATATAAAACAAATATCCGCTATTTTTACTAACTTAGCAAAGTAAAACTAAAACAAAAAAGTTATGGCACAAAATGACGAACTATTCTATGACGATGAAGATGCAGTAAAATTCATACGTAAAAACTTAGATTCAGCACTATCGGCAGAAATCTCTGAAGACGATATCTACTATGTAGTAGATTTAATATACGACTTTTACGAAAGCAAGGGCTTTATGAGCGATGAGGATGAGAATGCCGAAATAACCATAGCCGATGACGAAATAATTGACTATGCTGTATCAATGGCAAAAAAAGACAGCCTTTGCAAATTAACCCCTGAGCAAATAGAGGCAATTATTGAGGGCGAACTTGCATATTGCGAATCGATAGGAATGTTTAAATAAAAAACATTAGGAGTATATATGTCAATAAAAAAACAATATATACTAATTTTATTGTCGTTACTATTCGCCATTCCGCAAGTAGAGGCACAATTGTTTAATCGACAAAAAAAAGGCGGTTTGTTGAAGGATGTAAAATCGGAGCAACATATCAATATTCAAACCCTTACCGTCGATGAAAATAAAAACATACCACTTATTGAGTCGCCATTGGCACGCAGAAAAATACGTGAATATATGGTGGTTCAAGAAAAGACGTTGCAAAAGCTTAAACAATACGGAATATCTGATGTTGAGCCACAGCGAGGGGGAGAAGTAATAAAAATCACAATACCGATGGATAAACTTTTTTATCCTAACGACACAACATTATTAAGTAAAGCCGAATTACTATTACGACCCATAGCCCGATATGGTGCTGAGCAAGGGATGTATCACATTTTGATAGTAACACATAGTGATAATACCGGAAGTATCGATTATAATTTGAAACTTACCTCTCTTAGAGCAGAGAAGTTATATGGCAAATTAAAACACTTGGGAGCAAAAACCGATGAGATTGTAATCTACGGAATGGGTGGAGAAGAACCATTGAATGATAATCTAACAATGGCAAACCGTAAAAACAACCGAAGAACCGAAATATACCTTATTCCGGGCGAAGAGATGATAAGATTGTCGTTAAGAGGAAAGTTAGAGGCAAAGTAGGAAACATAATTAACCTTATAAATAGCAATAGCTATGGAAATAACCTTACCGATAAAAAAGGGCGAAACAACCGATAAAAAGATAACCGGAGTAACAAATATGGTTATAGTCGGAGCCAACGGAGCGGGTAAAAGTCGCTTTGGTAAGGAGATAGAGAAGCGTTACAACGAAGATACATTCCGTATATCTGCACTAAAAACCGTTATGCCCATAGAAGAGTTGGGAGAAATTAAAGAAAACTCCATATCGGGCGAGTATTACAGATATTTTGGTGCCAATAAAAACCTGACATTACGCACAGAGTTTGAGCAATTGTTTGCATTGCTCATACGAGAGGAGATGCAAAATCTTATTGATTATAAAAATGCACTATCGCTTGGCGAGGATGCAAAGCTCAAAACCTCAACATTAGACAAAACACAGGTAATGTGGGAAAAGATATTCCCACACCGTAAAATAGTTCGAAGTAATGGACGATTGGAGATAGTATCAGATACCTCGACGGGTAACTACAATGCAATGGAGATGAGCCATGGTGAAAAGGTTGTACTATATCTTATTGCGGCATCTCTAATAGCACGACCCAACTCGATAATAATAGTTGACGAACCAGAAATGCATTTGCACCCCTCAATGACATCGTCATTGTGGAACGATATAGAGAGTCAGCGTCCCGATTGCTGTTTCATATACCTTACACACGACCTTAACTTTGCCGTATCTCGTAGTGGCAAACGTATTTGGGTAAAAAGTTACGATGCCGATACCAACAGCTTCGATTACGAATTCATCGAAAATTCCGACTCTTTGCCAGAGGAGATATTCCTCGAACTTTTGGGAGGTCGTAAACCGGTACTTTTTGTTGAGGGAGATAATATGGCAAGTATCGATAATCGACTATATCCGTTGGTATTTACCGATTATACCGTAAAACCACTTGGAGGATGCAGTAAGGTAATAGAGGTAACCAGAGCCTTTTCAGAGATGAAAAACTTTCATATGTTGGAGTCTCGTGGAATAGTAGATCGTGATCGTCGCACTTCGCACGAAGTTGAGTATTTGCGAAGCAAGAATATATATGTTCCCAATGTGGCAGAGGTTGAAAACCTTCTGCTTATCGAACCGGTGGTACGTTCGGTTGCACGATGTACAGGAAATAACGAAGAGCAAGTATTCCAAACTGTAAAGCGAAGCGTTATAAAGTTTTTCAAAACCTCAATCGAGGAGCAGGCATTAATACATACACGTCATCGCATACGCAACGGAATAGAATTTAGAATCGATACTCGGGCAAACACAATCGAGGAGTTCGCACATCATATCGAACACCTCACCGATGAGATAGATTCTCGATTTACTTACACCAAATTAGTCGAAAAATTCAACAGATTTGTACGGGAAGAAAATTATCCTGCTATACTCAAGTTTTTTAATCAAAAGGCAATGATAACACAAAGCAGGGTGGTAACACTTTGTGGATTTTCAACCTCCGACCAATATATTAATTATGTATTGTTTATACTACGCAGAGGAGGAGTAGAAGCTGAAAAGATACGTGAAGCCATAAAGGAGTGTTTTAATCTCGATGTTCCTGCAAAAATTAAACCTCGAAAAAAGAAAAGATGATAAATAAATGGATATCTGCGGCACGTCCCCGCACTCTGCCAACCTCTATAGCACCCGTAATATTGGCAACCACTTATGCTTGGCAGGAGGGAAAAGTTAATTGGACGGTTTTTATAATATGTATGCTATTTGCCTTGGCGGCACAAATTGCATCAAATTTTGCTAACGACTACTTTGATTATAAAAATGGAAGCGACAAGCCCAATCGGGTAGGTCCACGCAGAGCAGTGGCATCGGGCGACATAAAACCTCGAACAATGCTACTGGCAACCATACTGACCTTAACCATAGCAGCCATATTGGGCTGTATGTTGCTACCTGTGGGCGGATGGAAATTATTACTCTTAGGAGTAATAATAATACTCTTTGCTCTTGCATATTCGGCAGGACCATATCCATTGTCATATCACGGATTGGGCGAAGTTACCGTATTTATATTCTTTGGATTGGTACCCGTAACGACAACCTATTGGTTACAAACACAAACCATAGAGCTACCTGTGCTTTTAGGAGCTGCGGCAATGGGATTGCTCTCATCCAATATACTCTTGGTAAACAACTATCGTGATTACTACACCGATAGAGAAGACGGTAAACGCACATCGGTAGTAATACTTGGTCGTAAATTTGCCATAGTAACATATCTCTTAAACGGAATCTTGGCAACAGCACTACTCTGTACAACATATATAGGAGTTGCCTTTGCCTTGCTATTTTTACTCTTTCACTTTAAAACTTGGAAAGGACTAATAAAAACTGAGGGTACATCGCTTAATGCCTATATCGGATTGACGGCACGCAATCAATTATTATTTACACTTATATATTTGGCAATACAAATAATCGAAACAATCATAAAATGAAATACAATATCTTTGCAACAAACTTTAAAACAAAGTTGTTAACCTTCCTTTTGGTTGAGGCTGTAATGTTCATAGTAGCTTCGGCTATGATAACAATAGCTTCAAAGCTATTAGCTTTGCCCGAGCGACCACAAATGATGATAATGTTAGCCATTCAAGGATTTGTGCTTTTTGTGGCATCGCCACTTATAACTGCGAGGCTAATAACAACACAACCATTTAAATACTTAAGTCTTACAACATTGCCAACACTAAAACAGATAGTATGGGTAACAATAGCAATGGTTGTAATGACACCTGCATTAAATCTGATAGTGTCGTGGAATGAGGGTATGCACTTACCTGAGTTTATGTCGAGCATAGAGGAGTGGATGCGGGCAAACGAAGATTCTGCAATGGAGGCAACAAAAAAACTTCTCTCAATAAATACCATAGGCTCATTAATAACAACAGTGCTGTTGGTTGGAGCCTTAACAGGAGTGGGAGAGGAGTTGACTTTCAGAGGCATAATACAAAAACTTATATCTGAAAAATGGAGTAATCCACACATTGCAATATGGGTAACAGCAATTCTATTCAGTGCAATACACCTCCAGTTTTTCGGATTCTTTCCACGTATGTTATTAGGTGCATTCTTTGGCTATCTTTTAATTTGGTCACGCTCAATATGGTTGCCAATATATGCACACTTCTTAAATAACAGTATGGCGGTAGTTGCAGCCTATATGCTAAACATAAACCTCACTACAGATGAGTACGAAAAGGTAGGTACCGTTGATAATGGAACAATTTGGATGGCACTTGTTAGCCTTATCCTTTTTGCTGGTTGCGTTTATAAAATAAAAGGGAAGAGGGTTGAAAGTTGTTAGTTTTTAGTTGTTAGCAGAGTAGCGATGAAACTTGTTGTGTCCGCAATATTTCTTCAGATAAATAAAAGGTAAATACAATAAACAAAGGGTTGCTCTCGAGAGCAACCCTTTGTTCGTATTTTAAACCAATTAGCCTAATATGACTAATTAGACTAATGGCTAACTAACAACTACAATTAAGGAATAAAGCACTCCAAAAGTTTTGCGTTACCCTCAATCTTAACCTCTTCGGTTGTTGCAGGAACAAGAATAGTTTCTCCTTGTTTCATCTCTGTAACATTACCCTCGTTATCTGTCAATGTAGCGTTTCCACCCATGCAGATAAAAATAGAGAATGAATCACGGTCTGCCAATTTGTATGTAACCTCACCGTCGATATCCAAAACGCTTGTTGAGAAATATTGGCACTCTGCAAGTTTAACTCCTTCGTTAACTTTGGGAGTATATTCTGTTTTAAGGTCGCTGTATAGTTTGTAATCTATTGCATCTTTTGCAAGTTCGGTATGAAGTTCTCTGCCGTTACCGTTTTTATCTTTACGATTGTAGTCGTAAATACGATATGTGATGTTTGAGTTTTGTTGAATTTCTGCGATAAAAATTCCTTTACCAATAGCGTGAACACGTCCTGCGGGTAAGAAGAATACATCGCCACTCTTCACTTCGTGGAATTGAAGGACATCTGTAATTGTATTGTTTTCGATGCGTTCAACATACTCTTCGGGAGTTATCTCTTGAGAGAATCCTGAGTACAATCCTGCACCCTCTACGGCTGATATGACATACCACATTTCGGTTTTACCGAATGAGTTATGACGCTCTTTTGCAAGTGTGTCGTCAGGGTGAACTTGTATAGAAAGAAAATCTCTTGCGTCGATGAATTTTATTAGCAAAGGAAAATCTTTTCCAAAACGCTCAACAACGTGTTTTCCCAAAAGAGCAACACCCTCTTTATCCATAACCTCGGTTAGAGTAGAACCTTTGTATTCGCCTTCGGCAACAACCGATACATTACCCTCAACTTGCGAAATTTCCCAACTTTCGCCAATACCCTCTAATTTAGGATTAACGTCTTTGAACTTACAAATTTCGTTTCCTCCCCAAATAACGGGTTTAAGAATGTCTTCAAACTTTAATGGTTTCATAATTAGTATATGTTAGTTAATAATTAGCGGATAAATAGCAATAAAGTCGCTGTAAGTAATCTTTAGTGAGTATATACCCTTTTTAAGAGAAGGAATATTTCCCACCTCTTGTCCCTCTCTGTAAAAAACACAATCAGAGGTTGGCGATGTAATACTCACACTTTTGCACAAATTTACTCTATCTTGTGGAATAACAATCTTTTCTCCTTCGAAAAAATTAAGAGGAGGTTGAGATTGTTGTACTGCTTCGCTTTCGTGATAATAATCGTTTGTTGCCGTAATGGCATAATAAAGACCTTTTTCGTTGTGCTTAAATGAGTTTTTAAAGTAACGAGCCTCAATTATGTTTTCTGCTAAACGAGTATTAACAGGGTAAGTTGTTGATGCGTATATTGTGTAATATTTGGCATCGCCGTCACAATTCCAAGTGATGGTTTTGCAACCATCATTAGCATAGGTTATCTCCAAATTATAAGGAGTGGCTTCGCATCCTTTCTTGTGGTTTTTAAGAGGGGGAAATAGAGCCGGAGTGTTGTATGCATCTGTTTTAAGAGCTGTTGAAATATTCTTTATATTCTCTTCGAGTTGTTTTGTTCGGTAAAACGAACTGCCTGCAATTCCCATCTCTCTGCTAATGTAAATTTGAGGCATAAAATCTCTCATACTCCAATTTCCGTCGCTCTTAGCCAAACGATAAACGCCGAGTCCGGCAACAATAGGGTAGCCGTTGCTGTTTTTAACCCAATCCATAACAAAGGGATAAAACGATTTGTCGGGGTAGTACATCATAGGGGCAACAAAATCTTGTTTGCCGGCTTTGAGCCACGCAGCCACATCTTGGTAGGTAGCTTCCATTCCGCTCCAACCCATCGAAGAGTAGTATCGGTGGTTGTCTCGTTTACCCAACACGGCACTGCTTACCATTACTTTTGGGTTAAGTTTCTTAACCGCATCATATATAGAATATACAATATTGTTTATATTCTTTATTCTCCAATCTTTAAGGCTCTCGCCACTCTTAGCATACTTCTTAAAAGTATTAGCGTCGGGGAAATCGTGAGCTCTGTCGGGGTATCTTATATAATCTAAATGAATACCATCAACATTATACTTCTTTACTATTTCGCTAACAATGTCAATTAGGTAAAATGCGGTCTCAGGCTCTCCGGGATTTAAATACCACTCTCCTTTATATTTTGTGCAAATATCGGGACGAAGTTTAGGTAGTGATTTATTGCCCTGCATCTTTATTGCCTTATCGCTGCCAATATTCATACACACTACCCAAGCATGGCATTGAAGTCCTCTTTTATGACACTCTTCAATTGCAAAATGAAGCGGGTCGAAAAGAGGTCTCTTGCCTCGGCTGCCAGTCATAACGGCATTGTATGGTTCAATCTCCGACTCATATAAAACATCGCTTCTTAATCTTGCTTGAAAAAATACGGTGTTCATATTCAAATCTTTCACCATATCCAATATTTTGCATAGGTCGGCCTTCTGTTTTTCGGCACCCTCCCAATTTGTAGCTTGATTTTTTGGCCAATCCAATCCGTAGTTGGTCGTAAGCCATATTGCACGTATCTCGTTTTTAGGGTTTTGGGCATTAGTTTCAACTATAAAAATAAGGGCAAACAGTATAAAAGCCCACACCCTTAAAAAAATGTTTGTCATCTCAATATTATTTATATTGCGAAGATACAACTTTTTTGCCAAAAAAAGATTGCTTTTTTCTAAACTCTGTATTAATTTTACATTGATTATTGAGGCAGTAATCTGCCCATATAAAGCGAAAACATTAACTACAAAATATTAACCTATGGCAAAGAACAGATTAGTAGGAGATTATCCTGTAATTGGCATACGCCCCACTATTGACGGACGTAGAGGAGAACTTAAAGTAAGAGAGTCTCTTGAAGAGCAAACAATGAATATGGCAAAATCTGCCGCAAAATTGTTTGAAGAAAATTTGCGTTACAGCAACGGAGAACCTGTAAAAGTTGTAATAGCTGATACTACAATAGGACGAGTAGGAGAGGCAGCTGCTTGTGCCGAAAAATTCAAAAAGGCAGGAGTTGAAATAACACTTACTGTAACACCTTGCTGGTGCTATGGTGCTGAGACAATGGATATGGATCCGTTGACAATTAAAGGAGTTTGGGGATTTAACGGAACTGAGCGTCCGGGAGCCGTATATTTGGCATCGGTTTTGGCAACACACACTCAAAAAGGACGTCCCGCATTTGGTATTTACGGACACGATGTTCAAAATGCCGATGATACAGAAATTCCTGCTGATGTTAAAGAGAAACTATTACGCTTTGGTCGTGCGGCAGTAGCTGCGGCATCGATGCGTGGTAAATCATATTTGCAAATAGGTTCAATCTGTATGGGTATCGGAGGTTCAATCATCGACCCCGAATTTATTGAAGAGTACCTTGGAATGCGAGTAGAGAGTGTAGATGAGGTAGAGGTAATCCGCCGTATGGAGCGTGGCATCTACAATAAAGAGGAGTATGAAAAAGCTCTTGCTTGGACAAAAGCAAAATGTAAAGAGGGATTTGATAAAAACCCCGCAAACTTACAAAAAACTCGTTAAGAGAAAGATGCAGTCTGGGAGTTTGTAGTTAAGATGATGGTAATCATCAAAGACCTTATGAACGGAAACGAGAATCTTCCTGAAGGTTGCGAAGAGGAGAAAGTTGGACACAATGCAATTGCTGCAGGATTCCAAGGACAACGTCAATGGACCGACTTCTATCCAAACTGCGACTTCCCTGAGGCTCTTTTGAATACATCATTTGACTGGGAGGGAGCTCGTGAGCCATACATCTTGGCAACAGAGAACGACGTATTGAACGGAATAGGAATGTTGTTCATGAAACTTCTTACCAACCGTGCACAAATATTTGCCGATGTTCGTACATATTGGAGTCCTGAGGCTATTAAAAAAGCAACAGGATACGATGTTGAGGGCAAAGCAAAAGATTCAGATGGAATTATCCACCTAATCAATTCAGGAGCCGCTTGTCTTGATGCTTGCGGTTTGGCAAAAGATGAGCAAGGTAATCCTATCATGAAAGAGTGGTGGAATGTAACCGAAGAGGATCAAGAGGCAATCTTGAATGCCACAACATGGAACCCTGCCGACCTTGGATATTTCCGAGGAGGAGGTTACTCGTCTCGTTTCATCACCGAAGAGCAAATGCCTGTAACTATGATTCGTTTGAATCTTGCAAAAGGTCTTGGACCCACAATTCAAATTGCAGAGGGTTGGACCGTAAAACTTCCTAACGAGGTTTCGGACATTCTATGGAAACGTACCGACTACACTTGGCCTTGTACTTGGTTTGCACCACGTTGCACAGGAGAGGGAGTATTCAAAACAGCATACGATGTTATGAACAATTGGGGTGCTAACCATGGAGCAATCTCTTACGGACATATCGGAGCCGATCTTATAACACTATGTTCAATGCTTCGCATACCTGTAGCAATGCACAATGTTCCTGAGGATAAAATTTTCCGTCCATCTGCTTGGAATGCATTTGGAATGGATAAAGAGGGACAAGACTATCGTGCTTGTGCGGCATACGGACCAATGTATAAATAATAAAAATAGAGTGTGTCAAAAATTTTTGACACACTCCCAATAAAAAATATAATCATGACAAGAAGATTTGTTTTAAACGAAACAGCATATTTCGGAGCAGGTTCTCGTGAGGCTATCGCCGAAGAGGTAGCACGTAAAGGATTAAACAAGGCTTTAATTGTAACCGACAGCAGTTTGGTAAAATTCGGTGTAGTAGCAAAAGTTTCTGAGGTGTTAGATAAAGCAGGAGTACCTTTTGTTATATTCGATGAGGTGAAACCAAACCCAACAGTTGCGAATGTAAAAAGCGGATTGAAAGCTTATGCCGAATCAGGAGCCGATTTTATCTTGGCAATAGGAGGAGGCTCGTCAATTGATACAGCCAAAGCAATAGGTATAATAACCAACAATCCCGAATTCTCAGACGTAGTATCGTTAGAGGGAGTAGCACCAACAAAAAAACGTTCAGTGCCCATTATCGCTGTACCAACAACAGCAGGAACAGCAGCTGAGGTAACAATCAACTACGTTATCACCGACGAGGAGAATAAAAAGAAAATGGTATGTGTCGATCCTAACGACATACCCGTTGTTGCTGTAATCGACGCAGAGTTGATGTACTCTCTACCAAAAGGATTGACAGCGGCAACAGGAATGGATGCACTAACTCACGCCATAGAGGGATTGATAACAAAAGGAGCATGGGAGTTGAGCGATATGTTCGAGATAAAAGCTATTGAGATGATAGCAGAATATCTACCCATAGCAGTTGAAGAACCAACAAATGCAAAAGCACGAGAGGCAATGGCTCTCGGACAATACGTAGCAGGAATGGCATTCTCAAACGTAGGGCTTGGAGTAGTTCACGGAATGGCACACCCAATGGGAGCAATCTTTGATATACCTCACGGAGTTGCAAATGCAGTGTTGTTGCCAACTATAATGGAGTATAACAAACCTGCAGCAAAAGAGAAATATGTAGAGATTGCAAAAGCAATGAAAGTATACAAAGACGGAATGAGTGTCGATGAGGCAGCAGATGCAGCAGTAGAGGCTGTAAAAGCACTATCAATCAAAGTTGGAATTCCACAAACACTTACCGAATTGGGTATAACTGAAAACGATATCGACGCATTGGCAGCATCAGCAATAGCTGACGTTTGTACTCCGGGCAATCCTCGTGATATCGACGAAGCAACAATTAAAGAACTTTATAAGAAGATACTATAATGGATAATAATATAATGGAAGCTCTATATCAAGAGTTTATAAAAGCAGCACACCGAGCAGGAAACGAGCATTTGATGCTATGCAGTAGCGGTAATATGTCATGGAGAATAGGCGACAAAGTAATGATTTCAGGAACAGGATCATGGTTGCCGACAATCCAAAAAGAGAAAATTGCTGTATTGAATTTAGAGGATGGAACAACAGTAAACGGAGTAAAACCATCAATGGAGAACGGTTTTCACTTAGGCGTATTACGTAACCGCCCCGATGCAAATGTAGTGTTGCACTTTCAATCAGAGTATGCGACAACAGTTGCTTGTATGAAAAACAAACCGACAAACTTCAACGTAACAGCCGAGGTTCCTTGCCATGTTGGAAAAGAGATACCCGTAATACCATACTATCGCCCCGGTTCGCCCGAATTGGCACAGGCAGTAGTTGAGGCGTTAAAAGATCACGACTCATGTTTGTTGACAAATCACGGACAAGTAGTGTGTGGAAAAGATTTCAACTCTGCATTCGAAAAAGCAATGTTCTTCGAAATGGCGTGTCGTATAATTGTTCAATCTGGAATGGATTATACAGTGCTTACCGAAGAGGAGATTAAAGACCTTGACAAATACGTTTTAGGTAAAATTACAGATTAATACTAACCTTAATTTGGAGTGAGGGGAGACATATCTCCTCACTCACTTATTTTTTATATAATATGTACTATATAGCTGCCGATTTTGGAGCAGGAAGCGGACGAGTTATTGTCGGTTCAATTGATAATGGAGAGTTGACCCTTGATGAGATACACCGTTTCCCCAACCGTCAAATAAATTTGGGAGGAAGACTCTATTGGGATTTCTTGTCGCTTTACGAAGAGATTAAGACCGGTATAAAAAAAGCGTTTGCAAAATATGGTTCACAAATCAAAAGTATAGGTATCGATACTTGGGGAGTGGATTATGGTTTACTTGATAAAAACGGACGATTAATTTCAAATCCTGTATGTTATCGTGATTCTCGCACGCAAGGAATTTTGGAAAAAGCATTTGAAAAACTATCCAAAGAGAAATTCTTTTCATTGGCAGGAAATCAATTTATGGAGTTGAATACTGTATTCCAACTATATAGTGCAGTATTAGAGGGCGATGAAGCATTAAAGAGTGCCGATAAACTGCTTTTTATGCCCGACCTGTTTGCCTATTTCTTAACAGGCAAAGCTTTAAACGAATACACCATATCATCAACATCTCAAATGCTCAATTCTCTTTCTCGTAAGTGGGACGACACCATATTTGAGACATTGTCTTTACCAAAAGAGTTGATGCAAGAGGTTGTATATCCGGGAACAAAAATAGGAGAATTAACCCCGGCAATGCAAGAGGAGTTAGGCGGCAATGCTTCTGTTGTTGCAGTTGGGTCGCACGACACAGCTTCGGCACTTGCAGCCATTACAGCCCAAGATGACGAGTGGGCTTTCATCAGTTCGGGAACGTGGTCGCTAATGGGAATGGTAACACCAACACCACTTCAAACCCCCGAAGTATTGGCATCCGACTTTACAAACGAAGGAGCAGTTTCGGGTGACATCCGTTTACTTAAAAACATAACAGGACTATGGCTGTTGCAGTCGCTTGTAAAAGAGTGGACAACTCAAGGTCTTGATTGCGATTATTCACGTATGGTAATAGAGGGTGAGCAATCAACTTGCCAAAGTGTAATACTAGTAACCGACAGCCGATTTACAGCACCACGCAGTATGAAAGAGGCAATAGATATCTATTGCGTTGAAACAAATCAGGCTGTGCCACAAACTCAAGGAGACTATATGCGTTTGGTATGTCAATCGTTGGCAACTGAGTACGCAAAAGTAAAACAAGAGTTAGAAAAATCGGTCGGACGTACTATTAAAACAATTTACATTGTAGGAGGAGGCTCTCAAAACGGATTGTTGAACAAACTTACCGCAGAGAAAACAGGTTGTAAAGTAGTTGCAGGTCCGGTGGAGGCAACAGCCATTGGTAATATAAAAGTACAAGCCGAAGCCGCAGGAGAGTTGTCGAAAGAGAAACCTTTAATATTAAAAGGCAAAGGAATGGAATTAAAAACCTATATGCCATAAACAAACTATGAATATTATGACAAAAGAAAAAATAAATGTAATAGATAAACCGGTATTGGTGCCATTTATAATGTTGGTATCATGTTTCGTGTTATGGGGTTTGTTGAATAATATGACCGACAACTTGGTTCCGGCATTCGGTAAAATATTTATGATGTCGGCAGTCGATTCATCATTTGTTCAAATAGCCTTTTATGGGGCATACGCAGTGTTGGCAATACCTGCTGCAATAATAATCAAAAAGTATTCATACCGTGTAGGAGTGTTATTAGGATTAGGACTCTATATGGTAGGAGCATTAGGTTACATACCATCAGCTATAATTCAAAGTTATGATATGTTCTTGGTGTCAATATTCGTGTTGGCATGTGGATTATCAGTATTGGAAACAACATGTAACCCATATGTGTTATCACTTGGAGCAAAAGAGACATCAATTCAACGTCTTAACCTTGCACAAGCATTCAATCCACTAGGCTCTTTAACAGGAATCTTCTTGGCAAAATATTTGATTCTTGCCAATCTGAATCCTGCAACTTACGATGATCGTGTGGTAATGGAGCCCGATGCGTTAAACGCAATACAAAACAACGAATTGATTTGGGTGTGTGTCCCATACGTAGGATTGGTTTTGATAGCATTAGTAATATGGTTGTTCTTCTATAATTTCCGTCGTCCCGAAAATAAAGCCGATGGTGGCGATTTGAATATAGCATCATCATTCAAAAAACTAATAAAACTCCCACGCTACTATTTAGGAGTAATAGCACAATTCTTTTATGTAGGATTACAAATAACCGTATGGACATGGACTGTAAAATATGCTATGACAGTGTTTGGAGTAGCTGAAGCAGACGCAGCACAATATTACCTATATTCAATAATATTGTTTATAGTGTGTCGTTGGATTTCAACAGCAATAATGACAGCCTTACGAGATAAAATTAATCCGGCAGTAATGCTATCGGTTTTTGCTTTGGCAGGAATATTGGCATGTTTAGGAACAATATATTTACCATCAACAGTTTCAATATGGTTCTTGGTTGCAGTCTCAGGTTGTATGTCGTTAATGTTCCCAACAATATACGGAATTGCTCTATACGGAATGGGTGATGAGGTAAAACTTGGAGCAGCAGGATTGATTATGGCAATTCTTGGAGGAGCAGTAATAACTCCCATTATGGGAATGTTTATCGATAACGGATGGTTAAACTCACTCCTACCATCAACATACTCAGTTACTGAGGACTTAGTTGCTCAAGCATCAGTTCGTTCATCATTCTATATACCAATCATATGCTTTGTAGTAGTATTAGCATACGGATTATACATTAAACTTTCGAATAAAAAATAGTATATAAACAACATCAAGAATATATAAATAAAAACCAACTAATATGAAACTGATTTATTCTCCCTCGTCAACACTTATACGAAGTGTAATAGCTCTTGTATTGGGAGCGGTACTTGTAATTTGGCCCGAGAAAGTAAAAGAGGTGTTAGTAACAATAGTAGGAGTATTATTAATAATCCCATCGGTAATAACACTAATGGCTATGCTCTTAGAAAAGAAAAAAGGTTATGATAAGCGACAAATTATGACCATTATTCTCGGCGGAGCTATGGCGATACTTGGAATAATAATGGTATTATTTCCCGATAAATTTATAAATCTCTTTACACTCTTATTCGGAATAATATTATTCTTGGCAGGCGTATTGCAAGTAGTAGGAGTATATAACTATTGTAAGCAAACAAAAAACTATTACTTAATAATAGTACCTCTTATAATTCTTGCAGTAGGAGTAATAACAATAGTAAACTATGCAAACATCCCCAATGTATTACTAATAATTATCGGAGTTGCGGCATTACTATATGGTGTATCTGAAATACTAAACTATTACAAATTAAAAAATTTAGAGATACAAGAAGCCGAAAAAGAATAGCAGCAGAACTAACAAACAAAAGTTATAACCATACATTAACCTTCCCTGAAAGTGATATAAAAACTTTCGGGGAGGGTTTTTTATTATGAGTAATATCTGCTTTCAGTTGTTAGAGACTTAACTGATAATTCAATATGAAATTAAATCTTCCTTTGAAAAGACGTGAGATAAAAAATAAAAATTTCAATATTTGGCACAATATTTGAACTTCATAAAATAAACACATACAATAATGATAGTAGAAGAAATAATAGCCGACCGAACCAGAATTCGCAAGAATATCGAAGAACGAAGATTATTTGAAGTTTTTAAACAACTCGAAGAGTTGTTGAGTTTTGGAACATCACCTTACCTCGACCCTAAATTTGAGGCACAAAAAACAACATATTCGTATATGACGCAATATATGTTGCAGGGAGTTGATGATTTACAACGAGATAAATTATATGCCGATTTAATAGAGTCGTTGTACGAAATTGTCGATAATTTGTTTGATGATTTATTATTATATGAAGTATCAGACTATATATACGATAAGCGACGATATTACAAATTAAAAGGCGGAATGTCTATACGAGAATGTGTCGAATTATTAAAAGAGGAGCAGAAAAAATACAAATTATTAAAAGAAGCAGAGGTTGAAGAAGAGTTGCTTGTAGCCTCATTAAAGAATATCGAAAACTTTCAAGAGGAGCTCTTTGCCATAATATCATCATCTTTTAATCTCATTGCGAAAGAAGATAAAATAATAAAGCAGCTATTAAACGTAAAAGAGTTTGGCGAAGTAACAACATCGCTCGTAGTGTCGGCACTTACACTATCAACAATATATTTCTATTCCGAAGAGGCTATATTAACCCTTTACGACACATATGCCACAAGCGAAAGCGAGGAGGTAAAGCAGAGGGCATTATGCGGAGCATTAATACTCTCATATATTCACCGTACGAGAGTAAATGCATCAGAAAGAATAAAAAAGAGAATAAATCTCTTCTCCGACGATTATCGTTTTTGCAGAGATGTACAGCATCAATTTTTTCAATTCATTCGCTCGATGGATACCGAAAAAATATCGCACATCTTTACCCACGAAATAATGCCCGAGCTGATAAAATTAAATCCCGAATTACAAAGTAAAATATCTTTCGAAGATTTATCGGACGAGGATTTGGCACTAATGTTAGATAGAAATCCCGATTGGGAGAAAAAGATAGAAAAGTCGGGATTGGTAAAGAAATTACAAGAACTTAACGAACTGCAAGTTGAGGGCTCTGATGTATTAATGTCAACATTCTCATCATTAAAGGGCTATCCATTTTTTAATAAAATAACAAATTGGTTAAGACCTTATACCTCAGAGAACAGTGAGATATACACCTCAATAAAAAAAGAGGCAAAGCTTGGGGAGTTGCTTAAAAAATCGATGTTTATGTGTAGTTCCGATCGATATTCGTTGGCACTCACCGTTACACAAATGAAGGAGCAGCGGAATAAACTCATAAAAGATATACCCGACGATGTTGATATAAATGAAATGTTTGGCGACAATATCGATAAAGCAGGAGGAATGTCAAAAAGCATATCAACACTATACATACAAGATTTGTACCGATTGTTTACGCTTTCAAAATACAAGTTGCCCAATATATTCGACCAACATATAAATCTAATCGAAGTAGAAGCATTAATGCCTGTCTTTGATGAAGAGAATACATTACGTTTGTTAGGTGAATTTTATTTGAAAAAAGAGTACTATTATTTTGCACAAAAATACTTTGATATATTAATAACCCGAAACTCAAGCGATGCAATACTATACCAAAAATTAGGATATTGCAAGCAGATGCTTAAAGATTATGAGGGAGCAATAGAAGAGTATGGCAAAGCCGATAACATTTCGGAAGATTTCTGGACAATGCACCATTTGGCACTATGTTACCGAGCAGCAGGCAATATATCAAAAGCGTTAGAACATTACCAAGATGCATTAAGAATAAAGCCCGATAGTTTAACAATAGAATTCCAAATAGGCTATTGCCTAATGATGAACCGAAAATATGAGGAGGCTTTAAAACACTTCTATAAAGTCGATTTTATATCGGAAGGCTCACCCAAAACGTGGCGACCCATAGCGTGGTGTTCGTTGGTATTAGGCAAACTTCAACAAGCAGAAACCTTTTACGATAAAATATTCTCACGCTCACCAAAATCGGCCGACTATTTAAATATGGGGCATATACATTTGGTACAAAAAAGAGTAAAAGAGGCGTGCGAAAATTATAAAAAGAGTATCGAATTAAAAGACGGCGACAAATCATTTTTCAGCGAAGCAATCGAACGAGATTACGCCACACTTATAAAACTCGGAGTATCAGAGAACGATATAGCAATCATATGCGATATAGTAACACAAATGAAATAGAAATTGACACACAATAATTCAGAATCTGTTTTAATTTTATTTCGAGACTATTTGAAGACTGTTTTCGAGCAGATATTCATTTTGGAGAAGCAGGTAATAGCGGGCTATTTTCAAATCTCCGAAATGGATAGATGCCGAAAAGAGCCTCAAAGAGGACGAAACTATTCTTTGTAACAACGAATTAACTTGTTCAATAAAATTCAAAACAGATTCTCATAATCTGAAATTTAATTATCAATCATTTGGCATTTAGTTTAATTTGGTATATCTTCGCAATTAGAATTAAAAACAAATATGAGGGGAGAGAAAACACGAAAAAAACTAATTGAGGTAGCACGTCAACTCTTTATAAAATCTGGAGTTGAGGCAACAACTATGAACGATATAGCCGTTGCTGCAGGTAAAGTACGTCGAACATTATATACGCACTTTAAGAGCAAGGAAGATATATATTGGGCAGTAGTTGAAACTGAAATTATGCAATTGATAGAGCGATTGAAATCAATCGTAAATCAAGACCTACCCCCTGAAGAAAAACTTGCATATTATATATTTCACAGACTCGAACTCATAAAAGAGATAGTACTCCGTAATGGAACATTACGCACAGAATTTTTTAGAGACGTATGGAGTTTGGAACATGCTTGGAAAGATATAGGACAGCAAGAGATAGCACTTCTACGTTCAATTTTGCAGGAAGGTGTCGATAACGGAGCATTTGAAGTAGAAAATATCAGGGCAACAGCCATACTGATACACTATGCACTACGTGGATTTGACGCACCATACATTCGTAATCACTTCCAAAGAATGTCGCCCGGAAGAGAAGAGATAAGGGCAGCAGCAATAGCTTTGATACTAAATGCAGTAAGAGCAAAAGGAAAAGTCCCTGAAAAATATATATACCCCGAAAATCACTAATACAAAACATATTATGAAACTATTAGAAGGAAAAGTTGCTATAATAACAGGAGCAGCAAGAGGAATTGGAAAAGCAGTAGCACTTAAATTTGCACAAGAAGGAGCAAACATTGCATTTACCGATTTGAAATACGATGAGAATATGCAAAAAACCGAAGAGGAGATTGCAGCATACGGAGTAAAAGCAAAAGGATACGCATCAAATGCTGCAAACTTTGCCGACACACACAGCGTAGTGGAAGCAATAATGGCCGACTTCGGAAGAATAGATATTCTTGTAAATAATGCAGGAATTACCCGTGATACACTAATGTTGCGTATGACCGAGGAGCAATGGGATATGGTATTGAATATCAACCTTAAATCTGCATTCAACTTTATTCACGCAGTATCTCCAATAATGATGAAGCAACGTGGAGGCAGCATTATTAATATGTCATCGGTAGTAGGAGTTAGTGGAAACGCAGGACAATGCAACTATTCGGCATCAAAAGCAGGAATGATAGGTTTAGCAAAATCGATTGCAAAAGAGATGGGCCCACGTGGCGTTAGAGCAAACTGTGTAGCACCCGGCTTTATCATAACCGAGATGACAGCTGTATTACCTGATGATGTAAAAGAGGCATGGGCAAAACAAATACCTCTACGTCGTGGAGGAACTCCCGAAGATGTAGCAAACGTATGTACATTCCTTGCATCTGATCTATCGTCATACGTATCAGGACAAGTAATACATTGCTGTGGAGGTATGAACATGTAATAAACATAAAAACTAAAAATAGAGTAAATATCCCCCTTATCATAGGGGGATATTTGCAAATAAAACAAAGATTAAGGTGGAAGTACTATACGAAGATAATCACATAATAATTGTCAATAAAAGTTGCTCCGAAATAGTACAGGGAGATAAAACAGGCGATAAACCACTCAGCGAGATTGTAAAAGAGTGGATTAAGGAGAAGTATGCTAAGCCAGGAAATGTATTTGTTGGTGTAACGCATCGCTTAGATCGCCCTGTAAGTGGCGTAGTGGTTTTTGCTAAAACAAGTAAAGCACTATCTCGATTAAACGAAATATTTAGAGTCGGTGAGGTAAAAAAAACATATTGGGCAATAGTAAAAAACGAACCACCATTTGAGAGTCAAACCCTCAAACACTACATCTACCGCAACGAAAAACTCAATAAAAGTGTAGCATACGACAAACCCAAAAATGGAGCCAAAGAGGCAGAATTATCATACACTCTATTGGCAAAAAGCGTCAACTATCATTTGTTACATGTAAATCTAAAAACAGGGCGTCATCATCAAATACGTTGTCAGTTGGCAAAAATCGGATGCCCAATAAAAGGAGACTTAAAATACGGAGCAGAGCGTTCGAATGCAAACGGAGGAATATCGTTGCACGCACGCTCGATAGAGTTCATACATCCCGTATCTAAAAAACAAATATCAGTAACAGCTCCAGTCCCATCCGATGACAACCTATGGGTAGAAATGGAGCAAGCAGTAATAAAACAATAAACAATGGCACAAAATCTCTTTAATAAATATGTATGGTTGGTAAACACTCTTTACCGCAATAAACGTATGTCATTAAAAGAGATAAATAAAAGTTGGATACACACCGATCTCTCAGATGGAAATCCACTTCCCAGACGAACATTTCATAACCATCGTGAAAAGATACAAGAGTTTTTCGATATAAATATAGAGTGCGACCGCACAACAAACGAGTACTATATCGAGGACATAGATACACTCTCAAACGATAAAGTCCGCTTTTGGCTCTTAAACTCTTTTGCCGTAGGTAATATAATAAACGAACAGCAGAAACTGCACGACAGAATAATGTTGGAGGAAAATCCCTCGGGAGAGATACATCTTACAACCATAATAGAGGCAATGCGAGACAACAGAGTATTGCAGTTTACCTATCAAGCCTTTACCGAGGACGAAGAGCATATAGTAACACTCTTACCATATTTCATACGCATATTCAAGCAACGCTGGTATATAATAGGCTATAATAACGATTACAAAAAGTTGCGAATATATGCCCTCGACAGAATGACAAAAGCCGAAGCCTTAAAGCAAGAATTTGAATACCCATCAGATTTCTCTCCCGAAGAATACTTTAAAAACAGTTTTGGAATAATAGTAGAAAACAAGGCTGTTGAAAATATAATTTTAAAGGTAAAATCTCCACAAAACAACTATATAAAAACATTGCCATTGCACCATTCGCAAAAGCAATTGTTCGATTGCGAAAGCTTCACAACCTTTCAATACACCCTACGATCATCGTTCGACTTCAAGCAAGAGATACTCTCAATGGGAGCATCGGTAGAGGTTCTGCAACCCAAATCTTTCAGAGAAGAGATAATATCAACCCTCAAAGCAACACTAAATAATTATAGCGAATAAAGATGTCAGTTGTTAGTTGTCAGCTATCAGTTGTTAGTTTTTAGTTGATAGTTTATTCATCTTAATTGCCTATCTCTCTTGTAAAAAAAACAGCCACTAAATAGTTATAAATCAGTAATTTGCCCTCCTAATTAGGCTCTATTGTTTGTTTGAAAAAATTAACTTTACTTTGTAAAAAAGTAGGGACACAGCATGCTGTGTCCGAAATAGGACACCAATAAAAAAAGTAAGCGAGATAGCAAAGAGGGTTATATAGTTATCAGTTTTGTTACAATTAGACTAATTGGTCTAATAAGTCCAATCAAAAATATAAATAAAAAAGAGTTGCTTATTATCACAGCAACTCTCGTATCTTTAAAAACTCACTCTCAAAATTGGGAGTAAAAACACCCTTGCCAATATTATTCATTATTTCATCAAAACTCCAAAATTTGCCTTCATCAACCTCATTTAAATCTGGAGTAATAATTCCGTCGTAACGAGTTTTAAAACAATTGATAAGTTCTTTCTCTATCTCCGATTCAAACAGATATTTTGTAACGAGGGAATACTCGAAATCTGTAATGCCCAATTCCTCACGAGCCTCACGTTTTAAAGCCACTACAACCTCTTCGCCAAAATCAATATGCCCCCCAACGGCAGTGTCCCACTTGCCTGGTTGAATATCCTTTTTCATTGAGCGTTTTTGAAGATAAATCTCACCTCTGTCGTTAAGAATGTGAAGATGCACAACGGGGTGTAGAGGTTTGCTCCCTCCGTGGCAAAAACTCCTTGTTGCCTTACCAATTATATTTCCCTCTTCATCTACCAAAGGAAACAACTCTTCTCCGTTACTCATTTCTGTTTTCGTTTACAATTTTAGCTAAAACTTCAATATTGGCGTCGGCAGGGCAAACCGAAAATGGAATTGTAAAACTGCAACTGTTTTTCCATTCGCTACAACCATATGCACTCCTGCCTTTAATCAAAACACCTTTACCACATACTGGACATTTAACCTCTTTTGCTTTTTCTTTTTTCTCTTTTGCAGGTTTGGGTGCTTTCTCCAATGGTTTCTCCCTTTTTGTTTTTGGTTTGCTGTCGGGTTTCTTAACCTCTGTTATCTCTTCAATGGTAATTTTTTTGTAACCAGCATTTCGTACATTTGTTACAATATTTATTACCATCTCTTTAAGCTCATCTAAGAAATCTTTTCCTGTGTATTCTCGTTTCTCAATTTTACGGAGTTTGTTTTCCCATTGTCCGGTAAGTTCGGCCGATTTTAAAAGCTCTTCATCTATGGTTGCAATAAGTTCGATGCCCGTTGGCGTTGCAAACAAGCTCTTTCTCTCTTTTTTAATATAATTGCGTTTATAGAGAGTCTCAATAATGGCGGCTCTGGTTGACGGGCGACCAATACCATTCTCCTTTAGTGCATCACGAAGCTCATCGCTGTCAACAAATTTACCGGCAGTCTCCATTGCCCTTAACAGTGTTGCTTCGGTGTAAGGCTTGGGTGGCTGTGTCATCTTTTCCGAGAGGGCAGGAGTGTGTTCTCCCGTTTCTCCTTTTTCAAAAGTGGGAAGTATTTTCTCTTCATCCTCCTCTTTTGTGTTTTCATCGTCGGCTTTTGTCTTATCGAAAAGTTCTCGCCATCCCTGTTCCAATATCTCTTTACCCGTTGTCTTAAACTCTACGCTGTTACTCTCACCAAGAACCGTTGTTGTAGAGTATTTACAGTCGGGGAAGAAGGCAGCAATAAATCTTCTTACAATTATATCATATACCTTTCTCTCGTTATCCGATAAATTTACAGGAACTACATTCGTGGGAATAATAGCATGGTGATCGGTAACTTTTGAGTTATCGAAAACCTTTTTCGATTTCGGTAATTTGTTTACATTTAGTTTGCCAATATATGTCGAATATATATTGCTTTTACCCAAAGCACTCATAATATTCGGAACTTTTGGGTATATATCATCACTTAGGAATGTGGTGTCAACACGAGGATAAGTGGTAAACTTCTTCTCGTATAATCCTTGTATAATCTTTAGGGTTTCATCAGCCGAAAACCCGAATTTTTTGTTACACTCAACTTGTAACGATGTAAGGTCGAATAATCGAGGTGGAGCATCCTTACCCTGTTTCTTTGATATATCGGTAACAACAAACTCTTTCCCTACGATTGCATTTAAAGCCTCTTCTCCCTTCTCCTTAGTATCATATTTTCCTTTGGCTGCCGAGAATACAGTATCTCTGTAAACGGTCTTCAACTCCCAATAGGGAGTGGGAATAAAGTTTTCAATCTCTAACTGACGATTAACAATAAGAGCAAGAGTAGGGGTTTGTACCCTTCCAACCGACAATACTTGTCTGTTTTGTCCGTATTTAACGGTATAAAGCCGAGTGGCGTTTATTCCAAGAAGCCAATCTCCTATGGCACGAGTAAGCCCCGCTTCGTATAATTTATCAAACTCTTCTTGCGGTTTAAGAGAGTTGAATCCCTCTTTTATTGACTCTTCGGTGAGCGACGAAATCCATAACCTCTCAACCTTACATTTGCAACCTGCTTTTTGCATAACCCAGCGTTGAATAAGTTCTCCCTCTTGTCCTGCATCACCACAATTTATAACAGCATCTGCCGATTGGATTAGTTTTTCGATAATTGCAAATTGCTTTTCAACTCCTTTGTCGCTAATAAGCTTAATCCCAAATTTGGGAGGAATCATAGGAAGAGAATTAATCTTCCAGCTCTTCCATTCGGGAGTATATTCGTGAGGCTCTTTAAGTGTACAGAGATGTCCAAAAGTCCATGTAACGCAATATCCATTTCCCTCGAAATAACCATCACGTTTTGTGTTTGCTCCAATAATCGAAGCAATCTCCTTGGCAACACTTGGTTTCTCTGCAATACAAACTTTCATAGCCATCTGTTCTTATAAATCCTCTTCGCTTTTAAGAGTTGGCAGAGTCCATTTAAAGTGTACAGCCATAATGCGGGTAATTATAACGCCTCCTGCCGCAAGAACTTGGGTAACAATATCGTTAACACCGCATCTGAACGATATCCAATAAACAATACCTCCAAATATGCAGGCAGATGCATATATGTCTTTTCTGAATATAAGAGTCTCTTCGTTTACAAGAATATCTCTTAAAATACCGCCAAATGCACCAGTAAGCGTACCCATTATAATTGCTACCCAAAAAGGAAATCCAAGCATAATCGATTTTTGAATACCCACCACAACAAATAGTGCCAAACCGATGGTATCGAATATAAAGAATGTATTCTCAAAGCGTAGTATATTTTTTCTGAGAATTATAACTAAAAGCAGTGCCGAGGCGGTAACTATAAGGTATATCGAGTCGCTCATCCAGAAGGGTGTTACATCCAACAGCAGATCACGAAGTGTTCCGCCACCAATTGCTGTAACCAAACCAACGACGTATGCCCCAAAGAGGTCGAACCTCTTTCGGGCAGCCATTCTTATTCCACTTATTGCAAAGGCAAAAGTTCCAATAATCTCAACAATATACAAAAATGTACTGTCGTTCATACTTGTTTATTTGACAGGCTATTTTTTTGTACCAACCATTAATACCTCAAATTTATCAGCTTTCTTGAAAATCTTCTTGATAAATTTATTGACATCATCTATTGTAATATCCTCAATTATATCGATGTATGTAAGTATATCGCAAGTACCGTAAACTGCTTTCTCGTTAAGTTGAGTTACCCAGAAGCTGTTACGTTTAACATCGTCATTGGCCTTTTTAAGCATATATTTTTTAACTCTGTCAAATTTCTCTTGCTCAACTCCATGGTTTACAACGTTAAACATCTCTTTTATTGCACGCTCTTTCAAACGGTCCATACTCTCAACGTTAGTATCGAACCCAAATCGGAAGAACCACTCGTTTTGTATGCTTATCGATGCTTTTGTTCCGACACCGTATGTTCCGCCTTCCTCTTCTCTGATTGTTGCAGTATATACCATATCCATAACTTGCTCAAAGATACTTAGCATCATCATATTTTTTGTTGAGCATTTTGTCTTGCCAATAAAACCTCCATTAACAGTACCAACGATGTTCTCCATTGGACGTTCAAATCGGTTAATATACTCTTCGTGTCGCATACCATATTTGTCGTCGGCAAACTTCTCACGTTTTTTAGAAGAGGGGAGTGATGCAATATATTTTTCAATCAAAGGTTTAATAACATCCTCATCAATGTTTCCAACAAAATTGAATGTGAAATCGCCGGCGTTACTGTATCGCTCTTCCCAAATCTCAATTATTCTGTCGTAGCTTACTCGGTTCAAATCCTCTACGTCAATCGACATTCGTCTGGGATTTCCTTTATATATTGCAATTGTAAGCGAGTCGGCAACCGCATTTTTAGGATTAGCATCTTTATTTTTTAATCCCTCTTTTGCAGCATCCATCCAAGCCGAATAAGCTTCATCGTCTTTCGATATATCTGTCATTAAAAGGTATATCATTTGTAAGAAAGTCTCAATATCTTTTACCGAACTTACACCTCTTACACTCTCCGACTTGTTTCCTAAACCGAGCGAAGCATTAGCTCTTTTACCTGCTAATAGTTTACCGATTTCGTTTTTAGTAAAGCCTCCTACTTTACTTAGACTTATTATATCTTCAAAAAGTAATGTGTTATAAACATCGTTAATATCATTGTCGTATAGATATGCACCACCTTTGCTGACACCGTTAACCATTATTTGGTCTTTCTTGTAGTTTGTGTTTTTAAGAACAACTTTGGCACCATTTGATAGAGTCCAGGTTTTAGTACCAAGTTTTTTATCAACACTCTCTTTAACAACTTTACCGGGAATAATCTCTTTAGATATTAACTCTTTTCCACTCATATCGTCTTTGTAGGGTTCGATTGTGGCATTGTCAATATCGTTGATTGCTGCAAGAACTTCCTCTTCTGTCGGATATTTGATACCCTCTTTTTCGATACCTTCAACAATTACGACTCTGTTTTTGTCGGTAATGATTGTTTTTATATAATTATTGATGTCGTCTGCCGAAATCTTAGAAGCAACGCTCTTTATAGCTTCAAAATCTTTTTCGATACCCATAATAGAGCCGCCATTCAAGAAGAAATTCAAATACTCTTTAACATATTTGCTGTTTTGAACTTTATCTCTTTCGTTATACTCCCTTTCAAACATCGAAATAATGTTTGCTTTTGCACGGTCATATTCGCCCTCTGTAATTCCGTAGCGTTGGAAACGCTCAATCTCTGTTGCAAGAAGTTTTATAGCTTCGAAACTTTCGCCCTCTTTTGCAACTGCATCAACCATAAACGCATCTTTATCGGCTAACATTTTGCCATCAACACATCTTGCATCCAATATTGATACTCCGGGTTTTTGGCATATTTCTGTAAGACGTTGAGAGAATACATAGCCTACTACTGATTTAATATATACATCTTCAACACCAAGCATTGTAGCTTTAATGTTGCGGTCGAGCAATTTGTGTTTGCTGTATATCGAAACCTCTGTACGGTTAGTCTCTTTATCTGTTGCAATTGATACAAGAGGAGTTTCGTTATCGGGTATTGATTGCCAAACTCTCTCAGCTCTGTTTTCGTCTAACTTCCTATTTGCCCATATCTCTTTAATTTTAGCCTCTACTGCCTCAACGTCGATATCTCCTACAATTATAATTCCTTGAAGATCGGGACGATACCATTTCTTGTAATAATCTTTTAAAGTATCATATGAGAAGTTTTGAACTACCTCCATGGTTCCGATAGGCATTCTATTAGGATATTTTGTGCCTTTAAACAAAACTTTTGCAGTAGCCTCGTACAAACGCAATGGAGCTGTATTTCTTGTTCTCCACTCTTCAAGAATTACGCCACGTTCGTTGTCAATCTCCTCGTGTTCCAACGAAATAGCAGCCGACCAATCGTACAATATATACAAACACGAGTCAACAATATTCTCTCTATCTGTGGGGACATTATCTATATTATAAACTGTTTGATCGAACGATGTATATGCATTAAGGTCATTACCAAACTTAACACCGTTTTTCTCTAAATAATTAATCATTGATTTACCGGGGAAGTGCTCGCTTCCGTTAAATGCCATATGCTCCAAGAAGTGAGCCAAACCTCTTTGGTTATCCTCTTCGAGAACAGAACCAACCTTTTGTGCTATATAAAAGTTAGCACGGTTTTTACTCTCGCCATTATGACGAAGAATATAGGTTAAACCATTTTCCAAAACACCATACTTAACATTCTCATCGATTGGTAGCGTATTTAATTGTTGAGCCACCATAATTGAAGAAAGTAGTGTTGCTGTAATCAATAAAAAAAACTTTTTCATAGTATCTCTCTTTCTGTTATTATACAATTCATTTTTATATCGTGCTCTTCTGTAGGAATATGCTCTAAAACCTGAAGGTCGTAGCCAACACCTACAAAGTACGCATTGCTGTCAGCCAATAATCTGTCGTAGTATCCTTTGCCCCTGCCAAGTCTGTTACGGTTGCGGTCAAATGCTACACCCGGAACAATTATAAAATCTATAATCTTACTATCTATCTCATCTCCTAAAGGCTCGGTTATTCCAAAAGCACCAATTTTTACATTCTCTTTATCGTATCTTTTTATAATTAGGTTTTCTCCTTCTACAACAGGTAAGAAAAGGGTTTTAAAATTGTCCCATCTTTCCAACATACATGCAGTGGGAAGTTCGTCGGGAAGTGCATTATATAGTAAAATATTTTCAGCTTCCTGAAATTGAGGTAGTGATTCTATTTTTGTCATAACCTCAATAGCCGTAACCTCTCTATCCCTTTGTGGAATTTCAAGTTTTATCTTTTTGACCTCTTTCCTAATATTTGGTTTATTCATTTGAATTTGCTTCGCTTAAAGGAAAGCCTTTATTCTCGTTTAGAATTTCAACAGCTTTTAGGAATGTTTCGTCATTCATTAAAACAATAGGGTAGAATGCCTTATCTCCTAATATATTACGAGTTATATTGGCGTATAAACTATTTAGAATTTCTTTGCGAGAAATATTTATATAAACAGGTCGAGCCTTAATTCCTTTGCTTGTGGCAAATTTAACAAACTCATCCAATATGTTTTTCTCTTTTAAATATACCACCAAACTTTTTGCCGATTTGAACTTCGATAATATATCTCTATTCTCGTCGGAATATTTAAATGCAAATTGATAAATAATTCCATTATTGACAATCTGAGTGAGATACGGACTATAATATGATGTATCTCTTGGAACGAATACATCAGGCATAATACCTCCGCCGCCATAAACGGTTCTGCCGTATATGGTTTTGTATTTTATCGAGTCGTTAACATGGATGCTGTCTTTCGAGTCAAACTCTCCATGCTCAAATCTGTTCATTAAATCTTTTTCATAGTTTTCTGTATCGCCCATTTTGTACTCTTTTTGTATTGAGCGTCCCGAAGGTGTATAATATCTTGCAATGGTAAGACGAATTGCCGACCCATCATTAAACGGAATTTGTTGTTGAACAAGGCCTTTTCCAAACGAACGTCTTCCAATAATCAAACCCCTATCGTTATCCTGAATGGCTCCTGCAAAAATTTCGCTTGCCGATGCCGACCACTCATCAACCAAAACAACTATTTGGTTATTCTGGAACGAACCTATTCCGTTAGAGTATATCTCATTTAAAGGAGAGGCGTTACCCTTGGTATATACAATCATGTAACCTGCCGGAAGGAATTCATTAACCATATTTATTGCCGACTCCATATAACCTCCGGAATTTCCTCTTAGGTCGATAATAAATTTAGAAGAGCCTTCAATGGTTAATTGAGCCAATGCGTTTAAAAATTCGCTATATGTGTTTTTCCCGAATTTGCTGATTTTAATATATCCAATCTCCTCGTTTGCTCTAAAAGCTACGTCGACACTATTTACAGGAATATCACCTCTGGTTACAACAATGTCGATAGGAGTATCAGATAGAGGACGAGCAATGGTAAGTTTCACTTCACTATTCTTTGGACCTCTCAGATGCTTCATTACTCGCTCATTGGTAATACCTTCGCCTGTAAATGCAGTATCGTTTACAGCAATAATCCTATCACCGGCCATCATTCCGGCTCTTTCCGAAGGTCCTCCCGAAATAACGTCAACAACCATAATAGTATCATTTAAAATGCTGAATTGTACACCAATTCCGCTAAACGAACCATCAAGGTCGTTATTTACCATCTCTAAATCCGAGGCAGGAATATATGAAGAGTGTGGGTCGAGTTCTCCAATAATCTTGGGCATTACCTTTTCGGTAAGAGAATCGATGCTTACCGAATCGACATATTGATTATTTATAAGATACATCAAACCATCAATTTTATTATAATCCATTTGGGAAATAATAGATAATGATGAATTGTTATAAATCCGTCCAATAAAAATGCCAAGAACTATGGCTATGGCAAGCAATATAGGATAGATAATTTTAAAACTGCGTTTCATAAAAATTCAAAAACTATTCTTCAATTTTTTCGTCGCCAATGTAGCAAATCTCAACACCGGCTCTTTTTAAAAGGTCAAGACCTTCGCTTAGTCTGTAGTACTCTAAAAATACTACACGCTTAATACCTGCTTGAATAATAAGTTTGGCACACTCAATACAAGGAGATGCGGTAACATATAGAGTTGCCCCCTCGCTACTGTTGTTGGTTCTTGAAACTTTGGTTATGGCATTGGCTTCGGCATGAAGAACATACGATTTTGTATGACCTGTTTCATCTTCGCAAATGTTTTCAAATCCCGAAGGAGTGCCATTAAACCCATCAGAGATAATCATTTTATCTTTTACAATTAAAGCTCCAACCTTACGTCGTTTACAATATGAGTTTTCTGCCCATATCTCCGCCATTTTCATATAACGACGATCTAAAATATTTTGTTTGTCTTTCATTTTTCAATAGTAAAAATTATTTTTCAGCTTCATTTTTAAGCCATGCAATCTCTTCAGCCCAAATATCTTCGTTCGGAGTTTCGAGTATAAGAGGAATATTATTCATTCGTTCATCTCTCATAATTCGAGCGAACAGCTCCTTACCGATAACACCCATACCTAATGAGTCGTGTCGGTCAACACGAGAACCGATACCTTTTTTTGCGTCGTTTAGGTGCATTCCTCTCAAATATTTAAACCCAACAATTCTCTCAAAATCGTTAAAGCTCTTTTCATATCCTTCGGCAGAAATCAGGTCATAACCTGCTGCAACAGCGTGGCAAGTATCAATACATACACCAACACGGTTTTTATCCTCAACCTTATCGATAATGGCTGCGAGATGCTCAAACTCGAAACCTATGTTCGAACCCTGCCCTGCAGTATTTTCGATAACAGCTGTAACACCTTCGGTTTTGTCGAGTGCAATATTTATGCTTTCGGCTATAAGAGCTATACACTCATCGATGGAAATCTCTTTTAATGTACTTCCTGGGTGGAAGTTCAACAATTTTAAACCCAACTGACTGCATCGAAGCATCTCATCGTTAAATGAGGTTCTCGATTTTTCCAAAGCCTCTTTATTCGGATTGCCTAAATTAATCAAATAGCTGTCGTGGGGTAAAATAGCATCTGCCGAATACCCATATTCCAAGCATCTCTCTTTGAATAGAGCGATACTCTTTTCCGATAGTGGAGCCGATAGCCATTGACGTTGATTTTTTGTAAACAATGCAAATGCTGTAGCTCCTATATTGTGGGCATTAAGAGGAGCATTTTCGACTCCGCCCGATGCCGATACGTGTGCACCAATATATTTAGTCATATTTCAAACGTGTTTAACTTTGCGAAGATACAAAATAAATTACAAATGTTATAAGTTTTTGACTATCTGTTTTGCTTAAAATATCTTTCAAGAAAAATGATTGCTTTGCATATTTGCTGAGTTTGTACTACCTTTGCAAAAGTATTATAATGCAATAACTATATTAGATGAAGAATATTCGCAATTTTTGTATAATTGCCCATATCGACCATGGCAAGAGTACACTTGCCGACCGTTTATTGGAATACACAAATACCGTATCCGGAAAAGATTTGCAAAATCAGGTTCTCGATGATATGGATTTGGAGCGTGAGCGAGGTATTACAATTAAAAGCCACGCAATACAAATGGAGTATAAAAAGGGGGGAGAGACATATAAGTTAAACCTTATCGACACTCCGGGACACGTCGATTTCTCATACGAAGTATCACGTTCTATTGCTGCATGTGAAGGAGCGTTATTGATTGTTGATGCCTCACAAGGAATACAGGCACAAACCATATCAAACCTCTATATGGCAATAGACAATGATTTGGAGATAATTCCCGTATTAAACAAAATTGATTTGCCAAGTGCACAACCCGAGGAGGTTGAGGATCAAATAGTATCACTACTTGGATGTAAACCCGAGGATGTGTTGCGAGCAAGTGGTAAAACAGGAGAGGGTGTACTTGAAGTATTGGATGCAATAGTTGAACGAGTTCCTGCTCCAAAAGGAGATGCCGAAGCTCCGTTGCAATGTTTGATATTCGATTCGGTATTTAATCCCTTCCGAGGAATTATAGCATACTTTAAAATAGTTAACGGAACAATCCGTACCAACGATAAAGTGAAGTTCGTAGCAACAGGCAAAGAGTATGAGGCTGACGAGATAGGAACACTAAAACTCGATATGGTTCCTAAAAAAGAGTTGTCGGCTGGCGATGTAGGTTATATTATATCTGGAATTAAAACTTCGAAAGAGGTAAAAGTAGGAGATACCATTACCCACATAGCCCGACCTTGCGACAAAGCCATAGCGGGATTTGAGGAGGTAAAACCTATGGTGTTTGCAGGAGTATATCCTATAGATCCTCAAGATTTTGAAGATTTACGTGCTTCGCTCGAAAAGTTGCAACTGAACGATGCTTCACTAACATTCCAACCCGAATCATCAGTGGCATTAGGATTTGGTTTTCGTTGCGGCTTCTTGGGCTTGTTGCATATGGAGATTATCCAAGAGCGTTTGGATAGAGAGTTTGATATGGATGTTATTACCACTGTTCCCAACGTATCATATAAGGTCTATGATAAAAAGGGAAATATGATGGAGGTGCACAATCCATCGGGATTGCCCGAACCAACCCTAATCGACCATATTGAAGAGCCATTCATTAGAGCATCTATAATCACTACAACTGATTACATAGGTCCTATTATGACGCTATGTTTAGGAAAACGTGGAGAGTTGATTAAACAGGAATATATCTCGGGAAATCGTATAGAGTTGATTTACGACCTGCCTTTGGGCGAGATAGTAATCGACTTCTACGATAAGTTGAAGAGTATATCAAAAGGATACGCATCGTTCGACTACCATATACACGATTTCCGTGAATCGAAACTTGTAAAATTGGATATATTGTTAAATGGAGAGACCGTCGATGCACTATCAACGCTTACACACTTCGACAATGCCGAGCCATTCGGTCGTCGTATGTGCGAAAAGTTGAAGGAGTTGATACCACGTCAGCAATTCGATGTTGCGATACAAGCTGCTATAGGTGCAAAAATCATAGCACGAGAAACCGTAAAAGCAGTACGTAAAGACGTTACCGCAAAATGTTACGGAGGAGATATCAGCCGTAAACGTAAGTTGCTTGAAAAACAAAAGAAAGGAAAGAAACGTATGAAACAAATCGGTACAGTTGAGGTGCCACAAAAAGCATTCCTTGCGGTACTCAAGTTAGACTAATAATGCCTATAAAAGCTGTTCTTAGAGGACAGCTTTTATTTTTATGACCGATTTATTGTTTAAAACAAAACGAGTTAAAAAACGTTTATTCTCTTAGAAAGAAAAAAATAGTAATATCTTAGCGAAAAAATAATATCATATGAAACGTATATCTATAATAATAGCAATATTTGCATTTGCATTAACATTACCTATTGAAGCAAAAGATCAAGGAGTTTCTAAAAAAGAGCAAAAGGCTGCAAAACGAGCATTAGAAGCACAAAAAGATTCCATTGCAGGTTTGGTATCAAGAGATGCCATGGAGAGGGGAGAGTGGGTATTTAATGCCGTATCGGTAAATGTTAGTGGAGGACCGATGGTGAATGTACCTTCAAATTTAAACTTTTTAATGGTTGAGGGAGACAAATATACATTTCAAACCTCATCAGGCTTTGGCGGAGGACCCAATAATATGGGAGGTATAACCACAACAGGGCTTATTAAAATAGAAGATGTAGAAGCCGATCGTCATGGTAATATCACATATTCGCTACGTCTGAACGGAACAATTCTAAATGGAACGGCAACTCTCACATTAGAACGTAACTCTAACAGAGCAGACCTATATATAAATATGGATAGAGGAACACGTAATCTATCAATGGTTGGAGCAGTCTATCCCATTGGTACAACAAGAGTCTTCGAGGGCACTTTAAGGTAATTGTTAGGTTTATTAAATGAGAAATTAGGAATTGAATACTTCTAATTCTATAAAAATGTGTTAGACTTTGAGAGTCTTCTAAAATACCATTAGAATAATACCCAAGTTACGTCGTAGCTTGGGTATTATTTTATGATAAGTAGTTAAAACTATCAACTATATTAAAATTCCGAAGTGAAGTGGAATTTAATTTTGGGGAAGTCGCTTTGCGCCATTTGCAAAACGTAAGCCGAATCGGCAAGGAATACATCTCTGTCTTCTTTATCTTTTGCCATATATTGGTATTTACGTTTTTTGAAGTTCTCCAATTCTGCTTTGTCGTCGCTTTCAATCCAACAAGCCTTATATAGTGAGATTGGTTCCCATTTGCATTGAGCACCGTACTCGTGTAATAAGCGATATTGAATAACCTCAAATTGAAGTTGTCCTACAGTACCAATAATCTTGCGGTTGTTGTATTGATTTACAAACGATTGAGCAACACCTTCGTCCATAAGTTGGTCGATGCCTTTATTCAATTGTTTTGCCTTCATAGGATCGCTGTTTTCGATGTATTTAAACATCTCAGGTGAGAAGCTTGGCAATCCTTTAAAGTGTAACTCTTCTCCGGCTGTAAGGGTGTCTCCAATCTTGAAGTTTCCTGTATCGGGTAAACCAACAATATCTCCGGGATATGCCTCGTCTAACACCGATTTCTTTTGAGCCATAAAGGCTGTGGGGCTTGAGAAACGCATCATCTTTCCGTGACGAACGTGTTTGTAGTTTTCGTTACGTACGAATTTACCCGAACAAACCTTAACAAAGGCGATATAACTGCGGTGGTTAGGGTCCATATTGGCGTGAATTTTGAATACAAATCCTGTAAAAGCCTCCTCTTCGGGTTTAACCTCACGTTCAATAGCGTTAATTGGACGAGGCGAGGGGGCAATATCAATAAAGCAATCCAATAACTCTTTAACACCAAAGTTATTAAGAGCCGAACCAAAGAATACAGGAGCAAGTTCTCCTTTAAGATAGTCTTCCTTGTCAAAGTCGGGATATACGCCCGAGATAAGTTCAAGATCGTTTCTTAAACGTTCAGCATCGTTTTCTCCGATATAATTTTCAAGTTCAGGATTGTTTATATCTGTAAACTCAACACTCTCTGTAACAACTTGTTTGCTTGGAGTGTAAAGGTTTAAGTTTTTCTCATATATGTTATATACACCTTTAAATCTTTGCCCAATGTTGATAGGCCAACTTAAAGGACGTACGGCAATTTTAAGTTCGCTCTCCAACTCATCGAGAATTTCGAATGGATCACGACCTTCTCGGTCTAACTTATTTACGAATATGATAACAGGGGTCTTTCGCATACGGCAAACCTCCATAAGTTTACGAGTCTGCATCTCTACACCCTTTGCAACATCGACAACAATAATAACGCTGTCAACAGCAGTAAGGGTACGATAAGTATCCTCGGCAAAGTCTTGGTGTCCCGGTGTATCAAGAATATTGATTTTGTGGTTATTGTATTCAAATCCCATAACCGAAGTCGCAACCGATATACCACGTTGTTTCTCAATCTCCATCCAGTCTGATGTAGCAGTTTTTTTAATTTTGTTCGATTTAACTGCACCGGCAATATGAATAGCACCACCAAACAATAGTAACTTTTCAGTTAATGTGGTTTTACCTGCGTCGGGGTGGCTTATGATGGCAAATGTCCTTCTTCTCTCTATCTCCTGTGTAAGGGTACTCATAAATAAATTAACTATATATTATTGTTTAATAATCTTATACACTCTTTTAAACTTTCTCTCCATTCGGGGATATCTATCCTATAAATGTTTTTAATTTTTGTTTTATCCAAAACACTATATGCAGGGCGTGCAGCTTTTGTCGGATACTCATTTGTTGCAATAGGTTTAACCAAACAATCAATTCCCGCCAATTTATGAATCTCACAAGCAAAATCATACCACGAGCATTCTCCTTCGTTCGAGAAGTTATATACCCCGGCAACAAAGTCTCTTGTTTCAACAATGGTTATAATTGCTTTTGCTAAATCTCTTGCGTATGTTGGAGTTCCACGTTGGTCGCAAACAACGTTTAAACTATCACGCTCGTTTCCAAGCAAAATCATAGTTTTTACGAAGTTTTTGCCAAAAGAGGAGTATAACCACGATGTTCGTATAACAATACTCTCTTCGGGTAAAATATTCAACAATCTCATCTCTCCTTCGAGTTTTGTCGTACCATAAACCGATTTAGGATTGGTCTCATCCTCTTCGGAATATGGCATTTGTGCATCTCCGCTATACACATAATCTGTCGATATGTGGATAACCTTTGCTCCAACATTTTTAGCGGCTTTTGCAATATTCTCAACAGCCAAGCAGTTTATTCTTGAACATAGTTCAATCTCTTCTTCGGCTTTGTCAACGGATGTATATGCGGCACAATTTATAATAATGTCTGGTTTGCTGAGTTCGGCAAAGTTGCATACTGCATTAAAATCGGTAATATCCAATTTTGCAACATCGGTAAAGATGTACGAATTGAATTTGTCGTTTTGGGCAATGCAACGCATTTCATTACCAAGCTGACCGTTTGCTCCTGTAATTAAAAGTTTTGCCATATCCTCTATAATTCTAATTCTCCGGCTTTCTCTTTTTTATATAGTTCGGCAAGTTGCGATAAAAATTGTGTAATTGTTTTGGTTGCTGCAATAGTTTCATCCGAAACTTCTCTCTTTGATAAACGCAATAATAACAAACCATATAGCGAATTGAATGCAGTTTCAATGTCGTTACACTTTGTATTGCCTTGTTTGTTTTTAATTTCGTTTATATAGGGTAGGGCTTTGTAAAATACCGCAGTGTATAGAGACATCTTTTGAGAAGCCAAAAGTTCAGAATGAAGGTCGTTTAGCTTAATAATAACATTTGTGTTTATTTGCAAATGTCCCTTTTCTAATTTACCTTCATTTCTCATCATCTCAATCAGGTTCTCATACCACTCACTGATTTTGCTTTTTACATCGGGAGCAACATCATATTGTTCCACTATATTAGCATTAATCAGAGCAATGTCAAAATTACATGCTCTGATTATGTCCTCAACCTGCCACATATAAAGCAGATATTCGGCAATATTGTTTTCTCTTTTCTCTTTTGCTACAATCATTTTATCTTTAGAATGAGAAGTGAAGCTCAATGCGAACACCACCTTTTTTGATATTTGGTAAATCTCGGTAAGTTACACGGAATACGTACTCAATTCTTAAAATGCTTAAGATGTTGTCCAATCCTACACCAACCTCCATATATGGAAGTTTTGGTTTCCAGTGAGCATTTTGGTTAACATCGGGGAAACGCCACAAAGAGGGATCCTTTTCAGGATTGTTTTTATCTGACAGATAACCGAAGAAACCTTTAAATGAAACAACCTCTCTAATCTTTAAATATTTTATGTATGGTATATGGTTGAATATAATACCATTTGCATAATATTCAAGATCCCACGCTGCATAGTTGTCGAATATAAATTCAACAGGATTTAGTACGGCAAACGATTGGGGTTGAATAGTATATGTTAAGTTTGCGTCCGGAATAATCAATGCAGTATATGGAGTTTTAGTCCAAACCTTCGAGAACTTAAGAACAGCATTTAAGTGTCCGTATGTTGAGAACCAAAAGGCTTTTTGCATATTAATATCGGTACGTTGATAGTTATAGTGGCTACCTAAGAATCCTTTCCAACCCATACCGTGGTTAAGCAATATGATAGGAGAGGTTTTATTTATAGGATAACGTTGACCTTTTGTTTGATAAAACTTCTCTTTGTGGGCATATCTTATCTTAAAGTTGAAGTCGGCCTGATTGTATTTTCTGAAAGAGTTGCCATATCCATCAATAAACTCCATCCATTGAGTAGCCTCTTCGGTTTTATATGCAAAACCAATATTGTAAGATAAACCGTGGTTATGCTCTCTCATATACTCAATTTCCGATGTTCTTAAATAGGTCGAACGAACATCTTTCATACGTTTTAGGGCCAAGAATACGTTGTCTTTGTTTGTAAACTTATATTGTTGACCAAGTTGATTAATATCATACTTGTGAGTTAAACGTATTTGGTGGATTGGGTACTCTCTATAATGTTCCTTTTTGTCTATGAAAGAGTATATAAAATCGGCTTTGTATTTAAATTTCTTATCTCTTGTACCAAAAGCAACGTAACCATCAAGGAATATGCGTTTATGTAAATTCGGGGTAGTCATACCTCCAATTCTCAAACGGGCACCTTCAACTGTGTTACCGCTAATAGTGGTATTTAAAGGACCTAAATCGAATTTGCTGTTTTTTGAGGTGGGAACATATCCCGAAACCAAGCTGGTAAGAATTTTTTCAGACCAATAGAATGCTTTATTCTCACGAAGTTGAGCCAAAATTTTATCAACCGAGTTCTCTTTTTTCTTTATAGGAATCATACGGTTATCATCCCAATATTGGTTAGGTTGCATCAATGCATATTCATCTTCAATAACCGCACCCTCTCTGTCAAAAATAGACATATCGTCAGGAGCTTCAAAGCGATAGTTGTCGTATCCGATTAATCGTCGCACATGCAATCCCTGAATACCTGGCATCAGTTTCATCTCCACCATTGCGTCATCAAGTTTCTTTATGCGTAATCCGTCCTCATTACGATTAAACTCCTGTTTAATCTTCATACTTTGAACGTAGTTAAGATTAATATCTTTTGGAACGTTCATATCAACCTTCTTTACAAAGTATGTTGAGTCAAGAGTAACAAAAAGGTGTCCGACAAAACCATTCGATTCCGAATTATGGGGAGCAAAACCTAAATCTACGCAACTATCTCCATTTACAACCAACGTATCTAACAAATAAAACTTATAGAACGAAGGAGCAATATTTGATAATGGGCTTACAAATCGTGTAAGCATCAAATTAATTTGGTTGTCATAAATATTAACCTCTTTAAAAAGCTCATCATAGAATTGTTGCATACTCTCTTGGTTGAGCATATCGTCAATACCCATACGTCTGATAGCCTCGATATATTGCTTTTTGGTATTGCCATCTTTTTTATAGTAAACTTTAGAGTTACGCTCTTTTATCGATACGGTAAGAATAGGTTTGCCCGAAACCTCCGACGTATCAACATAATCAAACAAGAATTTAAATTTACGGAAAATAGGTTTATCTTTCTTGCTCTCATTAAAGTCGTTAAAAGCAAGAGTTAACCTATCGTATTGGTCGTGGGTATAAAAATCCTTCTCTTCCAAACTGTTTTTTTCTCCTGCACTAATAACTTTCTTAACAAAATCAACGGCAGGATTACCTCTGCGTTTATATCTTTCACGTTTAGGTTTAATAACCACCTCTTCCATTGCATACTCTTCGTTCTGCAATTTGGCTGAAATTTGGTACTTCTCACCACGTGTAACAGGGAATATATAATCTTTATATCCTACCGAAGATATAATCAACTCTTTGGAATCAGAATTTGTTTTTATAGAGAAGTATCCGACATCATCTGTCATCTGAACTGTTTGTGTGCCTCTGAAATAAACAGTAACATAGGGCATTGGCTCGTTAGTGGTAGAGTCGGTAACAATACCCGAAACGTATGTGGTCTGCGCTTGCACCGAAGTCGGCATTGCAAATAAAACAGTCGAAATAGTAGCAAATAATATTATTAAATATTTACGCATTTTTTAATTAATATTCGTTCTAAAAAAATCGAGTGCAAAGGTACAAAAAATATCGCTAACTTATTGTTCTATACTTCTTTTATTTTATCCATTTTACATTTCTTTACAAAAAATATTAACTATTTAAACAATATTTGAATAAAACGATTGAAATAATTATCTTAAAAAAATTACATTAAAATTTAAACAACTTTTTAATAATCTAAAAAATCTGTATTATCTTCGTACAAAAATTACAAGATACTCTCCTTATGGCAAAAGAGATTGAACGAAAATATTTGGTAAAAGATAGTAGTTATAAATCCAATTCAACCGAAACATACATCTGTCAGGGGTATATAACAACGAACAAGGAGGGGGTAGTTCGAGTTCGAATAAAAGAGGATAAAGGATATTTAACAATAAAAGGCAAAAACAGAGGTTCTGTTCGATTAGAATATGAGTATCCGATACCTGTAACAGAAGCTAAAGAGATAATCGAAAATTTATGTAAGAAACCTATAATAGAGAAAAAAAGATACACCGTCAAAGCAGAAGATGGACATATTTGGGAAATTGACGAGTTTATGGGCGACAATGAAGGCTTGGTAGTAGCAGAGATAGAACTATCCTCAGAAACAGAAGATTACATATTACCCGAATGGGTGGGTGATGAAGTAACTGACGATGTACGTTATTATAACTCAAATTTAATGACAAATCCATATAAGAATTGGGACTAATAATTTAAAATATATCAAAATGCAAAGAACAAACTATTTATTACTGCTATTGGCAGTATTGTTTACAGCGTGTAGTACAGTGCCATTGACAAATCGCAAACAATTTCTATTAGTAAGCGATCAAGAGGTATTGTCATTAGGCTTACAAAGTTATAATGAGTATATTGCAACAGCACAACCATCAACAGATAGCGTAAGTGCAAAAGCAGTTGCCGAGTGTGGAGCAAAAATTCAAAAAGCTGTAGAAGATTATCTTGCATCACAAGGTCAGTCTTCACAAATTAGTGGATACGAGTGGGAGTTTGTTTTAACTCACGATAGTACAGCTAATGCATTTTGTTTGCCAGGTGGAAAAGTCGTAGTATATGACGGATTATTACCATATACAAAATCAATTGATGAGTTAGCTGTAGTAATAGGTCATGAGATAGCACATGCGGTGGCAAAACACTCAAACGAGCGAATAAGCCAAGAGATGTTACTCTCGATGGGATCTCAAACACTATCAGGTATTTTATCGGGAAAATCGGAAACAGCACAACTTTGGGGTGAAACAATCTTCGGGCTTGGTGCAAATTATGGAGTAATGCTTCCATTCTCTCGTAAACAAGAGTACGAAGCAGATAAATTAGGACTTATCTTTATGACTATGGCAGGATACAATCCCGAAGTTGCTGTATCGTTCTGGGAATCGATGAGTACAGGAACCGTGTCAATGCCTGAGTTTATGAGTACACACCCCAGCGACGAAAAACGTGTGGCGGCAATAAAACAGATATTACCCGAAATGGAACAATATAAGAAGTAGGGTAGAAGCTTCTCTTATAACATAAAGAAGGACAGACTTTTGAGCCTGTCCTTCTTTATTTGTATGCTATCCCCGTTTTATAAATTAACTTTTGTTTGATAGCAACTTTACACTTGTTAAATTTCTTGTTCTGCCTTAATAATCTCCATACCACGAAGAATAGCCTTTTCGTTTTCTGGGATTAATTTGTGAAGTCTTTCTGCCAACGATTCTTTAAGGCTGCTTACAATACTTTCGGTATTAACCACGGGGCAAACTTTTAGAATACCTCCTAATACCAACATATTAAATGCTCGAGCATTACCCATATCGATAGCCTCATCCATTGCATCTATTCGATATATATTAATATCTTTTCTGGTTGGAGTATGTCGTATTCCGTAGCTATCGTATATTATTGTTCCTCCGGGTTTTACGTCGTTTTCAAATCGGTCAAGAGAGGGTTGGTTTAAAACTACAACCACATCATACGAATTTAATACAGGAGAGCTGATACGGTCATCACTTAAGATAACTGTAACATTAGCAGTTCCACCTCTTTGCTCAGGTCCGTATGAGGGCATCCAAGTTACCTCTTTACCTTCAATTAATCCGGCATGGGCCAATATCTTTCCTAAAGAAAGAATTCCTTGACCTCCAAATCCTGCAACTATTATCTCTTTTTTCATTTTTAAAATTCTTAATCAACAGTGTTTTTAATATCTCCAAGAGGATATTTTTCAAACATATTCTCTTCCATCCACTTGTTTGCATCGTCTGGAGTCATTTTCCATCCGGCATTACATGTTGAAACAACCTCAACTAAAGAAGTCCCTTTTCTTGCCATTGAGTTTTCTATCGCTTTTTTTATGGCAGCTTTAGTTTTTCTTATTGAAGCGGCATTGTGTACGCTTTGGCGTGTAATGTAGCAGGTTCCGTCGAGTTGAGCCAATATATTGCTAATCTTCAAAGGGAACCCGTTTAACTCAGCTGTACGTCCATAAGGACAGGTCGATGTCTTCATTCCCAACAATGTGGTAGGAGCCATTTGTCCTCCGGTCATACCATATATACCGTTGTTTATAAATATAATAACAATATTCTCACCTCTATTGCATGCGTGGATTGTTTCGGCAGTGCCTATTGCGGCTAAATCGCCATCTCCTTGGTATGTGAATACAAATTTATCGGGATTTAAACGTTTAATGGCTGTTGCAACAGCAGGAGCTCTACCGTGAGCAGCTTCAATCCAATCAATATCCAAGTAGTTGTATGCAAATACAGCACAGCCAACAGGAGCAATACCTATTGTTTTCTCTTCTAAGCCCATTTCGTCAACGAGTTCGGCCACAATTTTATGAACAACACCATGGCTGCAACCAGGGCAGTAGTGCATAGGATTATCGTTCATTAAACGAGGTTTCTCGTAAACAATATTTTCAGGTTTTATAATATCTTTTATATCCATTATTTTATATACTCTTTCTTTATAACATCTAATATTTCATCAGGAGTAGGAACAATTCCACCCAAACGTCCATAGAATTTTACATCTATTGCTCCGTTTACGGCTAATCGAATATCTTCGACCATTTGACCTGCATTTAACTCTATAGAAATAATTCCTTTTACCTTTTTAGCATACTCGGCTATAATATCAGACGGGAACGGCCACAATGTGATAGGTCTAAGAATACCAACCTTTATACCCTCCCCACGAGCCATCTCTTGAGCTTTTAAACATATTCTGGCAAGAGAACCGAATGCAACAATAATATAATCTGCATCATCGCAATCGATAGCCTCATATCTGACTTCGTTTTTCTCTATCTCACGATATTTTGCTTGAAATCTTAAATTGTTGTCCTCCATAACGGCAGGAGATAGTTCGAGAGAAGTAAGGATGTTTGGCTTTCTTCCTTTTGGTTTCCCTTGTAGAGCCCATGGGCATTGAGTGCGAATTTCTTCTTCTGTTCTGCGTTGACGAACTGGAGGAAGAATAACCTTCTCCATCATCTGACCTATAATTCCGTCAGCAAGAATAATAGCAGGGTTACGATATTTAAAAGCAAGGTCAAAGCCTAAATATACAAAGTCTGCCATCTCTTGAACGCTTGAAGGGGCAAGAGTTATAACCTTATAATCTCCATGTCCTCCTCCTTTTACAGCTTGAAAATAATCGGCTTGTGATGGTTGAATTGTTCCTAATCCGGGACCTCCTCTCATCACATTCACAATTAATGCAGGAAGTTCTGTCCCTGCCAAATATGACATACCCTCTTGTTTAAGGCTTACACCCGGGCTTGAAGAGGATGTCATTACAGCTTTTCCCGATCCCGCTCCGCCATATACCATATTTATTGCGGCAACTTCGCTTTCGGCTTGTAGTACAACCATTCCTGTACTCTCCCAAGGCTTTAAAGCCATTAGTGTCTCCATAATTTCCGATTGAGGAGTTATGGGATATCCAAAATAGCCGTCTGCACCGTATCTTATCGCAGCGTGAGCTATTGCTTCATTTCCTTTTAATAGTTTTATCTCTTCTGACATAAATTCTCTCTCTTTTGTGATTGTGTTTAAAGTTTTACCTTATATACGGTAATACATCCGTCGGGACATACATATCCGCAACTTGCACAACCAATACATTTGTCCTGATTTTTCATATATGCGTAGTGATATCCTTTGTCGTTTACCTCTTTTTCGTGAAGAGATAAAACATTTGCAGGACACGCTGTTACACAAAGGTTACACCCTTTGCAACGCTCTTTGTTTACCTCTACTGCACCTGCTATTTTAGCCATTGTTTTTATCTGTTATGTTTTTACCCTCTTCAAAGAATGGGTGTAGTTTGTTGAATTTTCTTGTTTTTTAGATTTGCAAAGTTACAAAATTTAATCGGGAACCTAATATTAAATACTGATAATAATTTAAAATAACTTCTTAAAATGAAAAAAAGACAGGCTCTTGAATTGAACCTGTCTTTGCATTCTATCAGACACCTAATTTATGCCCTTCTAATTCTTATCGACATAGCCTCTTTTAAATGTTTCTCGCAAATTAATATTAGGTATCCGCCACCGCCGGCTCCGCTTACTTTCCAACCCTTTACATCGGTGTTTTTATTGTATTTCATAATTTGTTCCAATACATCTCCGGGAGCCATATTGGGGAAGAGATTAAGTTGGGCATTGAAGCTTTCAGTAACAGCCTCACCAAATTTATTTAAATTTTTATTTAAAATAGCATCCCAACATTTATCGGCGGCAAGACTTAGATTGCGAGCATTCTTCTCGTTTATCGAAGAGTTTTCATATACATCATAATCTGCCTTACGAGGATATAAAGGTATAAGGCATATATGCTCCTCAAGCCAATCCAAAATATCATTATCTAAATTTGGCGTAATATTTGTTGGCCAAAAATCGCCATTGTAATCCAATTTATTTAATCCGGGCATAACAATACCTATCGAATCCTGCGAACCGCTTACATATTTTACTCCGGGAGGATTTTCAAAACAGAACAGAGTCTTTGCAAGTTTCTCTTTATCTCCTGAAGGAATATCGGTTTGCCATAATTCCATAGCTTTTTTTCTCGAACTTGTTGACATTCCGCTTCGGTCGTTAAATTCATAATCGGGTTCGATGCTGATTGTTAAAACCGAGCCGGGATAAAATTGGCTTACGTGAGGTTGATCTAACCAACCACCTGCAAGGTCGATTCTATACGGAATGTTACACTCTTTACGAAGTGCTGTTGTCGAACGTACGGGCAGATTACCGTGAGGCACACGTTTGCTTACAATATATTCTATACCAAGTTCCTCGCAGAATTTAGCTTTCAATGGGGTACTACCGTCGCTATTAACGAAGAAGATGTCGGGTTTTAACTCTCTAACCTCTTTTTCGAAATCCAATAGCCCGCTACCGCTATTAACCCAAGCATCTTTAACCGCTTTAAGCGATTTTACCATATACAATCTTTCGGCTTCTGTGTTTATCGTTTTGCGAGCTTTAAGTTCATGAATGGTTTTATCCGAACCAATACCCACATATAAATCGCCGTAAGTTGCAGCCTCTTCAAAAAATGCGACGTGTCCGCTATGTAGCATATCGTAGCATCCCGATACAAAAACTTTCTTTTTTATTTCGTTACTCATATTTTGTCTAAATTACCTTCTTCGTTAAGTTTGTAATATTCAATACCATTTCCGGTATCGATTACAAAAGTATCATTAATATCTTTAATAACAATATTATTGTTCGATTTTATATGTGCAGTGCAATCATTTGTGTTTATAAACGAAACATTTCCTATTGAAGCATTTCCGTTATTGTCTTTTTTCAGAAAGTCTCTTAATGAATTCCATGTGCCAAGGTCAGACCATCCGAATTCTGAGGGCAGGGTATATATATTTTCTGCCTTTTCCATAATGGCATAATCGACAGATATCTTTCGAATATTGTTATATACTTCTAAAACATAGTTACTTTCATTAGGCGTATCATATACCTCATTAATATTCTCGAATGAGTTTATTATATCAGAGGCATAATCTTTGAATGATTTAATAAGTGTTGATAATTTCCATAGAAACAGACCCGAATTCCAATAGTAATTTCCTTCACTGATATATTTCAAGGCTACTTCATATTGAGGTTTTTCTTTAAACGAAATAACCTTTTTAATCTCCTCTTTATTGCTATCTGCTGCAATATATCCATATCCGGTGTGGGGTGATGAAGGAGTTATTCCTATTGTAACAATAGCGTCGTTTTTTGTTATGAAATTTAGGGCTTTGCATATCGTCTCTTTGAAATTTTCGGTATTTGTAACCGAATGGTCTGCAGGCGAGACAATTATTTCGGCATTGCCTTTACATCTTTTTTGAATTTTGCATCCTGCGTAAGCTATACAGGGAGCAGTGTTTCGCATAAAAGGTTCAAAAAGAATATTCTCCATTGGAACATCAGGTAATTGACTATAAACAATATCTTTATAATCTTTCGATGTGATAACCCAAACATTTTCTTTAGGAACAATCCCCTCAAAACGAGCCACTGTCATTTGCAACAGACTCTTTCCTACACCTAAGACATCCACAAATTGCTTTGGACATTCCGGAGTACTTATAGGCCATAAACGACTGCCTATACCTCCTGCCATAATCACAAGATGCCTCTCTATATTGTTATTATTATACATCGCTTTTATATTCCTATTTTTTTTGAAGTTCATTTGTTTAATAAAATTCGAAACAACTATTAGAAGCCTAAACTAATTCGCAATCTAAGTTGTTTTCGATATAAATTAAACACTTTCTTAATTGCCATCCTTTTTGTCAAGAGTCTCAAATTTTGAATTTTGGCTTATATATTCAGGAATGATCTCTTTCATTGCGGCAACAATTTTTTTGTCATTGAACTTCCAAGCCATATCTATTAAGTTTTCAATTTTTGGAGTTACCTCATCATAATCATATTTACGCACTTTACCAATCATAATACGTTTATGCTTAGTGCTGTCAGTAATCTCTTTATCGTTAAGTAACTCTTCATAAAGTTTCTCTCCCGGGCGTAAGCCTGTCTCTACAATATCAATATCGGTGTATGGTTTGAGTCCTGATAATTTTATCATTCGTTTGGCAAGATCGTATATCTTTACAGGTTGTCCCATATCAAATACAAAAATTTCGCCACCATTTCCCATATATCCTGCTTCAAGAACAAGTTCGCAAGCTTCAGGAATAGTCATAAAATATCTTATTATTTGTTTGTCGGTAATGGTTACAGGACCTCCTTTCGAAATCTGTTCCTTAAATAGCGGAACAACAGAACCATTGCTGCCGAGTACATTTCCAAATCTTGTTGTTACAAATTTGGTAAAATTACCCTCTCTGTTCTTTAAGTATAAAGCTAACGATTGAACGTAAATTTCGGCAAGGCGTTTTGAGGCTCCCATAACATTTGTCGGATTAACAGCCTTATCTGTCGAGACCATAACAAATTTTTCGACGTTATACTTTAACGAAATATCTGCCAAGTTTTTACTGCCTCCGACATTTGTTCTGATAGCTTCGCTGGGGTGAAGTTCCATCATTGGAACGTGTTTATAAGCTGCGGCGTGAAAAACCACTTGGGGTTTGTACTTGTTAAATACCGATTCGATGCGTGATAAATTTCTAACATCACCCATAACTGGCACAGCAATATCTCCATATCCGCAGTTTTGCATTTCGAGCAAAATATTATGCATAGGGGTTTCGGCATTATCAAGCATAACAATTTTCTTTGCCTTATATTTTGCCAATTGCCTTACAATTTCGCTACCAATCGAACCTGCAGCACCTGTAACTAAAACAATCTTGTTTTTAATAAAATTATTTATATTCTCAACGTCAGGCTCAATAACATCCCTATTAAGAAGCTGTTCAATTTGAATGTCATGAACATTACATGATATTGGAATGTTGGCATCGCCTTTGCTGTGTCTTATCAAACTATCAGATATTTGTCTGACCTTTATATCTGCATCAAGAAAAGCATCAATACCTCCGTTTCTTAACGTAGCTATTTGCGAAGGCTCGAAAATTAGAACATCAGCATTAAGATTAGCAAATGTTTTTCCTACCTTTTCGAGGGTAAATCGTTTAATAGGAAGACCATTTATTTCGGCATTGGTATATCTCTCTTCTTTAGTCCACAAAAAAGCTACAGGCTCGTATTTACCTTTAATCTCATGTTTTAATTTACCGGCAAGAACTACCGATTCGGTATCGGTACCTAAAATAACGGCTCTTATTCTATTGTTTATTTTTGTTTCATACTCAATACCCTTATTGTAGAGCGATTTTGCTAAAATTCTTATTGTTGATGAACAGAAGATGATAGCCAATCCCATTCCTATTATTAAAACATTATGCGACAATACTCTGTCGTTGGTAACATATTCTACAATCAGGTTGTTGGTAATTAGAATTATTGTTGCCATAACAACGGATATAACTAATTTTATGGCATCAATATGTCCGCTATATCTAACAATTCCTAAGTATGGTTTAATAATAACATAGCATATCAGATATACAGTAAAAATTAATATCAGTTGGCTTAAAAACTTATTTAAATCGAAGTCGTAATAAGGGAATAGCAATGCCTTTGCCATTGGTATAAGACAACAGCAAAAGACCACAATCATCATATCTATACCCAATACGATATATGGGTGAGTTTGATTATGTTTAAACCTCAAAGCAATTCTTTTGAGGATGTTAAACTTTGTAGTTTTATTCCCCAGAATAAAATTTTTTGTTCCTCGAATTGCTCGTTTAAAATAGTTTTTACTCATAATTAAAGTACAAATATATTAAATCTATTTGTTGTTTGAAATATGCAGATAAAAATATCGTTTCATAAACAATATATAAGCTACGCATAAAACCAATACGGCAATACAAAGGTATGAGTAGCAATAATCAAAACATATCAGAAAGCCAATAATAATCAGTGCTTGCAATAACATATACGAGAGCGATACAGCCAAATGGGGAATTTTTAATTCGTTAGCCATAATTTGGTAAGCGTGTTTTCTGTGAGCCTCAAAAATATTCTCTCTAAGCATTATCCTGTGAATAATGGTAAGAATAGAATCAACCCCATAAACAAGGAGTAAAATAATGTAGCTTATGTTTTCGCTTTCTATAATAAGTTTGCCTAACAAAAACAATATTATAAACGCCATGGCAACCGAACCGCAATCGCCTGCAAAACATTTGGCTTTTCTTCTGAAATTAAAGAAGTTAAATACCAAACACCCTACAATCGAAATATAAATAAGTTCGGGTATTATAAACGAAGTAACATTACTGTTTATATATGCCAAGGCACCCAATACAATAAGCGAATAACCGCCGGTAATACCATTAATGCCATCCATAAAATTATAAGCATTAATAACGCCTGTGCAAAAAATGAAAGCAATAACCACGTACCACCAAGGAAATTCGCCGTTAAACAAGCCCCATTGCATAAACATCAGGGCCATAGCCGAAAAGTGGAATAAAATTCTAATTTTAGAACTAACACTTACAACATCGTCAATAAAGCTTATAAAGGTAATCAAGGTAAGACCCAATAGAAACCATTTGTAATGGGAACCAAATATCAACGCAAAATAAACAATGGCGATGTAAAAAATAATACCGCCACCACGTAGAGTAATGCTTTTGTGAGAGCTACGTTCGTTAGGTTTGTCAATAATATCAAATCTATCGGCAATCTTAAAGTAAACAAGCTCTGCAATAAACAAAACCGGTATAGCTAAAGCAATCAACCACCAACTCATAGTATTCTCAATTCCAGCCATCGTCATAAAATTTCAGTTATAAGTTTTTAAAACTCAATAAAGTTTTATACATACCTTTTTCAGAAGAAACAGGCATTTTTTCAATATTTAATGCTTTTTTAATTTTGCTGTTGTCAACAACAAAATTCTCGGTAAGTTTCATCAAACGCTCGCTGTTAAGGGGTAAATGAATAATGTCTCCAAACTTAGCCAATCCCTTAATCAACCCTTTGCCAATGCCCCAAATAGCAGGCTTTTTGCCTTGCGATTTGGCAATCAAAGCAATCAAAGTATTAGTAGAAAGAGGTTTATCGTCAGCAATATTGTAAATACCACTTTCAATATCTTTTTCAATTAAATTTTTGATTATGAAGCAAAGGTTATCAATACCCATAAACGAACGAAGATTATCAAACCTACCCAATGGCCAGGGGATACCTTTCTTAACCACTTTATAAAGTAAATTCAAATTACCCTTGTTGCCTTTGCCGTGAATCATTGCTGGACGAAGAATATATACTGCTTTCTCCGAAAAATCAAAACCTCCGTTTGAAATTATATACTCCTCTGCTGCACGTTTAGACCTTCCGTAAGGAGTTTGCGGATTGCACACAACGCCTTCACTTAAAGCATCCTCTTTAACTCTGTCGGTAGCTGCCTTAACGCTACTGAAAAAAATAAAGTTTTTAGCCTTTGATGCAGAAAACAAATCAAATACTCTCTTGGTAAGCTCGGTATTAACCTCAAAATACTTACTCTCTTCGGTGGTGTTTTTAGTATCGTGAGCCATACCTGCAAGGTGAATAACAGCATCTAACTCATCCCAACAAATATCCTCTATGTCATTCCACGAAAAAAAGCTATCATACACTCCTTCGCCTTGTTTAATATCAAGAGCAATTAAGTTGCATTCAACCTCTTTTTTTAAAAAAGCAGATAAATTAGAGCCAACAAAACCGTAAGCCCCAGTAATCAAAATATTTGTTTTCTTAGTCATAAATTTCTCTATTCAATTAGAAATGTATATATGTAAAACATATCAAACAAATCTGCGATTAAGCGAATACAATACCAAATTTATTAGAGTATTGTTGATTGTGAGCAGATTCAATGTTTGTTATCTAAAAACTAACAACTAAAAACTAACAACTTCTATCGAAAAGCGAAGATAATAAAAAAACTTAGAAATTGATAATTTATATGAAATATAAATTTCTCAATTTAGTATCCTTGAGAATAACAAAATAAACAGAGGCTTTGAATAGCTCCAAAACCTCTGTGTTTATGATTGTTTTATTGATAATTCCAATTGATTGTAAACTAAAAACTAACAACTTAGTTTCAATTTCAAATTTATTATAACTAACAACTACACGAAGTGCGGCGAAAGCCGACAACTAAAAACTTTATTTATAATTCCTAATTTATTTGCTCTTGACTCCGAACAGCCAATTTGCAAGCAAAGGGCTAATTCTAATAATATTGCTCACTACAAGGCATAAAGCAATAACCATAGCGGCTAATGTTAGGCTTACGAAAAATTCTAATGTAGGGTTAATGTTTTCAGTAAACCACTCACCAACCATTTGTAAATTACGAGGTAAAAAGAAGTAGTGTAATAGGTAAATGTCCAAAGTCCTCTTGCCAATATATTGTAGTACTCTACCAACTTTAGTCTCTTTAGTAAAAGAATCTTGGTATTTATAGAAGAAGGAGAATCTTACAATAATTCCTGCGATTCCTGCGAAAATTAAAAATGCAATATTTATAGGAGCATATGGAGTACAGCCAATTTTTAAATATATTAATGATAATACTAAAAATAAAAAGATTATAGTTCCTATTTTATATGGATTATTTATAAAGTTCTTGAACGCTTGGAAATTTCGTTTAATTATAATTCCGAAAAGGAAAAAAATAAAATATTTAAACATAGGAAAACCCAAAGCGTCAAAAAATTGAGGGGCTTGCACCAATAAGCTGATATATTTCCTCAGGTTTAAATGTTGCTAAATAAGTTATAAAACCGATTGCTAAAAGACTTATATCATACCATACTTTATTTTTGATATTTTTCAATAGTGTTGTAATTGTAATATATAAAATATAGTACTCAAATAATGTTATAGTAAACCAATATCCTGCTTTCCCATTACGAAAAATTGCATTAAAGATAGATATGTCAAATATATAACAAAATAATGACATAAATATCATAGTAGATATGATTTGAACTTTAAATTTCTTGACAATAAATGTTATAGAATTCTTGAAATCCCAAATTTGATTTGCCTTATACAATACAAAACCGCTTACAAAAAAGAATAGTGGCATTCTGAATAAGCGAATTAGTGTATTGTATGAATTTATCGCATAATAGTCGATTGGATAACTAAAGTCTAATATGTGGGTGTATACCACTAGTAGCATGGTGAAACCACGCATAGCGTCAATATAC
>JAFYPQ010000020.1 GCA_017559955.1 Bacteroidales bacterium
ATGGAGTTACCATTCTTTTTACTTATTACTTTATAACCTTCTACCCCATTAAGTGTTGTCCATTCCCAAGTACAGTTATCTGTATTTCTTAACTCATCTTGCTCGGCTTTGGTTGGCATTCGCCAATTGCCACCCCAATTTACATGAGCAGCATCGTCTGTTAATTCAAGGGTAGTTTTATTATCTACTGTGCCATAGTCTGAATCGGTAAAGTATTTGGTCATTATATCGTATGAACCATTACAATATTTGTAGGTACTCCAATCATAGTAATCTTTTGGCTCGGTTTCGCCCCAGGCAAAGTAATCGCCATAATCCTCAGGAGAATTGGCTCCTACGTTACAAGTTGCCCATTTTATACCACTGGGCAGACCAAGGTCAACGTATTCATTTTCAGTATTGCTTGTACATGAAGCAAAGGTTAGTAATAACAAAAGCATACTTAGGATGCTTAAATAATTTTTTAACTGTTTCATAATGATTTTATTTTATGGTTTAATGTTTTTATTGGGCTTATTTGTCTAATTTGTCTTTATTGGTGTAAGTCGGACGCACACGTGTGTCCGACTTTTTTTTACAAAGTAAAGTTAATTTTTTCAAACAAGCAACCGCCCCGTTTTTTTTGGGAGGGGGGGATAAATTGCTGATTTACACGATATTAATAATTGAGTTTTTTATAAAAACAAGTAAGATTAATAGGATAACTAAGATGACTAAGATATTGAAGATAGCTAACAAACCTGCGAGTAAGCGAGAGCAGAGTCAAGGTCACTTGAACTATGCCGAGCGTAAGTAGGTTCGTGGAACGAATGTTCCTCAACTAACAACTTACAAAGCCACGATTAAGCGAATACAGTAATTAAATTTGTTTGATTATTGTTGAGCGAGAGTGGGTTCAACGAGCGGATGCTTGTTAACTAACAACTTAATAATTGCATATTCAGCTTTATTTTGTATATTTGCAACGAATTGCAAACACTTATATATTACGGACTGTTTAATGGCACAATTTGATGAAGATAAAATCACCGAAGAGTTGAGACACCCCGATACTTGCAGAAATGCTTTTTCGGAGGTGGTTAAACATTATAGCCGTCCGTTATATTGGCAAATAAGAAGAATGGTTACTTCGCACGATGATGCCGACGATCTTTTACAAAACACTTTTCTTAAAGCTTGGGATAACATCGAATTATTCAGAGGTGAGGCAAAACTATCTACTTGGCTATATCGTATTGCCGTTAATGAGAGCATAAACTTCTTGAACAAACAAAGAAGAATGCAAAATATTTCGTTAGATGGTGAGAATGACTATATGCTTACCTCTCTTACTTCGCTCGAAAGCGACGAGTATTTTGACGGAGACGAAATTCAAAAATATTTGCAAGAGGCCATTATGACTCTACCCGAGAAGCAAAGATTGGTCTTTAATATGAAATATTTCGATGAGATGAAATACGAAGATATTTCAGATATTTTGGGAACTTCGGTAGGAGCTTTGAAGGCTACTTATCACCACGCAGTGAAAAAGATAGAAAATTATTTAAAAACTAAAAATGTTGATTAAACCATTGTTCATTTAATCTGTCAAAAGGACAAAAATAGAGATATGAAAAAAGGAATATTGGATAATATTAACAGAAAAAGCGGGATGAAAGTTCCGGATGGATACTTTGAATCGCTACACGAAAGGGTGATGCAAAATCTCCCCGAAAAGGAGATTATTGTTGAGAGACCCGCTCCTGTATCATTTTGGACTATGGCTAAGCCATGGGTATATATGGCCGCAATGTTTGCAGGTATAGCACTAATGTTTAAGGTGTTTGCTTGGACAAGCGACGATATGACAAACAGTAAGATGGAGGCTGATGCAAAAGATTCGGACACTGAAATTGTTGAAGACTTCATATTTTATAACAACGTTTCGGATTATACCATATACGAATATTTTGCAGAAGTAGATTAATAACGTAAATTCAATATTCCTAAAATAAAATCAATAGTGCCATGAGATATTTTTTCCTCATATCATTTTTTGTCCTAATCCCATTTTTAGGGATTAATGCTCAAGAAAACAGCCAAGCCAACAATCGTGCAGAACGAATGGCTAAATATATGTCTGAAAAAAAAGCACACCTAAAAGAGTGTATTCCTTTAAGTGATAGCGAGGCTGAGAAGTTTTTTGCTCTTTACGACGAAATGGAGAAAAAGAAATTTAGTGTTATAGCTCCCGTTTATAAAGAGGTAAGAGATATAAGAAAATCGACAGAAGAAATTTCGGACGAAAGATATTCGGCAACTGCCGACAAATTAGCCGAATTAGCGGTAAAAGTTGCCGCCATAGAGAACGAATATTACGAGAAATTCAAACAATTATTATCTCCAAAACAGATGTTTATGTTCTTCAACTGCGAGAATAGTTTTGGTAAATCTATGTTGAAAAAAAACGAAAAAAAATAATTTAAAACATATCTAATACTATGAAATTTTTAAACACTCTTGCAATCGTTGCGATTGCTGCATTTTTAATGATTGGCTGTAAAGCCAAAGAGAGTACTTATACTGCGGCTTATAAAATGGCTCAACAAAAAGAGTTGGCTGACGAGTCGGTTAATACTCCCACTAAACCGAATGAAGCAACTGTTGTTTCTGAAACTCCTACCCCATCTACAACCAAAGTAGAGTCTTCGTCTGTTAAAGTCTCAGTTGAAAAAGTAACTCCTGTTGATGCAGGTGATGCAGGCAAACTAAAAAAATTCAACGTTATTGTCGGTACTTTCTCTATCACAACAAATGCCAATGGATTAAAGAACAGTTTGAAAAACGACGGATACAATGCCTTCACTGTTCAAAATGCGAAAGGTTGGTATAGAGTAGTTGCTGCAAGCTTTGACACAAGAGAGGCTGCAAGCTCTTTTAGAGAGGCAATAAAACAACGCTACGCCGGCAAATTTGACGATGCTTGGTTATTGATTAACGAATAAACAAAGGATACCACTTTTATTTTAATACAGATTACAAGGTTCGGGAATAGAACCTTGTAATTTTTTTATTACCTTTGCGTTTATATAATGTTAAAAGAGATGATACTTAAAGAGACTTTTGATAATGCTCGTAAAGCCGCCAATGCATTGAATATGCTTGACAATAAAACCATTAACGAAGTTTTAGTTGCTTTAGCAGAGCAAACCGAAGAGGATTGTCAATATATTTTAGAAGAGAACCGACGAGACCTTGACGCAATGGATAAAGCAGACCCTAAATATGATAGGTTGATGCTTACCGAGAAACGTATAATGGATATTGCCTCAGACATTCGCAAGGTGGCTACACTACCCTCTCCTCTTGGCAGAGTTTTATGGGAGGATGTTCGTCCCAATGGGATGAAAATAAGCAAAGTATCTGTTCCGTTTGGGGTGATAGGAATTATTTATGAAGCTCGTCCGAATGTTACATTTGACGTTTTTTCTCTCTGCTTTAAGGCTGGAAGTGCCTGCATTCTTAAAGGAGGGAAAGAGGCTCAATATTCAAATTCCGCTATAATAAAAGTTATCAACAAGGTGTTAATAAAGTTTGGAATAAACTCTAATTCAGCTACTTTACTTAGTAACGAAAGAGAGATTTCAACAGAGTTATTAACAGCTGTCGGCTATGTTGATCTTATAATTCCGAGAGGCAGCAAAAATCTTATAAACTATGTAAGGGATAATGCCAAGGTTCCGGTTATTGAGACTGGTGCAGGTATATGCCATGCTTACTTCCACTCAGAAGGAGATATAACAAAGGGTAAAGAGATTATATTTAATGCCAAAACACGCAGAGTTTCGGTGTGCAATGCCATTGACTCTGTTATTATCGATACAAATAGATTAGGCGATTTACCCGAATTATTTGCTCCGTTAAAAGAGAAAAATGTTATTGTTTATGCCGACGAGCCTTCATTTGATGCACTGAAAGAGCATTATCCAAACGACCTATTAATTCACGCCGACGAGAATGCTTGGGGTACCGAATTTTTGGATTACAAGCTTTCTGTTAAAGCGGTTGAGAGCTATGATGAGGCGGTTGCTCATATTTCTAAATTTTCATCGAAACATAGCGAGGCAATTATCACAGAAAACGAGCAAGTGGCAGAACGCTTCACAAAAGAGGTTGATGCTGCTTGCGTATATTGCAATGTTTCTACCGCATTTACCGATGGTGGACAATTTGGCTTTGGTGCCGAAATTGGTATAAGCACACAAAAACTTCATGCAAGGGGTCCTATGGCTTTGAATGAGATTACAAGTTATAAATATATTATCAGAGGAAATGGTCAAACCCGTATTGATGGCACTCCTCAAAAATGTTGTATATAAAAATAATTAAGATATGAGACACTTTACCAATGTTAAGGATTTGGGAGACCTTAAAGAGGCTCTTAAAGAGGCTTTCGAAGTTAAAGCAAATCGTTTTGGCTACAAAGATTTAGGCAAGGACAAAACCCTTATAATGATATTCTTCAATTCAAGTTTAAGAACCCGATTAAGCACACAAAAGGCTGCGATGAACTTGGGTATGAATGTTATGGTTTTGGATATTAACCAAGGCGCTTGGAAGTTGGAGACTGAACGTGGCGTTATTATGAACGGAGATAAAAGCGAACACCTATTAGAGGCTATCCCCGTAATTGGTTGCTACTGCGACGTTATCGGAGTTCGTTCGTTTGCAAAATTCGAAAATAAAGTTGACGATTACGAAGAGAAGATTATCGAGCAATTTATTAAATATTCGGGACGTCCCGTATTCAGTATGGAGGCTGCTACCCGCCACCCTCTTCAAAGTTTTGCCGACCTTATTACTATTGAAGAGTACAAGAAAACCGAACGTCCAAAAGTTGTTTTAACTTGGGCTCCTCACCCCAAAGCTCTTCCGCAAGCTGTTGCAAACTCTTTTGCCGAGTGGATGAACGAAACTGATTATGAATTTGTGATTACCCACCCAAAAGGTTATGAACTCGATCCTAAATTTGTAGGCAAAGCAAAAGTGGAATACGACCAACGTAAAGCTTTTGAGGGGGCTGATTTTATATATGCAAAAAACTGGTCGGCTTACACCGACCCCAATTACGGCAAGGTTTTAAACCAAGATCCCGATTGGACTGTCGATAGCGAAAAAATGGCGTTGACAAACAACGCATACTTTATGCACTGTCTGCCTGTAAGACGCAATATGATTGTTACCGATGATGTTATCGAGTCGCCTCAATCTATTGTTATACCCGAAGCTGCAAACCGTGAAATTTCGGCACAGGTTGTTTTGAAGAAGATATTGGAGGGTATTAAATAAGACCCACTTTTACAATACTATTATTTATAATATATAAGAGGGCTACCCAAAGGCAGCCCTCTTATATATTATTTATTGATAATTTATATTAGAGATTAGCTTCAATTTTGTCTTTTAACTCAACTTTTGATGCAGAGCCTACTATCTTATCAACTAACTCTCCTCCTTTAAAAAATAAAATGGTTGGAAGACTGCGAACTTTATAGTTATCTATCAAATCGTAATTTTCTTCGGTATCACACTTCCCTATTATTGCTTTACCCTCATACTCAGTTGCAAGTTCTTCTATTGTTGGAAGCATACCTTTACAAGAGCCACACCACTCTGCCCATAAATCTACCACTACTAATTTATCGCTTGATAGTAACTCTTGATAGTTACCATCGGTAACTTCTAATGCCATAATTTTTCTGTTTTTTATTATTCCGAAGACTACTTTCACGAATGAGAACCCCTTCGGAGACAAGCCTCAAACGCTTTACATTTAACTTTCACAAAAATAAACATATATTTTTATATTGCAACTTTTTAAGAGACGAAGTTATCAACATTATATTTTATCATATTTAGTCTGACACAAACTCCTCGACAAGCAACTCTTCTTGAACATCAACCGCCTTCTCTATTGCTTTTCCGTTAACTTTTACTGTTATACCATCGATTGTATCAAGTACCGAAACTAATTCTCTGTCGATTTTAACCTTTTTACTACGTGAATAGAGAGGAACATTGTATCCTTGACTTTTATCAACTATCTCAAATTTTAATTGTCCCGTTCCTCCAATATACTTATTGACAACCTCATTTACGGCTATGGCCTTTGACGAATCAAAGTTTTGAGAATCTACAACTATCGTTATATCCTTAATGGCATTGGTCATAGCCTCATCCATTAATGATATTTTAGCTATTCTAAGTTGCGGTTTGTTATTATATTTTGCTATTTCAACTTTTCCTTGCACCAAAAGGTAAAGCCCTTCCTTGCCGTATGCTCCAAAATTTATAAAATCCTTAGAGAATAGTGCAATCTCTGCTGTTCCGGAATAATCCTCAATTGTTATTATTCCGTACGGAGAACCTTTCTTGGTTAAGCCTTCACGATAAGAGGTTACGATACCGCCTATTATTATATCGCTATTTGCGTACTTTTCTAAATCGGAGCTGAAATTCTTTAGCGATAGATTACATACATAATCGAGCAGTAGTGAATATGATTCCAATGGATGAGACGATAGATAGACTCCTACCAAATCTCGTTCACGGTTTAATCGTTCCAAATCGCTCCAACGCTCTGCTCTGGGAACTTCAGGAGTTGGAATTTCAACCATATCGGCTCCAAATAGTGAGTTTTGTTGCTTTGACTTATCTATTTGATAACTTACCCCATATCGCATAAACAAATCGAGAAACATCTCTCCTTTTGTATTCGTCGCAAAGAATTGTTCACGTGTGGCCTCGTTAAAATTATCAAATGCTCCTGCCAAAATAAGGTTCTCAACATTTTTTCTATTGCACGCATTTAAATTGACACGTCGTGCAAAATCGAACAACGATGTGTATAAACCATTCTTCTCTCGCTCTTCTATTATCGCTCTTGCAGCATTCTCTCCAACTCCCTTAACCGCTCCCAAACCAAAACGAATATTTCCCTCTTTGTTTACAGTAAACTTAAGATTACTTTCATTTACGTCCGGCTCAAGCACTTTTATTCCCATCACCTTACACTCGTCCATAAATTTGGTTATCTCGGTTATGTCAGAGATGTTACGACTCAACACAGCCGCCATATACTCTGACGGATAGTGAGCCTTTAAGTATGCTGTTTGATATGCCACCCAAGAGTAACAAGTTGCGTGCGACTTATTAAATGCATATGACGCAAACTTTTCCCAATCGCCCCATATCTTTTCCAACACCTTGGGATCGTGTCCGTTTTGTTTTCCGCCCTCTATGAATTTGGGTTTTAACTCATCAAGCTTTGAACGGATTTTTTTACCCATTGCTTTACGAAGTGCATCAGACATTCCACGAGTAAAGTTTCCTAAAAGACGAGACAAAAGCATGACCTGCTCTTGATATACTGTAATTCCGTAGGTATCCTTTAGGTATTGTTCCATGATGGGTATATCGTACTCAATGGGTTCTATTCCGTGCTTACGTTTAATAAACTGCGGAATATACTCCATTGGACCGGGACGATATAGTGCATTCATCGCAATAAGGTCCTCAAATGTAGTTGGTTTAAGGTTTCGCAAATGGCTCTGCATTCCCGGAGACTCAAATTGAAATGTTCCGATAGTTCGTCCTGCACTATACAAATCGTATGTCAATTTATCATCTATAGGAATTGAATCGATATCCACTTCTATTCCTTTTGACTCCTTTACATTTTTTATTGCCTCTTTTATAATTGATAAGGTCTTCAACCCTAAGAAGTCCATCTTTATTAATCCTGTATCCTCAATTACAGAACCTTCGTATTGGGTTACAAGCAACTTCTCTTTTGTCTCTTTATCGTCAGCAGTACTTACAGGAACCCAATCGGTTATATCATCACGACATATAATTGTTCCGCAAGCATGCACTCCTGTTCCTCGGACATTGCCTTCCAACATCTCGGCATAAAGCATTGTCTCTCGAGTAAGTTCATTTCCATTCTCTGCCGCATCTTTCAACTCCGGCACTCCTGCGATACAGTTCTTGATTGTTATTTTAGGCTCTTTCCCATTTACCTCCGGCAAGTGTGCAGGTATTAGTTTTGCCAATCTGTCTGCATCACTAAGTGGCAACTTCTCTACTCGTGCAACATCCCTGATTGCCATCTTGGCAGCCATTGTTCCATAAGTGATAATATGAGCAACTTTATTTGCTCCGTACTTCTCTGTTACCCAACGAAGAACCTCGCCACGTCCATCATCGTCAAAGTCGATATCAATATCAGGCAACGATATACGATCGGGATTTAAGAAACGCTCAAATAGCAAATCATATTTTATTGGGTCGATTTGTGTAATTCCCAAACAATAGGCAACCATGGAGCCTGCTGCAGAACCACGACCGGGACCTACAGAAACTCCCATATTTCGTGCAGCTGCAATAAAGTCTTGCACAATCAAGAAGTATCCCGGAAATCCCATTGTCTTCATTATATACAACTCAAAGTTCATTCGCTCAAGCAACTCAGGTGTTAATTCTCCATAACGCTTTGCTGCTCCGTCATACGCCAATTTCGATAGATAGTCGGCCTCCAACTTTATACGGTACAATTTGTCGTATCCTCCCAATCGTTTAATTTTTGCCTCCGCATCTTCTTGAGAGAGAACTACATTACCATTTTCATCACGAGTAAATTCATCAAAAATATCTTGATGTGAATATTTTTGACGATATTCCTCCTCTGTACCAAACTCCTCCGGAATGTTAAAGGTGGGCATAATAGGCGGATTGTCTATTGAGTAGAACTCCACCTTATCTAATATCTCATTTGTATTTGCTAATGCTTCAGGTATATCAGCAAATACATCATTCATCTCTTCTATGGTCTTGAACCACTCCTGCTTTGAATAAAGCATACGTGTTTCATCATCCAAATCTTTACTTGTGCTTAAACATATTAATCGATCATGTGCCTCGGCATGCTCTTCATTTACAAAGTGAACATCATTGGTACATATCAACTTTACATTGTGCTTCTTAGCCAACGATACAAGCACCTCGTTTACTCCCTTTTGAATTTCGTAGGTTTCATGATTTGCACGGGGAACTGTAGCTTTATGACGTTGCAACTCCAAATAATAGTCATCGCCAAATACGCTTTTGAACCATTCGATAGCCTCCTCAGCCTCCGAGATTGAACCTTGTATGATTTTTCTTGGCACCTCTCCACCCAAACAGGCAGATGAGACAATCAAGCCCTCACTATACTTTTTAAGATCATCCCTATCGGTACGAGGACGCATATAAAATCCTTCTGTCCAGGCATGCGAAACCAATTTTATAAGATTATGATATCCTTGTAGGTTTTTTGCCAATACCACCAAATGATAACCGCCCTGCTCTTGTTTTGTTTGCTTGCTAAATCGGCTTTCGCCTCGTGCCACATACATTTCACAACCGATTATAGGCTTGAAGATTTTTTGTTTCTGTGCTTCAAGTTCTGCCTCTACTTCCGATATTTGTGTTTCGTCTGCACCCTCGCTTCGTAAAGTTTCAAGTTTTTTTGTAAGATCCTTTATTGCAGATTTTACTCCGGAATTTTTTTTGTTCACATAGTTATAGAACTCTTTTATTCCGAACATATTACCATGATCGGTTATAGCCATTCCTCGCATATTATTGGCAATGGCTTTATCGACCAAAGCTTGAACAGAAGCCTGACCGTCAAGTATTGAATAGTGCGTATGCACATGCAAATGAACAAATGGTTGTAGCGACATATATCTTTTGTTTTTCGTTGACTTACAAATTTAAGAAGAATTATTTTGTTTTATCTCTAAAAAAGAAAAAGTTATCAACAATCGAAACTGTTTTTCTCCATATAAAAAATAAATATGCGACACAAAGAGCGTTATGAGTGAATTATATTTAGTAATTTCGTAAAAACTTTTTGCTATGTACAAACTTGTTATTTTTGATTTAGACGGCACACTTTTAAACACAATTGGCGACCTCGCCGAAAGTTGTAATTATGCTTTAAAGATGTGTGGATACACCCCACACCCCGTGGAAGCATATAACTATTTTGTCGGCAACGGAATAATGAAGCTTTTTGAACAAGCCTTGCCCCAAGATGCAAGAGATGCAAAAACTCTTAGAGAGATGAAAGAGTACTTTCTGTGGCACTACGAAAGAAACAACGCTGTTTTCACCAAGCCTTACGATGGCATTATCAATCTGCTTAACAGACTCAAAGATGACAATTTTATGTTGGCTATAGCTTCAAACAAATATCAGGAAGCAACTGAACAAATAATAAAAAATTATTTTAGCAATATTGATTTTGTGAAGGTTTTAGGGCAAAGAGAGGGCATTCCGATTAAGCCCGACCCATATATCATAAACGAGATTTTAAACTTCTCCAACGTCGCTCCTCACGAAACGATATACGTGGGAGATTCGGGTGTCGATGCCGCTACAGCTTTAAATATCGAAGGACTGACATATATAGGCGTCAGCTGGGGATTCAGGTCGGTTGACGAACAAAAAAGTTTTGGGGCTAAACTTTTTGCCAATACCCCAAATGACATTTGGGAGATAATCGTATCTTCGACACAATTATAATTAGGAATTAGAAATGAGGAATGTTTTATTAATTCCTAATTAGAGCATAACTATAAACTTGATATTTTTTTATCAAAAAAATTATGTTTTTGATATAAAAATTGTAACTTAGCAAACAGATAAACATAAAAAAGATTAGCTATTGATTTATTTTTACACACTATGTTATTTGAGAAGACCGATATTGAAGGAGTTTTCATTATAACTCCAAATTTTATTGGCGACAACAGAGGTTATTTTGTTGAGCGATACAGAAAGGATCTGTTCGACAAAGAGATTGGAAGTGTTGATTTTATCCAAGACAATCAATCTTTATCGTCAAGAGGTGTATTAAGGGGTCTGCATTACCAAAAAGGTGAATTCTCTCAAGCAAAAATGGTTTGGGTGTTATCAGGTAAAGTTATTGACGTTGCCGTTGATTTACGAAAAGAGTCTCCTACTTTTGGTAAGTATGTTATGGCAGAGCTATCGGACGAGAATAGAAAGATGCTTTTTATTCCTCGTGGCTTCGCTCATGGTTTTTTAGTCATATCAGAGCAAGCAATACTTGCCTACAAAGTTGATAATATATATGCCCCAACAGAAGAGGTTACAATATCTTTTGATGACAAAGATATTGACATAAAATGGCCTATTGATGGCATAGAGCTAAAATTATCTGAAAAAGACAAAAGAGGAATTCATTTTATTGACGCAGAATATTTTTAATGGTATTTTTATGAAAAAGTTTTTTTTATCAATAACACTTATGCTCTCGAGCATAAATTTATTTGCTCAAAGTTTCGAAGAAGCAAAACAGGCTTATGATAATGGTGATTACAATACTGCCATTACAATTGCCGAACAATTAACAGATTGCCCTGATGCTCAAATTCTTCTTGGCAATATATATATTGACGGACTCGGCATAAATCACGCCAACTTTGCCAAAGCCATGGAATATTACCAAAAAGCCGCAGACGCAAATAATGCGGAAGCTCAATATATAATAGGTTCGTTATTTTACTCGGGCAGAGGTCTGCATCAAAGCTATTCAGAAGCAGCTGTTTGGTACGAAAAGTCGGCTTTAAATGGATATGCTCAAGCCCAATCAGACTTGGGAGAGATGAATTATAGAGGGAAAGGTATTCCTCGAGACTATACAAAAGCGGCAAAATGGTTTGAAATGGCTGCCGAGCAAAACGACGCAAAAGCTATGTTTTTCCTTGGAGGAATGTATAACAGCAGAAATCAGGGTGTTCAAACAAACACTTTAAAAACTGCCGAGTTATGGAGAAAATCTGCAGCTCTTGGTTATCCAAATGCAGAATTTTATTTGGGACAAATGTACTTAATCGGCAGAGGTGGAATTACACAAAATAGCGACTCTGCCATGATATGGATTGACAAAGCTGCCAATGACGGTTGCATTGATGCTCAATTTTATTTGGGAGAAAAAGCCCTCTCTTCGGGCGATATCGAAAAAGCCAAAGAGTGGTATGGAAAAGCTGCCGAAAAAGGTCTGCAAAAGGCTCAGATGAAACTTGATGCAATTTCAAACGAACAATAATTGACAATCGATATTGTTTTAAATATTAAAGGCTCCCAAAGGAGCCTTTAATATTTAAAACAGAGCACATCACTATTCGCCCATTTCAGTTGTAGTAGGATATACTACATATGTTTTATCCTCCATACTACCTATATACTTATTAAACTCAGAGAGAGTCTCAAACGACTCAACTTTCTCTAATATAAGGGGTGTTTCATACCCTTCGGATATTCCCATTCTCAAAGATATTACCGCAGGAAAATCACTATCTGTAAACTCAACATTCTCTGGCTGAATTACAGTTGCCTTCATCCTAGGTATAAATCCCCATGGCAATTGTTCAAATATAGTATCCCACATTCCAAAGCCTGAATAATCATAACGTCGCTCAATGGTAAGAGGGTCGAGATAGGTTATCTCCACATGCAAGCCCTTTAAAGATGTTACCTCTTCCTTTATTTCAAATGCATAACATACATCTTTGGTGTTATACATAAAACCTGTATCCTCGGGATCTCCACACGATGTAGCTACGCACAATCCCAACATTAAACCTATTGCTAAAAGTAATTTCTTCATATTTATTTTCTAAAACATATATGCTGCCGATATTTGCCAACGCTTTGCTTTTGAAGTAAACTCCAAACCCGTATTCCCTAATACATATTTATATGTATAATCCACGGGAAATATATAATTAAATCCGATATTTAAATGATCAAAAAACACCAATCCTGCCCCAACCCCAATGCCTATAGATAGAGATCTTGTCTCATTCTTCAACAATGATGGATTTATTCCCTCTGCCTCCAAAGATGATTTTATATAATCTTCTATATCACCTCCTTTGCTTAGATTAAATGCAAAATCGGGACCTGCCGCAAAATATATTCCAATGATTTTACCCGCCGATATTTGCCACTTTACATTTATCGGGAGTTCAATAATATGTCTGATATCCGATATACCTCCCTTTTTATTTTCATATCTCACCTTGTCGTGAGCATACATTAATGCAGCATCGATATTAAATCCCAAAGGCAGGTTCGCATTTACCATAGGTCCGATAAAAAATCCACCTCTATTATCAGAAGAGAAATTATCCTTAAAATCACCCTTAAACGATAATTCCGACAATGTCATTCCTCCTTTTAGTCCATATCTGAAATTTTTTGCTGAGATTGTTGACACAGCACATAAGAACATAACAAACAATATTATTGATATTTTCTTCATAGCACTCTTTATTTACTCGTTTAAATACAAAAGTAATATTTTATTCTTATCTTTTAAACAAAAAAAGGCTGACGTTAATTCGCCAACCTTTTTGTAGCGGGAACGAGAATTGAACTCGTGACCTCCGGGTTATGAATCCGACGCTCTAACCAACTGAGCTATCCCGCCATCCCTTTTGCGGTTGCAAAGGTAGGCATTATTTTTTGCTTATGCAAGAATTGAGTAAAAAAACTTTTACAAAATATGCCATCCTCCATGTTTTTGTTAATAGAAGAATGGCATATTTTTTTATTTAAACATCTAATTTAGAACGACATTCCTAATTTAAATCCTGCATTATTAAGACCTTTTACATCATATATCAAAACCTTCGATTTGTTAGTTGCATAGGCATAATACAACGCCAAATGTATTCCTACGGTTTGACTCGATGTAAAATATATTGTTGTTCCTATTTCAGGAGAGACATAAAATCCCCATCCATCATCACTGCTTGTAAAAGAGTTGTAATAAGATGATACTTTCGAATATTCAGGACCTAATTTTAGAGCCATATAGGGTTTTACTATAGCATCCGGGATGAATCTATAACGCACAGAAACTCCAAATGGCAATTGAAATATTGAGTGTTGCTGATCGGTTGTTAGGGATGACGTTTCGGTAAGTTTCAATGTTTGTCGTTCAATATATTCATTATTTGTACTATATGTCATAAATGCACCGATACCGAAATTGTCGGTTATGTAATATCCTCCATCAAATGACATTCCCCAACCTGCTGCTTTATCGGCAAAGGATGTATTTATAGGAATATTGAACTGCCAATCCACATCTATATATCCATTTTCGGTTATTTGCGATTTGGCTGTATGGGGTACAACTATTAAAGATATAAATAGTATTACCGATATAATTGATTTATTTATCGTCTTCATAATAATCATTATTGTATTGTTACTACTTTCTAATATACTCGGACTGGTTGAATGCTTGATTTACGCCTCTCTTGGCTTTATTTACATCTGTTCGGGTTGAGCCACTCATTGTTCCTCCAACACACATACTCCATATCTGTTGAAGTTTTTCTGTCGTTTTATCTATACTAATTATCTCTCCCAATAAAGAACCAACATCATAACGATATGTTACAGCATATGAAGGGTATGGGTAGATTGGACCCCAATCCCACCAATAATACGAACCCCACCACCAATCATACCAATAATAGGGCGAATAATAATCGGTAAAATAGTATGTATTTTCGATATAACTTAATTGAATTCCCAAATCGGCACTCTCACGCTCTGCCTTAGCCAACTGCACATAACCTCTATCTTTCATATTAGAAGCGAAAGTACTTATTATTGACTGAGCATTTTCGTCATACCAATTTTCTACCTTCCCCGACAATACCTTTATGGTATCTGATATATAAAATGTTGAATACTTCGAAAAATCGACAGACTTATCATAATCGGTATAAGTTACAAACTCCGTAGAGAGTTCGTCGAAGTCGGGATCTTTCTGACACGAAACTATAGTCGAAAGAAGTACGACAATCATTAATAGTGTTGTTAATCTTTTCATATTTATTTTTATTTTGATAGCATATAAAAAACGCTCATGCTAGGCATTTTGTTTGATACAAAAATAGATATAATATTTCCATTATTTACATAGAATAAAAAAATAATTGTTCCAAAATGTTAATATATGCTTTTAGTTAAGTTGCCATTTTATTTTTTTTGAGTAAATTTGCTTATTAAAGAACCAATTGATATGAAGAAGAACCTTTTTATTATTGCAATCTTATCTTTAGTTTGCTTAGCAACTTCTGCACAACCTAAGATAGAGCCAGAACTTCAACAAGCACTTAGTAGCAGAAGCAGTGAGATGATAAGTATAAATATCGTTCTCAATGAACAAATTAATACTACTCTTTTAAAATCAAAAACTTTTCTTATAAAAGATGCAGAGATTAGAAAAGGACTTATAGTTAAAGAACTTAAAGCATACTCAAAAGATAATCAGTCTGATATCTTAGATTTTCTAAAAGCAGAAGAGGCTAAAAATTGTGTAGCAAATATCAAGAGCCACTGGATTGCAAACTCAATATGTTGCGATGCAACAAAAGATGTTATTGAGAAATTGACTCAATACAACAACATTGAGGTTATTGGACTAAATCAAGAAGTTCAGTTGCTTTGTAATAGCAATGACTCTTCTATCGAGGAGTACACTTACAACCTCAACGCAATGCCTCATATCATACAGATTAATGCTGATGATGTTTGGAGTTTGGGCTATACTGGTAAAAATGTTGTAGTCGCAGTATTGGACTCCGGAACAAATTTTGAGCACTATGACCTAAACGACCACTTATGGATTGGTTATGCTGATACTGATGGAGACGGAGAGGAAGATGATATTATCTATGGCTGGAACTTTGCTACTAAAGACGCAATAGGCAATAGTAATATAAAAGATGACTATGGACATGGAACTCACTGTGCCGGTATCGTTTGTGGCGACGGAACATCGGGCAACACAACAGGTATTGCCCCCGATGCCTCTCTGATGACTGTTAAAATTGTAAACAGAACAGGCGGAGGTACTCCAGAACAGATGATCAGTGGAGTAGAATTTGCTGTTGAGAACGGAGCTGATATTTTAAGCATGTCGTTAGGTTTTAAAAACTATCAAATTGGCGATGCTGCAAAAATAGCTCTTCGTAAAACTTTTGAGAATGTTTTAGAAGCAGGAGTTATTGTTTGTGCTGCCGCAGGTAACGATGGAAATAGTGTTGGAGTCCCTAACAATGTTGACGTCCCTGCCAGCTGTCCTCCACCCTATTTACACCCCGATCAAACTTTAACCGGAGGATTGTCGAGTGTTGTGTGTGTGGGCGCAGTAAATAGCAACGATGAATACGCATCATTCTCATCACAAGGTCCTTCAACATGGGGAGAGATAGACGAATGGAACGACTATCCTTTTAACGATAGCAATATCGGACTTATCCGCCCCGACATTGTTGCTCCTGGAGAATTGATTTACTCTCTAAAACACGATAATAACGATAAATATAAATTCAATTCCGGAACATCTCAAGCGACTCCTTGTGTTGCCGGAGTAATGGCTCTGATGCTAGAGAAGAACCCTTCTCTAACTCCTGCTGAGATTTGCGAAATTATAGAAACAACTGCCGTTAAACTTTCTGACAAAAAAAACAATGCCACCGGTTCGGGTCGTATTGATGCTTTAAATGCAATAAACGAAGTTGAAGCAGTAGAGGGGAAACCCTATATTAGACTTTCGGCATTTTCACCTAATAAAACTCCACTATGCAGTAATTTAAACATATCGGCTACATTGAAAAACTATGGTAACGGCAAAAATTCAAATACGACGACTGTTACTCTTTCAACAAATGACCCATATATAACTATTACAAATGCAACTCAATCGTTAGGCTCTATTAACAAGAATGAAGAAGAAAATATTTTATTTTCAATAGCAATAGATGCAGCTACTCCAAACGGACATATTGCATACTTCAAGGTTACAACAACCGATGGAGAACTTGTTTGGTTCGATGAATTTTCTATTACAATTGAGTCTGTTGCTAAAATTTTATTTGAATCAAAATCAGTAGATACAATTAAAGCTGGAGAGGTTGTGTCATTTAATGTTGAAATGATTAACTCAGGAACTACTGCTACAACCAAGAACTCTTCTGTTTCCTTGTCATCATCTTCTCCATATGTATCGATTATTGAAGGAGAGGCAACATTGTCTCCAATGGAGATTAACGAGAAAGAGGCTGTTAATTTCTCAATAAAGGTAGATAAATCAATTCCTAACAACAGTCTTATTAATTTAGATTTAAATGTTACTCCTAATGACTTTAAGGAGATTAACAACTTTATCTACGAGTTTGAGATTGGCAAAGACCGATATGGATATTATGAAGATGGTCTTGATGGCTGGACTACGTTTGATGCCAGCGACGATGGAAGAGACCACCCCTGGTCGCATTCATCACTTTACGCCACTCACAAAATTGAGAATATAGGAACGCTACACTCTGGGAAAGGGTGCATGATGAGTGAAACTTACTGCCAAGCATCTTTGATTGGATACGAAATTCCTATTGACAACTATTTTGTTTCGCCAAAGATTAAAGCTACAAAAGATAGTAAATTCAGTTTCTGGGCAAAATCACACTCCGGTTTCTATTATGGCCAACACTTTGGCGTTGCAATATCTGAAACAAATAACAATTCAGAAGAATACTTCACCACAATAAAAGATTGGACTATTACAAACAAAGAGGATTCGGATTGGACAAAGTTCAGTGTAGATTTAAGCGAATATGAGGGAAAGGATATTTACGTTGCCATTCGCCATTTCTTTAGTGAAGCTGAATGGCATAACTTAACTAACGGATATGACCTATACGTTTTATACATTGATGATGCCATGCTTGAAAACGTGATAGATATATCTCAAAATGTTACATACGAAAACTATAGCAACTTCTCATTGAATGTTAAATCTGACCCTATTGTTGCTCCTTCAAACGTGAAGGCAACCGCAGTTAACGAAAATAGCATTAACATAACATGGGATGCTGTTACCAATGCTCAAAGCTATAACCTATACCGTGATGGTGCTTTGGTTACAAATGTTAAAGGCACTCAATATACTGACACCAACCTTAAACCAAACAGAGGGTATAGTTACTCAGTTACTTCTGTTTTAAATGGAGAAGAATCTGTTACATCAGAAAGTGTGTCGGCAACTACAAACAGAGCAAACCATAATATTGCTATTAAATCAATCTCTCCAGAAGTGTTGAAATTAGGAGAGAACGAGTTGAAAATCACATTCATAAACGATGGTAAATATGAACAAGACTCAAGAAGTACAGTTACTCTTTCTTGTTCAAACCCTAATGTTACAATATTAACTAACAACATAAACCTAAATGCTCTATACGTTGATCAAGAATCAACTAAATCATTTACGGTGGTTGTCGGAGATGTACCAATTGCTACTCCAATTGAGTTTAATGCTCACATTGCTCAAAAATTCTCACCTAATTATAGTTGGGATTGTCCCTTTGTAGTAATGGCTAACGACCCATTAGGTGTTGAAGAGAGTAAAAACAATGAGAATATTGCATCAATTTATGTAAGAGACAACAACCTATGCATTAACGGAATTAACGGAAAGGGTTATATTGAGATTTTTGATATCTCAGGTAAAATTCTTTATAATGAGACAAGTATAGAATATAATACTAACATAAACCTGAGCGACTTCAAAAAAGGAATATATATCATAAGAATAAAAAATGCTAATGGTATAAAAACTCAAAAATTCATCTATTAAAATTTATTCTATCCATATAGATATCCATTATTTTTTTATATTTGCAAAAGAATAACATTTAAAGAGTAAAAACAATGAATACCTCAATTTTAAAAAGAGTCTTGGCTATATTAGTAGTTTCTGTGTTATATTATACAGCAAACGCAACAATAGTTGAAAACTTTGTAAATGCCAGATATGGTTTTTCTCAATTTGATAGTTATGGCAATGGTTATTATAAAGTATGGAATAATTTAAAATGGGGTATTTGCGATGCGGACGGGAAGGAGATTGTGTCCCCGGCATACGATGCTATTTGGGACTATAATAATGGTTATGCTATCGTAAATATGGGGGCAAAATGGGTAAAAACTTCAACACCCAAAGGAGTAACCGATATAGAAAAAGAGCGAAATTTTAAAAAAATATGGGTATATGATAATGAATTTGCCACAGCTTATGTATATGAACCGACAATGAAACAAATATACAAATTGGTTGGTGGTAAATATGGTCTTATCAATAAAGAGGGCAACGAGGTTGTTCCTCCTATTTATGACGAATTGTTTTTTACATCTGAAAATGGGATAATCAAAGTTAAGTCTAATGACAAATATGGCTACATCGATTTTAACGGAAACTATATTACTGAAATAAAATATGACGATGCCTGCGATTTTTGCGATGGAATGGCAATGGTTAATATTGGAGGCACACTGAATAAAAGAGGTCGCATAACAGGAGGAAAGTATGGTTTTATAAACGTCTTAGGTGACGAGATTGTTAAAGTTAAATATAATAATGCCAACCCATACGATGGAGGACTTGCAACCGTTAAGGAAGATTCATATTGGATTATTATTGATAAAAGTGGCAAAAAAATAGGAGATAAAACATTCGAACAATTAGGTGTATTCTCTAATGGCAGAGCCTCATATAACGAAATGGGGAAATACGGATATATCGACAATAATGGCAATAAATTAATTGATGTCCGTTACGATTACGTTATGCCTTATAGCGAAGGTATTGCCAGAGTTAAACACGGATGGTCATGGGGCTATATTAACATAAACTGCGAGAATGTTACATACTTCGACTTTCAAGAAGCAGGAGATTTTAAAGATGGTATTGCCAAGGTGAAAAAGAATAGCAAATGGGGGTACATTGATAAATCGGGCAAAGAGATTGTTCCTATAAAATATACAACAATTGCCGAATTCGATAAGAATGGTATTGCCAAAGTTAAAGTTGGCTTGAAATGGGGATTAATATCTAAGAGTGGTGAGGAAATAGTATCAGCCAAATATCAATCGATAGAGCCTTTTAAGGGTGATTACGCAAGGGTTAGCGTTGATGATAAATATGGTTTCATCGACAAAACAGGTAAAGAGATTATAGCTTGCCAATATGACGATACAGAAGATATTGAAAATGGATTGGTAAAAGTAAACAGTATGGGTATGTGGGGATATGTAAATATAAAAGGAGAAGAGATTGTACCCTGCATGTATGTTGCTGTCGGGAAACCAGACTGCGAATTAAGGACCCCTGTAAAACTCAGTCTAAAATGGGGATACATTGATAGTTTAGGTATGGATATTGCTCCTGCTAAATACGATACTATCGGAAATTTTGTCAACAATATAGCTATTGCAAAATCATTAGGCAAATGGGGATACATTGATAATTCGGGAGAGACAAAAATTGGTTTCAAGTACAACGAAGTACACGATTTTTACAATGGAATTGCAAAAGTCAAATATGGCAATAGATACGGATATATCGATGAAAATGGCACTGAGGTAATTCCCATGGAATATCAAAACATATATAGTTTCAATGACGAAATTATTGAAGTCAATATTGTAAATTCTTATAATGGAGACGATGCCGTTACTGTTGATATATTTGACATTTTAAAATTTAACGATGGATACTATATCTTTAAAAAAGATGGTAAGTGGGGAGCAATGGATAGCACACTAAAAGTTGTGGTTGATAACAAATACAACAGTATTAAAGAGGTAAAAAAAGATTTATACAAGTAATAGTAATGAAAAAAAGTGTTGTTATTGTAGCCGGGGGGAAAGGTGTTCGTTTTGGAGGAGAGTTACCAAAGCAATTTATACCTATGAATAACAAACCGGTTCTTATGCATACAATAGATGCTTTTTATAGCTGTGATAAATCTTTTAATATAATTGTTGTTCTTCCGGAAAATCACATCTCTCTTTGGACTGATTTATGCGATAAATATAGCTTTACCACTCCACATAAAATTGTAAAAGGCGGAGCTTCTCGCTGGGAATCTGTCAAGAATGGACTATCTTGTATTGAGAATAATTCAATAGTTGGAATTCACGATGGGGTAAGACCTTTGGTATCAGCAAATCTAATAAACAAATTATATATTGAAGCCGAGTATAATGGTGCCGTAATCCCTACAATTAAGGTTACAGACTCGTTAAGAGTATTGGATAAAACCAACCAACACAGCTTTGCTGTTGACAGAGAACAATACAGGGCTATACAGACTCCTCAAGTTTTTAAAAGCGATATTATTAAAGAGGCTTATAATATGCCATACAAAGAGACATTCACCGATGATGCATCTGTTGTGGAAGAATATGGTGTTACTATTAAAATTGTAGAGGGAGAAGATATGAATATAAAAATCACCTCTGCAAAAGATTTGTCAATTGCTGAGTTACTGAATAGTCGTGTCTGAATTTTCTCGTATCGATATTAAATTTCTTGCCGGAGTTGGTTCAAAACGAGCAGAAATTCTAAAAAAAGAGGCCGGTATTGCAACATACGAAGATTTGTTGTACTACTTTCCATATAAATACATCGACCGGAGTAAGATTTTTAAGATTTGTGAAATCGACGGCAATTTCCCATATATCCAAATAGAGGGAGAGATAATATCTTTTGAGGAGGTAGGCACAGGAAGGACAAAACGACTAAGTGCCATATTCTCCGATGGTACAGGGACGATAGAGCTTGTTTGGTTTCAAGGTGCAAAATATATTACAGACAGATACCATCTAAGAACAAAATATACCGTATTTGGGAAACCTGCCCAATATGGCTCTAAAATATCGATTGCCCATCCCGAGATAGACAAAGCAGACTCTATTGCAGAACGGCAACACACTCTGCAAGGCTTTTATAGTACAACAGAATTAATGAAACGAAAATTTATTAATTCAAAAGCTATTTCGAAACTTGTCGAGAATATTTTTAAGGGGTTAAAAGTTCCTATTTTTGAGACCATATCGAGCGATGTTGTAAAACAATGCAATCTTGTAAATATCAATGAGGCATTAAGGAATATACACTTTCCTAAATCAAATGAAGCTTTACAAAAGGCCTCTTTCAGATTAAAATTTGAAGAACTATTTTACATTCAACTTAATATATTGCGATATATGAAGTTGAGAGAACAGAGCTTAAATGGATTTAAATTCGTTCGCATAGCCGACAACGTAAACAGGTTTTATAAAGAGTGTTTGCCTTTCGATCTGACAGGTGCTCAAAAAAGAGTTATAAAAGAGATAAGAGCCGATCTGGGCAGTGGCAAACAGATGAACAGATTGTTGCAAGGAGATGTCGGCAGTGGCAAGACTCTTGTAGCAATAATGAGCATGCTTATTGCAGCCGATAATGGTTATCAAGCGTGCATTATGGCTCCTACCGAAATCTTAGCAACACAACATTTCGAAAACATAAAAAGGCTTTTATCTAAAATAGATATTAACATTGCTCTTCTGACAGGTTCAACCAAAAAGAGTGAAAGGGATAATATCGACAAAGGTCTTAGAGATGGTTCTATAAACTTCATTGTGGGTACTCATGCTCTTATTGAAGACAATGTTGTATTTAAAAATTTAGGGTTGGTTATTGTCGATGAGCAACACAGATTTGGAGTGGTTCAACGTTCGAAACTATGGAAGAAAAACAGCCAACCACCACACGTTTTAGTAATGACAGCAACCCCCATACCTCGCACTCTTGCTATGACTTTGTATGGCGATTTAGATGTTTCAATTATTGATGAATTACCTCCCGGAAGAAAGCCCATTTCCACTATCCTAAGATTTGACTCAGGTGCAGATAGAATGTATGACGGCATAAGAAAACAGATTGAAGCCGGAAGACAAGTATATATAGTATATCCTTTAATTAAAGAGAGCGAAAAAAGCGATCTTAAAAATCTTGAAGAGGGATATGAATATATCAAAACTCTGTTTAGAGAGTATAAAGTCTGCATGGTACATGGTAAAATGAAAGCCTCTGAAAAAGAGGAAGAGATGCAGAAATTTGTTTCAGGCGACGCAAAAATAATGGTTGCAACAACTGTTATTGAGGTTGGTGTTGATGTTCCAAATGCTTCGGTTATGGTTATTGAAAATGCCGAAAGATTTGGTCTTGCCCAGCTACACCAGTTAAGGGGTAGAGTTGGACGTGGAGCTGAACAATCGTATTGTATTCTTAAAACATCGCATAAGCTTAGTAGTGAATCTCGCAAACGCTTGGATATTATGTGTAAAACCAACGATGGTTTCGAAATTGCCGAAGCAGACCTTAAACTGAGAGGCCCAGGAGATATGGAAGGCACTCAACAGAGCGGTATTGCTTTTAAGCTAAAAATAGCAAATATCACAAAAGATGCTCAAATTTTACAATTGGCGAGAGATTGTGCCAATAACATTTTAGATAACGACCCTGATTTATCTCTTCCCGAACATCATATTTTAAGAATAAGACTTGACAAACTCTTTAAACGTATTGTAAATTTCGGATTGGTAGGATAAATGCGTTGGCTCTTGTTGACTTCGCTACCCTACTGAAGATTTCAGTTGTAAGAGAATAAGTTTATTAGAGACAATAAAAAATGGGTTCAAAATTAAATGAACCCATTTTTTATCTAATTTTTGTTTTCAGGAACTATTATCCGAATACGAAGAATCCTTCGATAAATTTGTTGCTGAAATATAGAGTTGATTTCTCCTCGCGGCAATAAATTTTACCTTCACGAGCCAACCATCCTATCGCTGCGTACAAATCTGCTGTTTTAAGGCCTGTTTTCTCTTTTAATTGAGTTACATTCATCTCTGTATTAGCCTCTAAAACGTGCCAAAGTTTTCCTGCATTCTCACCAATTGAAAATGTTAATGCTTTCATCTTTTTTATAATTTAAGGTTTTACGCCCGCAAAGATAATACTTATTTAGGTCATAATGAAATTTTTAACATTATTTCACTTGTATTTATTTGATAATGTCCGATAATTGTGATTTTAAATCCTCTTTACTCATTCCACCAACCCATTTCTTAACAACCTTAGCATCTTTAAATAGAATTAATGTCGGGATTTCTCTTATTTGATAAATGTTTGCGGTTTGATAAGCATAATCAACATTTACTTTAATAAATTTTACTTTACCAGAAAAGTCCTGAGATAGAGACTCAAATGTTGGAGCAAATGCTCTACAAGGTCCACACCACTCTGCCCAAAAATCGACCAAAGCATATCCCTCTTTTATTTCTGTGGCAAATGTCTTATCACTTGCTGATATTACCTCCTTTGCCGATACCGACAATGATGTTACTAACATAATTGTCATAAATAGTGCAGTTAAAACTTTTTTCATAATATCTATTGTTTTATATGTATTACATCTTTTATTTATGATAGTTTATCTGTTTTTTTTCGTAAGTTTGCATCTATCTAACTAATACAATAATGAATTGCTTGTTGGCTATAAACAATGCAGGAGAATGGATTTACACCATCGCATATTTTATCATAATCCTGCTTAATATAGTTTTTATAATTATTATCATTTCTGAAAATCGAAATCCGGTAAAAAGCATTGCGTGGATTTCGGTTCTAACTCTATTGCCTATCGGCGGATTTATTTTTTATCTCTTTTTCGGAAGAGATCAGCGTTCGCAACGTATGATTTCTCGTAAAGGAAAACGCAAGTTGGAACGTTTAGTCAACAACAGTATCACACTTGACAAAGATGATATAAATAATTTCAACGATACAACAAAGCAACTTCTTTCTCTTGGAAACAAATTAACAAGAGCATTGGTTACATTAAATAACAATATTGAAATTTTTACTTGTGGTAAAGATAAATATTATTCTCTTTTTAATGATATAAAAAATGCTAAAAAATTTATACACCTTCAATACTATATTATAGAGAATGATAATATTGGTCAAGAACTTAAAAATCTTCTTATTAAGAAAGCTTCTGAAGGTGTTGAAATCAGAGTATTATATGATGATGTTGGTTGTTGGAGTTGGGGAGAAAAAAAATTCTTCAACGAAATGATTAATGCCGGAATTGAAGCAAAACCTTTTTTCAAAGTTACATTCCCCCAACTCGCAAGCAAACTTAATTACAGAAACCATCGCAAGATTGCTATTATTGACGGATTTGTAGGATATGTAGGCGGTATGAATGTTGCCGACAGATATATTTCCGGATGCAAATGGGGAGTTTGGAGAGATACCCATATTAGAATCGAAGGTGAAGCAGTAAGTGAGTTACAAGCAATATTTATGGTAGATTGGAACTTTACTACTAATGAATTGCTTTCAAAGCCTGACTATTTCCCAAAATCAAAGAGTTTTAATAATGGTGCAACTATTCAACTTTTAACAAGCGGGCCCTTAGATGAACATAAATCAATATATTTAATGTTCACCAAGATAATATCAAATGCAAAAGATAGGGTTTTCCTACAAACACCCTACTTCTTACCTAACAGCGAAACTGCAAATGCTCTTAAAGTTGCCGCACTATCGGGAGTCGATGTCAGGATTATGATACCTGAACGTTCTGACTCAAAACTTTTACATTATGCATCAAATTCATACATACAAGAGATGCTTAAATCGAATGTTAAGATATTCCTTTATAAAGGAGGTTTTCTTCACTCCAAAACACTACTTGTAGATAACGATATTACCAGCATAGGTTCAACAAATTTTGACTTAAGAAGTTTTGAACAAAACTTTGAGATTAATGCCTTTATATACGATGAGAACTTCAATAACAAAAATGCCGAAATTTTTATGAATGATATAAAAAATTGCAAAAGAATAACATTAAGGAGTTGGAGTAAACGACGTTTCTTATCAAAAACCGCAGAATCTATCGCACGACTTTTCAGCCCGGTTTTATAAATCGTTGCTAATTTCGCTAAGAAAATATTTAGGTGTATTTATCAAATACAATTTCTCGGTGGCTCTTGTAAATGCAGTATAGAGCCATCGGTAAAAATCGAGACTAACAGACTCCTCTGTTATATTTCCCATATCTATAAATACATTTTGCCACTGACCTCCTTGTGCCTTATGGCAAGTTACAGCGTATGCATATTTTACTTGAAGAGCATTAAACCATTTATCAAGTTTTACCCGTTTTATCCGTTCACGCTTAGTTCTTACATCGGCATAATCCTCCATTACCTTAGTAAAAAATTGATTACTCAATTCGGGGGTAAGGGAAGGATATTCCAAGTGTAATGTATCAAGCATTATTTTCGCATCAATATCCACATCGTAATCAATTAAATGCAGGGTTACATCTGCAAATCGAAAACCATACATATCACTATACGACTTCACCTTCACCACCTGTGCAACATCTCCATTAGCGATAAAATCGATCTCTTCAATCTTCTCTCCCCAAAAATAGTTATTCTTAGCTATCATCAACAGATCGCCCGACTCCAACTCCTCCTCACGATAAAGAATTCGCCCTCTAACACCATCATTAAAAATATTTGCTCTTTTATTTGAACGAGTTATTATTATTGTTTGCTCTTTACCACCATTTGAATATGCAGTTTCAAGTTTCTCTATCAAATCGGCACCGGTAATATTTTCTATATCAGGGAATTTTTTTATTTCAATTTTAGGTGTACGAAACATCTCTTCCTGTATAATATTTCGCAACTTAGTCGCATTATACAGTATCCCTGAGGTCAAACTTTGTCGTATCACCTCTGTAAGCGTAACCTCTGTTACTTTTAAACTATACTCCGACAATGCCAATTCATCTAAGGCAGGAGTGTTTAACTGACCCACAGGTGGCAACTGTGCTGTATCACCTATCAATATTAATTTACATCCTATCGAGGAGTAAACATATTCAATTAAATCACTTAACAGATGCCCTGAGGTATCAGCAGAGTCGGCAATCATAGATGCCTCGTCAACAATAAAGAGTGTCTGCTTATGACGATTATCGGTAAGTGTAAAACCCGTCATATCTGGAGAAAAACTCTTTTGTCGGTATATTTTCTTATGGATAGTATATGCTGTGGTATTGGCATATTGTCCAAAAACTTTTGCAGCTCTTCCTGTCGGTGCCAAAAGAACACTCTTCATTGAGAATTGAGATAGGGTCTTTACCAATGCTCCTACAAGAGAACTTTTTCCTGTTCCGGCATATCCCTTTAATAAGAATACCTCTCGACCTGTTGCCTTAAATACAAAGGTTACGAGTTTTGACATAACCAACGCTTGTTCTTCGGTTGGTGTATATGATAGATTTTTCGACAGTTTATTTATAAAGTTCTCTTTTATCATTTTGTTGACAGCTTCTGATATGCGAAGATAACTATTTTTAAGAACAATTATTGCTAAACTTAAAACTCTTTATTAATTTTATGGTTGATTTATAAATAGAGTTATATGCGTATAATAAGCGGTAAATACGGGAAAAGGAGATTTGACGTACCATCAAATATTAAAGCACGGCCGACAACCGATTTTGCACGTGAGAATATTTTCAACGTACTCTCTAATAATATTGACTTTGAAGGATTGAAGGCTCTTGACCTTTTTGCAGGAACCGGAGCCGTAAGTTTTGAGTTTGCATCTCGTGGGTGCAGCAGAGTTGTTTCAGTTGAAAACTACCCTGTACAATTTAAATTCATCAAAAAAGTTGCAGAGACTTTAGGTGCAAATGAAATTGAAGTTATAAGAGGTGATGTTTTCAGATATATACCATCTTGCTCCGAAAAATTCGACATAATATTTGCCGATCCTCCATATGATATGAAAAACTTCGAGGCAATACCATCATTGGTTATCGATAATGATATACTTAACGATGGTGGCATTTTTATAATGGAGCATCCAAGAAATTTTAATTTTTCTACTCTTCCATACTTCTCGGAGCATAGAGTGTATGGGAGCGTAAATTTCTCGATATTTATAAAGGAGTAATTTTTTATTTTTTACTCATCTGCCTTATATATTGCCGATTGCAGTTCTTCTGCATCGGCATATTTTTTTAGCAGCTCTATGGTAAAATCTATTGTTTCCTGCAATCCTTCCAATCCTGAATATCCATTTATTATAATAAGGATATTCTTTGTGTCATCTGATATTGATGTACGAATTTCATCACTTGTAGGTGTGCCTATTCCTCCAATTTCATCACGATAGAGAGGCAGACCTTCAATATTAAGCACTCCTCGTCCTATACCTTCAAATTTCTCATCTTGGCATCCCACTCCCAGAGTCGGTATTCCAAGTATCTTATCCCTATCGAAACCTCCTATTGAATATCCAGTTTTTAAAGATACCAAGTTTATCAAATCGACAAGCGTTGATATTTTATATAACGAGTTCCCGTTTATTATTCGACGCATTAGAGCTTCGGCAGATGGGCGGTAACGATTTGGGTCTTTACCTGCAATTTTATATGCTTTTCGAGTCGCATCTATTGTTGGTAATAATTTAATATCGGCGACACTATATCTGTCTCGTACCGTCTGTGCCAAGTCATCTATCTCCTGCCATAAAGAGATATTATAGTCGCTATTCTTTACCTTTGCACTTATAACTCCTGCACAATATGAAGAGAATAACGATTTAGCCAAATCCGATATTTCAACTCTACAATCCATAACTCTACTCTACTTCTACTGCTCTTTCCACTCGAACTCCAACTTTCTCAATACCCTGTATAGGATTATCTCGCATTCCTTGTTTTATTCTTATTTCATAAACGCCTTCTGTAGGAAAAGCATAATGCTTTTTATACCACTCTCTCTGCTGATACAACGAACCCCATCCATCTCCTTTCCATTGTCCAAACTCATCTGCCAAAACAATATTTAAAGTATCTGAGAATATACAATTTTCTGTACTGTCATTTGCCGATACGAAGAGGTATATATTACTATACGGATAACTATTGTTATAAGCAAGCTCTATATCTATGTTGCACTTCCCTGTTAACGAATCGACCACTACTGTATAATTCAATATAGAGTCTCTTTCCCAACCCGAATACGGAAGTGATTGGTATGTATGCGTAATTGTTGATTGAGTACAAGAGTAACATAGCAACACCATTAGTGTTGCTATGCCTATTTTTGCAATTTTATTCTTTATTTGCATTTTTACCTTTTTCTCCATTTGAGTTTCTGTTCCCTTTACGGAATTTACCTCCTTTATTATGAGATTTCTTTTTAACACCTTTATCAAAACGAGTTAAACTATCTTGCCCTACCACATCGGTAAACTCTTTAACTTCGGCTCTTGCTGACGGCTTAACATTTAAAGCTTCGGGTTTATTTCCTCGCTTATTCATCGATATTACTTCGAATGCTCGAGATGCAGATATTGTTACCAAATTTGCAGGGAACTCTTTACTTGTAGAGTAGGTTATCTCCCGTTTGAAGATGTCAGTCTTAAAGTGATAGTAATCTCCATCTATTGTTTGCAACACTATCTCTCTCGATGGCATCTTTTTGGTTCCCTCAACATAGGCATCAATCTCATAATTTATACAACATTTAAGTTTTGCACATTGTCCTGCCAGTTTTTGAGGATTAAGAGATATATCTTGATAGCGTGCAGCACTTGTTGATACCGAGATAAAACTTGACATCCATGCCGAACAGCATAGTTGACGTCCACAAGGTCCTATTCCACCGATACGTCCTGCCTCTTGGCGAGCACCTATCTGCTTCATCTCTATTCTGACCTTGAATGCCTCTGCCAAAACTTTGATAAGTTGGCGAAAGTCAACTCTGTCATCTGCAATATAATAGAAAATTGCCTTCGCTCCATCTCCCTGATACTCAACATCACCTATCTTCATATTCAGGTTCAAATCTTCAGCTATTTTTCTCGCTCGAAGCATTGTTGAGTGTTCTAACGATTTCGCCTCTTGCCACTTTTGTATATCGGCCTCTTTCGCTTTTCGATACACACGTTTTATCTCTTGATCGCTTTTAAAGCCTACCTTCTTCATTTGGCAAATAACCAATGGTCCGGTAAGAGTTACCTCTCCTATATCGTGGCCGGGAGCACTCTCCACAGCAACAATATCTCCCTTAGAGAGATCGAGGTTTAACGAATTCAAATAATAACCTTTACGTGTATTTTTAAATTGGACTTCGACTAAATTACATTGTTTCGACCCTACCGCCGGAACATCTGCCAACCAATCGAATGTCTCTAATTTATTTCGGCCATATCTTTTATTGCTGACAACAGGAGTCTCGTTATCTTTTATGTTATTTTCCTGATTGTTGTCCATAAAAAGAGTCTGTAATTAATTGATTACTTTGCGTAACTTACTGCTCTGGTTTCACGAATTACAGTAATCTTAACTTGTCCGGGATATGTCATCTCATCTTGTATGCGTTTTGCTATCTCAACAGATAAGTTTTCTGTTTCAACATCATTTATCTTATCGGCACCAACCACTACACGTAACTCACGTCCTGCTTGAATTGCATATGTTTTTGTTACACCGGGATATGACAACGCCAATTGTTCTAAATCGTTTAGACGTTTTATGTACGCCTCAACTATCTCACGACGTGCTCCGGGACGTGCTCCAGAAATAGCATCACATACTTGAACTATCGGTGCCAATAACGATGTCATCTCTATCTCATCGTGATGTGCTCCAACTGCATTACAAATATCGGGGGTCTCTTTATATTTTTCAAGAAGTTTCATTCCCAATAATGCATGTGGCAACTCGGGTTCATCATCAGGCACTTTTCCTATATCATGCAAAAGACCTGCTCGTTTGGCTTTTTTAGGATTTAAACCTAACTCACTTGCCATTACAGCACATAGATTTGCTGTTTCTCGAGAGTGTTGCAATAGGTTTTGTCCGTAAGAAGAACGATACTTCATTTTTCCGACCATTCTTATCAACTCAGGATGCAATCCATGAATTCCCAAATCTATTGCTGTTCGTTTTCCTGTTTCGATTATTTCGTCCTCAATCTGTTTGCGAACTTTGGCTACCACCTCTTCAATTCGTGCAGGATGGATACGTCCGTCTGTTACTAATTGATGAAGAGCCAATCGTGCTATCTCTCTACGAACGGGGTCAAATCCTGACAATACGATAGCCTCAGGAGTATCATCAACAATTATCTCTATTCCTGTTGCTGCCTCCAATGCTCTGATATTACGACCTTCTCTACCAATAATTCTTCCCTTCATCTCATCTGACTCAATATGGAAGACTGTTACCGCATTTTCGATTGTAGTTTCGGTTGCCACTCTTTGTATTGTTTGAATAACAATTCGTTTCGCCTCTTTATTTGCAGTAAGTTTTGCCTCATCCATTATATCGTTTATGTATGAAGCTGCTTGCGTTTTTGCCTCGTCTTTCAGAGTCTCAACCAAACGATCTTTTGCTTCTTCAGCCGATAAGCCCGATAGTTTCTCTAATTTTTCTACCTGAGCTTTATAAACCTTTTCTATCTCAACTTTTTTCTTCTCAACTTTATCTAATTGAGACTCCAAGTTTACTTTTTGTTGCTCAACTTCGCCTTTTTTCCTTTGCAACTCTTGTTGTTGTTGATTAAGTTGCGACTCACGTTGTTGTGCTTTCGATTCAGCCGATTGAAGTTTTGAGTAACGAGCATTTATTTGTTGCTCCATCTCCGACTTCATTTGAATACATTTCTCTTTGGTTTCAAGCATCTTTGAACGCTTCATTGACTCTGCCTCTTTTCGAGCATCCTCCAAGATATTCTTGGTTTTTGTGCGTAGGAAAACCTTTGTTATCAGCAGCATTAACACTGCCCCCACAACTACTCCTGCCGCTGCCATTATAATAATACTACTTTCCATTATTATTTTTTTAAAATTGTTAATAAAAAAACGCACTACCTGCCGACAATCTCTTGCCTCAGTGTAGTGCGGTATATGTTTGTTTTTTTACGTTTAGTATTACTCTTGAGAAGATATGATATTCTCTATATCTTCACAGATTTCTGCTATAGCCTTCATATCTTGCGAATGTGCTTCGTTCAAAACCTGAAGACGCAACGACATATAAAATGCCGCTTGTGCCACTATATACGATTCATCTGCATCGGGAGCTCGGCGTGTGTACTCCTCAATTTTTTTACTTAATTGATCGGCCGCCTTGCGATATATCTCTTCGTCCTTTCGTGGTACGGTTAACGAAAATCGCTTCCCTGCAATTGTTATTGTTATACGTAATGTCTCTACCATAGCATCTAAAAACTATTCGTTAAGTAATAAGATGCATTTGTCTATTTCCCGCACTAACCTGTTTACTCTCAATCTGGCACTCTTTATGTCGCCCTCTTCTGCGACAATGCCACGAGCTGCGATTAGCCTTTGTTGTTCGGCTTTTATATCATTCAACTGAGTTTTTGATTGAGACATCTCTTTTTTAAGAGACTCTACTTCAGCTTTTAATTCCTCTACTTGTGCCTCAGCAATAGCTTTCGCTTCAACTGCTTGACGATAGTTCTCCTTCAATAGCATTATGCTATTTCGCAATCGTTCTACAATATTAGCTTTTCTATCTTCTGACATAATTTACCAAATAACTACACAAATATAGTATTTAAATTATAACCTCCAAAATTTAAATGTAATATTTTTAGATTATATACTATTTATCTATTCCTTTATTAAGAAATTCGACAAACTTCTCTACATCCTCGTCATATCCATATGGAGATGCCAAGGGTCGTCCTTCTGGCGACAAAAGAATATAATATGGTTGTGCATTTGCTCCAAATTTGTATCGTTGCAAATAGCTCCATTTATCACCATAAGTTTTTAATGTTACCTCTCTGCCATTCTCTTCTACCACCATAGGACTTGGCAAATATGTTTTATCGTCAACATAAAGGGTTACCATTACATACTCACTATCTAAAATATCACGCACCTTATCTTCAACAAAGACAGACGATTCCATCTTTCTACAATTTACACATCCGTATCCTGTAAAATCGACAAACAATGGTTTGTTTTGTTCCTTAGCATAAGCTTTTGCTTTGTCATAATCGTCAAAGACAATCTCTTTGTTTTGCTGAGAGAGATTAAATGTTTGTGTACTCATTGGTGGTGCAAATGCCGATATTGCTTTTAATGGAGCCCCCCACAAACCAGGCAACATATACAACGAAAATGCGAGAGGTATTATAGCCAAGAACAATCGAGTTACCGAAAGATGTGCAGGTTTAGTATCATACTTAAATTGTATTACTCCTAAAAGATATAACCCTAAAAGGAAAAATATCACTATCCACAACACCAAAAATGTTTCTCGAGGTAATATCCCCCAACCGTAAGCCAAATCGGCTACCGACAAGAATTTCAATGCCAAAGCCAACTCAATAAATGCCAATACAACTTTTATGGTATTAAGCCAGCTGCCCGACTTAGGCAAAGATTTTATCAAAGTCGGGAATATGGCGAATAAAGCGAATGGTATTGCCAATGCCAATGAAAAGCCGAACATTCCTATCGTGGGGCCTACACTTACACCCGAAGATGCTGCCTCAACCAACAATGTTCCGATTATAGGTCCTGTACACGAGAACGAAACCAATGCAAGGGTAAATGCCATAAGAAGAATACTCACAAAGCCCGTTGTTGCATCGGCTTTAGCATCTATTTTTGTTGTCCACGACGCAGGCAAAGTCAGATTGAATGCCCCAAAAAACGATGCAGCAAAAAAGAGTAAAAGGATAAAGAAGAATATATTAAACCATGCATTAGTTGACATATCGTTCAATGCACTTGCTCCAAAGAGTGTTGTTACAAGTAATCCCAAAACCAAATATATTATAATAATAGATAGCCCATATGTTACTGCCTTCGCTATGGCTTTCTTACGAGTTTCAGTATGTTTTAAGAAGAAACTTACAGTCATAGGTATCATAGGCCATACACAGGGTGTCAAAAGAGCCAACAAGCCTCCTATAAAACTCGCTATAAATATATATAGTAAAGAATTACCTTCCTCCGGCTCATCACTGAAACTCTGCAACTCATCTACCATTGGTGTCCATTGTGGAAGATAAGAAGGCTCTGTTGATAATTGTTTGTAAGCATAGGGGAGTAACTCTTTTTTAGTTTGCGATGATTTAAATTCGAAAGCAACAGATGCTGGAGGAGCACAAATTCCGTCGGCATCGTTACAAGCCATATATCTCAGATTTCCTTCAATTACATAATTTGCAGATAGAATTTTAATACGTTGCTTAAAAACAATATCTTCCTTGTACTTTCCTACATTCATCGAAAAGGCTTCGAGATACTCTTCTACTGCTGAACGTTCAGCAACAAAATCGCCATCAACCTCTGCATTCTCAAGAGTTGTATAAGTTACCGAAGTAGCAACTGGCCCCCCTTGCGGTAATATATTTGAATATATATTCCAGCCTTCTTCTATCGTTGCTTTATAGCTTATTTCAAGCGTATTATCATCTTTTTTATTTTCTGTTATACTCCATTGTACAGGATCGTGTATTTGTGCAGATAATTGCATTGACACTAATAAAAAGAGTAGCAATATTTTAATTCTCATAGCTTACATTTTTATATACTATGCGAAGATAAGAATTTTATCTCTGTTTTGTTAAAGGTTTTATATATTTTAACCTAATATTTTAAACTTCTTGATACTTTGACTCTTTTTTAACAAGAAAACAGACAAGCAATGAAGTATTTTTATTTATAGAAGGGCATTATAAGAGAACTATAATAAATAAGAGATCACTATAAATAGAAATAATTATATTAATTGTCATAATAAAAAATGAGGAGTTAGGACGTTAATTCCTAATTCCTCATTTCTAATTAAGAAACATTCGTTTCGTGATTATGCTCACGTTCGGCAAAATTCAAGTGAACTTGTTTTGCTCTCACTTATTCGCCTAATTCCTAATTAACGAGATTATCCTCCGAAGTCGTCAAACATCAACATTTCTCGAGGTACTCCAAGATCCCAAAGCATTTTCTTAACAGCGTTTGCCATTGGGCCGGGACCACACATGTAGTACTCGATATCCTCTGGTGCATCATGAGTTTTTAGATAGTTATCATAAATTACTTGGTGGATAAATCCTGTATAACCTGTCCAATTATCCTCTGGTTGTGGATCAGACAATGCTATATGGAATGAGAAGTTAGGGAACTCACGCTCTATTGCACGGAAATCTTCTTCGTAGAATATCTCACGACGTGAACGAGCTCCATACCAATATGATATTTTACGATCGGTTGTTTTTAATGTATGGAATAGATGCAATAGGTGAGAACGTAATGGAGCCATACCTGCTCCTCCTCCGATATATAACATTTCTCGTTTTGTATCAAGAATGTGGAAATCTCCGTAAGGACCTGATACTGTTACTTTATCGCCAGGTTTACGTGAGAAGATATATGATGAGCATATACCGGGATTGATTCCTGCAGCCCATGTTCCTGTTGAACGATCAAATGGAGGAGTTGCAATACGGATGTTCAACATAACGATATTTCCCTCAGCAGGGTGGTTAGCCATTGAGTATGCACGGTATGTCTCTTCTGTGTTTTTAGAAACAAGTCCCCACATTTTGAATTTGTCCCACTCATCACGGAATTTCTCATCGATATCCATATCGGCAAAGTTAGCCTCATATTTAGGTACGTCGATTTGAATGTAGCTACCTGATTTGAAATCAAGTATTTCGCCTTCGGGCAACTTAACAACAAACTCTTTAATGAATGATGCAACATTGTTATTTGACACAACCTCGCACTCCCATTTCTTAATTCCAAGAACCTCTTGAGGTATTTTTACCTCCATATCGTTTTTAACTTTCACCTGACAAGCCAAACGATAGTTCTCTTTTATCTGTTTGCGATTGAAGAATCCTACCTCAGTTGGAAGTATTTCGCCTCCGCCCTCTTCTACTTGACATTTACACATACCGCAGTTTCCTTGTCCTCCACAAGCAGATGGCAAGAATACTTTATCCTCTGCCATCACATTAAGCAAACTTGAACCTGCAGATGTTACAATCTTTCTCTCTGAATTTATACTTACTGTTACATCGCCCGATTGTACCAATTTTGCTTTGGCAACCAACAATATTGCAACCAAAAGCAAAATTATTATCAAGAATATTATAACAGCTGAAAAAATTGTCAACTCCATATGTATAATATTTTATTCGTTCGTTATTAAAGTTTTATTCCCAAGAAGCTCATAAATGCAATACCCATCAAACCTGTTACAATAAAGGTTATACCTATTCCACGAAGAGGTTTGGGAACATTTGAATAAGCCATTTTCTCACGTATGGCAGCAATACCTACAATTGCCAACCACCAACCTATACCAGAGCCAAGCCCATAAGCAGTTGCTTCACCAATATTTACAAACTCTTTTTGTTGCATAAATAATGCACCTCCTAAAATTGCACAGTTTACAGCAATAAGAGGCAAGAATATACCAAGTTGGTTATATAGTGAAGGAGAATATTTCTCGATAATCATCTCCAACAATTGCACAATTGAAGCAATTACAGCAATAAACAGAATTAATGACAAGAAGCTTAAATCAACACCTTCTATTCCAAGCCATTTCAAAGCTCCTGCTTTTAATATATAGTTCTCAAGTAAATAGTTTACAGGAAGGGTTACGGCAAGCACAAAGGTTACTGCTATACCTAATCCCATTGCTGTTTTTACATTCTTTGATACTGCCAAGTAAGAACACATTCCTAAGAAGTAGGCAAATACCATATTATCTATAAATATAGACTTTATAAAGAGATTTAGGGTTTCCATGTTTTCTTAATCTTTACGCTTTTATTTTTCTTGTAAATCTTTATTATATGCTCGGTGTGCCCAAATTATACAACCAGCTACAATCAATGCCATAGGAGGTAAAATCATCAATCCGTTGTTTTCATACCCTATTGAGTATAAACCGATCTTTTCAATAATAGGATAACCAAATAGAGTTCCTGAACCTAACAACTCACGGAAGAATGCTATTACTATCAATACCAATCCATATCCAAGACCATTTCCTACTCCATCCAAGAAAGATTGCCATGGTCCGTTACCCATTGCAAAAGCCTCTAAGCGTCCCATAAGGATACAGTTGGTAATAATCAATCCGATAAATACCGACAACTGTTTACTTACATCATAAACGTATGCCTTTAACACTTGATCTACGATGATTACAAGTGCCGCAACTACCACCAACTGAACGATAATACGTATGCTGTTAGGAATTGTGTTACGCAACAACGATATAATTACATTGGCAAACGCCAGCACTGCAGTTACAGATATTGCCATTACAAATGCAGGCTCTAATTTTGCTGTTACCGCAAGAGCAGAACAGATACCAAGCACCTGTACTAATACAGGGTTATTTTTTGATAATGGACCTAACAAGGTCTCTTTTGTCTTTTTTGATAACATATTCTTATTCCCCCTGATTATTTGTTAATGATTTGAAGAATGTCTCATATGGAGCAAAAGAGTTCTCAATCATAGCCGAAACTCCTTGACTTGTAATAGTACCTCCGGTAATTGCATCAACTTGATCTGCTTTATTAGATGATTTTTGACCGGCTTTTAAAACCTCAACAGATTTAAAACAGCCATCTTTAAAGAAGTTTTTACCTACGAATTTTTTACGGAAATCAGGCTTATCAATCTCAGCACCTAATCCGGGAGTTTCTCCTTTGTGTGCAAAGTATGCTCCATATATAGTGCTTCCGTTGTCATCTAATGAGATGTATCCCCAAATAGGGCCCCATAATCCTGCACCATACATTGGTATTATATATTTTTTAGCTCCATTAATTTCGGCAACAAATACAGGTAATTTACGCTCCTCGGCATTAAGTTTAACTTGTGCCGCAACATTTACATCAAATACTTCGCCTTTAACCGGATTTCCTTTCGCATCTATTACGCACGATTCTTTAGTAATATATTTTTCATACTCGGCTTTTGCATTATCAGCTGTTGCCTCAACACCGATTGAAGCCAAGATTTGTTTCATTTTGTCTGTCTCAACATTTTTTTGTTGAGCATCTTTTAAACTCATAGCTGTAAAAGCAAGAGCCGCAGCTACAACTATAACCATTACAGATGCATATACTATAGTATATACGTTTGATTGCTTATTCATTATACGGTTCCTCCTTTCTTTGCACGTTTTAAACGACGTTTTATGTTACTTCCAACAACAAAGTAGTCAATCAATGGAGCAAACACGTTCATTAGCAATACTGCCAACATTGCACCTTCGGGATAACCATTGTTATATATACGTATTACTATAGTTATCGCTCCGATTAAGAATCCATAAATGTATTTTCCTACATTTGTTCTTGCTCCTGTTACTGGGTCGGTTGCCATAAATACTGCAGCAAATGCAAATCCTCCCAAACAGATATGATCAAATGGAGTTACGAACGAACCGGGATAAGTTGCAGATGCAAATGTATTAGCCAAAAGTGCCATTGCCAAACCTCCTGCAAATACCGATAGCATAATTCTCCAACTTGCAATTCCTGTAAACAACAATATTGCGGCACCGATAAGGATTGCAAGAGTTGATGTTTCACCAATTGAACCAGGAATTAAACCTAAGAAGTAATCCCAAGTTGTGATTTCAGTGTAATTTCCAACTGCATCAGGTACTGTATTAGTTAATTGAACTGTCCCTGATGTTTGAGTTGCCAATTGTCCAAGAGGAGTTGCTCCCGTAAATCCCTTAACTACGTTTCCTGCTCCCATTCCAAATGTATCTGATATACGAACAAACACGCTGTCTCCCGACATTTTTGAGGGGTATGCAAAGAATAGGAACGCACGAGTAATAAGTGCCACGTTGAAGATATTCATTCCTGTTCCACCGAATATCTCTTTAGCAAAGATTACTGCAAACGCTGTAGCTACGGCAATCATCCACAATGGAGTATCAACCGGAACAATCATAGGTATCAACATACCTGACACCAAGAATCCCTCTTGTATTTCGTGTCCTCGTAATTGAGCCGATATAAACTCAATTCCCAATCCAACAACATACGAAACAACAATTTTAGGCAATACGGCTAAAAATCCGTACAAGAATGTTGTAAAGAAACTTGTTGCTTCAAGTTGGCCTATTGCCAAATAGTGTTGATAACCCACATTATACATACCAAACAACAAAGCCGGCAATAATGCAAGTATAACAACAGTCATTGTTCTCTTACTATCTATTGAATCGTGAACATGCACTCCCGATTTTGATGTTGTATTGGGAACAAATAGAAATGTCTCAAACCCTTCGAATACCGATTGAAACTTTGCAAACTTTCCTCCGGGCTCGAAATTAGGTTTAATCTTGTCGATATATTTTCTTAATTTCTTCATATTGTGCAATTAATATTCCTTATTAGTTCATCTCTTTCATTAGAGCATCCAATCCATTGCGAATTATTTGTTGCAATGGGAGTTTCGATGTATCAACAAACTCACATAGAGCAAAATCTTCGGGAGCCACCTCATATATACCAAGGTTCTCCATTTTATCTATATCGAATGCTATTACTGCTTTCACCAAGAACTCGGGAAGTATATCCATTGGGAATACACTGTCGTACTCGCCCGACATTATTATACCACGCTCTCCTCCACGCAAACGTGCGTCGATGTTGTATTTTTTGTTTTTACCAAACAACCAAGAGAAATATGTACGGCTTACGCTGAATTTACCACATCCGGGAGTAGCCCAACCTACAAACTCGTTGCAATCGTCTCCTTCGGGGATGATTGTTACCTGTTTTGAGTATGCACGAAGATAATCCTCTGCAGAAACTTTTGTTCCTGTCAATACATTTCCGCTAATTATGCGTTGATTGTAATCAGCCTCTTTAATATTTGATGATATAATTGAAGAGATTGATGCTCCCATTACTGTTTTTACATATACGGGAGTTTTCACCTCAGAACCCGCAAGAGTTATAATGCGAGAGAAATCGAGTTTTCCTGTTGCAAACAATCGTCCAATTAAAAGCAAATCAAATGCAGATAGTGTCCAAACAACCTCTCCTTTGTTTACTGGAGCAATATTTGCTATTTGCACTCCAACGTTTCCTGCAGGGTGAACACCTTTAAACTTAACGATTTGGCAACCTGTCAATGCTAATTGACTATCGGCTTTAACTCCTACATAAACTTTTCCTGATGTTAATTTCGCAAGAGCATCGATACCTGCTTGAAGAGCTTTTCCCTCACCTTTTGCAACAAACTCAAAGTCGGGAGCCAAAGGAGCAGAATCAAACGCTGTTACAAATATATCACGAGGTGCTACCTCAGGATTTGCTATAACATCGTATGGACGTTGTTTAATGAAGGCAAACAATCCACTCTCCAATAGAGTATCTTTGATTGCTTGAGGCTCCATTTTATTTACATCAAGAGATTCAAACTTAACGGCATCAAACTTATCGTCCGATTTTACTACTATTTCTAACACTTTTCGTCGCTCTCCACGATTAATTGCCTCAACTGTTCCACTGACAGGCGACACAAATTTAATCTCGGGGCGATTTTTATCGCACATAAGCGGTGTTCCAACTTTTACTTCATCACCACTCTTTACCAATATTTTTGGAACTACTCCATGGAAATCATCAGGCACAATGGCATACATCTCTGCCTTAGCAGCAGGTTGTATATTTTTTGTAGCCTCTCCTACCAATGGAATATCCAATCCTCTTTTTATTTTTACTAAATCTGCCATATTTTAACAACGGATTTTTTACCAAGTGCAAAGTTACAACTTTTTGTTATAATATATATAATAATTAGAGAAAAAAATCTTTAATAACATAAATTACTGATTTCCCATTAAATAAGAAATCCAAAAAGAGACTATTATTCTCAAAATAGCAATTAATGAGTAATAAATCCTATTGCTCAAATTTCTATTAAATAGATAAATTATCATATCATTATGTTATTAATTGTAGATTTTTAGAAACAAAATGAAACTTTAGTTGAGTGGAATAAATGATTTACTTTTTAAACTTTTAATATCATTTATACTCTAAAACAAAAAACAGTTCGTTTATGTATCGAATTTATTTTATAAATTTGTATTGAGTATTCTTATACAGACACAACCAATGGAGAGCTACATAGAACTAAAGGAGATTAAAATTCACGCTTACCATGGCGTCGACAAACAAGAGAGATTAGTTGGCAACGACTACATTGTAAGAGTCAAAGTAAAATTCGACATATCCGCAGCAGCAAAAAGCGACTCGGTAAACGACACTATAAACTATGCCGATATATACGATGTTGTTAAATGCGAAATGAGCATTGCATCAAACCTTTTGGAGTGCGTGGTTTATCGTATTGCCAATTCTATTAAAAGCAATTTCCCTTCAGTAGAAGGCGGAGAAGTTGAGGTAATAAAAATCAAACCACCAATTGCAGGAGATGTTACAGGAGCGGCAGTTTCTGTTAGTTTTTAAAATTAGAAATTAGTGCGTTGCTCCGCAACAATTAGGAATGAGGAATTAGATTATTAGCTATTAACAGCCAACAATGTTTGTTTTGAAAATTATGAGATTTTTACGATACATATTTTTTATTACCACTTGCTTGTTGTGCAATATTGCAGTTGCTCAAAACAAGCCTTATCGTACTGCAAGTTTAGACAGCCGTATCCACTCGCTCAAAATCGAGTCGGGAAACGGATTTATGTATCCTCCTGTCATAAGACTCAACTCCGATGATTTTGTAAACATATCGTTCGACCTGTTTGAAGCCGAGCATCAAGATTTAAGCTACAGCATTATTCATTGCAACGCCAATTGGCAACCCTCTATGTTATCATCCATAGAGTATATCGATGGATTTGACATTCAGGAGGTTTACGATTGGGCGTTATCATTTAATACTTTTCAAGAGTATGTAAACTATCGAATAACTCTACCGAACGATGATATTCAATTTAAGAAATCGGGCAATTATGCCGTGGTGGTGTATCCTCAAAACGAGAGAGAAAGGCCTATACTATATGCCTGTTTTATGGTAAGCGAAGAGTCCGTAAAAATTAATTGCTCCGCAACCTCTCGTACCGACAAAGGATTTGCCGACAACTACCAACAGGTATCATTCAGAATAGATCGCAACGACTACGACATAGTAAATCCGACAAGCGATTTAAAAATATATGTAATGCAAAACAACAGACTCGACAATATGGTATACGTTCAAGCACCACAATACTTCAACCGCAACGAGATAGTATACGAACACAATCCGAAGCTTATCTTTGATGCAGGAAACGAGTATCGTCGTTTTGAGATGGTAAGCACAAAATATAAAGGTATGGGCGTTGATAAGCTCTCCCATTTCGACCCATATTATCACGCCGTATTAGAGAAAGATTACCCGAGAGAAAACAGAGGATATACTTATGACGAGACACAACACGGACGATATATTGTAAGAGAGACTGATTACGAAGAGGATAGTGATACCCAAGCCGACTATTTTGTTGTTCACTTTTCGTTGGACGCAAGTGAGAGACTACTTCCCGAAGGAGATATTTATATCGACGGAGAGCTGAGTGAATATCGTTTCAGCGATAACAATCGAATGTTGCGTAACCCCGAAACCGGTATGTTCGAAAAAATAATGCTTCTTAAACAGGGAGCATACAACTACCAATATCTGTTTGTCCCGAAAGGAGAAGGTATCGGCAAAGCTTCTGTAATTGAGGGCAATAAATACGAGACTCAAAACGAATACAGAGTTAACGTATATCACAGAGTTCCCGGTGAGCGTTATGACCGTTTGATTGGTACAGGAAGGTGCATTTCTGATAGATAGTTATTAGTTGTTAGAAGAATTATAACTACTACGGTGCGAAGCACCAACCAACAACTGATAAATAAGAATAGAGAATAGCCATTGACTATTCTCTATTCTTGTTTATTCTCTCCCCTACCACACGAGCTGCGATTGCTACATATTCGGCACAGGGGCGACGTTTGTAGTATTCTTCTGTTCTCTCACTTGGGATATGACTCTCTTTTGCATCGGCAACCAACCCCAATAGCTCACGACATATAATCGAACCATTCTCTCGCTTAAAAGCATCTGCAAGTTCTTGTACCACTGCATAGTTCTTTGTTTTTGCCTCTCTATCATCCGGGTTTTCGGCAGAGAACTCCTGCCCTGCAACAAGAAATGCTCCACTTACTGCTCCGCACACCTCTCTAAGGCGTCCCATTCCTCCACCCATAGGACCTGTTAATCGGGCAGCGAAGTTTTTATCTATACCGTATATATCGGCATACGCCATAAATACCGATTGACTGCAATTATAACCACTCTTAAATAAATTGCGAGCGACCTCTACCCTTGCCTCTACATCTATTTTTTCTTTCATTTTTACCAATTTATAGGTTCAACTCCTTTACTTACAAGGTAAGCATTTGTTTTACTAAAATGTTTATTACCAAAGAAGCCTCGATGCGCAGACAATGGCGATGGGTGAACCGAAGTTAATACAAGGTGTCGTTTGCGATCAATGAATTTACCCTTTTGTTGTGCATACGAGCCCCATAGAATAAACACCAAATTCTCTCTTTCGGTTGCCAACTTATATATTGCCGCATCAGTAAACTCTTCCCACCCCTTATTTTGGTGCGAGCCTGCCTGCCCTGCTCTTACTGTCAGTGTTGCATTTAACAACAGCACTCCTTGGTTTGCCCATCGTTGCAGGTTTCCGCTTTTGGGTTGTGGTATACCTAAATCTCCCTCTATCTCCTTAAATATATTACGTAGCGAAGGAGGAAACATTACTCCGTCGTTAACCGAGAAACATAACCCGTGTGCCTGACCCGGCTCATGATAGGGATCCTGCCCAATAATTACAACTTTTACCTTATTAAAAGGACAAGAGTCGAAAGCATTGAATATCAGTTTTGCAGGCGGATATATGGTTGTGGTAGCATATTCGTTACGCACAAAGCTTGTAAGGAGTTCGAAGTAAGGTTTATCGAACTCTTCTTGTAAGTGCTTATGCCAGCTCTCTTCTATTTTTACGTTCATATTAGTTGTTAGTTTTCAGTTGTTAGTTGTTAGACAATAAAGACTAACACTACAAATAATACGATATGATAGAATTCTTCATTAAATCTTTTTGTGATCTCGGAGGGATTCAAACCCTCGACCTTCAGAACCGGAATCTGACGCTCTATTCAGCTAAGCTACGAGACCTTTTATAGTTTTTGGTTGTTAGTTTTTAGTTGTTAGATAACAAACCTCTGCGAAGTTACTCATTTATTATTGTATAGCAAAATATATTTGAGTTGTTAGTTGATAGTTTTTAGTTGTTAGCCTTATATAATATAAAAAACAACGAGAGGTTACTCAAAGCAACCTCTCGTCTTATTTGGATGTTATTAATTTTAGTTATACTCTAACAACTACCCGAAGGGCGGCTTTAGCCGACAACTAAAAACTAACAACTGATATTACTCAGCGTCAACGCCCCATTGTTGTTTTGACAAACGTTTGTAGTTGTTGTAACGCCATGTTGCATTTGCTTGTGCTGCTTCGAACAACTCTGCTGCTTGGTCGGGGAATTGTTTGAATAGTGATGCGAAACGAACCTCACCTTTCAAGAAGTCTTGGAATTTATCCCATTGTGGTTCTTTGCTATCCAAAGAGAATGGGTTTTTGCCCTCTTCCTCTAGTTGAGGATTGTAACGCCACAAGTGCCAGTATCCGCATTCTACTGCAGCTGCTTGCTCAGCTTGTGCATTACCCATACCTTTCTTAATTCCGTGATTGATACATGGAGCGTATGCGATAATGATTGATGGTCCGTCATAAGCTTCAGCCTCACGAATTGCTTTAAGAGCTTGAGCTTGGTCAGCACCCATTGCGATTTGCGCACAATATACATATCCGTATGTTGAAGCTATCAAACCAAGGTCTTTTTTACGGATACGTTTTCCTGCAGCGGCAAATTTAGCGATTGCTCCAACAGGTGTTGATTTTGATGCTTGTCCTCCTGTGTTTGAGTAAACCTCAGTATCAAGTACCAAAATATTTACGTTTTTACCTGATGCCAATACGTGGTCTAATCCACCAAAGCCGATATCGTAAGATGCTCCGTCACCACCGATAATCCATTGTGATTTCTTGATGATGAATTTACATAGAGGCTCGATTGCTTTGCAGTACTCACATTTATCAGCATTTGCTTTTACAAGAGGAGTGATTTGTGTCTCTAACTCAACAGTCTTGTCTGCATTCTCTTTATTCTCTATCCACTCAGCGAACAATGCTTTCAACTCTGCAGGACAGTTAGGACAATCTTGTGCTTTTGTCATCAACTCTGCAAGACGTACACGCATTTTGTCAACTGCGATGAACATACCCAAACCGAATTCGCAGAAGTCCTCGAACAATGAGTTTGCCCAAGCTGGTCCACGTCCGTTTTTAGCAGTTGTATAAGGTGTTGAAGGTATTGAACCTGAATAGATTGATGAACATCCAGTTGCATTTGCAACCATTTGACGTTCTCCGAACAATTGAGTTATAAGTTTAACGTATGGAGTCTCTCCACAACCTGAACATGCTCCTGAGAACTCAAACAAAGGAGTTGCAAATTGAGAGTTCTTAACGTTAGCTTTAACATCGACAAGAGCTTGTTTTGATGATACGTTCTCTACGCAGTAATCCCAATTTTCAGCCTCTGCCATTTGTGTTTGCAAAGGTTTCATTGCAAGAGCTTTTCCGTTTTTGTTTCCTGGACATACGTCAACACAGTTTGAACATCCTAAGCAGTCCATTACATCAACTTGCATACGGAATGTCATTCCTTCGAACGATTTTCCAATAGCTTTGATTGTCTTCATATCTTTTCCTGCCTGCTCGTCGGCTGTCAATACGAATGGACGAATTGAAGCGTGAGGACAAACGTATGCACATTTGTTACATTGAATACAGTTCTCGGCTGTCCACTCGGGAACGAATGCCGATACTCCACGTTTTTCGTATTTAGCTGTTCCTGCAGGCCATGTTCCATCTTCCAATCCTACGAATGTCGAAACAGGAAGATCGTCGCCTAATTGTGCATTAATTGGAGCAACCACCTCTTGGAAGAATTTAGGAGCTTTGCTCTCTGCTTTTACGTCATCTGCAAGAGTTGCCCATGCAGGATCTACCGCAACTTGAACATATTCGCCTCCACGATCTACTGCCGCATAGTTTTTATTAACAACATCTTCTCCTTTTTTACCGTATGATTTAACAATGAATTTCTTCATTTGCTCGATAGCTAAATCGACAGGGATAACCTCTGTTATACGGAAGAATGCTGATTGAAGAATTGTATTTGTACGGTTACCCAATCCTATCTCTTGTGCAATTTTTGTTGCATTGATTGTGTATAGGGTAATGTTCTTTTGCGCTAATGTGCGTTTTACGTTAGCCGGCATATTTGCCACCAACTCCTCTTCGTTCCAAATTGTATTCAATAGGAATGTACCGTTTTGACGGATACCACGAAGCACATCATACATTTTCAAATATGCTTGTACGTGGCAAGCCACGAAACTTGGAGTGTTTACCAAATATGTAGAGCGGATAGGTTTGTCTCCGAAACGAAGGTGAGAACATGTGAAACCTCCCGATTTTTTAGAGTCGTAAGAGAAGTATGCTTGACAATATTTGTCGGTATTCTCTCCGATGATTTTTACAGAGTTTTTGTTTGCTCCTACTGTTCCGTCAGCACCAAGTCCGAAGAATTTTCCTTCGAAAGCATCTGCATCGCCCATAGCTATCTCCTCTCCAACAGGCAGTGATGTATAGTTTACATCGTCATTGATACCTATTGTGAATTGATTTTTAGGCATTGGCAATGCCAAATTCTCGAACACCGCAAGAATTTGTGCAGGAGTTGTATCTTTTGATGACAAACCGTAACGTCCTCCTACGATAACAGGTGCGTTCTCTTTTCCATAGAAGCAATCTTTTACATCTAAGTATAGAGGCTCGCCTGTTGCTCCCGGCTCTTTTGTGCGATCAAGAACTGCAATGCGTTTTGCAGTTGCAGGAACTGCAGCGATAAAGTCTTTTGCTGAGAATGGACGGTAAAGGTGCACTGTAACCAAACCTACTTTCTCACCTTTTGCTGTTAGGTAATCGATTGCCTCACGAGCAGCCTCCGTAACAGATCCCATTGCAATAATTACACGGTCTGCGTCCTCTGCTCCGTAGTATGTAAATAGGTCGTAATTGCGTCCTGTGATTTTTGAAATTTCTTTCATATATCCACGTACTATTTCGGGAACTGCCTCATAGTAACGGTTGCATGATTCACGGTGTTGGAAGAATGTTTCGGGGTTCTCAGCCATACCACGCATTACGGGAGACTCGGGATTTAATGCTCTCTCACGGAACTCTGCAAGAGCTTGTTGGTCGAGCAATGGAACCAAATCCGACTCCTCAATCATTTCGATTTTTTGAATCTCGTGTGATGTACGGAATCCGTCAAAGAAGTTTACGAATGGTACACGTGATTTGATTGTTGCCAAGTGTGCAACTCCCGACAAGTCCATTACCTCTTGGACAGAGCCTTCAGCCAACATTGCAAATCCTGTTTGACGACAAGCCATAACGTCTTGGTGGTCGCCAAAGATTGATAATGCGTGTGATGCCAATGTTCGAGCAGATACGTGAAATACACATGGTAATAACTCTCCTGCTATTTTATACATATTCGGAATCATCAACAACAATCCTTGCGATGCTGTATAAGTAGTTGTAAGGGCTCCAGCTTGCAATGAACCGTGAAGTGTTCCTGCTGCTCCTCCTTCTGATTGCATCTCTTGAACTGATACTACTTCGCCGAAGATGTTTTTACGTCCTGCGGCTGCCCACTCATCAACGTACTCTGCCATTGGCGATGATGGGGTGATGGGATAAATAGCAGCAACTTCGCTAAACATATACGATATGTGTGCGGCTGCTTGGTTTCCATCACATGTCAACATTTTCTTTTGTTTCATGTTCGTTTAATTTATTTAGTATTAGTAATTTATATAGTCTATTTCCGCTATTGTCTGTATTTTATATTTTAATATAAAAGCCCAAACATCCACAAAGGTACAACATTTTCTTTACCTATCATTATATTATCCTCTGCATATATGATATTTGTATCTTTTTTTCGATATTTTACTGTTCCAACCTTAAAAGAATATGCTCCGTCTATTACAAAATGCACACCTTTTTGCCCTTTGGTTACGGTGTGGTCTTTGAACAAGGCGTTACAAAAGAATGTCTCTGCCAAAGATTGAGAGTTTATATTCTCTTCGCCCACCACCTGCATAAGGTTGGGATTATGCATATATACCTTGGCGGGTTTCTTAGGAAACGACTCACCCTCTTCGTACAATACATTTATAAGCCTCGCATCGGAGAGATACTTTATATAGTTTACCACCGTTGCTCGAGAGGTAGCTATCTCCTGACTCAACTTGCTTACGTTTGGTGTGCAAGGAGCATCTTTCACCAAAAGATAAAGCAGTTTTCGTATTTTTGTAAGATATGCAGGTTCTATCTGCTTGATAAGCAAGATATCCACCTCCATCATCATATTCATCGTTTTAAGAAGATTCTCCGAGAAGTTGCGTTTCTCCAAAAAGAATGGATAGAATCCATGTTGCAAATAGGCATCGAAGTAGTCGTAGGGATTTACCTTTGATGTTATCTCCTCTGCTATCTGTTTATGGTTTTCCAACAACTCATCAAGTGTTAATGGCTTAATATGTGCCGTTGTCATTAAGTTAAGATACTCCCTGAACGAGAAGCCTCGCAAATTGTACGAGTGAACTACATCAGCAAGATATGGGTTATCCCCTTTCAATCGCATTACCGACGAGCCTGTAAAGACAATATTCAACTGAGGAATATTGTCATAACAATATCGCAACTCTTCGCTCCACTTGGGGTATTTGAACACTTGGTCGATAAGCAGTGTTTTGCCCCCCTGAGCGGCAAACTCTTCGGCAAATTGTGCCAAGGTTTTATCGGTAAAACAGAGATGATTTAGATTTATATACAAACATTCACGAGATTTTCCAAACCTCTCTTTGGCATATTTTAATAGGAACGTTGTTTTACCTACACCACGACTTCCTTTAATTCCTATAAGACGATGACTCCAATCTATTTCACGCATCAACCCTCTCTCGACGGGCGAATTTACATGCTCGACAAGATACTCGTGCGTTTTATAAAACAACTCCATTGGAAGCATCTTTTTCTCTCAATTAGGAATTAGAAATTAGGAATTAGAAATTTAAGAATGAATAAATTCATTATAAATACGCATTACCACCACTTTATGAAGTACAAAAGTAATTTAAAAATTTAGTTTTTGCAATGTAGAGTTTACATTTTAACACTAAAAAAATTATTTTTTAAAATTTATTTTAATAACACAATAGTTAATTTATGTATGCAAGAATACGGCTAAAACTATACAAACCAAACAGATAACATTTTTTTACGTTGTTAAAGTTTATGTAATTTTAGGTCAACTCCGATATTTTGAGTATCTTTGCAGGCGAAATTTTAAAAATTAATCTATGAAAAAACTTTTACTCAATGTTTCGCTAATTTTAGCGTTTTTATTTTCAGCGAATTTAATTTTTGCTCAATATCAACTTACCAACTCAGGTTTTGAGAATTGGGAAAGCGTAAGCCAAAAGAAACCAGGATTATTTGGTGAGACAATATCTGGAAACGAACCAACTCAATGGAACTCTTTCGTTACTGCACAAGTCGCAAGTTCAACCTATGCTAGTGCTATTGCAAACAAAGTTGAAGCATCATCAGATGTTCGTCCAGGAACAACAGGCAGTAAATCTGCAAAAATATGGACAACTTCAGTACTAGGAGTTAAAGCTAACGGTAACCTAACAACAGGTAAAATTTATGGCGGAAGTATGACTCCTTCTGATGCAAGTGGAAACTATAACTTTTCAGATCCATCATCTGATGCAGCGTTCAAACATACCTTTGCCGGTAAACCTGACTCAATTGCAACTTGGTTAAAATTTGTTCCAAGTAGCACTTCAGACAAAGCTCGAGTTTCAGCAATTATCCACGAAAACTCTCGCTACCAAGACCCTGAGCCTGAGGCAAAAACATATACTAATGTAGTTGCTAAAGCTCAAAAGAACTTTAGTGCAACTTCAAACAAAGGCTGGCAAAGAATCTCTGTTCCTTTTGTTTATGAAGGCGACAAAACTCCTGCTTACATTCTTGTATCATATACAACTAATGCTACTCCTGGAGGTGGAAATACAAACGATGCTCTTTACATTGATGACGCAGAGATGATTTACAACTCAAAAGCAAACTCTGTAAGTTTCAATGGTACTACATTTGCAGGTTTCAACAAAAACACATATACATATAACAATATTACAGGAAACGTTCCTTCAAATGTTACCGCTGTTGTTGATGGTGTTTCTGCTACATATACATCAAATATCGACAAAACAAACAACCGTGTTACCATTACAGTTAAGGGTGGCGACATAAGTGCAAACTCATCGAACTATCACACATATACATTCAATTTTGAGATACCAAAAGTTACCGTTTCGGTAGCTTCGGCAAACAGCACAATGGGTAGTGCATATATAGGTTCGATTGGAACCACAACTGCTCAAATAGAGAAAGGCTCGTCAACTACAATTACTGCTGTTGCAAATAGCGGATATATGTTCAAGAACTGGACAAACAATGGCACAGTTGTAAGCACAAATGCTACATATAGCGTTACTGCTAACGACAATATGAATTTGGTTGCAAACTTTGTTAAGGTATATACCGTTTCAATCAGCGTAAATAAAGCTTCATACGGTACTGCTTATATCGGAACAGCAGGCGTAACTTCGGCTTCGGTTGAAGAGGGTGCCTCGATAACAATTACTGCGGTTGCTGCCGACGGATACAAATTCACCTCTTGGAAAGAGGGTCGAGATGTAATCAGCAAAGAGGCTGTTTACACTATCAACAATGTAAGCAAAGACATTGAGTATGTTGCAACATTTGCAGCTAAGACAAAAAGTAATCTTGCATTCGAAAACTCAAATGTCGATTACAGCGACATAGACAACAACACATTCTCTAACACTGCTTCATCGACAAACTCTGAAGGTGCAATATCTTATGCTATTACCGAAACAAGCGAGGCAGGCGTTGCTACTATTGACGCTACAACTGGAGTTGTTACATTCTTGAAAGTGGGCAATATCACAGTTACTGCTACTCAAGAGGCTTGGGGCGACTACTTGGAGACAAGCGTAAGCTATACTCTACGCATCACTCCGACAGGTATCGAAGAGAACAATGCCGAAAATGTTGCAGTTTACTCTAACTCAGGAGCAATCGTTATAGAGAGCAACGATGTTGTTAAAGTTCAAATATTTAATATGAGTGGAACTTTGATTAAATCGACCGTATCGAACGGCAACAACTCGATAGATGTAATTAAGGGCGTTTACATAGTTAAAGTATCGTCAGACAACAATAGCAAAGTTGTAAAAGTTGTGGTTAAGTAATTAATAAACCTAATACAATCTTGAGAACGGCAACAGGTTGTTGCCGTTCTTTTTTACAAAAAATATGGCAGTTAAATTTTTAAGCCTTTCGAGTGGCAGCAGTGGCAACTGCTACTATATAGGTACCGAAGAGGAGGGTTTTCTGATTGACGCAGGCATAAGTGCCAGAAAAATAAAGAAGACTCTCGCCGAACACGGCATCGATATTGCAATGGTTAAGGGCGTGTGCATTTCGCACGACCACGCCGATCATATTGCCGCCGCAGGGTATCTGGGCGAGCGTATGGGTAAGCCTATATATGTTACCAAAAGCACTCTTGAAGGAATGAATCGCAACTGGAGAATGAGCGAAAAGATTTATACTGCCCATCGCTTTATTTTTAAAGAGATAGGCTTCTCGCTTGCAGGCTTTGAGATTATCCCTTTTGAGGTTCCGCACGACGGGCGAGACAATATCGGATTCTTGGTTAAACGTGGCGATTGGAGTATGGCTTTCGCTACCGACTTAGGAAGAATTACCCCTACCGTTAAACGTTTTATTACCCGTGCAAAGTATTTGGTTATCGAATCGAACTACGATGCCGAGATGCTCAGAAACGGCAAATACAACTATTTTCTTAAACGTAGAATTTTAGGTGAGAACGGACACCTTTGCAACGCTGTTACTGCGAAGTTCTTAGCCGAGAACTTTTGCGAATGCTGCTTTAAGAAGATTTTCTTATGCCATATAAGCAACGAAAACAATACTCCCGACCTTGCTCTTAAAACAACTACCGATGCTCTTTCCGATGCAGGGGTTAAACTTGGCGAGGATGTTGATGTTTACGCTCTTAAACGAGATAAAGCAACAGAAATGTTTGTGTTGGATTAATTTTTATCGGTTTTTGTTTGCGAGTTACGCTCATTGTTGTTACCTTTGCACCCGCAAACAATAATTTTTGCTGACTCCGTAGCTCAGCTGGTAGAGCAAATGACTCTTAATCATTGGGCCGAGGGTTCGAATCCCTCCGGGGTCACTTTTGAGCAACCAAATGGTTGCTCTTTTTTTATGTCGGGATTCTCACGGAAAAGTTAACTCACAGACAGATAGCGGTCGAAAGGCTTCGCACTTTCTCCGTCTTTACTCCGTCGCATAGAGTACTATGCTCCCCATTTTAAAGCACGGATTAACATTTAGTTAATCCTATTTGCTTCGCTAATACCTTAAAATGCCTTGATTTTTGTTCCACAAAAATTCGAATCTTTTCTCCGGGGTCACGGTATAAGCTGCACATTGTGCAGCTTTTTTTGTATCTGTCGGGATTGCCCTCCGTCGCACAGAGCACTGTGCTCCCCACGCTGTGGCACAAATTGACATTTAGTCAATTTTATTTGCTTCGCAAATGCCTTGCGTGCCTCCGTCGCACAGAGCACTGTGGTGCCAAATATATATTGGGCCAATTAGTCTAATTAGTCCAATATTCCTCACTCTTAAAAAATATTGTAGGAAACTTTATATTTCTCAATCGTTTGTTACTATATTTGTACAAAATAGATTAAACAACATATTATGGAAGTAAGAAAATATATTGAAGAGAACGAAGAGAGATTTCTTGAGGAACTTTTCTCTCTTATTCGAATTCCGAGTATCAGTGCTAAGTCGGAACATAAAGCTGATTTGTTGGCTTGTGCCGAAAGATGGAAAACACTTTTAATTGAAGCAGGTGTGGATAAGGCAGAGATTATGCCTTCTGCCGGTAATCCGCTTGTGTATGCCGAGAAGTTTGTTGATGCTAATGCAAAGACTATTCTTATATATTCGCACTACGACGTTATGCCGGCTGAGCCATTGGAACTTTGGAACTCTGACCCTTTTGAGCCTGTTGTAAAGGATGATAGAATTTGGGCTCGTGGTGCTGACGATGATAAGGGTCAGGCGATGATTCAGGTTAAGGCTTTTGAGTATGTCGTTAAAAATAATCTGCTTAAAAATAATATCAAGTTTATTTTTGAGGGCGAAGAGGAGATTGGCTCCCCAAGCCTCAATGCTTTTTTGAAAGAGCACAAAGAGCTTTTAAAAGCCGATGTTATTTTGGTTTCGGATACAAGTATGCTGAGTGCAGAGTTACCTTCTCTTACTACCGGTTTGAGAGGTTTGGCTTATTGGCAGGTTGAGGTTACAGGCCCCAACAGAGATTTGCACTCTGGGCACTTCGGCGGTGCAGTGGCAAACCCCATTAATGTACTTTGCGAAATGATTGCCAAGATGACCGACGAGGATGGCAGGATTACTATGCCGGGATTTTATGATGATGTTGAAGAGCTTTCGAAAGAGGAACGAGAGATGATTGCCTCTATACCCTTCGATGAAGAGGGATACAAAAAAGCCATAGGAGTTAAGGCTCTTCGTGGGGAGAAGGGTTATGCTACTCTTGAACGCAACAGTTGCCGACCATCGTTTGATGTGTGCGGTATTTGGGGAGGATATATCCAAGAGGGCAGTAAAACAGTTCTTCCTTCAAAAGCATACGCTAAAGTATCTTGTAGATTGGTCGCTCACCAAGAGCATAACAAAATTTCAAAGATGTTTGAAGAGTACTTCACATCTATTGCTCCTGACTGCGTAGAGGTTAAGGTTACTCCTTCGCATGGAGGTGAGGGTTATGTTTGTCCTATCACTCTTCCTGCTTATAAAGCTGCTGAGAAAGGTTTTGAAAAGGCTTTCGGCAAAAAGCCTCTTGCTGTTCGCCGAGGTGGCAGCATACCTATCATTAGCGACTTCGAGAAGATTTTAGGCATTAAAACTATTCTTATGGGATTTGGTTTAGAGAGCGACGCTATTCACTCGCCTAACGAAAATTTCAGATTGGATATTTTCAGAAAAGGTATAGAGGCGGTTATCGAGTTTCATAAGAACTTTGAATAAGAGATACAACCTTATATCGCAAAAACAAATGGCAGCCGTTTCTCAACGACTGCCATTTTTAATTTAACCTTAAATCTAATACTATGAAAAACATTACAAATATATGTTGTAGTTTGATAAGTTTTATTTACAATATAGTTAATAATTGTTAATTATACTATCTTTTGTAGTAGTTTTTAATAATAATCGTATTCAATACTACATTTTACAACTTTTTAATTCGATTTTATTATATTTTATAGATATCCCCAATGCAGAGCTACATCTTAAATATGCAAATAAAAAAATCCCTGATATCAGGGATTTTTCATCGTTCTTGTATATCTGTTATTTATCGTAAACCAATTCTACGTTATCGACCCAAAACACACTTCCTACTGTTCCGATGTATGGACCTAAATCACTTGAAGAAATTTTTAAGACAAGATGTGTAGGTTTCACACCTGCCTCTGCCCAACCTACTTCTTGCACGGGAACCATCTTCCCTTTGCTATTGGTTGTGTAATATGGATTGGGTGATGATGAATTTATTAATCCCATATAACTTTTAAAGTATGGTTCTTTTGTTATATTTCCATAACGTACGGGGATTTGATAGTCGTTAACCCAATCCAATACGTTTTTCCCAAATTTTTCTACTGCAGTTCCTACTCGTTTTGCATATACGTTTCCTTCGGCGTCTTCCCAACGATGTATAAGAAGCATCATAACCTCTGCGTTATCTGTTCCCGAAAGTTTGGTTACTTTTGTTCCGCCTGATGCTTTATATACTTGAGTAGCCCTCTTTGTCTTATAGTCGAATTGTATGGCTGACGGGCAAGAAGTAAATGGAATACCTTGATCTAATTTAGACATTGGGTCTTTTGCCGATTTAACAGGTTCTTGCATCCCCCCCAAATATATTGAGCCTGATGCGACTACAACTATATTTACAAATCCTATCGCCTTGCAACGCTCCTCTACAACCTCTAATCTTGCACAATAGCCGTTTCCCCTCTTCTCGGGGAATACAGAACAACTTGTTTTCACTATTCCTACGGGCGATGCCAATACGTTCGACGATGCCCATGGAGATATATTGTTTCTTGTATATGGTATCGCACCTTTCTTCTCTGCAGTTGGAGCCAAATCGTATAACTTCTTAGTATCTCCACCCAATAAGAACGATTCTTTTATTATTCGTGTTTGCCATTGTTCCATATCGCCAAAGGGAATTTTCTCTACTCGTTGAGCAAATACACCTTGAACCATAAGTATATATGCGAGAACCAACCCTACTTTAAATACTCTTTTCATAGTTTTTATTTACATATTTCAGCCACAAAAATAACCATTCTAAATGTTTTATACAAGTAGTGATTGCATTTGTTATGTTTTATACTTCTCAATAATTCTTAAATTTAGACAATTAAAACTTGGGGAAGTTGCATATTTTGGTTATTTTTGTGAAAATTTTCAGACCAATTTTGTAACTATATAACTATATTTTATGAAAGCATACGTATTTCCCGGACAGGGTTCGCAATTTCCCGGAATGGGCAAAGATTTATACGAAAACAATAGCGAAGCTAAAGCTATGTTCGACAAAGCCAACGAAATTTTAGGCTTTGACATCGCAGATATTATGTTTAATGGCACAGAAGAGGATCTTAGACAAACCAAAGTTACTCAACCAGCCGTTTTCTTATACTCTGTTGCTTTAGCCAAAAGTTTGGGAGAGGAGTTTAAACCCGATATGACAGCAGGTCACTCTCTTGGCGAGTTCTCTGCTTTGGTTGCTGCCGAAGCTCTATCTTTTGAAGAGGGTCTTAAACTTGTTGCCGCTCGTGCTTCGGCAATGCAAAAGGCTTGCGAAATGACTCCTTCGACAATGGCTGCCGTTCTTAAACTTTCTGACGAGGTTGTTGAAGAGATTTGTGCTGAGGTTAAAGAGGGTATTGTTGTTGCAGCAAACTATAACTGCCCCGGACAAGTTGTTATTTCGGGCGAGGAGGCAGCTATCGATGCCGCTTGTCAAAAACTTTTGGAGGCAGGAGCAAAACGTGCCCTTAAACTTAAAGTAGGAGGTGCTTTCCACTCTCCATTAATGGAGCCTGCAAGAGCCGAGCTTGCCGCTGCTATTGAGAAAGCCGAATTTAAAACGCCTAAATGTCCGATATATCAAAACGTTACTGCTCAGGCAGAGACTAATCCCGATATCATCAAAGAGAATTTGGTTGCCCAATTAACCGCTCCTGTTAAATGGACTCAATCGGTTATGAATATGATAAACGATGGTGCTGTTTCATTTACAGAGGTTGGACCCGGTAACGTTCTTCAAGGTTTGGTTTCAAAGATAAACAATACAGTTGAAGTTAATGGAGTTAAATAACAACATCTCCTTGATGCAAAAAATATACCCTTCACGCAAAAAACGTGAAGGGTATATTTTTATAACAATTTATTAGAATGGTAAATCGTCGCTCTCAGGTTGAGGTTCAAATGTTGGCATCGGTGCAGGAGCGGGAGCTGATTGTGCAGTTGCTTTCTCAACCTTCCACGCATTTATGTTTGTGTACCAACGTCCGTTATATTCACGACTTTCAATATCGATATTTGCAACAATTTCGTCATTAACTGCAACAGGATATTGATCTACTCTATCACCAAAGAGTGTCATACATATTTTCTTAGGAAATTGCTCTTGTGTTTCAATTACAAACTCCTGTTTTTTCCATTGATTTCCTGCGGCACTTGTTCCACTTTGTTGTGGCAATACTACTACTACTTTTCCTTTAATTTCCATCTCTTTTTTGATTTTATGATGCGAAGTTAACCAAAAGTGAGGGTTATACAAAATTTATTTACTACTTTCGCATAATAAAGTTATACGGGTATGAACAGTTCGGTAAATGATGAGATTTTTTATGATGCATTATCCCTTTTAAAAGAGATGATTAAAACCCCCTCTGTCAGCAGAGAGGAGAGCAAAGTTGCTGATTTGCTTCTTAATTTCTTTAAGGAAAAACTTGGCTTTTGCAACATAAACCGCATCGAGAACAATATTTGGATTGCAAGTAAAAATTTCGATTCATCAAAACCCTCTATTCTGCTTAACTCCCACATAGACACGGTAAAACCCGTTGACGGATGGATTAGAGATCCCTATTCTGCCGAGACAGAGGGTGATTTTATTTACGGATTGGGAAGCAACGATGCAGGTGCTTCGGTTGTAGCATTATTGTCTGCATTCAGAGTTTTAATAGAGACCGAACAAAAATACAATCTGATTTTTGCCGTTTCGGCCGAAGAGGAGGTCTCGGGAAAAAACGGAATGGAACTGTTAATTAAAGAGTTGCCAAAGATATATTTTGCCATTGTAGGCGAACCTACAGGTATGCAACCTGCCGCTGCCGAAAAAGGTCTTATGGTTTTAGACTGCTCGGTTAAAGGTGTTTCGGGTCATGCTGCAAGAAATGAAGGGGTGAATGCTATATACAAGGCTATCGATATTATTAATGGAATTAAGAACTATAAATTCAAAAAGGTCTCAAATCTGTTGGGAGAAGTAAAACTAACCGTAACAGGGATTAATGCAGGCACACAACATAATGTTATCCCCGACATTTGCTCGTTTATGATTGATGTAAGACCTAATGGTTTATACTCTAACATTGAAATTTTAGAGATATTAAAGAGCGAGTTTCCTGAGTGCGAGATTATTCCTCGTTCGACAAGATTAAATTCTTCGAGTATAGATATAAACCATCCTTTTATTAAACGTTGCGAGATATTAGGTTTAGAGTCATTCGGCTCTCCTACTCTTTCCGACCAAGCCCTTATCCCCTATCCTTCGGTTAAGATAGGACCCGGTAATTCTGCCCGCTCGCATACTGCCGACGAATATATATGCTGCGACGAAATAAGAGAGTCCATAGAACTTTACATAAAGCTTCTTGACGGGCTTCAACTATAAAGCAATCAAGATTTGCTGTTTGAATTTTATCAAATAAGTTAGCCCCTTACATCAAAAAAGAGTCTCGGATTCTATAAACTCAAAAAGTAGTTTGTAAATAGGTTCTTTATTTTCGACTTTTTATACTCCTTGCAGGCAATAAGTTTGCAAGGATTTTTTGTTGCCTTGCGAAGCATTCTGTATCTTAAACTATATTTTGCTTTACGCAAGGGATATAACTCCATACTTTCCAATTTTTGCAGTGCCTCCTCTATAAAATCGTTGTTATAATCGAGAGCTATCAATCGACGTATCAGGCGTGCAGTCAGAAGGTCTAACTTACGTTCCAACCCCTCTTCCGACAATGGATCGCCCAACATAAAACCAAACTTTTGCAACTCTGTTATTACATCCAACAACTGCTTAACAAACAACTCCTGATGTGTTTCGTCGGGTTTGTTTGTGAGCGATGTAGGTATGGCGTAATGATAATAATATAGCTGAGTTGGTATAAATGTTACCTTTTCTGCCAAACAAAATGCCTTTATTAAAAAGTATTCGTTATCGTGAATATTCTTCTCAATAAATTTCAGGCTATTCTCCAATAAGAATTTACGTCGATAAACATATCCCCACAATACACTTTGCGGTGCTTGAATATTCATATACTCCGCCCCGCTCATCTCTCTGCAATAGGGGAATATCTTTTTTGTTACAACGGATCGATTTCCCTCTTCATCAACTTTCAAATAGTCAAAACCTATTATATCCTGCTCATACATTGGCAGCAATGTATTTACGAAATGCGATAAGTTTTTTGAATTTAAATGGTCGTCTATATCTACAAACATTATATAACGACCTTTGGCATAATTAAGTCCTAAATTTCTTGCTCCTCCCGGACCTGATTTTTGACGGCGATAAACTTTTAATTGTGGTATATCTTCGCTTAATTCATTTAAAATTGCTTGCGTTGCATCGGTAGAGGAGTCATCTATTGCTATTATTTCGAACGAATCCTCTTTTAATTTTGCCGACATTATGCTTTCAATACATCGGCTTATATATTTTTCGGCATTATATGCCGGTATTACTATCGATATTTCTAAATTGCTTTTCATTTCAATTCTTTGAGTTTGACTTTCATTTTGTTTATTATTCTTCCTGCTCCTCTTCCCCCTAATACGGTATATAAGAAGAGTGAAGCTATTGTCAGATTTTGAAAAAATGTAAGTTCTACTTTGCTTTTATATAGTTGTAGAGTTTGTCTCGATATCTCTTTCCCACCCTCTCTACGATAATGTGCCGCCAATATAGGTAATCGTCCGTATATTGAGGCAATTACACTCTCTTTCTCTGCAATATTACTATTTTTAACTGCATCTGCCGTTAGCATAACCGACTCTTTAAGAGCTTCAGCCGAGTGCAAATAGCCATTGCCGCTTATGCTTTTGGAATGTACCCTGATATTAACCAACGGAGCTCCGTCAATCCACTCTATTTGGGGATTGCGTAAAAATATTCTTACTCCGAGATTCCAATCCTGCCACCGTTTTATTCGTTCGTCCCAACCTCCGACACTATCATAAAACTCTCGTTTTATTGCATAACATTGGGTTGACAACATACAGTGCAAGATTTGTTCTTTTATTTCGTTTGTAAACAAGTAGTGCCTTGTTCGCTTTTTTTTATATGAATAGTAGTGCTGTGCCTTAAATCCTACAATATCGGCTTTACTATTCTTAAAATGCTCTACTATTAATGATATCGATTTAAAATTCGACAATGTATCATCATCGTTAAGAAACATCATATACGAAGCATCGGTAAGGGTTACTCCTTTGTTGCGTGCAGCACAAGCACCCTCTCTCTCCTCCTCGGCATATGTAACAATAAAATCATCATTTTCGTATGGCAACAAATACTTTTTTGCTTCAGAAATAGAGTTGTCCGTAGAGTTATTATCGACCAATATTAAGTGTAATGGTCGATACTCCTGACCCACTACCGAGCGTAAAGTATCTTTTATATACTTTTCTCGATTGTGTACCGGTATTATTACTGAAAAAAGATTATTCATTGCTTCTGTATTTTTGACGTGTACGACGTTCGTACATTACACCCCATATAGTATTCTTTAAAAGCGTATAAATATTTGAGCGACCTCGCAATGCCATAAACAGAGAGAACTTTATCATTCGTATATATGCCGAAATACCATATATATACGAAGATACGGCTCCTCTTGTTCGCAAACTTTTTTGCGTCAGATGATTTTTACCTGTCGATTGATATGGATGTTCAACAATATAGTAGGGATAGAAATCGACTTGTAACGATTTATTAATACAATCTCTTATAAATATATCCTCTTCTCCTCGATCTAAATATTCAGAACCCAAGCCAAATCGTTCGTCAAAAAATATCTTGTCCTTTACCTTAGCAACCCGCATAGCCATTTCGATAGATGAGGGATAGTAGCCTTTAAGTGCTTTATATTTGCATTTAGCCAAAGGATAACGTTTCATTGGAGGATCGGTATCCCTTGTCTTTATTTTGAACAAAGCGATGTCGGTTTGCGGATTTTTTGTAAACACCTCTATTATTTTATCGAGATATTCATCTGTATAAGCTACATCATCATCTGCTATTAGTGCAATATCTCCGTCGGCATACTTCAAAGCATTGTTTCGATTTCGACTCAATCCTATCCCCTGTATAGGAATTATTTTTACATCCTTACGCTTAATATCCTCAGGAATATCAGCCAACATCTGCTCATTTGCATACTGATATGAAACAATATAACTTACATCCTCACGCTCAGGTAATAATAGAGATGACAAATTTGCCACCTTCTCATTATGTGTTGATATAAGGATGTTTAGTTTCATATTAGATATTTTGTTTGTAAAAATAGTAATTTTTGGCAAATATATGAGTAAGCTAACGAGAATATATTTGCTGTTCATTACCGCAAATATTCTAAAATGGCAATGGTGCTTCGATTTTCAATGGTTGTCCCGTGATAGGATGTATAAACTTTACGGACACGGAATGCAACATTAATCTATCATCCGATTTCCCATACAATTCATCTCCGACTATCGGACATCCCATCAACAATGGATGTGCCATATGTACTCGCAACTGATGTGTACGACCCGTAATGGGAGTTAGCAATAATCGAGAACGCTTTCTTCCCTCTCCTTGTATATATGTTTTGATGAGTTTGTATTTAGTTATTGCCTCTTTCCCATTGAGATAATCGACCTTTTGTGCCGGACGATTTGCATAATCAGGCAATAACGGTGCCGAGATTTCACCTTCTCGTTCACGTGGCACCCCCTCTACAATTGCTTCATAATGCTTCTCCACTTTTCGCATAGCAAATAGTGTTTGCATCGCTTTATACACATTATCGTTCTTGGCAAATAACAATACTCCCGAAGTTGACATATCGAGACGATGCACAACCTTTGCCCCAAAATATTTCTCTTGCATTATCTCTTCTACCGATTTGCCTCCTGTCTTACCCGGAACCGATAACAATTCGGCAGGTTTATTTACAGCCACCAAATAGTCATCTTCATAAAGAATGGTTATTTCAGCAGATAATGTCTTCGGGTTAAACTCCTCTACATCCAAGCCTTCAAGCATATAGTTCAGTATAGGCAGACATTTTCCTTTGCATGACGGATAAAAATTACCATCTTGTCGCACCTCCCCAACAGGCGAAGAGCCAACCCAAAACTCCGCCATTTGAAGAGGTGTCAGATTGTTTTTATAGGCATACTGCAACAGTTTTGGGGCTGCACACTCTCCTGCTCCTGCAGGAGGTAATTGGTTGTTGAATTTAGAAAATATATCTACCAAGTCTTGCTCTTCTCCAAGAGAATTTAGCATCTTAAATTGACGAAACAACCACTCTTGTAATTTTGCCGAACGACCTTTTCGCTCTTGCTTTAAGGAGTCTATTTTCTCTTCAAATTGCTTTACATTACTTCGCAACTCCTCTTCTCGCCTCTTTAAACGCATCGTTATACGTTTTAGTTCGGCTTTTTCAAATTGACTCTCTTTTATCAATCGTGCCTCTTCTTCGATACTTAACGTGGCAAGTCTCTTCTTTTTTCGTAATGCTTTATTCTCTTGTATCTGCTTACGATATTCCTCTATTATCTGTTTAGAGGAGACTCTCTCAGTATCGAGGGAGATAAGTGCATTCTTATAACACTCACTCGATTCTATTTCGTTAATATCTCGATTTATTGCCGATATATTTTGCTCCTCCTCTTGAAAATATGAATCGGGGGTTAACAAATCATATACCGGCGGAACGAAGTCGGGATGATTGTTTCTTCCACAGAGAAGTCCTGAATAGGCTGATATGAAACCCACTTCGCCTTTTTGATTGGAGACTATAAGAACTCCAAACATCTTACCCTTTGAGAGTTCTTCGCTCCACTCTTTTTTACTCGATATATATCTACGAACCTCATCCGCTGCGATTAAGCACAACCGATGAGGTGTATATCTGAAAGGATTATTAAATTGCCGAGGCAAAGAAATATCTGAAATATTTATAGCAAATCGATGAAACACGTTTGTTTAATTTCGATATTCTATATCTTCGATTTCATTAAAGTCATAACCAAAACAGTTATTCTCTATCTGAACGTTTATTACTCTCTCAAATAAAAAGGCTTTTTTATTCCAATGGAATGGAGGGTAATCGTTATTCTTTATTATTGTATTTCCTTTAAACTGTAATCTGTTAAGAGATTTCGCATATACTATAGGATTATCAAAGGTTTCGAATGTATTGTTTTCAATTACGACACCCTCATTGTCGCCTCCATGAAAATAGAGTTTCTGTTCTGCCAAGTTTGGAATCTCTGGATAGATTGAGATTATGGCATTTGTAAATTGGAACATATTGGTTAGGGCGTTTATAAAGTGATTGTTTCGTATTATGACACTTTTACACGCTCCGGTTTCGAACCATCCGTTACAATCTCCGCATAACAATATTGCTGTTCCTGAGGTGTGATCGAAAAGATTTCGTTCAACAACTACATTTTTAGGAGTACTGAACAGTGATCCTCTTGCTCTATTATTACGAATGGTGTTATCCGCAAAATATACCTCAGGTGTCCATTCAAGATTTTCCACGCCATAATCTCCCGATGCAATATCTTTATCCACCTCATATCGCAATGTTATTTTAAAGAGTTTTGCTCCTGATATGCTCTCCATATCGTATGGCTCTATACTCTCTATTACATTACCCGAGATAAGTTCCATTGTAGATGATTTTATAAACTGTACGCTATCTCCCATTCCGCCCCAATAGAAACCATATGCTTGAGGATGCATATATTTCCCGACTACTTGATTTGGTGCAAGAAATTCTGTTATTCGAAGATATGTCCCGTGCACATTTATAGCATCGTCCATCATACTTTCATACATTCCGTTTACCGAAGTAATTTTTCCTTTACATGCCGAAAAGTGTGTAGCATCTGCCTGTGTTGTAAAATAACGATTGCTTCCTTCTCTTATCGATACCGAAAATCCATCTAATGTTATATTTTCGCAAAGCTGTGCCAATAATCCCATTCCCTCTGCATAATGCACTGTTACATCCTCGATGGTTGTATTCTTATTGCCACTCATAAATATACCGGGTGTAGGTCGGGCGTAATTTCGCAACGCCACTATTGTTCCCTCTTTCAATTTTTCATTTTGCCAAGGTGCTTTTATCAGATATGGCTCTTTCTCCTCAACATTATTTGTTCCTACTGCAATATCGCTTGTTTGATATACAATGTGCCCGGAATTGCCTTCAAATGCAATACCCGCAACAGGATGAACTTCCCAATTATCTCCGTAGGTTATCAAACGATTATCGTTATCTACTCTATATTTGCAAGTAGGGTCTAATCGATATATTATAATTCCCTCCGAAATATTATTTTCAACAATTGTTGCTTGTGTTATTTGCGGAACTCTCGTATCCACCGACAAATTTTTTAAGGTACAATTTTCACAATCGATCATTGCTATTGGCAACATTCTGCCGTTCATATAAAGATTTGCCCCCTGTCCGTCAATCGTCAAATTTGAAATGTCCTCTAAAACCAAAGCCACTTTCTTCGGATTGTCTTGATCGTGATTTGAAACGTAATACTCTCGCTCTATGGCTTTGTCGGGATAAAAATCATAATCACCCGGCTCGAAGAGTAGCGTAGTTGGCTTACCCTCTCTCTCCTCTTGAATTGTGTTTATAAGATTAGCCAATTGTTCGGTGTAATCTTCTCCGCTATTTGGATATATGCCATAATCAGAAAGTTTATACACATCTTTACTACAAGCCATTAAGCCAATAGCAATTGCTACAGTTATTAAAACATTTTTTATTCTCATTTCAACACAACATATTTAATAGAATTTATATTGCAAAGGTAATAATTTTGTTTAACTTTGAGGTAATTTTATTTTTAATTATAGAGAGACTCTCTTCTTTATGAAAATTTTATTGATAGGCGAATATAGTAATTTGCATTGGACTCTTGCCAAGGGTCTAAAAGACCTGGGACATAAGGCTGTAGTAGCATCGGACGGATGTGGCTGGCAAGGAAACTATCGAGATATCGACATTTCGCTAAAAGGCAATCGATTTTACGACAAAATAAGATACCGCTTTGATATACTTAAGAATATTCGAAATTTCAAAGGATACGATGTTGTTCAGGTTATTTCGCCCGTATTCTTTAAGTTGAACTCTTCTGATATTATTAAGATATTCGACTTTTTAAAAAAGCATAACAGAAAAGTCTTTTTAGGGGCTTTTGGCACAGACTTTTATTATACCAAAGCCTGTTTGGAGAATATGTTCAGATATTCTGACTTTATGGTTCCGGGGATGAAGAACAAACTGCCCGAAAATAATATAAACTGGACCAAATCTCCACTTAAGGAGCTTAACGAAAAGCTGGCAGAGATGTGCGATGGCATTATATCTTGCCTATATGAGTATAAGGTTGCATACGAAAATATATGGGGGTATAAAAGCCAATACATTCCTCTCCCCATAGATACCGACAAAATAAAACCAAGTGCGATTTACGACGGTAAAGCAAAATTCTTTATGGGAGTACAAAAGAGTAAAGCTCACTTGAAAGGTTGCGACGTTATGAGCGAAGTCTTAAACGAAGTTTGTTCGAAATATAAAGATATATGCGAATTTAAGCTTGTCGAATCGCTCCCATACAATAAATATATGGAGATAATGAATGGTTGTAATATTCTTGTCGATCAATTATATTCATACTCTCCTGGAATGAACGGATTGCTTGGTATGGCAAAAGGTATGGCAACAATAAGCGGTGGCGAACCTGAAATATACACTATTCTCGGAGAAACAGACAACCGTCCTATCATAAACCCTATTCCAGACAAAGAGGATATTTTCAATAAGTTTACTAACCTTGTAGAGAATATTGACAAAATTGAAGAGATTGGCAAAAACAGTCGCAAATTTGTAGAGAAGCATCATAACTATATCGACGTGGCAATGAAATATATTGATTTTTGGAGAAGCAGATAGTCTATATAAGAGTGAAAGAACATTTTCTAACTTTTATCATTACTCTTAACTCTAAATAAAGTTTCTCATATTTTATAGCCTTGATATATAATAAATAGGCGTTTTTTTCGTAATTCTTATATGAGATTTTTTCAAGGAGCTTTGGCAATAATAGTTATTATATCTTTGTGGGGTTGCCACCCTGCAAAGTTAAGTACTGCCGATGCTCAGTTTGAACGAGGTGAATACTTTGCTGCCGCAGATACATACAGACGAGTTTACAATAAGACTTCAGCCTCAAAAGAGAGATTGCTAAGAGGTAGGATTGCTTATAGCATGGGGACATGTTATCGCATATTAAACTCTTCTCCCCGTGCTGCTGCGGCATATCAAAATGCCATAAGATACAATTACCCTGACAGCACAGCATACCTTTACCTTGCCACCGAACAACAAAAACAGGGAAAATATTCTGATGCCATAAAAAATTACGAGCAATATCTATTATTCTCACCTAACGATTTGAGAGCAATTAACGGACTTAAAGGGTGTAAATTTGGTTTAGAGCAAAAAGAAAACCCAACACGATACGTTGTAAAGAAAGCAAATCTCTTTAACTCTCGACGTAGTGAATGTTGTGCAATGTTCACCTTAGAGGATGAAAGCAGTATATATTTTACATCAACCAACGATAAAGCTACGGGCAAAGACAAAAGCCCAATTACAGGACTAAAAAACAATGACATCTTTTTTTCGGAGAGAAACGACAAAGGTGTATGGTCGAAACCTGCACCTGTTGAGGGAGAGTTAAACACCGAAAACGATGAGGGTATCATCTCATTTTCTGACGATGGACAAACTATGTATTACTCCTTGGCTGAATCGACTAATGCCAATAGTGATACTTACGTTTCGATATATCAATCGGTACGTTCAGATGCCACCTGGAAGAAAGGGGAAAGAGTTAAGATAACTATCGACTCTACAATAATATGTGCTCACCCTGCTGTTATGCCGGGCACCGATTGGCTATACTTTACATCGGATATGCCGGGCGGATATGGCGGAAAAGATATTTGGAGGGTATCTTTAAAGGATATGACCGAGTTGGAGAATCTTGGACCGGAAGTTAATACTCCATACGACGAGGTATTCCCTTATGTTAGAAAAAACGGAGATTTATATTTCTCTTCTAACGGACACCCAGGATTGGGAGGTTTGGATATATTTATTGCATATAAAGACGAAATGGGGAATTGGTACAGAAGAAATATGGGTGCTCCCATAAACTCTGCCGCCGACGATTTCGGTATTATGTTTATGGCAAATGAGAGGGGCTACCTAAGTTCGAACAGAAACGATGCAAGGGGATACGACCATATTTACTCTTTTGAACTTCCAAATATTGAGGTATGGATTGAAGGTTATGTTCTCGACTACGATGAAGAACCTCTGCCCGGTGCTGTTATAAGAATAGTGGGAAGGGATGGAACTAACCTGAAAGAGATTGCACAAGACGACGGGTATTTCAAGTTTCCTCTTAACCTAAGTACCGACTATGTTATGATGGCGGGATGTGGTGGTTATCTTAATTCGAGTGCCGAACTCACTACCCTTTCGGAAGAACAAAATGAAACATATTGGGTTGACTTTATGCTCTCTTCTATCGGCAAACCTATTCCTGTGGATGATATATTCTTTGACTTTGACAAAGCCACCCTTCGTCCGGAATCGGAAACTGCTCTAAATGAAGTAATAAAAACCCTTAACGACAACCCAAACATCTCTATTGAAATGGGTGCCCACACCGATTTTAAAGGAGCTGAAGAGTATAATCAATCTCTTTCTCAAAGACGTGCCGAAGCTGTTGTGGAGTACCTGATTAAAAATGGCATTGCCAAAGAGCGTCTTACAGCAAAAGGATATGGCGAGAGCCTGCCTGTTACAATTACGAAAAAAATCAACAAAATATATCCTCAATTTCCCGAGGGAACCATTCTTAACGAAGAATTCATAAATGCTCTATCGGAAGAGGATATAGAGATTGCTAATCAGATTAATCGAAGAACAGAATTCAGAGTTACTGCTATCGATGCAGGTCTTCTATGATAATTGTTCTCAAGAACCACTATCTTACTTCGGACAACCTTTATCTGCTATTTTGATAAACAATCCTGATTTATAGATAAACACACTCACACTTTCTATTGTTGTAGATTGTTAGCAGTCAATAAATCCTTCACACCACATACTATATATTGATACATAAACACTTGTCTCTTAAGTATTTAATAAGGAGATTGCAACAAATTTATATACCTTAAATTTTGCCGTTATATATATAATACTATCTAATTGTAATAGGCAGCGTAAAACTGCATATAAAGAGAAAGCAAGAGACAGAGATAAATATATACTTTTACTTTAGTTCTGTAAATTAAGAGAAAAAAATAAGAGAGCCGTAAGACTCTCTTATTTCTATTGCGGTGTTATTTGTTATTACAATAACATATAAGTTTTTGTACCAATTACTTTACCTGATGCTTTATCGTTTTCAACTTGTAGATCGAATGTCCACTCGTCGCCAGAGATAGTTATTGTTCCGCCTACGATATTGAATGTATCATTAGTTGGGAATTGGATAGTTCCTGTAAATGAAGAACCTGCTGTATAAGTTCCGTTACCTGATAATTCAGTATCTAATACAAGAGTAAATAACTCATCTGCTCCAGCCTCAGTATCGATGTAATATATTCCACCTTCACCCAAGTCGATAACATAATAGTCTGCCCATTGAGCATCATTAAAGTTGGCATCTGCCGATACAGAACGAACTGTTAATGTTCTTGTTGCAACTACTTCGTAATCGAAATCATCTTTAATAGTTGCAGTGATAGTTGCTGTACCATCGGCTTTTGCTGTTATGTTACCATTAGCATCAACTTCAATTACGTCGCTATTGCTTGATGACCAAGTATATTCATTGTCATATACTTTATATGTTGCACGCAACAATGCTTTAACTTTGTCTGTTTCACCTGGAGAATACTCATTCTTAGATGTTGACAATTGAAGTTTGTCTCCTTGAGATGTTTGGTCGATTTTGAATTTAGCAGTAATCGCCAATGTAGCTTGTTTATCTTTAGAAGTAGCTGTTACAAGGATTTTTCCTGCGTGTGTAATTGAAACCTCAGGAGTTATCTCATCACCTGTTGCCTCATCAATACCTGATTGTTTTACAGTTGCCTCAGCACCTTCTGAACACTCGATTGAGAACACTGAAGGCCATGGACCTGCTGATTCCTCAGGTAAGATGTAAGTGTATAGAGGAACTGATCCTGCAGTTGTTGTTTGAGCATCGATTACCTCTGCTACAAGAGGATCGGCATCATCAACAAATACTACACTTTCTACATCAACAGAATTACGATCGATTACGTTAACAAGTGCTGTAACTGTTTGAGTACGATATTTCTCATAGAACTCTTTATCTTCGTCTGATAATGAAGGATCGTCAGCTTTGGGATTTTGAATTGTAAATCCGATGTTTGCAGTTCCTGCTGCATTAACCTCAAACTCAAATTCAAATTGTTGAGTATTTAGTCTTTGCATTCCGATATATTTAACAGGTGCATTTGCTCCTTGTGGCATTGTCAAGTTCCAATTAATGAAGTCTCCACGATCGTCGGGAGACATTGTGTACCATACAATCACTTTAAATCTTTCGGGTTCTGCATTTGGATCAACATTTCCACCAATATATTTTAGATAACTGTTATCTAATTTACGGCTTCCTGTTTTAACCTCCTCTGAATAGGTGTTTATTTGTTCGAATGAGATATAAAGCTCATTGAATTTTTTACCATCATCACAAGTCAAATTCAAATCGATAGTTTTATCTTCTATTGTAAGAGATATTAATCCTTGCTCATATGATTTACCTGTTGATACCAAAGGAAGTGTAACAACCCATACTTCATCTGATTCGTTAATAGTTATATCTCCGATTTCAACAGTCAAACCATCAACTACATAACTCTCTTTATCCTTTAGAATAGATCTTACATTCTCTTCTTGCTCATCAGATGCTCCATCCAAATAGCAGAAGAAAGAGTATGACAAAGACTCACCCAAATTGATAGTCTTATATGTTAATAGACCAATTCCATCGTTAAGATTATCAGTTATAATCAAGTTGTGTGATAGATATACTCCATAATCAACCGATACAGGAATCTCTTGCTCGAATTCTCCTAATGATACCAAACAAGAATACTCAGCTTTAGCAGTTCCTGCAGTAATTATCACGTCATATCCTGTGCTGTCGGCACGGAATATAGACTCAACAGTTGCAGGGTTGGGAATTTCAGCTTCTCCTTCTGCTTGAGTTGAAAGTTCTTTCAATGATACGTGTAAAGGATATAACTCAGTATCAATATACTCTTTTTTAACGATATTGACACCAAATTTAGCTGTAGCATTTGGTGCTAATTTTACAGATTCAATTGTAACTGAAATAGAGTCTGTTAAAAGACTTCTACCATTTACGGTAAGAACTGCCATTAGATTTGTTCCATTTGAAAGAAGTGCACGCACATTTGTAGTACCAACACTCACACCTTTAACCTTACCGGTTTGGTCGATAGTTGCCACTTTCTCAGAATCGATGCTCCAAGTTATTGTGCCTTGATAAGACTCAACGTAGAATTGGTACTCTTGACCTTCCACAATCTCTTTAGTCTCAACGTTAAGAGCAACAAACTCGGGTTCATCATCTTTACAACCCACAAATGCAAGGGTTAGTAAAGCAAATGCCGATAATAATAATTTTCTTGCTATCATATTGTTAAGTATTTACTATTAATTTTAAAAGTTTTTAGGTATAGGCCATCCTTTTCTTGGGTTGTCGTCTCCTGTTTCATATACGTATGGATATTCTGCAGGATCTCCTTCGAAGTATAGACGTTGACCTCCTGAGTTTTGACCAGGTTGTCCAAATATTGTCAAAGCTTGCTCAATATTGGGAAGGTCATAAAGAAGGATGTTCTCATCACTCTCATCGTGTGGCACACGACGTAGTTGCAACTCAACATCGAACGAAGGAACACCTTGCCATGCTTGAACTGATGGGAACAAACGAGGATATCCTGTACGGCGATAGTCTGTCCATGCCTCATTTCCATTGGGGAAGATTGCAATCCATTTTTGAGTTATAATTTTCTCCAATTTAGTTTCATCTGAATCTGCATCGTTCCATGCAACACAAATATCCAAACGTCCGGGAAGATTATTAGCCGAATTCAAGATATCAACATAGTCAATATCATAGAATTTTCCACCTTTCTTTTGTTGTACAACTTTTGTTTGTGCAAGATATGCATCAGCTTTGCTTAGCAAATCAAATCGTGCCAATATTGAGCGGATACCCTCTTCGTAATACGATTTAGGATCGCCACCAATACCCCAACGCAAAGCAGCTTCAGCTTTCAAGAAGATTACCTCCTCTTTAGTTACCCATACTTGACGAGCATATTTAAATGCAACAGATACCTCAGAGAAGTTGTAGTAACCTTGACCAACTGTTTTAATACCTACGTTTGATCCTTGACGGATACCATAGTAATCGGCATCTTTTTTAGTTGTAGTTCCTGTTACTTTATCTGTAACCTTATCTAAGTTCTTTTTGAAGTATTTTTCGATCAATGGAGAACCTGTACGTTTCATAATGTTCTCTAATGATGCACTCATACGGCTATCAGCCCAACCTCCGTCATTTGACGCAGATATTGTATAATATGGGTGTTGTGTATTTCCTTGTTTGTAACCAGGACCGAAATCATCATCAAGAACTCCAATATCATCTGTTAATGCCTCTGTTGCAACTTGCTCAGCAAGAGTTGGATTTGGTTTTGCAAGATACATTGCTATACGCAATTTAACTGTATTTGCAAGTTTAACCCATTTTTTCCAACTATACTCAGAATAAGCATAATCAACATCTCCTTTATCTTTTGCATCACCCTCTACCTCAATCAAAGCATCTTTTCCTGGTTGAACCTCTTTAAGAGTAGCTATTGCCTCATTCAAGTCTTCCAATATTGCATTGTATGTCTCCTCTTGAGTGTAGTATTTCAAAGGACGAGATACTTTCAATTTACGGTTGTCGTCGTATGGTACACAACCTGCATTATTTACAGCGTGAAGAGCTGTTTGAGCATATACGATTTGAGCCAAAGCTTTATATTCGGGAACACCCAAAGATTCAGCATAAGTATATGTGTTATATAACGCAGCAGTAGGACCTACGCTACAAGCTGATCCATAATAACCGTTAGGCCATTGATAAGTGTTGTTTAGAGCAGGACCATATTGGAAGTCGCTTCGACTTACTGTAGTATATCCTGCAAAAACGTCAACTGAGTTACTGTTTGAGTATTGGTAACCGTGAGGGCTTGTTGCAACTACACTGCTCTTAGAGTCAGTCAAAGCACTTTGCAACTCTCCTTTTAGGACTGTTATATCAACAGTTCCTTCTCCTTGGTTCGTAACGTCTTGTGATTCGTCAACAATTTGCCACATCTTCAATGTTTGCTTTTCACCACAAGAGAAGATGAACATTGCTACAAACAAAGTTACGAATATTGAAATTGATTTATTCATAATTTTCATATCTTTTCTCATTTATTTACATTAGAATGTAAGTTTAACATTGAATCCGTAGCTACGAGTTGTAGGCAATGCGTAAGATTCAACACCACCGAAGTTGTTACCAGCTGTCATTGAGATATCTGGGTCAACAGGTGCGTTTTTATAGATGAATCCTAAGTTACGACCTACCAATGAGATTGAAAGGTTTTTAGATACTCCGAACAAATCGTAGAATGTATAACCTACTGAAATCTCACGGAAACGGATATTAGATGCATCGTAGATACACTCAGTTTGGTTTGTTCCGACAGCCTCATAGTATGCACGAGCAGGAACTTGTTGTCCTGTTGGTAGAGTTACCGCAGCAACCTCTACTCCGTCCCATACCATTGTCTCGCCAGACAAACGTGCATCTGCCGAACGTTGAGATAATCCATAGAAGTCTAAGTCAGCTTCTGTCAATGATACTACTTTTCCACCAACCTTACCATCAATCAACATATATACTGATAATCCTTTCCAAGAGAATGTATTGTTCCATCCGTAAGTAAATCTTGAAGTTGTGTTACCAATAAATTTGTTGTATTTAGAGTCGAACATTGGACGACCTTCAGAGTCTAATTTAATCTCTGTTTTTGAAGCATCAGTGTACAAGAAGTCTTTTCCATAAAGGTCTCCGTATGAACCACCTACTTTATATTTAGATTGTATAGCAAATGATGATGCTCCAATTACGATCTCAACTTGTCCACCGTCTGCAGGTGTATATGTTTCAAGAATTTTGTTGTTATTGTATGCTAAGTTAATACCTGTTGTCCAACGGAAATCTTTACCAAATTTCATGTGGTAGTTACCAGTAAACTCAACTCCACGGTTACGAACTTTACCTGAGTTGATAGGTTTAGATTGTCCTGATGCTGTTGTAATATTCAAGTATTGGTTTGACATTGTGTTTTGATAGAATGTTACATCAAAATCAAATTTGTTTTTGAAGAATATACCATCGAAACCAACCTCGATACCTTCTGTTGTCTCTGGTTTTGGATCGTCAAATGATGCTGGACGAGCCGAAATAGCTCCTGTTAATGGGTTGATTGTTTGTGCATTGTAGTCAGACAAAGGAATTGAGTTACCTACTACTGAATATGATGCACGAAGTTTCATTTGTTGTGCGTTACGCAATTTGCGTGGCAACAATTGATCGATAAGAACGTTACCTCCTACTGACCAGTATGCAAATGATTTGTAACCACCATCAGTTGTAAATTGTTGGAATGCTTTTGACCAGTCGTTACGGAACGATGCATCGATATAAGCTTTACCCCAGAATCCAACTTGTGCAGTTGCAAAAATTGCTGTTTCCCAGTTTGTGTTTACACCTGAAGCACTTGCACTTAACAAAATGTCTTTTGCGTTACCACTCATGTTGCTTCCTAAACTTGGCCATGCCATATTAGGATAGATAAATGTTGAGTCGGTCCATTTTGTAATAGATGTGTTAGAAGATTTAGTTCTCTTGAAACTTGCTCCTAATGTTGCATTGAAAGAGATGTTTTTAAACTCTTTGTTATATGTCAACAAATAGTCTGAATAGATATCTCTTGAAGAACTTTCTCCGCTATAATAGTTTGCAAATGCATATTGGTTTTGGTCTGCCCAAATTGATGGTTGACGATAGTTGTAAGAATTCTCCATTGTTTTGTCGAAACTTACACGTGCTTGCAAATCCAATCCTTTGATGATTTCGTATTTAGCTGTTACGTTAGCCATGATACGATCACGGTTTGCCTCATCGTCAATTGCTTGTTGCATAAAGTATGGGTTATTAATCCATGCTTGTCCTGCAAATGACAAAGGCCAAGTTTGAATTTGTTGACCGATTAAGTTTGCTCCACCTTTTGTTGTAATATCATCGTCAGCTGTTGCAGTGTGTGTTACGTTTTGTTTGAAGTAACGCAAATCAACAGCTGTTGGCATACGATACAAACCTGTTAATGGGTTGAATACTTTACCAATTACAGGACGATTTAATGTTTTTTGTGTAATATAGTTAAGAGAAAGATCAATTTTCAATTTGTTATTGAAAGCATTGAATGTCTCTTTGAACAATAGGTTATGACGAACGAATTTATTACGCTCCATCAAACCTTTTTGAACTGTATTACCATAAGAGAAGTAAGATGTTGTATGCTCAGTACCTCCACTTAATGAGATTGAGTTGTTATATGTTTGACCAACTTTAAAGAAATCGTTTGTTTGATTTTTTGGATTGTTTGTCAAATATGGATATTGAGCCAATTGATCTTTTGTATATGGATTTGTTGTCAAGTTATTTCCCCAGCCATTCAAAAGAGGACCTTTATCGCTCATCTCTGCTCCAAACACAGTTTGTTTGTCAAATGTCATCAATGGAGTTTCAAGAGTGATATTACTTGATACGTCAATTCTTATCTTTCCTTCACGTCCACCTTTTGTATTGATGATGATAACACCATTGTTCGCTGCAGAACCATAAAGAGCTGCCGCATTGGGACCTTTTAGGACTGACATACTTGCGATATCGTCAGGGTTGATTGTTGACAAGATATCTCCACCGTCACGACCTCCTTCAAGAGCAATCTCTGAAGTTTGTCCGCTCATACCGTTTGATAGAGGAATACCATCCAATACGATTAGAGGTTGGTTATTACCCAACATAGATGTTTGTCCACGAAGGATAATTTTTGAAGAACCACCACCAGCACCAGATGAGTTAGGAGTAATAGTAAGACCTGCCATTTTACCTTGCAAAGAGTTGATGAAGTTTGACTCTTTTGCACGAGTAAGCTCTTTACCTCCTACTTGTTGTGTAGCATAAGTCAATGACTCGGCTTTACGTTCGATACCCATCGCTGTTACAACAACCTCAGCAAGCACTTGCTCATCCTCGCTCATTGTTACGTCGATTTGATTCTTTCCTTTTACGGGAATTTTTTGCTCAGCGTAACCGATGTATGAAAAGACCAATGTCTTTTTACCATCAGGAATTTTAAGCTCATAATTACCGTCAAAGTCGGTTGTTGTACCTATTGAAGTACCTTCAACCATTACACTCACACCAATAAGAGGTTCTTTGGTGTCATCAATTACGGTTCCTTTTACCACAAAGCCAGAAGCTTGTTCTACACTCTCAATAGAGGCAGAAGCCACTTTTTCAGCTTTATGAACAGCATTTGCCGATAAAGGCAATACTGCTGCAAAAAGAAGACTCAAGCCCGCTTTTACGAAAAAGTTTGGGCTTAGACAGGCAAAAGCTTGTTTCGCCAATCTTACAATACAAAGACTTTCTTTTCTCATAAATATGTATTTGTTATTAATATATGATTGCATATTATCTTTAAATCGCACTAAAAAAGCATCATATTTGTTTACTCACTTTTTACCCCACGAAAGAGCAAAGCACTATAAGCTAACACCTTATGATTTTAACCATATTTCACGCACTTTTATTGTCTGTTAATTTTAACCTAAACAGGTAGTTATATTTAACATAGACACTCGTAGGTGAAGATATTATTGCTTGCAAATATAGGCATTTTTTCAATATATAAGCAGTTTTGAAGCAAAAAAAATTCTATTTATTTTTAGATACTTTTAGTAAATTGAAAAAAACTTTACACATTCTCAAACGATATTGTCATTATCTAATTTTTCTAAAAAATAATCGGCACCACCTATTCTTGAAAGACAAAAAATCATAGAAACAAAAATAACAACAAGATTATTTTCAGAAACTCAAGAAATCTTTTGCATTTATTTTACATTATATATAAGGTAATATGCAAGATTAATATCTTTTTTTACTACCTTTGTCCCTAAATACATCATAGATTTTGCTTGACTTATACAAAAAGAGAACAGCGAACATCTACTTATTGCTTAATAATTTTATACCAAACCTTTTATGTTTAAAATTAAACGTCTAAATCTTTTTATACTGAAGACTTTTCTTCCGTTATTGCTTATGACGTTTATGATTTGCCTGTTTATTGTACTGATGCAATTTATATGGCAACACATAAAAGATTTTGTCGGAAAAGGTTTAGACATAAGTATTCTTGCCGAAATGTTTTTTTACGCAGCGGCATCTATGGTTCCTTTAGCTCTACCCCTTGCCATTCTCCTCGCATCTTTAATGACCTTCGGAAACTTAAGCGAAAGATTTGAATTGCTTGCCATAAAAGCTTCGGGGGTCTCTCTGATAAAGATTATGCGACCATTAATCATTACCATTATTTTAATATCAATAGGTGCATTCTTCTTTCAAAACAATGTTCTGCCAACAGTGCAAGTAAAGATGTGGAGTCTCCTATATTCAATAAAGCAGAAGTCTCCTGCCCTGGAGATTCCGGAAGGAGTTTTCTACAACCAAATAGAGGGTTACAATATTTACGTAAAAAAGAAAGACAATAAAAAAAATATGATGTATGGCATTACCATATATGATATTTCAAACGGAGCCGAAAACGCAGCTATTATTGTTGCCGATTCAGGAAGCCTTAAATTTACGGACGACCAACATTTCTTGTTTTTGACTTTAGAGAGCGGAGAGTCTTTTGAAAATCTCAAATCACAAGAGGCTACAAGTACTACTCTGCCGTACAGAAGGGAGGTTTTTTCAAGAAAAGAGATTTTAATCCCATTCGACGCAAACTTTAATCGCATCGATGAAAGTTCGATGTCGAACAAATATGTCGGGAAAAACATTACCGAACTAAAACATTCAATAGACTCGATGTCGCTTATTGTTGACAGCATAGGCTCTAAAATAGGACAAGAGTTAAAAAATTCTTCCTATTACAATATCATCTATCGCTCTTCATCTGCTCAAACCCCTGTGAAAACAAATGTTTTAAACAACTTTAATTTAGAAGAGGCATACACAGCGGCATCAATTCAACAACGTGAGTATTGGACAAACAGAGCTCTAAGTAAAGCCCGAAACATAAAACAGGACTATGAATTTAAGAGTTATAGAGCCAACGAACAAAAGCAATTAATCAGAAGACACGAGATTGAAATGCATAAAAAGTTTACCCTCTCTTTTGCGTGCCTTATCTTTTTCTTTATCGGAGCACCATTAGGAGCCATTATCGGCAGAGGGGGGTTGGGAACACCTATTGTTGTCTCTGTTATTTTATTTATCATTTATTACATAATCGACAACTCTGCATACAAACTTGCAAGGGACGGCATATGGGAAGTTTGGCAAGGGCTATGGTTAAGCTCTGCGGTTCTATTGCCATTGGGAATTTTCTTTACATACAAAGCTGTAAACGATTCGGCGGTATTCAATAAAGATGCTTATAAGAATTTTATACGAAAGATATTCAGACGCCACTATGCCAGAGTTGTTGAAATGAAAGAGATTTCTCTTATCGATGTCGATAAGGAAGGATTACTCGAAAGAGTTGAACACCTTGACAATATCTGCAATCGTCTACAAATAGAGTACGGTAAAAGGATGCAACATTTCTTTGCATATTGGCAAAAGGGTTATAACAAAACTCTTATCAATGAATTGATAGAAATTTTAGAATCATTTATTGAGTATGCCGAATACTCTAAAAGAAGATTGGTGGTTCTTAAACTTATGGATTATCCGATTATCAGAAATTCACTACTATACCACCCATGCAAAAATAAAAAATTAGGGATATTGTTGGCTTTTATACTGCCATTATCCATTCCCATATATATTATAGGGGTATATGAACAGAAACTTCTAAGACAAGAATTAGTACAAATAAGGAAAACAAATAAAGATATTATTGATATAATTAACAAAGAATTTAAAGAATTATAAAATAGTAAATTATGGATGAGATAAAGTTGAACACCATTGAAGAGGCCCTGATTGACTTCAAAGAGGGTAAGTTTATTATCGTGGTTGACGACGAAGACCGAGAGAATGAAGGAGATTTTATTATTGCGGCAGAGAAGATTACCCCCGAAAAGGTTAACTTCATGATGAGATACGGGCGTGGAGTTCTTTGTGCTCCTATAACAGAAGAACGTTGCACAGAACTTGACCTTCCTATGCAGGTTAGTAACAATACCTCTATTCACGAAACTCCGTTTACCGTTATGGTTGATAAGATTGGAGGTGGCTGCACTACCGGAGTATCAATGTTTGACAGAGCAGAAACGATAAAGGCTCTTGCCAACCCCGAAACAAAACCTTCGGATTTAGGTCGCCCCGGACACGTCTCTCCCCTACGAGCTCGTTCAAGAGGCGTGCTATGCAGAGCAGGACACACAGAGGCTGCTGTTGATTTGGCTCGATTGGCAGGTTTATATCCCGCCGCAGCCCTTATTGAAATTATAAACGAAGACGGAACAATGGCGAGACTTCCTCAATTAAAAGAGGTTGCCGACAGATGGGGTTTCAAAATCGTATCTATAAAAGATTTAATTGCATACAGATTACAAAAAGAGTCGTTGGTTGAGAGAGGCGAAGAGGTTGAAATGCCTACCAAATGGGGACATTTTAAACTTATTCCATTCCGCCAAACCTCAAACGGAGCAGAACATATTGCTCTTATTAAAGGAGAATGGAGCGACGACGAGCCTATATTAACCAGAGTCCACTCTTCTTGTATGACGGGCGATATCTTTGGCTCGATGCGATGCGAGTGCGGAGAACAGCTTCACCGTGCAATGGAGCAGATAGAGAGAGAAGGCAAAGGTGTTATCGTATATATGAGTCAGGAGGGGCGAGGTATAGGCTTAATGAACAAAATCAAAGCTTACAAACTTCAAGAGAATGGATTAGATACTGTTGATGCCAACCTACATCTCGGTTTTAAAGCCGACGAGCGTGATTATGGCGTTGGTGCAAATATTTTAAGAGCATTAGGTCTGAAAAAACTTAGATTAATGACCAACAACCCCGTAAAACGCATAGGATTGGAGGGGTACGGAATCGAGATAACCGAAATAGTACCCATTGAGGTTGAGACAAATCCCTACAACGAGTTTTATATGAAAACAAAAAAAGAGCGTATGGGACACACTCTTAACAGCATCGACTAACTTTTATAAAATTAACAGCTATAACCATAATGAGGATTATCCGCCTATATGAGAAAAATACCGACGAAAAGATGTTGGAATATATTGTAAATGCACTGAAAGATGGTGCCGTTATAATATATCCAACCGATTCGGTATATGCTATGGGGTGCGATGCATTAAATGTCAGAGCTGTCGAAAAGATTTGCAATTTAAAAGGCGTTAATCCCAACAAATCCAATCTATCTATTATAGGTGCTGATTTAAGCTCATTAAGCAAGTATGTAAAAATAAACGATACTCATTACAAAATACTTCGCAAAAATCTTCCGGGTCCATTCACATTTATTCTTCCTACTGCAAACAGTTTGCCAAAACTATACAAAAACCGAAAATGTGTAGGCATCAGAATCCCAAATAACACCATACCCGTAAAGATTGCCGAAATACTGGGCAATCCATTACTGACAACATCATTAAAATGCGACATTAATGAAGAGGAGTATTACACAAATCCCGAACTTATTGCCGAAGCCTACGACGGCATTGTTGATATTGTTATAGACGGAGGTATTGGAGAGAGTAATGTGTCGGCAGTTATAGATTGCACATCAGATGTTCCGGAAATAATAAGAGAAGGGATTATAGAACCTATTCTATAGTCCATACCTAAAAAGCAATTTTGAAATAGCCATACAAATAACAAAGGAGGTGAAATTCACCTCCTTTATCGTTTATCTCTAATCGAGTTTCAATTTATTCTTTAACGGATTTGAATACATCTCCAATATTTTTTCACGCAAGAAAGGTTTATCGGGAAATGGCAAATCTGTAATTTTTGCCACTTGAGAATCGACATAGTCTGAGAATCGTTGTTTCTCCTCAGGTGTGTAATTTTCAGTAAACTGCTCTACTCCCTTCAACAAATCGTATGCAGCATAGTTTATCGGATATAACACATATCCGCCATGTATTGCCTCATCTATTATATTTGCTACTGCTGTATAGAACTCTGCCTTATTTAAATTTTCAGGTAATGCTTCTACTTTAGCATTTATCGGCTCTGATATTACAAAATTTATCTTTCCTTTTCGAGACATCAACCCGACAGACATACTATTTAAATCATCTTTCGGAGATTTCTTAAATTCGCTATCGTCTCGTTTTATCTGAAACTCTCTTGCTTTTAAATAGTCGCAAGCATCATATTCGTACGAAATTGAAACAGGAGCTATATTTAATGATAATATATTACTTCTCATTTCGCCACCTCCTTCAAACGACAACATTTTCAAGACACTCTCTTGAGTCCTGTCGTCAGAATCCTTGGTGCGTCCTTCACGTTGGGCTATCCACACCGAATTATTATTGTCTCGAATTGTATGATTTATATATCCTGACAATCTGCGTGCCTCCTCCAATGTTCGCATCATTGGCAAATTTCTATACACAATTATTCCTTTACACAAACGTACTAATGTTCGCATCCACGGATATACCAAAAGATTATCTCCCAATGCCATTTCTGGCGATTTTATCCCTTTTGTTGTTAACAAATATGCCAAAAACAATGCATCGGTTAATATATCTCTGTGGTTTGATATATATGTATATCCTTTTTTTGTATCAATATTTGAAAAGCCTGCTCCATCAAAACTTTCAGAGACAATCCCAATAAGCCACTTTATTACCGGAAATAATACCTCTTTTTGATACTCATCGGTATTCTTTATAGCAGGAAATCGTTGCAAGAAAGATTCAACATCCGGAACTATATACGACAATGCCTTCTTAAAATATTCATCCCCCATCAACTCTTCAATGGCAGATGGTATCTCTTCCGGAGCATACGGTCTTATATCATCGAAATTACCCATAACGAATAACTATTTTGTTTGCATTATATCTTCAATTATCTCACTTAGCACTTTCCCAGGTTCTAATTTTGAGGCTCTGATTTGTTGAGGGATAAATGATGTTACTGTCATTCCGGGCGTTGTATTTACCTCCAACAAATATGGGACTCCTTGAACTATTATATAATCGATCCTGATTATTCCTTTTGCACCAATTATATCATATATCATTGATGTTGTCGCAGAAATCTCCTCTGCAATATCGTCCGATATTCTTGCAGGAGTTATCTCTTCAACCTTTGATGCTGTATATTTTGCTTCATAATCGAAGAATTCATTTTTGCTGACAACCTCTGTTATAGGGAAGACCACCGATTTCTCATCTGTCTTATAACATCCGCAAGTTACCTCTGTCCCGTGCATAAATCTTTCAACTATCACATTTCCTCCCTCACCGAAAGCATCTTCAATTGCTTTTGCAAGTTCTGAAACCTCTTTTACTTTTGTTGTCGCAAAGCTCGAACCTCCTTCATTAGGTTTTACAAAACAGGGAAGTGTTACCTGTTTTACTATATCTGATACGGAATAATTATCTCCCGGGCGAATAATAACCGCAGGGGATATCTTTACTCCGAAATTTGACAAGTACTGATTACAAGAGTATTTATTTGCAGTTAATGCAGCGGCAAAGACTCCACAACAAGAATACGGAAGGCCTATCATATCGAAATATCCTTGCAATGCTCCATTCTCTCCCGGCACGCCATGAATTGTTATATAGGCAAAATCGAATTGTTTTATTTTAGAGCCTTCAACAAAACTAAAATCGTTTTTATCAATTTCCGATGTTGTACCATCCGGCAAGATAACTTCCCACAAATCTCGGGTTATTTTGACAATATATGTATCATAGGGAGTATCCTCCAAAAAGGTTTTTATCCCTTCTGCACTCTTCATCGATACAGGGAACTCTGACGAAAACCCTCCTGCCACTATTGCAATACGTCTTGTTGCCATTCTTTATCTTTATTAATTGCAATTAATATTCAAATAGTAAACCTTGCTTAAATTTACAGCGAATATACGAATTAATTATATAAAACAGAATCTTATCTGCTACAAATTTAATTATTTATATTGTAATTCTAAAATTTGTCTTTATCTGTTGCATATACTCTCCATCTCTCAATAAGCCTTTGCATATCCTCCGGCAGCTCGGAATTAAAGTGTAACTCCTCTCCTGTTGTAGGATGTTTAAAACCTAATGTCTTGGCATGCAATGCTTGACGAGGGCATACATCAAAACAGTTTTGAACAAATTGGCGATACTTCGCCGTTGAGACCCCTTTTAAGATTTGTGTTCCGCCATAACGCTCATCATTAAAAAGAATATGTCCTATATGTTTCATATGAACTCTGATTTGGTGTGTACGACCGGTCTCTAATCGGCACTCCACAAGAGTTACATATCCAAACCTTTCCAAAACTTTATAATGGGTTACAGCGTGTTTGCCATAATCTCCATTTGGGAATACTGCCATCTGCAAGCGATCTCTCAAATCACGACCAATATTACCCTCTATTCTTCCCTCATCCTCTTCTATCTTTCCCCACACAAGAGCGTTATATCTTCGATAAGTTGTTTTGTCGTGGAACTGTCGTCCCAATGAAGTTTTCGCATTTGGCGTTTTTGCCACCACCAACAAACCCGAGGTATCTTTATCGATGCGATGCACAAGCCCCAAACGAGGGTCGCTTACATCAAAATCGGGATTGTTTCTGAAATAGTATGCCAAAGCATTCACCAATGTTCCATCTTTATTACCATGCCCAGGATGCACCACAAATCCGGGAGGCTTATTTATAACCAACACATCGGCATCTTCATAAACCACGTTTAAAGGTATATCCTGCGGAATTATCTCGTTTTCATAACGAGGGCGATCCATTACAATTGTTACGACATCGTCGGGTTTTACTCTGTAATTTGACTTTACAGCCTTTCCGTTAACCAATATACATCCCGCCTCTGCCGATTGTTGAACTCTGTTTCGTGATGTTCCCTCCATTCGGGCAACCAAGAATTTATCGACTCTTAATAGTCCCTGACCTTTATCTGCGACAAAACGAAAATGCTCATACATTCCGTTTTCATCAGCACATTGTTCTTCTAAGAGAGAGTCATCGGTTAACATATTTGTAATTTTAGAAGCTGTTTAAAAATTAATTTAAATATTCTGCTCAAAACTTCGTTCGTGCTTCTTAATAAATTATATCAAGAGTATCCTCCTCCATTGCATCTATTGCATCCATTCCCTGCCCTACCACTATTGTAAATTTAGTAGTCAACGGGTATTTGTCTCCTGCATCTACCTGTTTGTTCCCAAGTTTTACAGATATTACAAGGTCTTTATATTGCGAAACCTCATACTCTATATCCGGTTTCGGGAAGCCCAACCCCTCTATCATAGAAGATGCTTGGCGATATGAGATATCTCTCACTTCGGGGAAGGGCACTTGACGAGGCATTATTGTATTAATTATCACGTATATATCTTTATCCCTTTTTATAGCACTGCCCTCTCGAGGTATTTGTTCGAGAATTACTCCGGGACGCATATTTTTATTATAAATCGAATCAATTATCTGACAAGACAAATCTTGACGTTCCAATATAGGCATAGCCTCCTCTACTGTCAATTTTTTTATCTCGGGAACTACAACCTCAACACCATGGCGAGTATATACATCCATGAATTTTATTGCGAAGTATAACAATATAAATACCACCACAACCATTAAAATCAGGTGGGTTAAAATTCTATGATTTTTAAAAAACGACAACACTCCTTTTTGCATAATATTTTAGCTTTTATTTTGCGAAGTTAACCATTTTGTTTGGTTTTACAAAAGAATGAAGATAACAATGTTATTATAGGGAAAACAAATAGATTTATCATTTCTCCTCATAAATTGATTTACTTCGCTTTATAAGATATTTCTTAATATATTTTAGGCAGATTTTACAGATATTTACCTTGCTGATAATAGTTTTTTTAGTTAACTTTGCATATAATTTATTTAAAGCATAATATACTTAATAAATATATGAAAAACAAGTTAGCAAACATAAAAGAGAAATATGGTGTTTGGATCTTCGTCAGCACCGGATTATTGATAATTCTCGGAATTGCACTATACTTCATTATTTCTCAACGAAACGAAATGAATGAGTTTAAAGAACAAGTTGCAATTGAAGAAGAGAGAAGAGCTCTTGAAGCGGAATATGCAAATCTTGCTTTTGAATATGACCAATTTGAAGGAAGCAAGATGTACATAAATAACGACACTCTGATTAAACAACTTGAAAATGAAAAGCTTAAAGTTCAAAGATTATTAGAAGAACTTCGCACAACAAAAGCATCTAATGCTCAACGTATCGAAGAGTTAAAGAAAGAACTAAGCACTCTAAGAAGCGTCATGAAGGGCTATCTTATTCAGATAGATTCTCTTAATAGTTTAAATCAGAGACTTGAAAAAGAGAACAAAATAGTAACAAGTAAATACCAGGAGGCAACAAAGACGGCAACTATGCTACAAAAAGACAAAGAAGAACTTACTCATCAGGTTACCCTTGCTTCAAAACTCGATGCCGTTGCCATTAGTGTTAAAACTCTTAATCGCCGAGAGAAAGAGACATCTAAAATTGGAAAGATTGAACATATAAAAATAAATTTCTCGATTGCTAAAAATATTACAGCAAAACCAGGAGAGCGTTTTGTATATGCAAGAATTGTAAAACCCGACAATGATGTTTTAATAAAGAACAGAGCCGACGTTTTCTCATACGAAGACAGTGAAATAAACTACTCTATAAAGAAGTTGATTGCATACGACAGCGAAGAGACTCCCGTCGATATGTATTGGAAGGTTGAAGAGTTCCTTGATGCAGGAACATATAGGGTCGAGATTTTCGCAGATGGGGATATGATTGGTAAAAAATCATTTACTCTTGAAAAGTAACTAAAAATCGAGACAATCCATACATTCTTTACATATATTTACTTCGCAACACATTTATATTTTTTAAAGAAGAATGATTTTAGACACTGAAAATATAGTCCTTATAGGGTCTGTTCTTTTATTTGCAAGTATTGTTGCAAGTAAATTCAGTTCGAGATTAGGAACCCCCACTTTGCTTTTATTCTTGTTAGTGGGAATGGCTTTTGGCGTTGATGGGGTTGGTATCCAATACGACTCTCCCACCATCACACAATTTATAGGTATGCTTGCTTTAAGCATTATTCTATTCTCGGGAGGTATGGATACTAAAACCGCAGATATAAAACCTGTTGCAGCAGAAGGTATTACTCTTGCTACCTTAGGAGTATTTTTAACAGCAGGCGTTACCGGTGGATTGATATATTTTATAGCCCCTTATCTTGGCATCAACCTTACCCTTATTGAGTCGTTCTTACTTGCATCCATCATGTCTTCAACCGACTCTGCCTCTGTATTTTCCATATTCAGTACAAAAAAGCAAGGGTTAAAAGAGAACTTACGTCCTCTGTTGGAGTTGGAAAGTGGTAGTAACGACCCAATGGCATACATTCTTACAATTGTATTGATTGGCATTATTCAATCGGGAGATATGAATCTCGCAGAAGCAATCACCAAGTTCCTTTCTCAAATGATTCTTGGTGCATTATCGGGATATCTCATAGGCAAATTAACCGTTATTTCAATAAACAGAATAAACCTTAAAAACAAATCGCTATACTCTATCTTACTTCTTGCTTTAGCATTCTTCTCTTTTGCTTTTACAGATATGATTGGCGGTAATGGCTACTTGGCTGTTTATCTTGCCGGTTTGGTTGTAGGAAACAACAAAATATATAACAAACGTACTCTAACAGCTTTTTTTGACGGTATATCATGGCTATTCCAAATAATAATGTTCTTAACCCTCGGATTATTGGTTACTCCTCACGAGCTATGGGATGTTCTTATTTTTGGCTCTGTTATTGCTATTATCATGATATTTATTTCAAGACCGATTGCTGTATTTCTAAGTCTTGCTCCGTTTAAAAAATTATCTATGAAAGCCCGCACGTATGTATCGTGGGTAGGTCTTAGAGGTGCTGTCCCTATTATATTTGCCACCTACCCTATGGTTGAGGGCTTAGAGCATGACGATATTATATTTAACACAGTATTCCTTATTACAATAATATCTCTTATTATTCAAGGAACAACCGTTACAGGAATGGCAAATATTCTCGGGCTATCAACCAAAGCAACTGAAAAAGGTTTTGATATTGCTCTTCCCGATGAAGTTAAAGCCAAACTTACAGAACTTAAAGTTACAGAAGATTTCTTAACCAATGGCAATACTCTACGAGACATCAATCTTCCAAAAGACATATTGGTCATGATGATTCGCAGAGGCGATAACTACATTGTTCCGAGAGGAGATACTCCAATATTATTAAATGATATTCTACTTTTTATAAAAGAAGAAATTCGCAATGAAGATGAATATCAAAAGAGCCTTAAATTAAGAGAATTATTTAAGGAAATCAAAGGCGAAAAAAACAAAACAGAGCAATAATAAAAACGCCCTCTAAGCGATACAACTTAGAGGGTGTTTTTATTATATACCTATTTTTATTACTCCATAAACAATTTTATCTCCTCAATACGTGATTTCTTTACAGCCTCCACGCCTTCTAATCTATAAGGGATACCCAGCTCTTTATACTTAAATACTCCTAATGTATGATATGGCAACCACTCTATTTTTTCAACCACACTATATGATTTTAAATACTCTATCAATGACTTAATGGAGTTATCATCATCGGTAAGAGTTGGAACAACCACATGACGTATCCAGGTACGAATATTTCGTTTCTGCAATTCATTCAAGAAACGTAACGTGGTACGTCCATCATTACCACACACCTTCTTGCTTAAATCGGCATCAAGAGCCTTTATATCGAGCATCACAAGGTCGGTATATTCCAACACCGACAAAGCTTCCTCTGACACAATAGAACCCGCAGTGTCAATAGTTGTATGAATTCCTGCTTGCTGACACAATCTAAAATACTCTCTCGCAAACTCAGGTTGCATAAGAGGCTCTCCTCCAGTAAGAGTTACTCCTCCGCTTTTGATAAAGTTCTTATATTTTATTGCTTCATCAAAGAGTTGTTGTGGTGTATATTCGTATTTAGTTTTAGTTGTTATATCCCACGTATCAGGATTATGGCAATAGGCACAACGCAAAGGACACCCTTGAAGGAAGGCTACAAAACGAATTCCGGGACCATCTACGGTCCCGAAACTCTCTATTGAATGTATTTTTCCAACTATCTCTTTCATCTATCTATTACATAGATTGGTTGATAGTTCTTGAAATAACATCTAATTGTTGCTCTTTTGTAAGTTTCACAAAGTTTACTGCATAACCTGATACACGGATTGTCAATTGAGGATATTTCTCAGGATGCTCCATTGCATCTATCAAAAGGTCTGCATCAAACACGTTTACGTTCAAGTGTTGACCGCCTGTGGGAGTAAAATATCCGTCAAGCAAACCAACCAAGTTGTTAACTTGAATATCTGCCTCCTTACCTAATGCAGCAGGAGAGATTGCAAATGTGTATGATATTCCGTCGTGTGCATGTTGGAACGGAAGTTTTGCCACCGATGCCAATGCAGCAACTGCTCCTTTTATGTCTCGCCCGTTCATCGGATTTGCTCCCGGAGCAAATGGTGTTCCTCCTTGACGTCCGTCGGGTGTTGAACCCGTTTTCTTTCCATATACAACATTACTTGTAATAGTAAGAATTGATTGAGTAGGTGTTGCATTACGATATGTTTCGTGTTGACGAAGATACTCCATGAAACGCTCGGTTATATCAACTGCAATTTTATCGGTTGAGTCGCAATTATTTCCGAATGGAACATAATCTCCCTCACGCTCAAAACCTACAGCCAATCCACGCTCATCACGAATTACTCTTACTTTACAGTCTCTAATTGCAGCAAGAGAATCGGCAACGATTGATAATCCAGCAATACCTGTAGCACGAATACGCTCAACACGTCCGTCGTGCAAACTCATTTCAAATGCCTCATATGCATACTTATCGTGCATATAGTGAATTATCTTCAAGGCATTTACATATACTTTTGCCAACCAACGCATCATTTGAGAGTATTTTTTCATTACCTCATCGTAATCAAGATACTCACTTGTGATAGGCTCGAAACGTGGAGTTACTTGTACTCCGCTTATTTCATCTCGACCTCCGTTTATTGCATACAACAAACATTTAGCCAAGTTAGCACGTGCTCCGAAATATTGCATCTGTTTTCCTATCTTCATAGGAGATACACAACACGCAATTCCGTAATCATCGCCATACTCCACACGCATCAAATCGTCATTCTCGTATTGGATCGCAGATGTATCAATTGATACTTTTGCACAATATTTTTTCCAATTCTCAGGTAAACGCTCCGACCAAAGAACTGTTAAGTTTGGCTCTGGTGCAGGTCCTAAATTGTATAGTGTATGTAGGTAACGGAAACATGATTTTGTTACCAAAGTACGTCCGTCAAGTCCCATACCTCCCAACGATTCTGTTACCCATACAGGATCTCCTGAGAATAGGTCGTTATACTCGGGAGTACGCAAGAAACGTACAATACGAAGTTTTATAATCATTTGGTCAACCAACTCTTGAGCCTCCTCTTCAGTTAGTTTTCCTTCACGAATATCTTTTTCAATATATATATCCAAGAATGTTGCTGTACGACCGATAGACATAGCTGCTCCGTCTTGATCTTTTACGGCAGCCAAATATGCCAAATAGACGAATTGTACCGCTTCACGTGCATCTTTTGCCGGACGTGTTACATCAAATCCGTAACCTGCACACATCTTCTCAAAATCTTTTAATGCTTTAATTTGCTCTGTAACCTCCTCACGACTGCGGATAGTCTCTTCGGTTATCTCTTGGATATCCAAACGTTTTTGGAAGTGTTTTTTCTCTGCTATAAGAATCTCTGTTCCGTATAGAGCCACACGACGATAGTCTCCTATTATACGTCCACGTCCATAAGCATCGGGAAGACCTGTAATGATTGCAGAACGACGTGCCTCCAACATCTCTTCGGTATATGCCGAGAAGACTCCTTCGTTATGCGTTTTACGATATTTTGTAAATATCTCTCGAGTCATAGGGTCTAATTCATAACCGTATGCGTTCAAACTGTTCTCAACCATACGAATACCTCCTTTAGGGAAGATACCTCGTTTTAGAGGAGCATCTGTTTGAAGACCTACTACAACCTCATTCTCTTTATCAATGTATCCCGGACCGTATGTTGTAATGGTTTGAGGTAGTTTTGTCTCGGCATCATATACACCACGTTCACGCTCAACCTTAAACATCTCGGTTAATTTATTCCACACTTTTCGAGTCTTCTCTGATGAAGCCACAAGGAAACTCTCGTCGCCGTCATAAGGAGTGTAGTTTGATTGGATAAAATCACGCACGTTTATCTCATCACGCCATACATCACCTTTAAAACCATTCCAGCTTTCGTTGTTAAATTTCATATTAAATTTTCTTTGAAAAAAGTTTATAATATCCTTCTGTTTTCAGGGTGCAAAGGTACAAAAAAATAGCCATTGTAGCAAATAGTTACATCAAGATCTGTTTTTTTAACTAAAATGGATAGCCTATTGCAAAATGCAAGCCCAAACTCTCTTTAAATGTTGGCATATTGTAATATCCTTTTTTGTCTGTTGCATACGGAGCATGCAATCCTATTCCCAAATCGAGACGTAACACTATTACGGACAAATCGTAACGGATACCACAACCTGTACCCAAAGCTATATCTTTAAAAAATGTCTTTTTATCCAGTGTCCCTCCAGGACGAGCAGGATCATCTTGCAAGAGCCATATATTTCCTGCATCAAGGAAGAGGGCAAATTGTAATCCACCATATATTTTAAGACGCATCTCAACATTTGCCTCCAACTTAAAGTTTGCAGTTTGATCGAAATAGTAATTTGGGTTATCGGTATTAGGACGATAGCTTCCGGGACCCAACGAACGGACAGTAAATGCCCTTATACTATTAGCTCCTCCAATATAGAATTGTTCGCTATAAGGCATAACTGTCGAATTGCTATATGCATGACCTGCACCTACCAAGAAACGTGATACCAACCAATTTTCGCCCCACATTCTTCGAGAATATTTAAATTCTAATTGACCTTTGACAAATTGCGAAAATTGATTTCCAAACAACTTCTTCTCTCCTTCAACGCCACACAATCTTCCCACTCCATCTATAAGATTTCCTGCTTGTGTCAACTCTAATCTCAAATATATCTTATTCGATTTTTGTGAACCAAATGGTTTGGTAAAGGTGTATGCATATCGCATCATCGGAATAAATTGGTCACGAAAACTTAATGCTATGGCTGGATTTTCGTTAAGCGTAGCCTCAAATGACGATGTTGTATTCAACAGCTTGTTATATACCAATTTAAAGGGATTAAACATATGTGATGATTCCTTCGATGTTGAGAAATTATACTCCATTGCTGCATCGAAAGATAACATTCTGAAATATTTAGGACGATTTAACAAACTTACTCCCAATTCGAATTTGGTTGATGACAAATATTTTCGTTGTTTCTTTAAATTCTTTGATAACAAAAGACGTGGAAATAATAACGAAACTCTCGCTCCAAACTCGTATGAATTCATAAGTGCCGAACTCTCAACATGATTTGCTCCTGTTTGCCATTCATAAGCACCATTTAATTTCAATGTCAGTTTCTCGGCTCCACCCAAAATATTGTTATGAGAGATAGAAAAATCAGCACCCGGACCTAAGAAGCTATTTGACTTTGAGGTTAAATTAAGCCCAAACTCTGCTCCAATAGGTTTTCCCATTGCCAAGTTTATTTTAAAATCAAGAGTATCTCCATTTAGCGTATCAGATAAAATCGGTGTCATCTGAACTTTACTGAATATTCCTGTTCTGCTCAAATTATTTTGTGTCTGTTTCTGTTCATCCAGCGAATATATCCTGCCCGTTCTCATTCGTATATTGCGTCGAATTAATGCCCACTTAACCCGCTTAGGCTTTTGATATGTTATATTCAATCCTTTTGACGTTCTTCCTCTTTTCGAATATAAGGTATCAACCTCTCCTACTCCCTTGGCACTCTCTATAAAGACATCTATTTCTCCCACCTTATATCGACGTAAAGCCATATCGGGAATATCATCTTCAAGCACCATCTTTATATCTACCTGATATTTAATTTGCGTTGTATCAACCAAAAAACGCAAATAATCGGGACGGAAATAATAATACCCGTTATTACGCAACACCGATGTTATTCTGTTTCGCTCCATATTAAGAGTATCAGTATTATACTGTTTACCCTTCTGTATGAGAGATGTTGCTTTTAAACTATCTATCATCAATGTCAGACTATCCACAGGGTCGGGATAATATATTTCATCATACAGCCACCCCTTTGCAACATCTACTTTATATGATATTTTTACCTTTTTGGGATCTCGTTCTTTCGGGAGTAATTCATATGTTGCTTTACTATTGAAATATCCCATATTTTGCAATTTACTCTCTACTAAACGCATCCGCATTTGAGGGCTTACCGTTGAAATCAAAACCGGTTCTTTTGCAAATTGCTCATAAAACCAATGCTTAAATCCCTTATCTTTTGTAGGTTGACAATATTGATATATTAATATTCCAAACGGAAAGGGAGTTCGAACATATGGCGAAAATAACGGATTATTAGGCTTTACGCTCAAATCGGATTTTACTTCACTCTTAGCCTCCGATGATATTTCAGCCCCTTGTGTAGAGAATATCTCTATTTTTTTTACTCCAACATAGAGTTGCTCATCTTCTCCCAACTTTTTTGTTGTTGAGCAAGATGTTACAACTATGAGTGTTGCTATAATATAAAAGATATGTTTATAGTTTCTCATTTGTCGGATTCTTCTGTTTTTAATTCAATATCACTATTTTTCTCTTTATTTTTCTTTTTCTCCGATTTTTTCTCTGCCACCTTCTCTTTTCGTCCTGTTATCTGAAACAACTCCTTGAGTTTTAGGACCTGTTTACGAACAGCAAAACCTACGCCATATTCGCTGATATTACCCTCCAATATATCGTTGGTAGATGATCGAAATACCTTTATAAGCATATTGTCTCGAGAGTCTAACTGATACTCTAACGAAACATCCCCAAATATACTTTGAGCCACCTCGTCGGGAGACAAATCGGGATTATACGATCCTCCCACTGCAACTCTCAACCTATCATTGAAAAGACTTTTAGAAAACTCATACGAATAATCTAACGACGACTCTCCATTAGCTGCGGTATAGCTGTCAACACCGAAAGTTAAATCAACATTTTTCAATGTTCTATTTGCCCACTGATTTAACTCCTTTGACAGAAACGAACCCAATGCTGTATTTGCATCAAAAGAAGATTCGGTACTTGACATCCCCGTATATGTGTTATATAGCAACATCGACAATGCCTGTTCTGAACGCTGGTCATCACTCATCGATGCCAACTCATTACTTAGCGCCATATCTTCCGGTGCGGTCAAATTAAACGACAAGTCTAAATCTTCAAGGCTGTTTTTTATTCCAATAACTACATAAAAGTTAACCATATTACTTACCCCACCCTGAGTAACCGTAGCTCGAACCTTATTTTGTGCAGTTATATTCATTGAGGGGTCTGCAATATCGCCATTCCACTCAATATAACTTCCATCATCAATAGTAAAGACTTTTGTTGCCACTACCGGTAGCGAATACCTTACCGTTCCGTTCATAATGTTGTATCGTCCGGTGAATTGGGTATCACCCAACATATTCATTGTATAGAGCAACTCTCCTCCTCCTTGTATATCTATTCCTGATTTTGCATCGGGCGTTAGGTTTACGGCAACCTTAACTGCCTGACCTATTGAAATACCCAACGACATATCAACCCCCCAATGAGCTTTATGTTTCACCTCTACTTCGTCTTGATTAAGAGTATCGGTAAAGGCTGTAAATGTTACTAAGTCAGAAACATCTTCTTGCTGACCCATTCCTCCTTCTCGCATTGTATAGGTTAACTCCGTACCATTTAGAAGAGCAACATTTCCGCCCAACGTCAAATTATCTAATGGACCTTGAATAAGTAAAAACATATCGCTAAATGCCTTTCCATAGACAAGGGTTTTATTATTTTTCTTTACATTTATCAATTGAAATTCGCTGGCAGTAATCAGCACATCACTTACTATCTTACCATAATCTGTCATTGTCTCCGATATATCTCCAAAGTCTATGGTTCCTTCAAGGAGCATAGGCTTCTTATTTGGACCCGACATACCAAAGTTATACATAACTATTTTGTTATCTTTCATTTTTATCTGCTCGGGAGATAACGCAAATGTAGTTCCTATGGACGGTATGGTTAGATCGACATTTTCAAATTGCAAAAAACCATTCATCTTTATATCCTCTTCTTTCCCGACAAGAGAAAAATCACCGTTCATCTCTCCTGTCAAAGAAGCCAAATCAGAAGGGATAAATGGGTTTATTGAAGAGAATGGCAATGACTCTACTGATAGTTTTAAATTCATCGGAACTTCGCTATCGGGCTGATATTTACCCCCAAGTTTTAGCACATCCTTATCATTTAGAGCTAAAGACATTATAATTCTCTGTCCGCCCTCTTGCAATGCACTATAACCCGCCTTTAAGTTTAGATTACCGACAGTTCCATTCTCATATACCAAAGAGTCAACCGACACATTACCTCTTGCCCCGAAACGATTTGCAGAGAGATTAACTCCCAAATCGGCACACAGAATTCCCTCAACTTTAGGAGCCAATGGCCACAATTTCAATATTGAAGAGATATCGAGTTGTTGCAATTTGACTGAAAGGATATTGCTTATTGTATCGTTCTTTGTCTGCAACGACACCATTTTTTCTCCCGACGTCAAAACAAAATCAGCATCTATTTCTCCTTCATCGTTATAGCTTATATAATTATTATCGTTTACCTGAAACTCTCTATATCCCATAATTGGTTTAGAAGAGAGAAGAGAGAAACGCAATGCTTGCGACATCAATGAAATTTCACCTCCGAAATCGAACACTTTTCGCTGTTTGCCATCCGATTGCAAACAATTTAATGTAAGTATATTATCATAAGCCTTTCCGTTTAAAACAATAGACCCATTCTCCGCATTTAACTCTTTTATGCCATTCACCGAAAAATCATACTCCAGCACATTGTTGTTTTGATTTAAATCGGCACATATACTATCAATAGTCATTGCCCCGCTTGAAAAAGAGTATGCTCTTGATTTTAAATATATCGGCTTATCGTAAGCTGAGATAAAATCCAATTCGGTTAATCCCAATGTCATATCATTTCGTTTAAGAAGTGCCGAAATTACAGGATTGTTATCAAGAGAGAAAGATATATTGCACGGAGGCAATATCCTTTTTATATCATCGATATTATATTTTAACGAATCACTTTGATTTTTTATCTCTACCATAACTGAGTCTATTCCTTTTACAAATGAATTTAATGATACAGGAGAGTTAAAATTAAGGAATAGACCTTTAGCCTCTATATTTGCACGCATCATTGTTGTATCGGCAAAAATATCCATATCCAATCCAGGCAATGTTCTTTTAGCTCCATACATTCGCATTGTTGTTGTTCCTAAACCACCTTTTAGGGAGTATATACCCAATGTATCGGCAGATGCATAGATATCGACATTCGAAACAAACGAGAGCTTATCTTTTGCAAAATTCAATTGTTGCAAATCGACATTAGGAATATCACCCAATATTTTAATCGTCTGCTTCTGCTTATTCAAAATTCCATTCAAAGCCAAAGCCATTTTTAAATCGGGGCAATCACTTGTTATTGAACCTTTATACTCTCCTCCCAACAAATCTATTTTCATACCTATATCGGTATAAGCATACTTATTGTAAGAAAGAGTATCAACAAATAATTTAACTTTTGCTTTTGCCCCATCGTCCAATGGATTAAATTTTTGACCTCTCGCTTTTAGCGATGTCGTTACATTACCCAACGATGAGTTTTTAAGAAATTGTTGTATAGGAAACTGTTTTAAAGATAGAGCTACGTTATAATTTTGATTAGAGAAATTTACCTCTCCATTCATCAAGGCTTTTCCTCCTGCAACAAACAGTCCCATATTTGAGCGTATGGTATCTCCTTTTAACTGAACCCTTCCGTTTAAGGCAACATTATCGGGGATTATTACAGAAGAACTATCTTTATCTCCCACAAAAGCTTGTAAAAATTCACCTTTCAATAACTTACCATGTAAGTTTGCCCTTGCTTTAATTGGTTTGGTATTTATTAAATTTGAGACATCGCCCGACATCTTTATATCGAGATTTTCGGGTACCGACAGAGATAACTCCTTTAAATGCAATGTCGATAGATTTCCGCCGAGATCTATCTTTGCCGCTATTTTTGTGGTTGGCAACAATGGTAGTTTTTCAGATATAGACGGCACAAAATATACTGCATCAAGAAGAGACAGAGATAACCCCATATTTAAATTTACATTGGCATATGGGTCTTGTTGCAATAATGAAGCATCAGCCTCCACCGAACCTGTTATCGTCGAATTATACGTTGCAAGATACAGATTGCTTACATCTATTTTTGAAGAGTTAAGCAAAAGCAATGCTTTTGCATGAGATATATTAAATCCTGAACGCTCACAGAACGACAAATGATTTAGATTTACATTTATATCCGAAGCCCTATTATATATATCTTCGGCTTCTAAATTCAAGTTATATAGGGATATAAAAGAAGGATCGAAGTATTTAACAGGCAAATAGTTTATACGTCCGTATGTAACATCGCTCTTTGTCAAAGACAACGAATCAACATTTATTGTCCAAGGCAAAACACTCTTCGTCTCCGACACAATCTGTTTGCTATCATCAGATGAAGATGGCGAAGAAAGGTATTTACATAAAGCCCCATCTATCTTGGCTTTGGAAAGGTAGACCTCTTGTCGTCCTATATCGACAAGTGCATTATTTAAATGGGCATCACCAATTGCACTTTGCAAAGATGTCTCTTTGGGTGCTGTGGTCATAACATAGCTGATATCCTTTAAATGAATATTAGCCACCTCAAACGCCCAAACAATTGGTGTTGTTGACGAAGCAGTATCTTCACTTGCACTAACCAGATGTAATATCACATCTCCTCCAACCAAAGATATATCGGGAAGCACAGCCTTTTCATTTACCAAACTTACCGGACGAGCCATAAGATTTAGCTCATCGACATTAACACTTATATCAAACGTTTTGGCTGAATCGACATAGTGAAATTTAGTTCTTTCAAAAGAGAGTCTCTCTATTTCTATCTCTTTTTGGAATATTTTTTTTAAGCCCAAATCAAGAACCAACGACTTACATTGTAAAATTGTATCATCAGGCGAAGCCACAACCAATGCATTTTCTAACTCGATATCAAGAGGGAAGCGAAGGCGAACTTTTTCTAATTCAATTTGCATTCCCAATTGCTCTGAAGCGATACTCGTCGCATAATCAGCAATTCCCTGCTGAACCTTAGGGATATACAAAAGCACCGGCAATAGCAGAACGACTACCACCAGAAACAATATTGTGTATAAAACACATTTTAAAATTGTACGCCACATAAATCGATGTAAATTTAATAATAATCGTCGATATACACATCGTACGGAAAACAATATTTACAGATAACTTGTTTTAAAAGATGTAACCAATACAAATTAAATTATGAATAAACTAAGTTTAAGTCTGTTATTAGCAGGCGTAGGATTAATTATCGCACTGACAGCCTTTGCCGGAGACGATAAAGACAAGAGCAAAACAAAAGAGGTGTTTCCTTCTAAAATCGAAACATTTGTTGAGCAGAATATTCCCGACGGAAGAATTGTAAAATTCAATCACGACGGGGAGAAAATGGAGGTTAAATGCAACGACCACACCGAACTGTGTTTTAATAGCGATGGCGAATGTATAAAAATAGAGAACGATAAAAACGGAATAAACCCAAAGCTTATCGGACATCTTCCAAATGCAGCCGTTATTTATCTTAAAAACAACTACAACAATGTTGCCATTACCGAAATAGAGAAGAAAAGCTATGGTTTTAAAGTTGAATTAAGGACATCTCCCAACGACTGTGATATATGGTTTAACAATGATGGTAGCGTAAGAAAAGAATGCGATTATTAATTAGAAGGTATTTAAATTTTATTGTAAAAATATCTTATACCGCTCCATTTTAATTAAAAAATATTTCAAATTTTATCCCCCTGATAATGAGATAGAAAGAAAAATATTTTCATTTTTGTTATATTTTTTTCCAAAAAAGTATTGCCAATATAAAAATATTGTGTACCTTTGCAACGCAAATGAGAAACAAGCGAGTCTCTCAGAGCACTAAAAAGGATTGGTGCGGTAGTTCAGTTGGTTAGAATACATGCCTGTCACGCATGGGGTCGCGGGTTCGAGTCCCGTCCGCACCGCCAACGAAAAGAGTTCTGAAAATTCAGAACTCTTTTTTTTTGTAATAGTCCAGCTTTCCTCCTTTCAGTATATCTATCTCAGATAATATAAATTTCAAAATTTAAATATCTTTAAGCTATTTTCTTAATATACTATACACTTTATTATATAGTTTTGCAGTTAGCAAATAACAAATTATATGAGAACAAAAACTCTTATACTTCTTACAGCCTTTTTATTGGGGACATTTGTCGCAAAATCACAAATACTTATTATCTCAGCCGATGAATATGCCGAGGCGATGAAACCTTATATTGAATGGAAAACACAAAAAGGAATGTGGTGCAAGTTTGTAACAGTCAGCGAAACAGGCACTACCCATAACGAAATAAAGGCTTTTGTTGCGGAATACCACAAAGAGCATAACAACAGATTCCTGCTTCTTGTAGGAGATGCAAACTCAGTAGCCACACATATTAGCTATGGAGTAACCAACCCCAACGAATACAGTGCATACTCCGACGCAGAATATGGCTACATATACTCAACCGACTACCCTCCTGCTGTTTTGGTAGGCCGTTTTTCAGGAGAGAGCATAGAAGATATTGCCACACAAGTAGAGAGAACTATACATTATGAAAGAGAGATTGACTCGTCTGCGACATGGATAAACTCAGCCTTAGGTATAGCAAATCCAAACTCCAACGAGACAGGAGATAACA
>JAFYPQ010000021.1 GCA_017559955.1 Bacteroidales bacterium
ATGTTATTGCTGTGTTCGCAGAAGTGATGTCCCTGAGCCAATAACTCTTGCTCCAACTCTTTCAAGTTGTTAATCTTTGCCACCGTTACGATGGCAAATTTTCCCAACTTAGAGCTTATTATAATAGGTTGTGCGTCGGTGTCGCTGATAACTCCTAATCCTGCATTACCCCAAAAGTCTGCTAAATCACCTTCAAACTTAGTACGGAAATATGAGTTTTCAATGTTATGTATCGAACGCATAAAGTTGCCTTCTGATACAGTCACCATTCCTGCCCGCTTTGTTCCTAAATGCGAATTGTAATCTGTTCCGTAAAATAGTTCCGATACACAATCGCTATTTTTTATAGTTCCAAATAATCCTCCCATTGTAGTATTATCTTATTTTGCTCTGTTTTGCTCAACCCATTTACGTGCATTTACGAATGCCTCGATCCATGGTGTTACCTCATCGTTAGCTCTTTGAGGATTATAGTATGCACATTGCCATGGGAATATTGCACGCTCCAAGTGTGGCATCATTGCCAAGTGACGACCATCGGGTGATGCTATACCGGCAATTGCTGCTGGCGAACCATTTGGATTGGCAGGATACTCGTTGTAACTATATTTTGCAATTACATTATAGTGTTTAACTGCATATGGCAATGAGAATTTCCCTTCTCCGTGTGCTACCCAAACTCCTAATTTGCTTCCTGACAATGAACCAAACATTACTGAATTGTTTTGAGGTATTGTCAAGCCAATGAACTCAGACTCAAATTTGTGAGAGTTGTTGTGTTGCATTGTTGGTTTCTTCTCATCATCTGGAGTCAACAAGCCTAATTCAACCATCAATTGACAACCGTTACAGATACCAAGTGAAAGGGTATCTTTTCTTGCATAGAATTTCTCCAATGCTTGTTTTGCTTTCTCGTTCCACAAGAAACCTCCTGCCCATCCTTTTGCAGAACCCAATACGTCAGAGTTAGAGAATCCACCTACATATACAATCATGTTTATATCTTCAAGTGTCTCTCGTCCTGACATCAAGTCGGTCATGTGTACGTCTTTAACATCAAATCCTGCCAAATATAGTGAGTATGCCATCTCACGGTCGCCATTCACTCCTTTTTCACGAATGATAGCTGCTTTTACTCCTGTTGAAGGACGTGCTCCGGCTGCTATTCCATAGCTTGCCATTGTTCCCTCAAATGCTTTTGGCATTCTCCATTTGATTGGTTGTTTTTTATAGTTATTGAAGCGAGCTTTTGCACACTCTGCTCCACTTTGCTTGCGATCCAATAGGTATGATGATGTGTACCATACATCACGCAAGTAGTCGATTCCGAATTGATACTCTGCTCCGTCTTTTGTTACTATTATGTGACGCTCTTTTGTTGGTCGTCCAATCTTAACAAATTGTACTCCGTATTGTTTCATTATTGCCTCTGCCTCTTTTGCAGATGTTACTTGCAATACAACTCCCGGATTTTCGCTGAACAAGATTTTCACCAAATCTTTCTCTTTTATTTTGTCAAGTTTGATTTCAAGACCGCCATTGCTATTTGCAAATGTCATTTCAAGAAGTGTTGTCAATAGACCTCCGGCTGAAATATCGTGTCCGGCAGCAACTACTCCTTTGTTAATCATCTCTTGTACTGCAGCAAATGCATTTTTGAAGTATTCTGCATCTTGTACTGTTGGCACGTCGCCTCCTACTTTTCCTAATGATTGAGCAAATGCCGAGCCACCAAGTTTGTATGAATCGAATGAGAAGTCGATATGATACAATGGCATATTTCCTTTATTTTTAACTACAGGTGATACCACTTTCTTAATATCAGAAACTTCTGCTCCCGCTGAGATGATTACTGTTCCTGGAGAGTATACTTTATCTTCGCCATATTTTTGAGTCATTGACAAACTGTCTTTTCCTGTTGGAATATTAATTCCCAAATCTATTGCGAATTGGCTACATGCCTCTACTGCTTTATATAGACGAGCATCCTCTCCTTCGTTTTTACAAGGCCACATCCAGTTAGCACTTAATGATACGCTCTTGATTCCATCAGCCAAAGGTGCAAAAACTACGTTTGTCAAAGCCTCTGCTATTGACAATACCGAACCTGCCTCAGGCGACACAAGTGCAGCTTGAGGTGCGTGTCCGATTGATGTTGCTATACCGGCTTTACCTCTATAATCTAAGGCGACCACTCCACAATCGCTCAATGGTAATTGTATCTCTCCTTGACATTGTTGACGTGCTACTTTTCCTGTTACCGAACGGTCAACTTTATTTGTTAACCAATCTTTACATGCAACAGCCTCTAATTGCAATACATCTTCGATATATTTGTGAACTTTTGATGTGCTGTATGTTACATCTTCGAATGTGCTTTCTACAGTTGAATCAGTCATTACTGTTTTGGGAGCCTTCCCGAACATATCCTCCATTGCAAGATTTATGGGGCATACTCCATCTTTTTGCTCAAAAACAAAACGATCATCACCTGTTGTCTCTCCAACAACATACATTGGAGCTCGCTCACGTTCAGCTATACGCTCTACGTAAGGAATATCTTTTTCAGGAATTACCATTCCCATACGCTCTTGACTCTCATTTCCGACAATCTCTTTTGCCGAAAGTGTTGTATCTCCGATGGGAAGTTTATCCATTTCTATTTTTCCTCCTGTTGCCTCAACCAGCTCAGATAGAGCATTTAAGTGTCCTCCTGCACCATGGTCGTGTATTGAAACAATTGGGTTGGTTTCGTCCTCTGCCAATGCTCTAATTACATTAGATACCCTTTTTTGCATTTCAGGGTTAGCACGTTGTACGGCATTCAACTCTATGGCATTATCATACTCTCCTGTTTCCACAGATGATACTGCTCCTCCTCCCATTCCGATACGGTAATTATCACCGCCCATCACTACTACTTTTTCTCCCGGGGTTGGAGTTCCTTTTATTGCATCTCGACGTGTTCCAAATCCTACTCCTCCTGCCAACATTATAACTTTGTCGTATGCATATTTTTTATCATTACCTTCGTGTTCAAATGTAAGCAATGAGCCACAAATCATAGGTTGTCCGAATTTATTTCCGAAATCAGATGCACCATTTGATGCTTTTATCAAGATTTGTTCAGGAGTTTGATATAACCACTCACGCTCAGGCATTACATTCTCCCACGCACGACCTTTTTCTGTACGAGGATAAGATGTCATATATACTGCTGTTCCGGCAATAGGTAAACTTGCTTTACCTCCTCCTAAACGGTCTCGAATTTCACCTCCTGTTCCGGTTGCAGCACCATTAAATGGTTCGACTGTAGTTGGGAAGTTGTGTGTTTCTGCCTTTAATGATATTACTGTATCAATATCTTTTACTTTGAAATAATCGGGTTTGTCTTGTGTGGCGGGTGCAAATTGCTCAACTGTAGGTCCTTGATTGAATGCTACGTTGTCTTTGTATGCCGACACCAATTTATTGGGATTTGTTTCTGATGTTTTCTTAATCATCTTAAACAAAGAGCTCTCTTTCTCCTCCCCGTCTATAACAAATATTCCGTTGAATATTTTATGACGACAGTGCTCTGAGTTTACTTGTGAGAATCCGAATACCTCGCTATCTGTTAGTTTACGTCCGATACGTGCTGACAAATCATTCAAGTATTGTATCTCATCTTCGCTTAATGCCAATCCCTCTTTTTTGTTATACTCAACGATATCGTCAATATATACTATTTCATCGGGAGTTTTGTTTATATTGAAGATCTCCTCGCTTAATCCGTCATAAAGACGTTGAAGCATTGCATCGTAATTGGCATCTTTGCCACTTACTTTGAAGTACTCTTCAATACGAGTAATTCCCGAAATTCCCATATTTTGGGTAATTTCAACTGCATTTGTACTCCAAGGAGTTATCATCTCCTTACGAGGTCCGATAAACTTACCTGCTACAACTTCTTGTTTAATCTCTTTTGCAGAGCCAAAGAGCCAAGATAGCTTTTCAATCTCTTCTTGCGATAATTTATGATCACAAGATACCGCTATAACACTGTTTGTTAGGGTTTTAAAAAATGATACCATCAGTAGTAGTTATTATATTATGGTTTATTTATTTCACTAAAAGCGAATTTGCTCTGAATTTGCTCACAAAATTAATAATTTAGTCGGGTTTGCAAAATCAAATTCATAAATATTTGTACTTTATTATTCAAGTTTTTTTTGTTACAAATTTATGGATGCAAAATGTAGGATTGTTACAAAAATTTTACTTATTTTTGCAGTTAATATCATAAACTGCGATAAATCGTGGATTTAATATTAGAGACATCATTAAAAGGATTATTAATTGGAATACTTGTTTCGGCCCCAATGGGACCGATAGGGGTGTTGTGTATTCAACGAACCCTAAACAAGGGAAGATCTGCCGGATTGTTTACTGGCATAGGAGCCTCTATTTCTGACCTGTTTTATGCAATGCTTACCGGCTTTGGATTGTCAATGATTATTGATTTCATTGAAAATTATGAACTTTTAATCCAAATATTCGGCAGTATTGTTCTTGTCGGATTTGGTATTTATATATACAGACAAAACCCTGCCAAAAACCTTAATCTTAAAAAGCCCAAAGCCGCAAACCACGTTCAAGATTTAATTTCGGCATTCTTCTTAACTCTGTCAAACCCGCTTATTTTATTCCTATTTATAGGTTTGTTTGCCAGATTTAACTTTTATACTCCGGAATCTCAACTTCACGATTACGTAATAGGTTATGCCTCTATTATTTGCGGTGCTTTTTTATGGTGGCTGACTATTACATATTTTATAAATAAAGTTAGATCGAAATTTAATTTGCGTTCATTATGGATTATAAATAGATGCATTGGCTCTATTATTATGGTAATGTCGGCATATGGTTTTATTTCGGGAGTTTGGAAGTATTTTAATTAAGATGTAATTATCATGAAAAAATGTATTAAGGCTGTTTATATGCCTCAACTTGAAGAACTAAATTTAAACGAAGTTGCAGATGCAATGGAGGGTGTGGCTCAGAGAGATTACGTTTCGGAAATAAATTGGGAAGAGTTTTCTCATAAACCTATCGTTGCGTTTGATGTTGCTCGTGGGGATAATTACCTATTTATTAACTTCTTTGTTAGAGGAAGCTACATTCGTGCGGTAAATAAAGATTTCAATTCGCACGTTTATCATGATAGTTGCGTTGAATTTTTTGCACGAATCCCCGGAGAAAGCGAATATTACAATTTTGAATTTAACTGCATTGGCACTGCTTTATCGTCAAAACGCAAAAGCAGAACCGAAAGTTCTCACTACCCTGACGAACAAATGGCAAGAATAAAAACTTGGAGCAGTTTGGGGAATGAGCCATTTGAAGAGAAAAGCGGTATTCACTCATGGCAGGTTGTTGTTGCAATTCCATTCGATATGATGGGAATTGACAGCAATAATATTCCAAAAATGATAGAGGCTAACTTCTACAAATGTGGAGATAAAACATCTATACCCCACTATGTAAGTTGGAATAAGATAGAGACTCCTGCTCCCGATTTTCATCGTCCTGAGTTCTTTGGGGAATTATATTTTTAGTTGTTAGACTTTTTGTATTAGTTGTTGGTTCATAGAATTTGCACATCTAAGAACCAACAACTTTATTTTTATCTCCCCCTCCTTGCAATTGGTCTCTCTTTTGTTTTAAAAGAGAACTACCTTTTACAAATATTTTTATAAGGGCAATATTTGCACACCTCTACATCGGAAGTTTGCATAAATGGTATTTCAGTATTGAAGATTGACGATAGACACTCTTCCAAGCGACGTTCATACTCGTTATAAATTTCGCTATCCGGTTCGATAGAAACAGGCACATATTTTCTCTCTATCTTTTTTCGTATCTGCCACTCAAATCTATCTGCAAAATAATTTTCAAAGGCATAGAGTCCCGGAACAAATATTTTGTCGTGATTTTCATCTTTTATACCGGCACTTTGCATTACCGACATAATATTTTTATTTTCAGAACTTCCCGCACTCATATCTCTGATAGATTTCTTCATCAAAAAGACGTAGAATAGCAGTTGAAAAACCTGTTTCCCTCTATCCTTACCCGATATGAAAAGCTTTTCAATTGTTTCAAATTCAATCTTGGCACTACCACTCTTATAATCTATTATATTAATATTATCCTCTTCTAAATCAAGCCTGTCGATATACCCCTTTAACTGAACATCTTTTTCGTTAGAGAGAGGCATAGTCGTATCAATTTTCAACTCAGTTTTAAGCATCTTAAACGGAGCCCTTACCTTGTCTATTTCGAGAGTTCGAGTTACCATTTTTTTTATTATCTCACCTCGCAAATAGAGTCTGCCCGTTAATGGTTTGGGAGTTTTAGTATTATAATAGTTTGTGGCAAATGCCTTTAACATAATATCCTCTATTTTTTTATTCTCGGCTTTTATCTTCTCTATTATTTGAGGAGTTATTATCTCTCCTTCGTATGGAGAATATATCTTTTGCATTATTTCGTGATATATTGTTCCGAATATTGAGGCATCGACATCCTCCAATACTTTATCTGATTCCTCAATCTTCTCTACACTCGAAAAATAAAATCGTAACGAACAATCTATATACTCGTTTATACTTGATGCCGATAATTTTTTGCTTCCACCTTCGTAAAACTCATTTAAAAGATTTAATACCTCTCCCCGTTTTTCAACTTTTACAACCTCCTCTTCGGGAAGTTTTATTGTATAATTTATATTCTTCTCTTTGTATGAGTTTATATTGTTAATGTATTGATACTTCAATTGATACACAAACCTGCTTACATCTCCTACCTTTACTCCTTCTGTCCTTGTATCGTAAGTAAGATAGACTCTTTTTGCACGAGATATAAGTCTGTAAAAATAGTACTCTGCTATTCCGTCCCGCTGTTCGTACGACGACATTCCAAATCCCTTTCTTACGTTGTATGGAATAAACGTATCTCCTCTCGAATCTGCGGGAAATACACCCTCATTCATTGATAGTATTATTACATTATCAAAGTCCAATGCCCGAGTCTCTAATACTCCCATTATTTGCAATCCTGATAATGGTTCTCCGTTAAAGGGAACTTTCACTCCGGCACTCATCTTTTCTATGAGTCTAAACAGTGTCTGTTCTTTTATTGGAAACTCTTTGATTATATCTTGCAAGCGATTTATTATCGTCTGATAATAGTATAAAAATTCACGTGTTATTAAGTCGGATGCATCTATTTCGGCTGCTATTTTTTCGATTATCGATCTTATATATTCAAATATATCGTTATTGCTGATAAACGGTACAAAAAGATATTTCAACTCCTCAGGTATGTCTTGTTCGGTTACATACACCAAATTGTTTGTTCTAATATTTTCTAAAAATTCATCCACCACCTTTTTATGCAACTCTCTAATGTATGGCTGACTCATTAACGAGAGTACGTTTTGATGATAATATTTTAGATTTCCCAACTCATCTCTTTTAGCTTTTATGAGCATATCAAAAATTGTTTTGAAAAGAGAGTAAAGCGGAGTCTCACTCAAAGGATAACCCATTGTTATATTCACTGATTCCACAGACGACGGTATTGTGTATAACATTGGCATTAGCAGTTTTTCATCAGGCAACACTACAACAGTATTTGTACCGTTTACTGCCTTGTCTTTCGACAAAAGAGTATTTATTATTTCTCCTGCATATTTTGTTTGACCAATATTTGATGGTATCGCCACCAGCTCTATATCGGGAAATTTTTCAATCCTTTGCTCATTTATATTATATAGCGAAGCATAACGTTCTTTGTTTTGAGACATTGATATTGATGATATAGAGTATATGTCGCTATGCATTGGCAAATTGTAATCCCAATAGAAATCGGCAATTTCCATATCCTTCAACATTGTAAAGATCTTCTCCTCTGCTGTTGAGAGAAGGTTAAATCCAACGAACACAATCTTCTTATACCTAAGGGCGATATCTTGTTTTGTTATATGATTATTTGATATTCGTTCTATTATCGAACGTAACATCATTCCATTATATGCACAACCCCTACTGTCTAAATTCTCTCTTAACGCAATGTATAGTTTGTACATCATTTTCCATAACGTTACAAACTCTTTTTTGCTCCCCTCTACATTCTCGTTATAATCGAAATTTGATATAAAGCGTTTCAAGAACTCTTTCTGCTCAGGAGTTAACATATCGTGAAACTGACTATCAATCTCTTTTAATTCATAGAGGTTTGAGAATATCTTTGAGGCATCAACCAAATATTTATCTATATCGTCAAAATCGGTTAATAAAATATCTGCCCAATAGTAGAAGTCGTCGAAACTCTCATTACTATTCGAAATTTTTATATAGTTGTCATATAACAAGAATAACATCTCTACCCTATCGGCAGGAGCATATCCCGATAATTGAGATATAAAGTCGTCGATAGTTATTGTATTCGGCGAGAAGATTGGCTTACCTGAAATCTGAGAGAGATATTTTATAAAGAACAACTCTGCTCTCCTGCTTGGAAATACGAATGTATTATCCTTTATGGCTTCGCCCTCTCTACTATAAAACGCTTGTGCTACACTATATAAGAACGGATTCATGGGTTATTTTATAATTCTTTGTAAAGTTACATTTTTTTGTTCATATAACTGCTTTTTTGTAATTTTGTAAAATATTTTTTTACGTATGATTTCAATAAACGGTGTAACGGTTGAATTTGGTGCAACGCCTCTATTCGATAATATTTCGTATATAATAAATAAACGAGACAGAATTGCTTTGGTGGGGCGTAACGGTGCAGGCAAATCAACTATGCTTAAAATTATTGCAGGCGTACAAGTTCCAACAAACGGAAATGTATCTATTCCAAGAGGTATTACAGTCGGGTACCTACCTCAACATATGCCTGTCTCTGACACACAAACCCTACATAAAGAGACAGAAATGGCTTTTGCTGAGATTTTTGAAATGCAAAAGCATATCGACGAACTTAACATAGCTCTTGCAGAGCGTACCGATTATGAAAGCAAAGAGTATAACGATATTATAGAAGAGCTCTCTATTGCCAACGAGCATATGGCAATTATGGGAGCTATGAACTATCAGGCAGAAATAGAAAAGACCCTTTTGGGCTTGGGCTTTGTAAGAGAAGACTTTAATCGTCCCACTTCGGAATTCAGCGGTGGATGGCGTATGCGTATCGAACTTGCAAAAATTCTTTTACGCCGTCCCGATCTTTTACTTCTCGACGAGCCTACAAACCACCTTGATATAGAATCTATTCAATGGCTCGAAAACTTTTTGGCAACAAGCGGAAGTACCGTAATGCTTGTTTCGCACGATAGAGCTTTTATTGACAATGTTACAAATCGCACAATTGAAATCTCTCTCGGCAAAATATACGACTATAAGGTAAACTACTCAAAATATGTCGAATTACGTGCTGAAAGACTCGAACAACAGATGAGAGCATACGAAAATCAGCAAAAACGAATTCAAGATACCGAAGAGTTTATTGAGCGTTTCAGATATAAAGCCACCAAATCGGTTCAGGTTCAATCACGTATTAAGCAGCTTGCTAAGATTGAACGAATCGAGGTTGACGAGGTTGATACATCAAGACTAAACCTTAAATTTCCTCCGGCTCCTCGTTCGGGCGATTTCCCACTAATTCTTGAAGGAGTCGGTAAATATTATGGCGAGAGACATATATTTTCGAATGCAACATTCACTCTTAAACGTGGCGACAAGATTGCTTTTGTCGGCAAGAACGGAGAGGGAAAAACAACACTCGTTAAGTGTATTACAGGAAGCATCGACTACAATGGAACTTTAAAGATTGGACACAACGTAAAGGTTGGATACTATGCTCAAAACCAAGCTCAACTTCTTGATGGGGAAGCAACGGTTTTTGACACAATAGATCGTGTGGCAGTTGGAGATATTCGCACAAAGATACGTGATATTTTAGGTGCTTTTATGTTTGGAGGAGAGGCATCAGAGAAAAAAGTTAAAGTTTTATCGGGAGGAGAAAGGGCTCGTTTGGCAATGATTAAACTACTCCTCGAACCTGTAAACCTACTTATTCTTGATGAGCCGACAAACCATCTTGATATGAGTACAAAAGATGTTCTAAAAAAGGCCATTGAGGCTTTTGACGGAACAGTAATAATTGTATCGCACGACCGTGAATTTCTTGACGGACTTGTTTCGAAAGTATATGAGTTTGGAGGAGGAAAGGTTACAGAGCACTTGGGAGGCATATATGACTTTCTACAAAAACGCAAAATTGAGAGTTTAACAGAGTTAGAAAAGAAAAAAGTTGAAAAGACAGAAGATAAGCCTAAAGAGGATTCAGAGAATAAACTCTCTTATTTGGAACGCAAAGAGATTCAACGGAAAATACGTCAAGCTCAAAATTGCGTAAACGACGCAGAGAAACGAATTGCAAAAATTGAGGAACAAATAGCTGAAGTTGAAAAAGAGTTAGCCACTCCCGAAGGTTTCTCAAATATAGACCTCTGCCAAAAACACGGAGAGCTTAATAGAGAACTTACAATTATTATGGAGTATTGGGAAGAACAATGCAGCAAACTTGAAGAGGCTCAGGCAGAATTAAAAGATTAAGATAAACAATTAATATACAACTAACTAAACTTTTAAGAAAATGAAAAAAATTTACCTATTGTGTTCGGCTGTTGTTGCCCTTATGCTTTTAGCATTCAGCACAGAGGCAACAGCTCAAGAAAAGCCATTGATTACGTTTGCTTGCGTGTCGGACCTTCACGCACAACAAGACTTTATTACGGATCCCAATAATATCCGTATCCGTGAATCGGCAACAAAAACTCTCAGCAAAATTAAAGCAGAGGAGAATGTCGATTTGATAGTTCTTGGTGGAGACTACACAAGTAATAACACCATTCCTCAATCAAGTTGGCAAATAACAAAAGATTTGCTTATAGAGGCATCTCGCAACGCATTTAACGGAACAAAAACTCCTGTTATTTATGTAAACGGAAACCACGAGTACGAGGTTGCAAACTACGATGCCATTCCCAAACCCTACAATGCCGGCGACTACTACGACGTTCCTATGAAAACCGATATTGGTGCATTGGCTGAGGCTGATTGTTTCTATGAGACAGCAATAAACGGAACAGGAGAGGCTTTCGAACTTTTGGCAGCATATCACTATGTGGTAAATGGGTTCGACTTTGTTGTATTGAACGGTGGTAAATACTTGTTTGAAACTGCATCGTCATATGCCTATTCTACCGAGTCGGTTGAATGGGTATCGAACAAACTTGAAGAGATATATGCAACAGATAAAGACAAAACAGTCTTCTTCCTTGTTCACATTCCATTCTCTGATTCAAAAGGTTTGAGTAACAAGAATAAAGGTATGGACCGCTACTCTTCAACAACACCCGAGTTTGCTGTAAATTTGAAGAATACATTGGCTAAATATCCTAACCTTATAATGTTGTATGGCCACGACCACGGAACAAATTCGGCATATATCCGCTCATCAACAGACGAACGTGTAACAGTGTATGCCACTGATGGTTCAGTATATACAGGTAGCACATCAGAAACAACAACTCCTACTACTCCAACTACCACAACCACATACTATATCCAAAACTACGACTCAAAAGCATACTTGGGTTATAACACACAAAACCTTGCAACAACATCAACTCAAACATCAGATGTTACATTTGCACAATCTACTCTTACATCTGGAGCATTCACTATTAACCTAACAAATGCTCCAAATGATACTAACGGTAACCCAAGAGAGTATGTACACTGTGGTTCATCAGGTCGTTTCTCAGGCAACTCAGCCAATAACGAATCAGGGCAACAAATATATATGTATGAGGTTGCAAACCCTGATGCTGCAACTATAACCGGAACAAAAGCTACATCTATTGAGAGCGGTAAAACATATATGATTGTTGGTGTAAAGAGTGGAACATACTACGCTCTTACTGATGAGATGTACCAAAACAACACTACAAACCAACGTATGACAGGTGCTGCTGTTACAATAAGCAACAACACTGCCACTTACACAGGAAGTGCAAATATACTTTGGACAGTTAACGAGAAATCAACTCCAGAACCTACTCCCACTCCTACACCTTCACCTTCAGACAAGAGTTTCTTCTCGGCATTTATGGGATCTATGCGTTACTATGAGAACGTATTCGAGAATGGTCAATTAGCAGACCGTCGCATTATTCAAGCCTTATTGGTATATGTATATGCCGACCGTGTTGAGTTGAAAATGAAAAACTACGGAGATGACCAAGGCGATGTAACAGTAAGCGGAATTACTGTTAAAAAAGACCTTACTCCATATATCTCATACCGTACAGTAACACATTCAGAAGAGACCATTACAGCAAAACCCACAGTTAATTCAACAGGTGGCGATATAAACATCGGTTCGGAGGTTGTAGTAAATGTTGAAGCTCCAGAATGGCACAACCTATACTATACAATCAATGGAGAGGAACCAACAGATGAGAGTGCAAAAGTAGAAAACGGCAAGATAAAATTCACTGCTAACGCCGAAGGTTCATACTCAATCAAAGTTGCTGCACAAGAGGGTATCCGCTTGATGAGTGAGACCGTAGAGGTAGTATATAACGTAAAAGAGACCTACGGAATTAAAGTTTCAGTTTCACCAGCAGAAGGAGGAACTGCACAACTATCAATCAACGAAGCAGAGCAAACAGTGACTCTTACTGCACAAGCAGCAGAAGGATATGAGTTTGCAGGATGGAAAGTTGGTGAAGAGACTATCTCAACAGAGATATCATACACTACTGCTCTTGTAGAAAATACCACTTATGTAGCAACATTTGATGTTAAGAAACTTAATGTAACAGTAACTGCAGGCGTAGGAGGTACAGCAACAGTAGTAACAGAACCTGTAGCATATGGTTCAACACTTACTCTTACTGCCACAGCTGATAGTGGATACAAATTTGTAAATTGGACAGTAGATGGTAATGAAGTTTCGAAAGATAAAACATTTACTACCGAAGCAATTATTGATGACATTGAGTTTGTTGCGAACTTTAAAGAGTTACCTTCAGGAGAAGAGGCACCAGAATACTGCACTCCTTCAGGTGCTACATATATAAACAACTACCTAAAAAGTGTAACTACAAGTGGAGCAGATGAGAATATCTCTTACTCAGCAACTTCACACCCAGGTAGTGCATACGTCCTTGTACCGGGTGTTATAAAAGCAACTCCCGGAAGTTCATTTACACTAAATCTTGTTGCAAACTCATTGGGTAGCGGAAGCTCATACACAGTGAGAGAGGACATCAGATATTGCCACGCATCAATGTTCACCGACTTTGATGTTGACGGAGAGTTTGGTACAGCAGTTCAAACATGGGGTGCCAACCCTCCAGCACACAATGTTTATGGCAACTACGATGAGTGTATGAACATTTCAGCAACCGTTACTATTCCGGAGGATGCTCCTTTGTGCAGATCTCACGTACGTGTTATCTACACTAACGCATGGGGCAATTACCCAAGTGCTTGTACGACTGCTCTTGACAAAGGTATTGCTTACGACTTTGCAGTTCAAGTTTACGACCCTGAAACAGGTGTAGAAGATAGCGAAAACAACGATATTGAGGCATACGCTTCAGATGGTGTTATCTACATCAACAACTACAATGGTGTTGCCAAAGTTGTAAACATTGCAGGACAAATTATTAAAGAGACCATTGTAAACGACAATGCACAAATTAAAGTTGGCAAAGGTATATTCTTTGTTGTAACAAACGAGGAAGTTGTGAAAGTGGTGATTTAAAAAGCCTCTCCCCTAACCCCTCTCCCGTAGAGAGGGGAATATTAGATACAAAAATAGAGTTGCTTCATAGGCAACTCTATTTTTGGTTTATGGTTTATATTGATAAAAATTAGTAATGACTAAATCAATAATTATAAACCATACGAACCATACATTCTTCAGAAGGGGTTCTCCCTTCTGTATTGTATTTATATCCACCAAATACTAAATATGTACCCTCAACAAGAGTTACTCCTCCTTTTGAATATATTGTAATTATATAACCATTAGGGGAAATTCTCTTGCCTTTTTTTGCTCCAGTAATAAATTTTTTTAGTTCTTCTTTCGTTGGGAATCTGTATCCGTCTTTCAAAACTGGTGATGAAGTATAATAAGAACCTTCATCTTCTGCATTAGTTGCTCCCAAATTAAGTAAAGACCAATAAACTCCATCTACTAACTTAAGATTAACTTTTTCTTTATTAAATCGTTCTTTTTTAGCGATTTCAGCTTGACGCATTCTTTCTGCTACAATCATACTCCTTTGTATCGCTGCCTCTTCTTGTCGCTTTAGTTCCCGTTCTTTTTCTAATTGAGCTTTTGTTTTTTGTTCTGCAACAGGTCTTAGTGTTCGCTTAGTTTCATATTTGTAATCATTCCACCCATTATAAATATATTCTCCTTCTATTCCTAATTTATAAGCATATTCTTCTTGTTGCATCACAGAAAGTTCTGCTAACGTAGGAAGTCTCCAATTACTATGACCATATGCATTATTACTATTTAGCCTATCTATAACCTCCTGTGCTAGTGTTGTTGTAGGATACGAGCCTAAATCTTCAGGATAAATCCATAGATTTCCTAAAATATTAACTGGGGCAGTTAATTTTTGTTTAGGGGGTTTAACATATATATATTCTTTCTTTTCTATATACTTCGGAACCTCTTTCACTATTATTCTTTCTTGAACCGACTGATTATTAATAATAACCTGATTCTGGTTTATATTACTATTATAATTTTGTGCTGTTATTGTAAATATACTACTTATAGAGAACAAAACAGCAAGAACTTTATTTTTCATATTCTTATTTTAATATATATTTAATCTGAATTTCACCAAAACTATTATATTTATCAAAATCAAAATTTGCATTAATGCCATAAGCATTTAATACAACTTTTTCTTTAAAATCTATTGCTTTATAATATTCAAGAACATCATTTTCTGCGAGATATTTAATAAACTTGCCACTATGATTATACCAATGCATATTACTAATTCTTTCATATTTTCTTTTTACTCTATCTGATACTTCTGATGTGTAAATGCCATAAATAGCAATTGCGTATACAGAAGAATTAGATACAGAAGAATATGAATCATAGCCATAAATATCGAACAAGTAGTCATATCCATACCGAAATTTTTCCGTAAAGTATCTTCTACGTCCTCCAATATTTAATACCTCTAAATCACTATCCCTATTAAATCTTTCACGTCCCATATCCTGTTCATAGCAAACAATCTTTCCAAAATTCTCTACAACATATATATAATGTTCATCCACTATAAAAGATTGCAAGACTGAATTTTTATACGTTGCTACCAACTCACGACAAGGATATTTTTGTCTAACATTTTGTCCCATATATTTCTCAGTTTTAAAAAACTGAATAACTATCTCATTTATTCCTTCTGGGGAATAACTAGGAATAACAAAATTTCCTATATATTTTTCAAGTAAATCTGAGTAGAGTTTATCATAACATGCTAAATATAGTGGGTTAGTAGGATTATTTATTGCATTATTTACGCTATGAGGCTTATAAGTTTGAGCTTCAATTGTTGCAGATAATATCACAACAAAAAATAATAATATTTTTTTCATCTTATCAAATTAAAATTATTAATATCTATATTATTAACAAAAGTAAAATTTATAAAAAAACGAGATAGATGAAATCATTGACCTCATTGGGCAACTGCCCTTATTGGGCATAGTTGAGAAAAAAAGCAGATGCTAAGAGTTTAAGGTTTGTGAATAGTAGGCAAAGAAATCGACATTCATTGCTCTTGATATTTTGAGTAACAGATAGGTATCGAGATACTCTTTTAAGAATATCTTATTTATAGTGCGAGGGACTACCCCTATTTGCTCTGCTAACCAGCGATTGCTCTTGTTCTGTTTGCGTAATTCGCCTCTTATTATGGAGCCGATGTGTATTTCGTACATATTTCTTGATGTTTTTGCATTGACCTTTTCTATACTATTATGAGCAATTTATGGCACTAAAAATGTGGACTTGACATTATCCACATCCTGAGGCCCTGAGATTGCCCACAATACCGGATAAGCCAAGCCCACGTAACACACACAGGCATTCAACTGACTTATTCGTGGTATTGTTTTTCTAAAATTTCCTAGGTTTCAGAATGATACCGAATAGTTAGCTAATGCTTGATTTATAATTTCAGTCCCTTTCAAAAGGGGATTATTGATTTTTATACTTAATTCTTTTTTATGTTTTTTGTTATATTGTTTTCAATTATGGTATTAAGATAATTAGTCTTATTGGACTAATAGGTCTGATTTCATTCTGTAAAACTGATAGCTGATGGCTGGCAACTTAACTATGCCAACATCATTGTACAACATACCATATATATCAGCAAGCCCACAATGTCGTTTGTGGTGGTTATAAATGGTCCTGTTGCTATGGCTGGGTCAATTTTAAACTTTTCTAATGTTATAGGCACCAATGTTCCGAAGGTTGATGCAAATATTACTACTACAAACAACGATAGGCTTACCGCTACGGTAATGTCGGAAGGTGTTCCCATAAATAAATTAAACCCGAATGTTATCAGTGCTATTATACAGGCATTAATTAACGATACTCCCAACTCTTTAAGGATTTGTGTTCCTGCATTGCGAATATCCAATGATCCGTTTGCCAAACCTTGTACGATGATTGCCGATGATTGTATTCCTACGTTTCCGGCGGTTCCGGCTATCAATGGTATGAATAGTGCTATTATGGGGTTGGTTGCAAATCCGTTCTCAAAGTTACCAAGCATTATTGATGTTAATAGTCCTCCGAATATTCCTATTATCAACCATGGCAAACGTGCACGAGTTTGGGTGAAGACGCTGTCGTCAGTTTCAACGTCTTGCGAAAGTCCCGATGCTAATTGGTATTCACGTTCTGATTGCTCACGTACCTCGTCCATAATGTCATCGACGGTGATACGTCCCACCAAACGTCCGATACTATCGACTACGGGCATTGCCACAAGGTTATACTTTTCGAATGCTTGAGCAACTTCGTCGATTGGAGTATCGGTATGAAGCGATATTGGTTCTCGCTTCATTACGTGTTTTATTTTTGCCACCGATTGGTGTGTTATTATCTTTTTCAAAGGGAATACACCTTTGAGCTTATGGTCGTCATCCACTACATATACATAGTAAATCTCGTCCATCTCTTCGGCTTGTTGTCGCATCTCTTTCAAGCACTCGGGCATACTCCAATTTTCGTTAACGATAACCATCTCGGTTCCCATTAATCCTCCGGCAGTATCTTCGTCGTACTTCAATAGATCGACAATGTCACCAGCCTGCTCAACGTCATCGATAGCGGCAAGAATCTCTTCTTGGTCCTCCTCATCCATTTCTCGGATAAGGTCAACAGCATCGTCGGTATCCAACTGCTCGATGACCTGCTTGGCAATCTCAACATTTGATACGTGTTTCAAAAGTTTTTGACGGTCGTCCTCTTCCAACTCCATCAAAACTTCTGCCGCTACTTCGGCATCAAGTTGATGATATATAAACTCTGCTTCGTCGAGGCTTAACTCTTGATATATCTCAGCTATGTCGGCAGGGTGTAGATCTTTTAAAAGTTCTTTTAATCTGTCAACATTTTTCTCTTCTATTATATCTTTTATCTCTTTTAGGTATTCTGCTGATAGTTCGATCATCGTCAATTATTTTTTAAGGTTTAACGATATGTTTCTCTATCTCGTTGGTAAGCTCAATGAATTGTGCTACCGATATTTGTTCGGGGCGAAGGTTGAATATTTCGTTTGCCAATATTGGTGCCCCCTGCTCTATGATTGGCTTTAACGAGTTTCGCATTGTTTTTCGTCGCTGATTGAAAGCTGTTTTTACTATGCGTTTGAAGAGTTGCTCGTTACATCCCAGACTCGTTACATTGTTTCGTGTCATTCGGATTACTGCCGATTTTACCTTAGGCGGTGGATTGAATACGTGTTCGGGTACGGTAAAAAGGTACTCAACATCATACCAAGCCTGCATTAAAACCGATAGTATTCCATATGTTTTACTGCCTGGTTTGGCAGCCAACCTTTCAGCCACCTCTTTTTGTATCATTCCACTGCAACAAGGTACCATATCTTTGTAATCCAATACCTTGAAAAATATCTGACTCGATATGTTATAGGGATAGTTTCCTATCACGCAAAGATTTTTACCGAATACTTCGGACAAATTCATCTGCAAGAAATCTCCTTCTACTATTCGTCCTTGAAGTTGTGGAAAGTTCTTGTTCAAATAGGCTACCGACTCGGCATCTATCTCCACTACTGTTACATCTTGCCCCTCTGCCAACAGATATTGTGTAAGGACTCCCATACCGGGTCCCACCTCTAATATTGGCATACCTTTATAGTCGGATAGCGTCTCGGCTATTCGACGTGCTATATCAAGGTCGGTCAGGAAATGTTGACCCAAACTCTTCTTCGGTCGCACCAACTTTGCCATTATCGAACAACTTTTATATCTTTATTTGTACTTTTTTTATTTGTTTTACTCTCATTTATCTGCAAAAAGGTTACCTTTGCATCTGATTTTGATATCAAATTTGAGAGTGCAATCGTGCAAATATACGAATATCGTGCGAAATAATGTCAAGTTTAGTTAATTATTTCATTGTTCACGAAGGTATTTTCGAGCTTTCCCTCAAAAAATTAAATTATTAAAAAATTGAAACGAATAGTATCATACATATTTAAATTTATTATTCCTCTTGCTTTCGGAGTTGGTCTTTTGTGGTATGTATATAGCAAGATGGATTTGAATGAGATAGGTAAAATTTTACAATATGATATTAATTATTGGTGGATTTTGCTTTCTGGCATTATTGGTATGTTCAGCCATATTGTCAGGGCCGCACGTTGGAAAATTCAATTAAAGGCTCTGCCTGCAAACCCCTCAATGAAAGTTTTGACTAATGCTATTTTTGGTACATATGCCGTAAATCTTATACTCCCTCGTATGGGCGAAGTGTGGAGATGCGGTTATGTTGCTCATAGCGAAAATAAATCGTTTATAAAAATTGTAGGGTCAATGATTTCGGAGCGTCTTACCGATACGCTTACCGTTGCGACTATCACCGTTATCACTTTTTTCCTACAATTCGAACTTTTTAAAAATCTTATTCACGAGAAACCTATTATAAAGGAGTCTATAACCAACACTCTAACGTCGCCCACTCTATATGGTATTATTTTGGTAGGTATCATTGCTTTTATTTGGCTTTTTAAATACAAGAGTAACAATGCTCTTATTGTAAAAATTAAGACAATGATTAATAATTTGATTAATGGTTTTAAAACTATTTTTCAAATGAAGGATAAGTGGTTATTCTTTTTTTATACTATTTTAATGTGGGGGCTCTATTTTATTGAACTTTATGTATGTTTCTTCGCTTTTGAACAGACTAAAGATCTTGGTATTATTTGTGCCTTTTCATGCTTCTTGATGGGTAGTATTGGTATGGGATTGCCTGTTCAGGGCGGTGTAGGTCCTTGGCACTGGGCGGTTATTGTTACCCTAACTCTTTATGGATTGAATGAAGATACTGCCGGTGCTTTTGCTTTGGTTGCTCATGGAGTTCAACTTGTTATGACTATTTTAGTTGGTTTATATGCTTTCGTATCTATCTCCATTGATAAAAAAAAGGTAAAAAGCGAAAACTGTTTATAAGAAATTTTGTTATTACAAAATAAGACTTATTAAATAAAGGCTAACAACTGACAGCTGATAACGGACAACTAAGATGAGAAATCAAATTTTACCATTAACCCCCTCGTGTGTATGGCGTTTCTTTTATGATATTTGTAAAATTCCGCACACTTCGCATAATCTAAAAGAGATATCGGATTACATTACTGCGTTTGCCGAAGCAAGAGGATTATCCTACTCGAAAGATAGTGTTGGTAATATTGTTATTTATAAGCCTGCATCAGAGGGTATGAATGGGAGAAAGGGCGTTATCGTTCAGGCTCATATCGATATGGTTGGGCAAAAAAGTCTCAGCTCGGATCATAACTTTACAACAGACCCACTCACTATATATGAAGATAATGGATGGGTTAGAGCCATAGATACATCGCTTGGTGCCGATAATGGTATTGGTGTTGCCGCTATTTTGGCTATTTTGGATGATAATAGTATAGCACACCCCGAAATTGAGGCTCTTTTTACTCTTGACGAGGAGTGCGGTATGGAGGGTGCTCGCCTATTGGATAAAGATTTTCTAAGAAGTTCTATTATGATTAATACCGATTCGGAAGAGGACAACTCTGCTTTTATCGGTTGTGCCGGAGGTATTGATTTTAAGGCTTCTTTGAACTACATTAACGAGGTTTGCAATATTGACGGCATTGCATATAAGTTGGTCATAAAAGGATTGTATGGCGGTCATTCTGGCGTTGATATTCATCGAGGCAGAGCCAACGCCAATAAATTAATGTTCAGGTTTCTGAATTTTATTTCGCAAGCATACAATATCAGAATTTCTGAAATAAATGGTGGCGATACTCGCAATGCCATTCCACGCAGTGCCGAAGCTATTATTGTTGTGGATAAAATTTTCCGTAACGATTTTTTAAAGGAGGTCTCGCTGTTTGCCAAATTATACCGACACGAATACGATACTGTTGAGAGAGGTGTTACGTTGACTTGTGAGGAGTGCGATATGCCAAATGGTATCCTTCCTGTTGAGTTTCAACCAAAATTTATTAATCTTGTTGAAGCTACCCCAGACGGAGTTGACAGAATGATTCCCAATATCGATGATACAGTAGAGACATCATCGAACTTGGCTATTGTTAAATGCAACAATGGTAATGCTGTAATTCAAATATTGGTCCGTTCGACTATGGAGAGCAGAAAGTATAATTTTATTTCGAGACTATTTAGTTTATACTCTCTTGTTGATGCAGAAATTGAATTGTTTGGCGATTATCCCTCATGGTCTCCTAACTTAAACTCTCCTATATTAAATATTGCCAAAGAGTTTTACCGAGATTGTTATGGAGAGGAGCTTAAAACAAAGGTTATGCACGCAGGATTGGAGTGTGGCATAATCTCTTCAATTTATCCCGATATTGATATGATTTCGATCGGACCCAATATGCTTTACCCCCACTCTCCTGACGAGAGGGTTGAGATTGCATCTGTCGAAAAATTCTGGAACTTTTTGTTAGGAATTTTAAAAAATGCTCCACTTAAATAAATTAGGAATTAGAAATGAGAAATTAATTTCTAATTGGCACAAACTAACAACTAACAACTAACAACTATTATAGGTACTTGGTAAGTATCTTTATATTCTCATTGTTGTCGTATTTTTCGAACAATACTTTATTTCGTTGAGCAACTTGCTCATCTGTCATTTTTTGAGAGAGTGCTTTTTTTATTGTCTCTACCAAATCTTTATCGGAATGTGCTACCATACATACCTCTTTAAGCCCTGTACTCTCAATCATTTTATCGTTAACGATACAGTGAGCTCCCTTATACAAAGCGTTAATGAGTTTGAGTTTTATTCCTGTCGATTGGAATGTTATCAAGACATTGGCTGCTGCCTCGGTTATAAGTTTAGTCATCTCTGACGATGATGGATTTGCCACAATCTCGACATTGTCCATTGCTCTAACAACTTCGTATAACTCTTTGGGAGGATTTCCGCCTGCTATAACCCATTTTACGTCAGGGAATGACGGTATTACTCTTTCTGCCAAGAAATATACAGCATTGAGATTCTCCTCTACACTTAAATTGCCGTTATACAAAAGATAGTCTCCCGAGCCTCTTTTTAAGTTTTCAACTTTTTCTGCCGCTCCATTATGGAAACAAGGTAATAACTCTGTTTTTATGGTCGGATATGTTGCTTGAAAATATCTTTTTTCTTTTTCGGTTATGGCAAATATAACATCGGCACTACTCAACACTTTTTCGTATCGTTTTAATCTTCGAGATTCCCAATTAAAGAAGACCTTTTTCTTTACCGATACGGTTGCGTCTGCCAGATATTTGTAATACTCACTCTCAACATTGTGGGCTCGTACAAATCTTTTTCGATTTTTCAGCAAGGGCGATGATAATAGATGCGTTGTGTGTAATCCCTCAAACAATATAGGGTCGTCATCTTGTAAGAGACGTGCCAATAATTCTTTTGATTGACGGCTTTTTACTATATAGGGTTTATATAGCATTCTATTTAAAATACATGTGTTTCGTTTGTATATATATACTTCATCGGCAACATCGTGCAACGAACGAGAATCTTTTCTACCCTTATAGGCAAAACAGTGCAAGGCCACCTTATAGCCCGCATCTTTTAATGCTTTTACCTTATAATAGACATCTATTACTCCGCCATAATCGGCAGGATAAGGTACTTGAAAAGATATTACATGTATTCGTTTTGACACTTTATTTCTATTTTTGGAGTTACAATTTTACAATAAAAGATATTTAAAAGCAAATATTTGAGTAACTTTTTTTATATATAACATTTGCTTTTGCTATTTGGGTGCCTTGCGATATAGATATACTGCTATTATCATATATATTATATTTGGCAACCACACTGCCAATCGTGGCGACATATCACCATTGGTGGCAAAGGTTGATGATATGCTTGAGAATAGTATATATGTAAAACTTAAAACTAAACCTATCCCTATATTCACACCCATTCCTCCTTTCACTTTACGAGAAGAGAGAAACATTCCGATCGATGTCAATATAAAAGCGGCAAAGGTTGAGGCTATTCGGGTTTCATACTCTATTTGGAATGGTTTTATGTTTGATGCTCCACGTGCCTCCTGTTTTTTGATGTACTGTTTTAACTCGGGCGTTGTCATAAGTTCGGCATCGTAACGTGATATTAAAAAGTCGGACGGGGCTATTGTTATTATTGTATCCAATCTGTTTCCTTTCTGAAACTTCTCCTCCATTCCGTCAAAATCTCGTATGGTGTAGTTACGAGCTACCCAATGGTACGCACTATCATAACGTATCGACTCGGCTGTCAGTTTTGAACGCAAACTTTTTCCTTCGAACTTCTCCATCGAAAAACGATAACCTGTTTTAAGGTTATCATCATATCGGTTTATATAGGCTATTACTCCCGGCGATACCTGCAACTGCACATTAGCTGCATAATCGACCTTTTTGTTTGATACATACTTATTTTGGAACTCTATTCGGGTTTTGTTTGCAGGAGGAATTACAAAACTGTTGAGAGTGAATGTCAACGACGATATTATAGCTGCTGACACCATATAGGGTATCATTAACCGTTTAAAGCTTATTCCACTCGAAAGCATGGCTATTATCTCGGAGTTGTCTGCCAGCTTTGATGTAAAGAATATAACCGCTATAAAGGTAAACAACTGACTGAATAAATTTGTATAGTATGGTATGAAGTTGAGATAATAGTCGAAGATAATCTCTTTTAATGGTGCATTTATAAAGTCATCTATCTTTTCGTTTATATCGAACACCACTGCAATAGATATTATCAGCACTATTGCAAATACATACGTTCCTAAAAACTTCTTTATTATGTAAAAGTCAATTTTTTTAAGCATAATCAAAAAAGTTGATTTATAGTCGTGTTGTTACTCGAACTATCATTTCGTCTTTCCACTGCTTGAACGTTCCTGCAATTATCTGTTTTCGTGCTTCACGAACCAACCATAAATAGAATGCCAAATTATGTAACGAAGCTATCTGCATTGCTAAAAATTCGTCGCTTATAAACAGATGTCGAAGATATGCTTTGGTATATGCTTCATCGACATACGATGCTCCTCCCTCCTCGATTGAAGAGAAATCGGTTGCCCACTTTTTATTTCGCATATTCATTATTCCATTGCGAGTAAAAAGCATTGCATTACGACCGTTACGTGTTGGCATTACACAATCGAACATATCTACTCCTCGTTCAATTGCTTCAAGTATATTTGCAGGTGTTCCGACACCCATTAAGTAGCGAGGTTTATCTTTTGGCAATATTTCGTTTACCACCTCTATCATCTCATACATCTGCTCGGCAGGTTCGCCAACAGCCAATCCGCCTATGGCATTTCCCTCTGCACCAAGTGCAGCTACCTCCTCGGCAGCTCTGCGACGAAGCTCGGGATATACACATCCTTGCACTATGGGGAAGAATGTTTGAGAGTGTCCGTATAGAGGTTTGGTTTCGTTAAAGTGTTTCCAACCTCGTTGCAACCAACGCATGGTTAAATCCAACGATTTTTTTGCATACCCGAAATCGGCTGTTCCGGGCGTACACTCATCCAACGCCATCATTATATCGGCTCCGATTACACGTTGAATATCTACAACATTTTCGGGGGTAAACAGGTGTTTGCTTCCGTCGATATGCGAACGAAAATGCACTCCCTCCTCTTTTAATTTTCGATTTCCCGAAAGCGAAAATACTTGAAAGCCTCCGCTATCGGTAAGCATTGCTCTATTCCAACCCGAAAAGCCATGCAATCCTCCGGCACTACGCAATATATCTAATCCCGGGCGAAGATATAGATGATAAGTATTACCCAATATTATGGGAGCATTTACATCCTCTTCCAACTCGTGGCGATGGCAACATTTTACTGTTGCAGCCGTACCAACAGGCATAAATATAGGGGTCTCTATTTTTCCGTGCGATGTGGTTATGACTCCTGCCCTCGCATTTGACAATATGTCGTTTTTTATTAATTCAAATTCCATTTGTCTGATTTAAGTTATCAGCTATTAGTTAATAAGCAAAGATAATAACAAATGAGCAAAATACATAGAACTTGTTCTAATGTATTTTACTGCGAGTGCAGATTATCTTCGAAGTTTACTTCAAAGATAATAACAAACGAGCAAAAATATGGTATTTGCGAGGATTTATTTTTTAGGCAAATAGCAAGTTGAACAATTATACCTTAATTATGATTGTTGAAATATGACTTTTTGTCAGTTACACAACACTCAAAATATCAATAGTTTTAACTCACACACAACAAATATCGAAAACATAAAATATTGATAAACAGACTTTTTGGCAGGCAAAACCAAATGGCATTTTATTTGTTGTTTTTGTTATAAAAACATTTGTTACTGAAAGGAGATTTTGAGTTATGAATTTAAACAATTTTACAATTAAATCGCAAGAGGCTATTCAAAAAGCAGTAGAGATTGCCAACCGAACAAGCAATCAATCTATTGAAACTATACACTTGCTCAAAGGTGTAATGGAGGTTGACGGCTCTGTTGCCGAATTCCTTTTTAACAAATTGGGTACAAACGTAAGTTTATTAACCAATTCGATTGAACGAGAAATTGAGATGTTGCCACGTGTTAATGGTGGCGAACCATACTTAAGCAGAGAGAGCAACGAAGTTTTAGCCAAAGGGGAAGAGTATTCGAAAAAATGCGGCGATCAGTTTGTTGCTTTAGAGAGTATTATTATGGCTATGGTTTTGGTTAAAAACAGAGCCGGTCAATTATTGAAAGATGCCGGTGTCAGCGAAAAGAGTTTGGGTTGTGCAATCGACGAGCTTCGCAAAGGCAAAAAGGTTAACGATGCAAGTGCCGAGCAGACTTATAATGCTCTATCGAAATATGCCATAAATCTTAACGAACGAGCCAGAGACGGCAAATTAGACCCCGTTATTGGCAGGGATGACGAAATTCGCAGAGTACTTCAGATATTGAGCAGAAGAACAAAAAACAATCCTATTCTTATTGGCGAACCCGGCACAGGTAAAACAGCTATTGCTGAGGGTCTTGCCCACAGAATTATAAGAGGCGATATTCCTGAAAATCTAAAAAGAAAAGAGATTTTTTCGTTGGATATGGGAGCCTTGGTTGCAGGAGCCAAATATAAAGGCGAATTTGAAGAGCGTTTAAAGGCTGTTGTCAATGAGGTTATTCATGCCGACGGAGAGATTATTCTCTTTATTGACGAAATTCACACACTTGTTGGTGCAGGTAAAGGTGAGGGGGCTATGGACGCAGCAAACATTTTAAAACCTGCATTGGCACGTGGAGAACTTCGCTCGATTGGAGCGACCACTCTCGACGAATACCAAAAATATTTTGAAAAAGATAAAGCTCTCGAAAGACGTTTTCAGATTGTAATGGTGGATGAACCTGACGAGGCAAACACAATCTCTATTTTAAGAGGTTTGAAAGAACGCTACGAGAACCACCATAAGGTAAGGATTAAAGACGAAGCGATTATTGCCGCTGTTCAGTTATCTTCACGCTATATAACAGATCGTTTCTTGCCCGATAAAGCCATCGACCTTATGGACGAGGCTGCCGCCAAATTACGTTTGGAGGTGGACTCGGTACCCGAAGAACTCGACGAGATAAGTCGCAAAATTAAACAGCTTGAGATTGAACGTGAAGCTATTAAACGTGAAAACGACAATGCAAAATTGGAGGTACTTAACCGACAAATAGCAAACCTCAAAGAGGAGGAGATGCGTTATAGTGCGAAATGGAATTCGGAGAAGGAACTTGTAAATAAGATACAACAAAACAAGATTGATATTGAGCATCTTAAATACGAGGCTGAGCGTGCCGAACGAGAAGGTGATTATGGTAAAGTTGCCGAGATAAGATATGCAAAAATTGTTGGTAAGGAGAATGAGATTGCCGAAATTCAAGAGCGTCTTAAAACTTTACAAGGCGATGACGCTATGATTAAAGAGGAGGTTACCAGTGATGATATTGCCGATGTTATTTCTCGCTGGACAGGTATTCCCGTAACCAAGATGTTGCAAAGCGAACGAGAAAAACTTCTTAACCTTGAAGAGGAGTTACACAACCGTGTTGTTGGACAAGAAGAGGCTATCAGTGCCGTATCGGACGCAGTAAGACGTAGCAGAGCCGGATTAAGCGATCCAAAACGTCCCATAGGTTCATTTATATTCTTGGGAACGACCGGTGTTGGCAAAACCGAACTTGCAAAAGCTCTTGCCGAATACTTGTTTGATGACGAAAATATGATGACCCGAATAGATATGAGCGAGTATCAAGAGAAATTCAGCGTTACACGTCTTATTGGTTCTCCTCCTGGATATGTGGGTTACGACGAAGGTGGACAACTTACCGAAGCGATAAGACGCAAGCCATACTCAGTGGTTCTTTTCGACGAAATAGAGAAGGCTCACCCAGATGTCTTCAACACTCTTTTACAAGTGCTTGATGATGGTCGATTAACCGACAACAAGGGCAGGTTGGTAAACTTTAAGAACACTATTATTATAATGACATCGAATATAGGCTCTTCGCTTATTCGTGAAAATTTCGAAAATATCAACTCAACAAATAGAGATGAAATTATAGAGAAGAGCAAGAACGAGGTTATGGAGTTGTTGAAACAGAGTGTCCGTCCCGAGTTTTTAAATCGAATTGATGATATCATAATGTTTGCTCCTTTGAACGAAGAGGAGATTGGAGAGATTGTTTCGATTCAACTAAATGGAGTTAAAAAGCTATTGGATCAAAACGGCATAACTCTTAACTTCACAGATGCGGCTGTTAAGTTTATTGCTCACGAAGGATATGACCCTCAATTTGGAGCAAGACCTGTTAAGAGAGTTATTCACCGTGATGTACTTAATCACCTTTCAAAAGAGCTTCTTGCTCAAAAGGTAGACAGAAGTAAACCTATCACAATTGATGCCGAAAACGACGAGCTGATTTTTAGGAATTAATATCCTCACCCCAACCCCTCTCCCGTAGAGAGGGGTTTATAAATTATAACGGGTAATTAGTCTAATCAGACCAATTGGACTAATATTTCTAATTGTTGCGTAGCAACGAACTAATTCCTCATTCCTAATTAAGAGAAGTAGTAGATTGCTTTTTTACAAATACTATATAAGGGTTGTTAGAATTTGTAAGATACAAGGCTTTGAGATTTCGACCGAAAGGAGCGTACACAAGTACGTGACTGAGGAAGAATATCGATAATAACGCCGTAGATTACGAATTATAACAACCCGATACATACAAAAAAAGCCTTGCAGCAGTGCAAGGCTTCTTTTATATTGCGTTATAACAATTATTTCTTCTTCGCAAATTTTGCGTAACGGCTCATGAACTTATCTACACGACCTGCTGTATCGACAAGTTTTTGTTTACCTGTGAAGAATGGGTGTGAAGTATTGGTAATCTCAAGTTTTACCAAAGGATAAGTTACACCATCAACCTCAATTGTCTCTTTTGTTGCTACTGTTGAACGTGTGATGAAGATCTCCTCGTTCGACATATCTTTGAAAACAACCTCGCGGTAATTTTCGGGATGAAGTCCTTTTTTCATTGTTATATAGTCTTTAAATTGTTTCCGAAATTAGTAGCACGTTGGTAGCGTGCATATATAGTTCTCTCGTAATGGCGTGCAAATTTACTTATAATTTTTTACTTGGCAAAAAGTTTTTTACTCTTTTTTGTGATTTATATCACATAGCTATATTTTTTCGCCAATCTCTCAAAAAAAAGTAGTAACTTCGCATTAGTTTTTAATAACGAAGGAGATAATGTTTTTTAATTTTTTCAAGAGCAAAAAATGTATTGAGCCTCAAAAGCTCTTCTACTCTAACGATATACACTCTCACATTCTTCCGGGAATTGACGACGGTTCACCCAATACCGACGTCTCTATAGCCTTGTTAGAGGCAATGAAGAGTTGGGGGCTTAAATCAATTATTGCAACTCCCCACATTGCTGAAGAGAATTTTGAGAACACTCCTCAATCGATAAAAAATGCTTTCGAAAAATTAGACAGACGAATGCTCGATTTGGGCGTTGAAATGAATATTAATTTTTCGGCAGAATACAGAATTGACGATAGGTTTAGAGATATGCTCGAGAATGATAATCTACTTATCTTACCAAACAACTATCTGCTTATCGAAAACTCTTTTGTTCAACCTCCAATCGATTTAAAAAATATAATATACGAATTGCAACTACGAGACATTAAACCTATTCTTGCCCACCCCGAACGCTACGGATACTACCAACGCAAAAAGGAGGTTTACGAAAAGCTGTTTAACTCGGGTTGTGAGTTTCAAATTAATTTGCTTTCGTTGGCAGGATATTACGGAGACCGTGAAAAAGAGACTGCTTTGTGGTTGGCAAGCAAAGGTTTTGTTTCGTTTGTGGGAACAGACCTGCACCACTTCGGACACGTTGAAGTTATAAACCGTTTTCTCTCTTCGAAAGAATACCCTGCTATTGCCGACAAACTTGCTCCGATTATTAAAAACAACGAACTTAATATATAGTTGAAAACTGCTTACATTAACGATGTTTATATATTATTTTTTCTTAGAGAACTTCACTCCTGTCGAACTTTGGGGTTTGGCATTGTTTACCTTTATATGGCTTATTCAGATTAGTTTTTATATCGTAATATTTGCAAAGCCTAACAGATATGCGAGAAAAGGCGAAAAGGGTAAAATATGGTATAGTGCGGCAAAGCCCAATGTTTCGGTTATTGTTTATTGCAACGATAATTTCGTTGATATTGAACGTAATGTCATATCATTTTTAGAGCAGGATTACCCGAATTTTGAGGTTGTTATTGTTAACGATGGTTCGGATAACGACCTTAAAGATATGGTTACTCTTCTTAAAGAGAGATATTCAAACCTTAGCTATACATATGTTCCCGAGGAGGCTCACTCCCTAAGTCGCAAAAAGCTTGCCCTTACGGTTGGCATTAAAGCTGCCAAATATGATATTGTTGGCTTTACCGACGCTTTTTGTCGCCCTACATCAAAAAAATGGTTGGCGTCTATGATCCGAAACTTTATTACCGACATCGATATTGTTATTGGCAATAGTTTTGAGAAAGGCGAAGAGCGAGCCAAATGGAGTTTCCGATTTTATCGTCTTTTCTTTAAACTTAAATTTTTCAGCTACGCCATTATGCGTCGCCCCTATATGGGAGAGGGAACCAATATGTTCATAAATAAAGAGTTATTCTTTAAAAACAGAGGGTTCTCAAACAATCTCTCAATCCAATACGGAGAGGATGATATTTTTGCAAATGAGATTATGAGAAGAGAGAATTGTCGAGTTGAACTCTCGAAAGATGCAGCTATCGAAAACACACTTTACGATATTAACGGCGATATGAGAGAGATGCGACTAAGACGCTCTTTTACCGATAAAATTTTAAAAACTTCTGCCCACTTTGTTTTTAAATTAGAACAAATTAGTTGTATCCTGTTTTATCCGCTATTTATAACAATGGTTATTTGGGGAGCAACCGACAACCCCCTTATTACAATTTTTGTTTCGGCTATGTTTGTTTTAAGGTATATATCTCAATCGACAGTTATAAGAAAAGCTTCAAAAACATTTAATTGCGATATTAATGGTTTTGATACTATGTTTTATGATTTCGTTCGTCCGATAGAGAATATTCGCTTTGCCATTCTTGGAAAGAACAGTTCGCACAAAAACTACACTTGGAGAATTAGAAGATAACAATTCTTGAATAGTGATATTAAACAAGATAAGATATAAAAAGAGAGTGGTTAAAATAAATTTCAACCACTCTCTTTTTTCTATTTTATATCTATCTTTTTAGGCTCCTTAGGTATTGGAAGAGCCTTTTTTGGTATAACAACTTTAAGAATTCCGTGTTTCTGCGAAGCCTCAATCTTATCGGCATCTATATTGTCGGGTAAAGCAAGTGTTTGGCGGAATTGAGAATATGAAAACTCACGACGCAAGAATTTTCCTTTTTTGCTTTTCTCTTCATTCTCCTTCTTCTCATCAACGGTTATCTCCAAATAGTTATCGTCGGTAATATTTACACAAATATCATCTTTGCTTACACCGGGTGCTGCAATCTCAACTTCATACTCTTTTTCATTCTCAATAATGTTTACAGCCGGAGTTGAGCTGTTTTTTGCACGTTCAATCCATTCGTTACCAAAAAAGTCGTGAAAAATCATTGGCAACCAATTTTGTCCTTTTTTTACAGGCATCATAATTTGTTATCAATTTAATAATTAAACATAAAATAAAAGAGAAATAACTCTTTTTGAGTTACTCCTCTTATAAAACACATTTTATGGTGCGAATGTTTTTGATTTAATTAGGAATTAGTGCGTTGCTTTGCAACAATTAGGAATGAGGAATACTTTTAATTAATTCCTAATTTCTCATTCCTAATTCCTAATTACTTAGTAACTGCCACATCATATCGTAGAAGTTCGTAGGTTATTTTAAACGGATAGCCCTCCAACTTGGGATTTTGCTCGGCCGATTGATAGTAGTAGTAACGTTTGCCCTTATCGAAGCTCTCTACTTCGAACTGCTTGGTTGTTTGCGAAAGAAACTCCCCCGTAAGAGTTACATCTCGATAATCGAGCATCTCGTCATTGGCAGTTTTATAAAATACTCGCAATTTTATAAGAGTTATGGTATATTGGGTATTGTTGCGAACGATATAGAGTTCGTTTTTATCTTTTAATCTTTTCTCGAAACCTAATATATCAATCGACTCAGAAAACTTACACGAACGAGAATATATTACCGTATCTTGTAAGGTTTCCTCTGCATATGTTGTCGCATAAAAGAATATCATCAATAGTGCAACTACTATATTTCTTATAATATGTTTCATAAATTATTAGAAAATAAACAACAAATAAAAACCGAGAGTTATCTATTTGCAATTTTAGTTATTTTTTTTGTTTCTGACAAAGGTTTTATTAACTTTGTTGATACATCTTTACTACTGACACAATGAGACAATTTATCATATTAATATTTCTTCTCCCCTTTGTATTTATAAATGCCAAGGTAAAGTGTGGTGCCGATAAAATTGATGAGATTGTAAAAATATCAACTAATAAAAGAGTTGCTCTTATTGTGAACCAAACTTCCACTACTGAGTGCGGAACTCATTTAGTTGACACTCTTATTGCTTGTGGAGTTAAGATAAATACCATTTTTGCCCCTGAACACGGTTTTAGAGGCAATGCCGATGCAGGCGAGAGTGTTAAGGACGGCATCGACACCCGTAGCGGTGTAAAGATTATTTCGCTATATGGGAAAAATAAGAGACCAAGTACGGAACAACTTTCGGATGTCGATATTATTATTTTTGATATACAGGATGTAGGTGCAAGATTTTATACATATATCTCAACTATGTATTATGCTATGCAATCGGCATCGGAAAACAACAAAGAGTTTTTGGTTTTAGACCGTCCCAACCCCAACGACTATGTAGATGGAGCGGTTTTGGATATGAAACTCAAATCGTTTGTAGGCACCCTGCCCTTACCTGTTATGCACGGACTAACGGTTGGCGAACTTGCATATATGATTAAGGGGGAGAATTGGGGTGGCACAAAAGATTTAAACTTGCAAGTGATAAGAGTTGAGGGTTGGCAACACGGAGAGCCATACGAATTAAAGATTAAGCCCTCCCCCAATCTACCAAACTCAAAAAGCATTGCTCTTTACCCGTCGTTGTGTCTGTTCGAAGGCACTTCGATTAGCGTTGGCAGAGGAACTTATTTTCCATTTCAAATTATAGGTGCTCCTGATAAAAATTTGGGTGAGTTCTCTTTTACTCCTTATCCCTTAAAAGGGTTTGACAAAAATCCTCTTCACAAGGGTATAGTTTGCTTTG